>NZ_CP007032.1:2400000-3000000 GCF_000231405.2 Desulfitobacterium metallireducens DSM 15288 | reverse complement strand
ACTAGAGCAGTTGAGTCAAATAGGGGTTAATGCCATTACGGGAGACAAAGGCGGTTACACGGCGGCCAAGGAACGTGGTTATAAAGTGGACCTCCTGGAATCAGGATTGTTGGCAGTGAAGCGGGCTATAAACGAGGCATTGAAAATAGCTCAGGCTCAGGAGCGAGAGCGGGAAAGGGAACGGGAGAAAAGGCGCCGTTTCGAGCAGGTGTTATCTGAACTTTATTCGGAATTAGAACAGTCGGCTTCTTTTGTAGAGGAACTAGCTGCATCCTCTGAAGAACTTGCCGCTTCAAGCCAGGAATCATTCAATATCGCCCAAACAGCCACGCAAGAGGTGAATGGTATTTCTGAGATATTGGAAGTTATTCGGCGGGTAGCTCAGCAGACCAACTTGTTGGGACTAAATGCTGCCATTGAGGCTGCTCGTGCAGGTGAACAGGGACGGGGATTCTCGGTGGTGGCTGAGGAAGTGCGCAAGCTGGCTGAGGAGAGTAACAAGTCAGCCCGGAATATCGATGAAATGCTTAATAGGTTCCGAGAGTCGGTGATCCTGGTGCAGAAAAATGTGGAACAGAGTAATGTTATAACCCAAGAGCAGGCAAAGGCTACCCAAGTGTTGTCTCAGAGGTTGGATGGCCTTAGGTTGGTAGGGGAAAAGCTTACAACGATGTCCTAGAAATTGACAAAAGGCGGGACACTTAGAGACCCTAAATAGGATGTTAAAGGGAGGAAAAGCAAGGGGCTGTTACAACGTAACAGCCCCTTGCTTTTCCTCCAAAAAGACCCTCAAGCGTAGTTTCTCCCCTTCGAGGATAAGTCGACTAAGCTTTGAGTTTCGTTCCTCAATTCAAAGCGAGTCTCCTATAACGCACAGGAGTGAACGATTTGCGCGGAGGAACGGTTTAGCGCACGAGGCTTGCGTGGGTTAGCGGCGCCACTGGTTCACATCATGAATAATCCAAATCGCTTTGAACACATACTAAACTGTGATTATTCTAAAGGGAGTTTTATCATGCCGCTTTCCAAATATGCCCGTAATAAAGAAAAAAATAAAATTAAAGAACAAAGTCAAATATACCAAAGAGAATCACCTTTACAGGGAAATCTCTTGTTAGATATTGCTTCCAATATTGAAAAGATACAAAGCATTATGGGTTTTGCCAATGACATACTCGTTAGAGAATTCACATTTACCGCAGATACCGAAATTAATGCAGCTGTCATTTTTATTGTAGGTTTGGTTGAAAGAGAGCTTATAAACGAACAAATTATTGGATCATTAATGTTAAATGACCGATTTAACAGTCTGAAAAATAACTTGGATTGTTTTGAGATTCTAAAAAAATATGGCATACCCAATACGATTGTAAAGGAAGAATTTGATGTTAATTCTATCTTAAATGAACTGATGAATGGGAATACGATCTTACTCTTGGATAAGGTTGACAAAGCACTTGTTTTAGGAAGTATAGGATGGAAAGACAGAGCAATTTCTGAGCCAGAATCTGAAAATGTGGTCAGAGGACCCAAGGATGGTTTTACAGAAAATATCTATAATAATACGGCACTCATAAGGCGCCGTATTAAAAGCCCTGATTTAAGGATGGAACCCTTTCAAGTAGGAACAACAACTAAAACAAAGGTCTTATTAGTCTATCTTGAAGGAATACCCAAGGAAGGATTAATACAAGAAGTCAGAGACCGAATCGGACGAATTGAAATTGATGGCATACTTGAGAGTGGTTATATTGAAGAATTAATAGAAGATACTCCCTTTTCTCCATTTCCTCAGATAGAGCACACTGAACGCCCTGACAAGGTCTCTGCATCTATCTTAGAAGGGCGAGTGGCTATTATTGTCGATACAACGCCTTATGCCTTACTCGTTCCTACCATATTTTTTCAGTTTATTCAATCCTCAGATGACTATTACGAACGTTATCCTATAGGCTCTTTGACGAGATTTGTTCGACTTATTGCTTATTTTATTTCAGTTATTCTTCCTGCAGCGTATATTGCTTTAACAAGCTATCATCAGGAAATGATTCCGACTACACTCGCCTTGGCTATTGCAGCTTCACGCGAAGGGGTGCCTTTTCCCAGCATAGGAGAGGCATTTATAATGGAGGCTACATTTGAAATTCTAAGAGAGGCAGGCCTGCGCTTACCCAAACAGGCAGGTCAAGCGGTAAGTATCGTAGGGGGCCTCGTTATAGGTCAGGCTGCAGTTCAAGCCGGCATTGTTTCACAATCTATGGTCATTGTTGTAGCTTTAACGGGGATTAGTTCCTTTGCTATTCCGGCTTTTAATGCCGCAGGTTCAGGACGTCTGCTCCGATTCCCTTTGATGTTGCTGGCTTCTATACTCGGGTTACCGGGTATAATGGCAGGGCTAACTATAATCCTTATTCACTTAAATAGTATGCGTTCTTTTGGAGTAAACTACATGGAGCCCTTTATATCAGCAAATCATAACTATAAAGACATTTTGGTAAGACATCCATGGTGGGGAATGAATCGACTTCCAGGTTATATCGCTCGCAAAGAATTTATTAAGACGGGTCCCAACATGAAACCGGAACCCAATACAGACACCGGTAAAAAATAGCACGATTGTGGAGGAGGAGAGATGAATGAGAAAAATTGCTTTTATTTTAGTGATTACTCTTTCATTTTTTCTCACGGGTTGTTGGGATGCTCGAGAAATCAATGAACTAGGCTTTGTCTTAAGCATTGGTCTTGATAAGTCAGATGATGGATTTAAGGTCACAGCACAAATCGCAAATCCGGAGACTTACAGCAAAACACCATCAGGCGCTCCTCAAACTAAACCTTTTTGGATCGTCACAGGAACCGGTAAGACAATCTTTGAAGCGATACGTAATATGGCTTCCATATCTTCCCGTCGTATCTTCTGGTCTCATATTAAGGTCATACTAATAGGTGAACAGCTGGCAAGAGGAGATAATCTTGAAATATTTGATTTCTTTAGTCGAAATCCTGAGCTTCGTTTAAGGACATTAGTCGCAGTTACTCCAGGTGAGGCAGGAGATCTTTTGAAAATAATGCCTGAGATGGAGAAAGACCCCGCAACCTATCTGGAAGAAATAATTGATAGTGAGAGCACAACAGGTAAGTCTTATAAAATGTTGCTCAAAGATTTTCTTGAAGATTATATTGATCCCAATATAGGCCCTGTAACTTCGAAGATTGTTCTTGATCAATCAAAATCAGAACCTATTGTAAAAACAAGTGGGGCCTACGTTTTTAACCACGATAAATTAGCTGATTCGCTGGATGAAGTGCAGACGAGAGGCCTTTTATGGATTAAAAACAAAATGGATGAATCGATTAGGGTTGTTAATTGTCCTTATGATGATAAGCCAATCACGCTTGAAATTAAAAATGAAAAATCATCCTTTAAAAGTTCTTTAGATAATGAGGTGCCGAATTTTACAATTAACGTTAAAGTTACGGCAATTATTAACGAACAAGCATGTAATACAGATTTTAACGATATGGACAAACTGGCTGAACTGAAAAAAACAATGGAGATGGCCATTAGTCAAGATATACAATCTTCAGTAACAAAGGCAAAGGATTTGCAAATAGACTTTATTGGTTTTAGCCGTGTACTGAACAGACAGCATAAGGAAGAATGGCATCAGATATCTTCAAATTGGAATCAACGTATTGAAAAGACGAAGGTCGATGTTGATGTAAACGTTGATATCAATCATGTATCCTTGGCAAAGCCAATGGAACCTATTCAGGTGCAGTAAAGGAGCAGGAAGTCATTGATCAAAGGAAAGGAAGTCATTAATAACAATCAGTTCAGAGATCTTTTGATATGCACGATGTGGCCTTCAACCATTAATTATGCGAGTGGTATTTTGGCGAGGAAAGTCGGCCATGATATGTGGATCAGTGGTATTGTCAGTGTTTTAACTGTACTTCCCTTTCTTTTTTTAATGATTTATATCGGACGAAATTTTCCGGATAAAACAATCGTGGAATATAGCTCTGAGTTGCTGGGTCGATTATTGGGAAAGGTCTTAGGATTAATACTTACACTGTATTTTTTTTTGAATGCCTCAAGTTCAATATCCATGTACATCCAACATCTTACGGGTTTCTTGCTGCCGAAAACACCTTTTCTAGTCGTGGCAGCATTACATGTTTTTGTCATTTTCTATTTAGTATGGAACGGACCTGAAGTCATTGCGAGAACAGCCATTTTTGCTTTTGGATTTGGTATAATCTTTTTTATCCTTGTTTTTATGGCTTCTTTGGCTGAAATAAACATGGACAGGATTATGCCTTTTTTTGACTTAGGGGTAATGCCAGTCCTTAAATCAAGTATAGAGGCGGATACTTTTGTGGGGATAACACCCTTACTCGTAGCCATGATTCTACCCATGGTATCTAATCCCAAAAAAGCGTTTGCTTCAGCCTCTTCAGGTTTGTTTATCGGGGGATTTTTCTTCATCTTCTATTTTGTTGCAGAATTGATGGTCATGGGACCTCAGGTCGTCGCAATAATGCGTATTCCCAGTATGGATTTTGTCAGGTCTATTCAAATTACTCAATATCTCCACCGTTTTGAATCCTTTATGGTGGCGCTGTGGTATTGGAGCATAATGATTCAAGCAGGAATTTATTCTTATTGTTCTTATAAAGCTTTCATGCAAACCACCGGAATAAAGAAGAAAAGCCCATATATTGTTATTCCCTTTGGTTTGATGATAATGATTCTTACTTATCTTATAGGTAAAGATGATGTCTTGTTTTTAAATTTAAGAGAACATTTGTGGAAGTATTTTGCTGTACCCATAGATTTTGGAGTTCCTTTAATTCTTTTTTCAGCGCTAGGGTTAAAAAAATTAACCCCAAAAAGTAAATAATAGTTTGGGTAAGTGTGTTTCACTTTCCCCAAACAAATCTTTGAATGAGGTAGAAATATATAACGAAAGCCTTGAAGGAATGATGATTCAAGGCTTTTTTGCTGTTAAAAAGTGCTTTTAAAATTATTTCAAGCAAAAACAAGAAGTGTGATAATATAATATTATGATCGGAGCGACGTGGCTCTTCGACTGTGATATAAAGGGGCGTTGAATATGTCTGATTATGTGCTAACGTGTTGTTCCACAGCAGATATGCCATTTGAGTACTTCGAAAAGAGAAATATCCCATTGGTCTGTTTTCATTACACTATGAATGGGGAAGAATACCTAGATGATTTGGGGCAAACCATGTCTTTTGAGGAATTTTATGCGAGAATTGCAGCAGGATCGATGCCGACTACCTCACAGGTGAACGTAGGGCAGTTTATCCGCTTTTTTGAACCGTATTTAAAGGAGGGTAAGGATATCTTGCACATTTCTTTTTCCTCAGGGTTGTCAGGAGCATACAACTCAGCTTGTATTGCGAGAGAGGAAATTTTACAAAAATATCCGGATCGAAGAATCCTGATTGTGGATTCGCTGGGGGCATCATCGGGTTATGGCCTACTCACTGATACGGCTGCCGACATGCGGGACAATGGCACAACCCTTGAAGAGGTGTACAATTGGGTAGAGGAAAACAAACTTAATGTGCATCATTGGTTCTTTTCTACTGACCTGACGCACTATAAACGCGGTGGCCGTATATCAGCGGCTTCTGCAGTTGTGGGAACTTTGCTGAACATATGTCCTTTAATGAATATGAGCTATGACGGGAAGCTCATTCCTCGCGCAAAGATTCACGGAAAAAGGCACGTCATCGCCGAGATTGTACACATGATGGAAGCGCATGCGCAAAAGGGTACTAATTATTCGGGCAAGTGCTTTATCTCCAATTCAGCATGCTATGACGATGCACGCAAGGTGGCCGATCTCATTGAGAAAAAATTTCCCCATCTTAACGGCCCAGTCATGATTAACAGTGTGGGCACCGTAATCGGTTCGCATACGGGACCTGGGACTGTCGCACTTTTCTTTTTAGGTGACAAGCGCGAAGATTGATCTCTTTTTTTAGCTTATATAGTATGATACAATTATAAAAAAAGAACGGAGATGAAAAGATGCGTAATTTTTCTTGCTAATTTTATAAAGCATAATGAAATAATAGAAACGGGAGCAGAAACCGCTTGTTTTATTGTGCTTAATGCAAGAAAGATACAATCTCTTTTCACTCAAATAATACATCCTTACCTACCCTTTATGGGGCTGGCTTTGCTGTGTATTTGCGAGCTGCAAGAATTCGCTTTCTTGCAGCTCATTATATTTTACACAGGAGGACAAATTATGTCTCTAATAAATGTTACAAATCTGACGTTTGGTTATGAGGGTAGTTATGATACCCTCTTTGAAAACGTAAGTTTCCAAATCGATACCGATTGGAAATTGGGATTTACGGGGAGAAATGGTAGAGGAAAGACGACATTTCTCAATTTATTGCTTGGCAAATATGAATACAGCGGTAATATTTCTGCAAATGTCAGCTTCGAATATTTTCCTTTTAGCGGAGTAAACAAGGAAAATAATACGCTTGATGTAATCAGCGACATTTTCCCAGACTTTCTTCACTGGAAATTGATGCGTGAACTTTCATTGCTAGAAGTTTCTGAGGATGTTTTATATCGTCCTTTTGATTCATTATCCTACGGAGAACAAACGAAAGTGTTGCTTGCTACTTTGTTTCTTAAGGAAAATAGTTTTCTATTGATCGATGAGCCAACCAATCATCTTGATATGACTGCAAGAAAACTGGTTAGTGACTATCTTAATACGAAAAGCGGTTTTATTCTGATATCGCACGACAGAGTATTTCTGGATAACTGCGTTGACCATATTCTTTCAATCAATAAGACCAATATAGAAATCCAAAAAGGCAATTTTTCCTGTTGGTGGGAAAATAAAAAAAGGCAGGATAGCTTTGAGCTTGCAGAAAACGAAAAGCTGAGAAAAGATATTAATCGCTTGTCAGATTCGGCCAAACGAACGAGCAGCTGGTCACATGAAGTGGAGAAAACAAAAAACGGAACAAAAAATTCGGGTTCCAAGCTGGATAAAGGTTATGTTGGCCATAAAGCAGCTAAAATGATGAAACGCTCCAAGTCAATCGAAAATAGACAGCAATCGGCTCTTGATGAGAAGTCTAAACTTCTCAAAAACATTGAGGACTCCGATAGCCTGAAGATTTCTCACCTTGCTTATCATAAAGATCGGCTTGTTGAACTTGATCATGTTTCGATTTTTTACGATGATAAGATGGTTTGTAAAGATATGGACTTTACTATTGAGCAAGGTGACCGAATTGCGCTTATGGGTAAAAACGGATCGGGAAAATCAAGTATTATCAAACTGATTTGTGGTGAGAACATAAGCTATACAGGCACGTTCAGGAAAGGAAGTCAGCTTGAAATATCCTATGTTTCACAGGACACATCGCATCTTCAGGGTAAATTAACTAACTATGCTACAAATCACGAAATTGATGAAAGCCTTTTTAAATCCATTTTAAGAAAGCTTGGTTTTTCTAGAGTTCAATTTGAAAAGGATATGTCAACTTTTAGCGGTGGCCAAAAGAAAAAAGTGTTGATTGCCAAAAGTCTATGCGAACATGCACATCTCTATATTTGGGATGAACCCCTTAACTATATTGATTTAATTTCTCGTATACAAATCGAAGAGCTATTGCTTAAATACCAACCGACTATTCTGTTTGTAGAGCATGACAGAACATTCAGTGAGCATATAGCAACAAAGTTTGTAAAAATCTGATTATGTGTTATAGAATATAATAAGAAATCGCTTTAAAGGCATAGAGGAGATAAGTAACCGATGGAGATTATTAACAATATCAAAGATACTGCTCTGATTTTGGAAGGCGGGGGAATGCGGGCAAGTTACACTGCAGGCTTTTTAAACAATTTATTGGAAAACGAGATATACTTCGATTATGTAGCAGGTATTTCTGCAGGTTCGACCCATAGTGTTAATTATTTATCAAGGGATGTTCAACGCACTAAACGATCCTTTGTTGATTTGGTTTTAGATCCCAGCTTTGGCGGATGGAAATCATTTTTTAGAGGGGAAGGTTTTTTTAACTCTCAGTATATTTACGAAGAAACATCTTACCCTGATGCTTCACTGCCTTTTGATTTTAAAACCTTTATGGCCAATCCTGCCCAGCTGCGCATTGGGACTTTTGAACGAGATAGCGGAGAAATAAAATATTATGCTAAGGATGATATTCATGATATACAGGACTTAATGAAAATTGTTCGTTCCTCATCCTCCATGCCCATCTTCATGCCCCCAACTTATTATGGAGAACATTATTACATAGATGGTGGTCTGGGCGGGGGGATTGCCCTTGATATTGCCAAAAGAGATGGTATGAAGAAGTTTTTTGTTGTGCTTACCCGTGAAAAAGGATACAGAAAAAGTCCCGTAAAATTCAAAGGGGCGATTAAAGCCTATTACCGAAAGTATCCCCTAGTAGTGGAAGCTATGATCAATCGTTATGTCCTTTACAATCAAACGCTTGAGGAACTTGAAGAATTAGAAAGTGAAGGGAAAGCTTTTCTTGTTTACCCTGAAATCATGCCGGTTGCTAATCGCGAGATCAATTTTAAAAAGCTATCTAAAAGTTATGAATTGGGTTATGCTCAAGGTAAACGGGATTTACATCGATGGAAAGACTTTCTGTGTTAGGGGAGATAGTAATGGGTTTCTTAAAAGGGATTATTAGCTTTAGAAGGTTAACAGAAATTATTGCCGCTATGATGATTTTATTCATTCTAGCAATTTCGTATCAGCCGACCAGAGACTATTTATTGGCCAGTCAAACTAAGGCAGTACAATCCGAAGCGAGTTCTTTTGGACAAGAATTTGTTCAATCACTCGTAGATAATTCTTTGACACAACAGGAAATAATAGATCTCAATAAAAGGGTGTCCAGTTCTTCTTCCTTAGATGATCCTGCAGCAATGTATGAGTTTTTGAAAAGCAAAGGGATAACTCAATATCTTGGGAGCGACCTTACTCCTGGCTTATCACAAAATGATACAAAATATGTAGGATTACGGCTTTGGCAGATCGGTCTTTTTATGGCAATGTATAATAAGCATGAAGTTAACGATTTCATGCTTGATGAAGTGGGTGAAAATGTGATCAATATCACCTTGAAAGAGGATAAAGTTCAAAATAGCCTAGATAAAATGCTAGTGAATAGCACTTTTACGGTAGCTAAGGAAAATGGTGAAGATAAGATTGTAAACCTTGCTCTCTTCGATGATAAGTTTCTAAAAAATCTGAGGTTTGCTCCATAAAAGCGAAATAATGGGTATAGCGAAAGGGAGCCTATATTTTTAGGCTCCTTTTTCTAGGTTCACTGAATGATTCTGCTTCCTTAACGCCATGCTTGATAAAGTACCCATCGGACATATTGAACACCAGGTTCTCGCTTTATAGAAGAAACCAATCAAGAGACCTATAATTATTGTTGTAAACATCATAGAATACACTCTAAATCCCAAATGGACGACCCAATCAGGCATAATGCCAACATCTAGAAGGTTGGGTATATTCCAAGGAAGTTGGAAAGCAATTAGAAATTTGACTTTTTCT
Organism: Desulfitobacterium metallireducens DSM 15288; assembly: GCF_000231405.2. NCBI lineage: Bacteria > Bacillati > Bacillota > Clostridia > Eubacteriales > Desulfitobacteriaceae > Desulfitobacterium > Desulfitobacterium metallireducens. Next base: position 2,990,380 of record NZ_CP007032.1, on the reverse strand, counting down.
ACAGGATCTCGTTTATCCAGAAAAACCATTAACGTGGATAGACTTATCATCGTGAAATTAAGTAAGAAGTAGGTAAGCATAATTCGTTTACCTATACCGTTTACCAGCCACTTTGGAGCTGAGCGTTTTAAGCCAATTTTTGCAAATACCCTGTTAAAAAGATTGGATCGAGGACAGTAACTTTTGCACCACGTTTTTTCCTTGTCTTTGATGATAAAAACAAAGGGCATAATAAGACAGAAAAATCCAATCCAGGCAAATATAATATTAAAAATACCTAAGATAAAAAACGAGATTGTGAATAAGTACGAATATTTAATCCATAGGTTCTTCATGCCTACTCCTCCTGGCCTTATTAGCAAGCAGCTTTTTTATTGAGCTGCTTGCTATTTATCTTTATATAAGTGAATTTTGTTTTGTAAGATTTTGATTTATCCGTTGTAAATACTCACGGACTAAAGCTATTTCTTCAGGAGAAAAGCCTTGTAACAGCGTCTGTTCTTCTTCTGAGATAATCGCTCTCCCTAGTTCCATCACTTGAGCTCCTGTATCAGTAATGTAGATCCTGGAGATTCTCTGATTATGGTCATCATGCTTTTTTTCGATATAGCCAGCTTTTTCCAAACGTTTGACACTCACTGCAACGGTTGGCGGTTTGATGCGTAGCTTTTCCGCAATTTCGCTTTGCTTAAGTCCAGGGTACTCAGATATTATCTTTAACATGGGAAATTGCCGGGGATGCATATCGACTTTTTCTAGCTTAGCGAAATTATAATGAAGATGAGAATGGAAAACCTGCATGATTAAGATGACAATAGAAGAATGGGCTTTCATGATTTAGCGACCCCTCTCTAGACTTAAGATGCATTTTCAAACTGGCTGTTGTAAAGATTCGCATAGAAGCCATCTTTTAATATTAATTCATCATGGGTGCCTTGCTCGATGATATCTCCATCTTTCATACAGAGAATCAAATCGGAATTTTTAATCGTCGAGAGTCGGTGAGCGATGACAAAGCTCGTTCTGTCCTTCATCAGATGGTCCATCGCCTTTTGAATGAGGATCTCCGTTCGGGTATCTACAGAGCTTGTCGCTTCATCGAGAATCAGGATCTTATTATCTGCAAGAATCGCTCGGGCAATAGTCAGCAACTGTTTTTGACCTTGAGAGAGGTTACTGCTTTCTTCATTAAGCATCATGTTATAGCCTTCGGGCAGAGTCATAATGAAGTGATGGGCGTGAGCGGCTTTGGCGGCTGCGATAACTTCTTCATCACTGGCATCTAACCGGCCATAACGGATATTCTCCATGATCGTGCCATTAAAGAGCCAAGTGTCTTGAAGGACCATTCCAAACATATTTCTGAGTTCATTGCGATCAAAATCTCTTAGGTCATGACCGTCAAGCTGAATGGAGCCGCTGTTGACATCATAAAAGCGCATAAGCAGCTTGACTATAGTTGTTTTACCTGCGCCGGTGGGGCCTACGATCGCCACTTTTTGTCCACTTTTTACATCCGTGGAGAAATCGTGGATAATGAGCTGCTCTGGATTATAACCGAAAGCGACATGCTGAAAGGAGACGTCGCCCACTAAGTGTTCAAGTGAAGCGGGATTATTCGTTAACTGTTGTTCTTCAGCTTCCTCTAAAAACTCAAAGACACGCTCCGAGGCAGCGACGGTCGATTGGAGCATATTGGTGACTTGGGCCAGCTGCTGTATGGGCTGGGTAAAACTTCTGACATACTGGATAAAGGCTTGAATATCTCCGACGCGAATCGCATTTTTGATGGCGAGGTACCCACCCAGGATGGCAACAGCGACATACCCTAGATTCCCAATAAATTGCATGATCGGCATCATCATGCCGGAAATAACTTGGGCTTTCCATCCGGAATCATAGAGTTTATCGTTGGTTTGCTCAAACTCTTTGACGAAAACTTCTTCTTGATTATAAGCCTTGACAATATTGAGTCCGGAGTAAACTTCTTCAACCTGACCATTAATTTCACCTAAATATTTTTGCTGAGCACGGAAGTATTTTTGGGAATACTTCATGACGCTACCAATCAATGCTGCTGATAAGGGCAGAATAAGAAAAGTGACGAGTGTCATGGGGATACTGATACTCAGCATCATAATAATGACGCCGATCAAGGTAATGACCGAGGTGATTAACTGAGTTAAACTTTGGTTTAAGCTTTGTCCCAGTGTATCGATATCATTCGTTATGCGAGATAAGACTTCACCAAAGGTTCGGCTCTCAAAATATTTTAAAGGGATGCGATTAATCTTTTGAGAGATTTCCTTCCTTAAACGATACGTTACATCATTGGCGATGGCGGTCATGATCCAACCTTGGATCATGGAGAATAGGGCACTAATAAGATAGAGACTGAGCAGGAAGAGAAGGAGGCGGGTTATACTTTCAAAGTCGATGCCACCTGTTCCTCCGATTTTGGCGATCAAACCTTCAAAAATTTGACTGGTCGCATTTCCTAAAATTTTTGGACCAACGATATTAAAAACGGTGCTGGCAATGGCGCAAAGTAACACTCCAAGCAATCGTAATTTATAAGTCCCTAAGTATTTTGCCAGCTTGGTTAGGGTTCCTTTAAAGTCCTTAGCCTTCTCAACGTTGCCCATACCATGCATAGGTCCACCAAACCTAGGTCCGCGTTTTGCTTGTTCTTCATTAGGCATTGGTTGAATCCTCCTTTAGAGCATCCTTGAATTGGATATTGAGTTCTTCCTCGGATAACTGCGACAGAGCAATCTGGCGGTATATTTCACAGGATTCAAGCAGTTCGTTATGTGTTCCTCTGCCAACAATGCGGCCTTCTTCCAGGACTAAAATTTGTTCGGCCTGGAGAATGGTATTGACTCGCTGAGCAACGATGAGGGTTGTACTGCTTTCGGTTTCCTGTTTTAGTGCGCGGCGCAGCAAGACATCCGTCTTATAGTCAAGGGCAGAGAAACTATCATCAAAGATATAAATTTCTGGTTTTTTGGCAATGGCACGAGCGATCGACAATCTTTGCTTTTGCCCACCGGAGACATTTGAACCGCCCTGAGCAATAGGTGACGCATATTGCTCTTCTTTTTGCTCGATAAATTCTGTTGCTTGTGCGATTCTAGCCGCTTTTTTAATTTCTTCATCGGCGGCATCGTGTTGACCAAAGCGCAAGTTTGAAGAGATGGTGCCAGAAAACAGCACGCCCTTTTGAGGAACATAGCCAATTTTTTGACGCAGTTCCTTCTGGGACATCTGCCGAATATCCATACCATCTACAAGAATTTCTCCCTCACTGATATCAAAGAAACGAGGGATCAGGTTGACAAGGGTGCTTTTACCACTACCTGTAGAACCAATGAAAGCCGTAGTTTCTCCTGGTTTAGCGGTAAAGGAAATTTGAGATAACACATCTTCATTGGCATCGGGATAGTGGAAGGAAACGTTACGAAATTCGATGATTCCTTTTTGCACAGCGTCAGGAGAAAGGGGCTGAACTGGATCATGAATAATCGGCTCGGTCTCAAGAACTTCATTGATCCGAGTTGCAGAGACACTCGCCCGGGGGAGCATGATGGATAACATGGAGATCATTAGGAAGGACATAATAATCTGCATGGTATACTGGATAAACGCCATCATATCCCCTACCTGCATGGCTCCACTGTCGATTGCGTAAGCCCCTTTATAGATAATCAGAACGGTGATCGCGTTCATGATCAGCATCATCGTAGGCATCATAAACGTCATGATTCGGTTAACAAAGAGGTTGATTTCCGTCAGGTTTTTATTGGCTTCATCAAACCGTTTTTCCTCATGCTTCTGAGTCACAAAAGCACGGATAACGGGAATCCCTGTTAAAATCTCACGGGATACGAGATTGAGTTTATCAATAAGGGTTTGTAGCCTTTTAAATCTTGGCATAGCTACAGACATTAGAATTGCGATCAAGGCGAGAATTGTTCCTGCACCTAACGCAATAATCCACGCCATCGATACTTCAGTTTTCACGGCCATGATCGTGCCACCGATGGCAAGAATTGGAGCATAGATCACAAAACGGAATAGCATCGTCATCATCATCTGAATTTGTTGGATATCGTTAGTACTACGGGTAATCAGAGAAGCTGTAGAAAATCGGTCTAACTCCGTATTAGAAAAGGAAATGACTTTTTTGAAGACTTTATCTCTCAGAATTCGTGAGAGAGAAGCGGCAACACGGCCAGATAGAATGACCACTAACACCGAAAACAGCATGGCGAGTAACGCCAGAGCGATCATTTTTGCCCCTGCTAGTAAGATATAGTTTGCTTGAAGCGTATTGAGATCCTTGCCTAAAGCTTGATATTCACTTTTGACATAGGAAACGGCGATTTGAGTGATGAGGGTATCTGGCAGCTGGCTTTGCAATTGAAAATCGGAGGAAACAAGCCCTTTAGCTTGAGCAGTTCGTACCAAGATCGCTTTTCCGAGAATGCGGTTAAGGTTACTTCGTTCCTCTTGACTTATCTTCGCAAGCTGTAAGACGGGTTCGCCCTTCACGGGTTCCCCGAGTTTATAAGATTGGCGCACATAAGCTGCATCCTCTGGGGTCATAAAGAACGTTAGCTTTTCGAGTTCGCTCTGCCGAATGTCCGTTGGGACAGCATCCTTAATCCCGCCCTGCTGGATACCGATATTGACAATATCGGAGGTATAGGCTGGCAGTGAAAGATCACAAAACGCCTGTAAGAATAACAACGTAATGATCGCTGTCATAACTAATGCTGAGCCCTTCAGGTGTTTAAGTATTTTGAACATCGCTTTAACTCCTTCTTAATGTTAGTCGACTAATATTAGATAACTAACATATAATAATCCTATCTTTGCCAATGATCAAGTGGAAATCTTTTTCTGAATTATTTTAAGAAAAATATTATAATACGATTGGAAGAGAAATATTCAATAAATAGTTAATGAAAAGATATATCATTTAAGCGTGAAGGGGAGAGATCTTCATGAAATTAATATCTTGGAATGTTAACGGCATTCGTGCTTGTGTAAATAAGGGCTTTTTAGATTTTTTTAATAAAGAAAACGCGGATATTTTTTCTATTCAAGAAACTAAAGTGCAGGAGGAGCAGATTCCCTTTCAACTCGAGGGTTATTATCAGTACTGGAATTTTGCCCAGAAGAAAGGGTATTCTGGGACAGCCATATTCTCGAAAAAAGAACCCCTAAATATCCGCTATGGAATAGGAATAGAGGAGCATGATCAAGAAGGAAGAGTAATCACTCTGGAATTTGAGAAGTTCTATATGGTTACAGTTTATACTCCCAATTCTCAGAGAGAACTTGCTCGGCTGGAATATCGGATGAAATGGGAAGATGATTTCTTACACTATCTAAGGGATCTGGAGCAATTAAAGCCGGTTATTTTTTGCGGAGATTTAAATGTTGCCCATAAGGAAATAGACCTGAAAAATCCTAAGGCGAATAAGAACAACGCAGGGTTTTCGGCTGAAGAAAGAGGGAAATTGACTCGGGTAATGGACCAGGGGTTTACCGACACCTTTCGTTATTTTTATCCTGAGCAGACTGAAGCGTATACCTGGTGGTCCTATATGTTTAATGCTCGGGCAAATAACGCGGGATGGCGAATTGATTACTTCTGTGTATCTGCAGAGTTAAAAGATCAGCTAAAGGATGCAGTTATATATAATGATGTTTTAGGTTCGGATCATTGCCCGATTGGTTTAGAAATTTTGATTTAGGAGGCTCACTATTTTGTTTGATTATAATACCTTAATCCAGAACAATTTTTATTTTTTTTACGGTCTGATTTACTTTTCCTCAGGGTTAGGGATTATGATTCAACATCGGAAAAAATATCCTTTCCGTTTTGCCAAGGATTTATGGTTAATGGGAATTTACGCTCTTATCCATGCTACTTCCGAATGGTCGTATACATTTATTCCTCTTCAAGCAAGCCATTTCAGTCCACAACTTCAGCAACTATTAGAGTTGGTTCCTCTTTTGCTTGAATCATCTTCGTTTATTTTTCTTTATATATTTAGCTTTCGTTTACTCTTTTCTAGGAGGTTCTTGCGTGCAATAGTTATTCCTATAGGGATATTTCTGTTTTGGTGTATGATAGTAGGAATATTATTGGCTCAAGGGGTTATTCCTGCGGAGGTGTTAAGCTATTCTCAGGAATCTTCTCATTATATGCTCTTATTTCCCGCGAGTATATTGACTTCGCTGGCCCTTTATCGCGAAGGCAAAGCGCAGGGTAAAAGATTGCCTCATAAAATCATCACGAGTCTTAATGAATTATCAGGAGTGTTTTTGTTTTTAGCCGTGCTTACTTTTGTAATGGTAGATCCGGGGCCATTCTTTCCGGCAAACCTCATCAATTCTGAGGTTTTTTACAATTCAACCCATATCCCTTTTGAGCTGAGCCAAGGACTGGTTGGGACGTCGATTATGATTGTGACGCTTAAACTATTGCGGCAATTCAATAGCACGACAGATCGAATACTCGCACAAGCTGAGGAAGATGCGATGCGTTTTTCAGAACGCGAACGAATTAGCCAGGATTTGCATGATGGTGTGATTCAGACCCTTTATGCAACGGGCATGATGCTTGAAGCAACGGTTCGTAAGCTGGATCAAGAATCGCCTATTCGTGAACAACTGAATTTCTGTATCAAAAGTTTAAATACTTCACTTCTTGATTTGCGGCATTATATTATGGGGCTAAAGAGTGAAGATATTTCCCGTATGCCCTTAAAAACCGTATTCGAAAATATATTTTCGGAAATTAAAGCGAAGAATAGAATTCAGGTCGAATTCAGTTTTGTGGGCGATATTTGTTTACAACTGACACCGAATCGGCAGAATCATCTTTACTATGTTTTAAAAGAACTCTTAAATAACATTGAAAAACATACTGATGCCAATAAAATTCATTTAAAACTAGAGGAAGAAGAAACGGACTTGGTGCTAAGTCTTTGGGACAATGGCCAAAGCAACGAAAATCCACTCCAAAAATTTTGGGTTAAACAAGAAGGACAATGTTGTTGTCAAGGTTCCGGAATGGGTTTGCGTAACATTCGGGAAAGGGTTACTATCTTAAGGGGAGAAATCGATTATTTTAATCCGTCAATTGGAGGAACCATCGTGACATTGCGTATACCGAAGGAGGTATCTCAATAAAATGGCAATTCGCTTGCTATTAGTAGATGATCATGAGATTGTTCGAATGGGCTTACGTGCAGTTTTATCCGATGTCAATGATTTAGAGATTGTTGGAGAAGCGGGAACAGCGGAAGAATGTATAGAGAAAACTCGGGAAGTTCAACCCGATGTGATTCTCATGGATGTCAGGCTGCCCGTCCGCTCAGGAATTGAGGCATGCCGAGAGGTTCTTGCTGAACGTTCAGATATTAAAGTGATTATGTTAACCTCCTATGCTGATGAAGATGCAATTGTTGCCTCGATTTTAGCTGGGGCCCAGGGCTTCGTTATGAAGGAAGTAAGCAGTGACGCCCTTTCCAAAGCCATTATGACAGTAGCCTCAGGGGGAACGATCTTGGATTCGGTTCTGACCCGAAATGTTTTAGAGAAACTCCAGCATAACGACTCTCCTAAACTTCAGAAAGAGCACCTGACGGAACGAGAATGTGAAATTCTCATTTTGATTGGACAAGGTTTTACCAATAGAGAAATTGCCCGGAGCACTTTTCTAAGTGAAAATACAGTTCGAAATTATGTCTCAAGTATTCTTCATAAACTGGGGTTTAAGAATCGTTCTCAGGCCACAGTTTATGCCTTGGAGCAGAAACATAAAGGATATTAATCACTGAAAGAATAGTGCATTGAAAGGATAGTACATTTGTACTATCCTTTTTGGTATTTTTCTTACTATTCCGAGAACTAGATAAATGAAATAATGTACAAGGAATCAAAAATACGTATTAAAAATTCGAAGGAGGTAAAATCATGTCAAAACTTAGTAAATTTCAATGGGGTCTCGCATTATCTGGTATTGCAGTTCTTCTTGCTTTCTTAACAGGAGCGTGGATGGGTAATTCTGAAGATGCAATCCGAGAAGGTTGGACGGCAGCTGCTCAACCGGCATTGGCGACCTTGTGGGGTAATGACCCTGCCAAACTTGCAGGAATAATCGATAAATCTTGGACTTGTCTAATGCGGGCACACTTACATTGGGCTGGTCTCGGAGCTGCAACTCTCGCTATGTCCGTTATTTTATCAGGAATTAAGGCTGTTCCAACGTGGTACAAACAAATTGGATCTCTTTTCATGGGTATTGGAGCAATCTCCTATCCTATTTCTTGGCTTATGGTAGCAAGCAATCTCGGTACACTTGGTGGCCCAGCTGCCAAAGCTTCAGGTCATATTTATGCAGTAATTGGGGTCGGGACTGTAGTTGTTGGAACAGCAATGTTCCTTGTAGCTTTAATCTATCAAGCAATGAAGAATAACGAAGCTTCTGAAGGATCTTATAAAGCCACTGCAAAATAAATTTTCCTTTACTAAATTCTTTAGACATTGAGTAGTAAACCGGCATTGTTGATAACAATGCCGGTTTACTATTTTATGAAAAATCGTATTGATGGATTCCCTTAATACGAGTATAATTACCTACTTAAGGGTGGTGAGATATGACTGACATTTCTGAATCGAGGTAATATACGTTTAGCTCAATAGTTAAATTTAATCGGATGGTGTAATATCATGATATCTTCAATAAAACGCTTTTTTATTGGACATCCTTTAAAGTCAACAGAGCTAGGAGAACAGAAACTGAATAAAAAGAAGGCTTTAGCCATTCTTTCTTCGGATGCGTTATCCTCTGTTGCCTATGGTCCAGAGCAAATCTTGATTGTCCTTGTGACAATTGGTGCAGCAGCTTTTTGGTATTCCATTCCAATAGCAATTGGAGTTTTAATTCTCTTAGCGGCTCTTATATTATCTTATCAGCAAATTATTTATGCTTATCCACATGGGGGTGGAGCATATGTGGTATCAAAGAATAACTTAGGTATTAATCCGGGGCTAATAGCTGGGGGATCCCTGTTAGTGGACTACATTTTAACTGTGGCTGTTAGTGTGTCTGCAGGCACAGATGCTCTCACATCGGCATTTCCGATCTTACGTGCGCATACGGTAGCTATCGCTATTTTGTTTGTCCTTTTTATTACAGTTCTAAATTTGCGAGGAATAAGAGAGTCAGCTTCGATTTTAGCATATCCTGTTTATTTATTTGTTGTTGCCATATTTATATTAATTGGCGTAGGGCTGTACAATATTGTAACCGGCCAAGTTCCGGCTGAATTACATACCCCAATCGGAGCACCTGTGGCAGGAATAAGTTTGTTTTTACTTCTAAGAGCTTTTGCTTCGGGGAGTTCTGCATTAACAGGAGTAGAAGCGATATCCAATGCAATCCCTAATTTTAAAGATCCTGCCCCTAATAATGCGGCTAAAACATTAATGGCCATGGGAATTTTACTTGCCCTGTTATTTTCCGGAATCGTATTTTTAGCCTATTATTATGGTATTTCCCCTAGGGGAGATGTAACCGTTGTTTCTCAGATCGCTGAGAAGACCTTCGGACGGAATTTTATGTATTATTTTATTCAAGGAACGACAGCACTTATATTAACTTTAGCCGCGAATACGGGATATTCAGCTTTTCCTCTACTTGCGGTTAATCTTGCCAACGATAAATTTATACCTAGAATGTTTACCATTCGAGGAGACCGTCTTGGATACTCGAATGGAATTATGGCCCTTGGATTTGCATCAATAGTCTTGATTATTGCTTTCAAAGGACAAACAGGGCATCTTATTCCCCTTTACGCAGTGGGTGTATTTATCCCCTTTACTTTGTCCCAAACGGGAATGATGGTTAAATGGATGCGCGAAAAACCTCAGGGGTGGCTTTCCAAGTTTATTATTAATACAACGGGTGCCCTTATTAGCTTCATCGTTATGAGTATCTTCTTTTTAACTAAATTCACACAGGTTTGGCCTGTTTTGATTTTTTTACCGCTCATTATTTTGACGTTCCACAGAATTCACAAGCACTACCTAGCGGTAGCTGATCAACTGCGGGTTTCACCGAGTGAACCAACAATGCCTATCGAAGGAAATGTAATCATTATACCTGTTGCGGGGATTACCCGCGTTGTTGAAAATTCTTTAAACTATGCTAAATCGCTATCGGCTAAAAACATTATTGCTGTTTATGTCTCTTTCGATAGGGAAGATGAAAAAAGGTTTGACGAAAAATGGGCAAACTGGAATACGGGTATTCGATTAGTCACGTTGTTATCACTTCACCGAAGCCTTATTTTACCTCTAACCAAATTTATTGATACCATTGAACATAAAGCGAATGAATCGAACCATCAAGTTACGGTTCTTATTCCGGAATTTATTCCGAAAAAAGGATGGCACAATATTCTTCATAACCAATCCAGCCTATTGATTCGTGCTTACTTACTTTATAGGAGAAATGTAGTCATCACTACGGTACCGTACCATCTCAAGAAATAAACGGGTTTGAATTTAACATTAAGTTTCCCACGGCAAAACCCTCCAAGGCTAGTCTTCATCATGGACTAACTTTGGAGGGCTTTTTATTGGCAATTATCAGCTATTTAGGTCATTCTGAATATCTTGCTTAATTTTTTGAATCTCTGCTGCGTTGGTCATGGCTGATCCTGATGCACTTGTACCAGTGCCCATTCCCATACCGGCTTGCTGACCTTGTGTGTTAGCAGACTGCAAGTCTTGTTGAATGTCTTGTTTGATTTTTTGAGCTTCTGACATTTGATTATTGTTATTCAAATTTATCACCTCCGTAGATTAATTTACCCATTTCCGCTTTTCTTATTGATAGGAATATTTGACAGGATATTCACTTCAATCAATATTCAATTTTTTATTTTTCTAGGTTAGAAATAAATAAGGGAATTCCCCCTAGTTTCGGTTGACTTGTGTTACTACGCTTGTTGAAGTAAACTAAGTTCATACTGACAATCCGTTCGTATTATACGAGAAAGAGGCTTCGAACATGACAGGCGCAGTAATAAAAATAACCAAGAGCTTTACCTTTGATGCAGCCCATTTTTTACCCAATCACAAGGGTAAGTGTTCTTCCATGCACGGCCATACCTATCGCTTGGAAGTCACAGTACTTCGCGAGAATGGGAAATTGATTGAGCGTGGTTCAGATGAGGGCATGGTTATTGATTTTTCCGATCTTAAAGCCATTGTAAAAGCTGAAATAATAGATAAAGTGGACCATAAACTGCTCAATGAAGTATTCCCTTTTCGGACTACTGCAGAGAATATGGCAGCCCATATTTTTAGTGTTTTAACTGATAAATTCCAACCGCTGGGTGTTAAAGTCGAAAAGATCAAGTTATATGAGACTCCAGACTCTTATGCGGAAGTAGAGCGGGCATGAAATGAGCATACAATATCCGATCATTGAAAGCTTTACAAGCATTCAAGGCGAGGGGATGCATATGGGAAAAGGAGCAACCTTCATTCGGGTCGCGGGTTGCAATCTGCGTTGTCGGTGGTGTGATACCTCTTATTCCTTTGATCCCTCGAAAGCACGCTTGATGAGTGCCCAAGAGATCGTGGACGAAATTCCAATGCCCCATCAGCATATCGTGATCACTGGGGGAGAACCTACTCTCTATGATCTCGGGCCCTTAGTTTATGAACTCCATAAGTTGGGTAAATATGTCGCGATTGAAACCAACGGCACCAACCCAATCCCGGTTGAATGGGGAATTGATTGGGTTACGGCATCTCCTAAACCTGGGAGTGGGTTCGCCTTAGCGTGTTCTGCGGATGAATTGAAGTATGTCGTGGATGATGAATTTAGCATCGAGTACATAACGGATCATGAAATGATTGAGGGAAGGATCTTCCTTCAGGTCGAAAGTGGACGACCTGAGTCCGCTCAAAAAGCTTATGATTTAATTCAGCGTTTTCCAGAACGTCGGCTACGGTTGGGAATACAATTGCATAAATTTCTGAATGTGAGATGATTGTAGAATAACGGGACCCTCTTGAACAGAACATGCAAAAGTCTATTCTAGAGGGTCCGCTTTTATAAATAATGTATCGAGTATCACTATGTACCTGATATCACTGCTTTTGAAGGAGAGGGAGGAAAAATATGAAATTTGGCTGGCGCATTGTAAAAACGGGAGTAGCAGTCTGTTTATGTGTTTTTATAGCCCAACTTCTGCATATGGAATATCCCTTCTACTCAGCAATTGCAACAGTGATTGCTTTACAAGCCACGATGGCGGATTCGTTTAAGCAGGGTGTGAATCGATTAAAAGGGACTTTCGTGGGAGCAGTGTTTGGCTATCTTTTTGCTTTAGTGGCGATAAATAATCCGTTATGGATAGGGCTTGGAATTATCGTCACCTTTGCGGTGCTCAACTATATGCGCTGGAATGCATCCATGCAAATCGCAAGTGTTGTTTTTATTGCCATTACGCTTAACATCATGGGAGAACCTTTGAATTACGCTTTCAATCGCTTCATCGATACCGCTCTCGGTATTTCGATTGCCTTTATGGTGAATTGGCTCATTTTCCCTCCAAAGTACAAAGAACAGGTGGAAAACACCTTTGATGAGGCACGGGATCAGGTGATAAAAATATATAGACATGTTTTCCGAGCAGTGCTCGATTCCGAAAAAACGGTGAGAAAAGAGTCTATCCAAAATTTAAACGATACGATAAGCCATGCGAAAAAGCTGGTGACTCTTTCTGGAAAAGAGAATCTACGGGGAAAAACGGATGAAACGTTTCGATTATCTTATGTCGAGCCGTTGAAGCGGTTAGAACGAATGAGCTTTGCGGTTGAGCAAATCCTAGCGCTTCGTAAAGGATGGATAAGGCCTTTTTCAGCTGAACTGGAGCGCGATCTGACAAAGCTCTTGTCGGAAAGCTTTTATTTACTCTCGTTAATTATGGATCCCAAGGCTTCAGTAGCCCCCTCGATTTATCTTGAGACGACGGAACATATCACATTGATTCATAATCGTATTGAAACCGATCCCAGTTATTCAGGCTCTAATAAAGGGTATTTGTTAGAATTACTCCATTGGGTTGAAGAAATTACAAAAGGAGCAAGCGGGTGTTTGCGTATAGACTAGGCTGGCTGTATAGTGTCTAAGTCCTTTTGACAAAGCTCTTTTTGCATTTGGGACAGGTAATGCGGATTTTTCCTTTACCTTTAGGCACACGTACGTTTTGTTCACAGTTTGGACATTTGAAATAGCGATGTATTTTTCTGTCCTTAATTCGGTAAATTTTGAGAGTGAGCCAATTTTTTACCGGATACCACTTGAGTAAAAATTTCTGGTTTTCTTGGCTGCGTTTTGGAATATTGCGTGAGAAGATTCTAAAGTAGCTTACGAAGAGAATAGCTAATGCAAGCAGATTAAGTATCTTTAGATTTGAAAGTTGTGCGATTAAAGTTACGGGTAGATAAGCAATCAGTAAGGCAATAGATAATGGGTCTACTCCATATCTCCCTGCCATAAATTGTTTAAACCAATTCATTGGAGGTCTCCTTTGGCCAATTTGGCATGTTGCTGATAGGATATTTTATCAATCAAGAAATCACATAAATGCTGGGTAGAATCGGGTTTAGCTAAGGTTTTTATAGTGGCTTTAATCGTTCGTTGCCGCTGTGAGGATTCCAACAGAACATGCAATGCCTCATCGATCGAAAAAGTCTTCGTCACGAAAAGAGCGGCTCCATTGTTAAGCAAGAATTCAACGTTGCGATCTTCCACGCCGGGAAGCTGGTCAATCATAATCATTGGTAACCCTTTGGCTAATGTTTCAGAGGTTGTAATCCCGCCCGGTTTGGACAGAATACAATCGCTGGCATCCATGAGGATATCTACATAATTGATGTAACCAAGGACGACCATCTTTTTACGGGTGGATTTTCCTTGAAGCTTTTTATATAAGCTTTTATTGCTTCCGCAGACGACGATCATCTGCAGGTCCAAAACGCTTTTATCGATTTCCTCAATATATTTATCGATATTGCCAAAGCCCATACCGCCGCCCATAATTAGGACATTCTTAGTGTGATCACTGAGATTGAGCAGGGAGCAAGCTTGCGTTTTGCTCCTTTGAAGTGCGAATTTGTCGGCGATCGGGATTCCGAAGGGCAAAACTCGCTCTGGTTGAATGTTGCGCTTTTTGAGCTGGAAGCTTAATAGCTCACTTCCAACTACGATATATTCAAAGTGCTCGACATCCTCCCAATAGGATTGAACTGTAAAGTCAGTGATGATGCCCACTGCGGTAGCTGACACTTTCCCTTTTTCCTTCAAGACGTCGACAACTTGAGCCGCATAAACTTGGGTACAAATGATCAGATCAGGATTGTACTCATCAATGACTTTATTCAGTTTGGAAGCGAGCATGATGTTTTGAACGCGGTTCAGTGAGTACTCCGAGGTCATATCGCGTTTTTCATTCAGGTCGTAAATATCTGAGGCAAAGTCTTTTACGAGAGTCATTGATTTCATGGAAAGATAGTAGCCCTTGGAAATAATATCCTTGAGCATAGGCTGAATATTTTCATATAAATCGAGAACGATATTTTCAACATGCTGCTTTGTTAAATAGGTGGATAGCGCTTGCGCAACCGAATTATGTCCGTTTCCCAGCGGAGTCGTAATAATAATCGCTTTCATGATTCACCTACTCCTAACGCGAAAGAATAGTCATAAATTCTTCTCCGGTTATCGTCTCTTTTTCCAACAAATAGCGTGCAAGCTCGTGCAGCTTATCCATATTAGCGTTCAGGATACCGATGGCTTTCTCGTGGGCATACTTAATAAGGGATAGAACCTCATCATCAATCTTGGTTGCCGTTTCTGAGGAACAGTTGAGAGAAGTATCTCCACCAAGATAGGGATTGTTTACTGTCTCCAGTGCCATCATATCAAAGTTTTTGCTCATGCCGAGACGAGTGACCATCGATCGTGCAATCTTCGTTGCTTGTTCGATGTCATTGGAAGCGCCTGAGGTAAAGGTATTGAAGATCAATTCCTCTGCCGCGCGTCCCCCTGTAAAGGTCGTGATTTTATTAAACGCTTCTTCCTTGCTCATCAGGACACGTTCGCTTTCATCCACTTGCATGGTATAGCCAAGTGCGCCTGAGGTTCTTGGGATAATCGTAATTTTATGGACGGGAGCTGAATCGGTCTGCTTAGCTGCAACTAAGGCATGCCCAATTTCGTGATAGGCAATAATTTCCTTTTCTTTTTGGGAAATCACAGCCCCTTTGCGTTGGTAACCCGCGATAACCACTTCAACCGATTCTTCTAAATCACTTTGGTTGACACGAGTCCTGCCCAATTTGACAGCGCGCAGAGCGCCTTCGTTGATAATGTTAGCTAAATCTGCACCTGAAGCCCCCGAGGTTGCTCGTGCGATAGCGTTGTAATCAATCGTTTCTTCCATCTTAACGATCTTGGCATGTACTTTTAAAATAGCCTCCCGGCCAGCTAAGTCTGGAAGTTCAACGGGGATCCGGCGGTCAAATCGGCCTGGGCGTAGGAGCGCCGCATCCAAGGATTCAGGTCGGTTTGTAGCAGCAAGGATAACAACTCCCTTTCTTCCGTCAAAACCATCCATTTCAGTGAGCAACTGATTAAGGGTCTGCTCACGTTCATCGTTACCGCCGAAATTGCCATTACCCCGCTTTTTCCCAATTGTATCAATTTCATCAATGAAGACAATACAGGGAGCCTTTTCATTGGCTTGTTGAAATAAATCGCGGACTTTAGCGGCGCCCATTCCAACAAACATCTCGACAAATTCAGAGCCTGAGATGGAGAAGAAGGGAACCTTCGCTTCTCCCGCTACAGATTTTGCGAGTAAGGTTTTCCCTGTTCCTGGAGGCCCAACGAGCAGAGCACCCTTAGGCAGATTAGCGCCAATCGCAGTGTATTTGGCAGGATTATGCAGAAAATCGACAATCTCCATCAGGGCTTCTTTCGCTTCATCTTGTCCGGCAACGTCTGCAAAGGTTTTACCCGTTTGCGCCTCAACGTAGATTTTGGCTTTACTCTTGCCGAAGGACATCGGAGACATGCCGCCCCCCATTTTCTTTTGGATCTGACTCGTGAGTAATTGCCCGATTCCGAAAAAGATCACAATAGGCAAAATCCAAGTTAAGAAAAAACTCATGATGGGGGAAGTCTCTTGAGGAAAGACCTGAGAAAACTGCACCCCTTTGTCAAGTAAACGATTGACCAGCTCTGGGTCGCTAACCTTACCTGTCGTATAGGCCTTTTTCGTTCCGGATTCGTCATTGGCAAAGAAATTGATCTGATTATCATTGATTTCTACCTGACTGACCGCACCCTTTTCGACTTGCGATAGAAAGGTACTATAATCTACTTTAGTGATCTGTTGCTTTAAAAATGAGGGGAAAACAAAAGCATTGAGTGCAAAGAGAATTAGCATTGTGATTGCGTAATAAACAATCAAGGGCTTTTTAGGTTTTTGAGGCTTTTTAGGTTTGATCGGGTCATTCATCATATATTCACTCCACTCATTTCTTGAATGAAAGATCTTAATTTTTTCATACATTCAAAAACGGTTTGAAATTCTTCATCGTTTGTATTATCTAAAAAAACGCCGTACTTGAATTCAAGAGCATCTCCGATTTTTTGAAGGGTTTCCTGACCGGCTTCGGTAAGAGCGAGTTGGACATAACGTTCATCTTCGGGGTTGCGAAGGCGTTTTAAAAAACCTCCTTTTTCTAACTTCTTACACATGGAGGAAGCATTACCACTTGTAAGACCGATGATGTTTCCCAAACTCCCTACGGTGTGATGTCCGCATTCTTTGACTTCCATGAGTATTCGTGTTTGCATTAGGGTTAGACCATGTTCCTCTGCAATGGGACGGAAATCAGTGACTAAACAGTCTGAAACCGTGCGTAAGAAATCCCAGAGTTCATTTTCAAAAACTATGCTTTTCATATATGTCCTCCGCTGAATATAGCGTATAGTTTATAATATATTTACACTATAGATGCTATATGATACAATTAATTTTGTCAATAGCTTGAGAATTGGGGTTAGACTGGGAGTGTAGATATGAATAAGTTAGTAAGACTTCTCTCCAGCAGAGTCGCGTTATTCGGGGTACCGATCCTACTCCAGGCTTTTGCTTTGGTTATGTTCATCTGGAAATTTAGTAGTTATTTTGTATATTTTTATGCGATCTGTACGCTGCTTAGTGTTATCGCTGTCTTAAAAGTCTTAACGGGAAGAAGTAATCCCGCTTATAAGATTGCCTGGATTATTCCGATCATGCTTTTTCCTATCTTTGGAGGACTCATTTATTTATTGTTTGGCGGTAACAAATCAAGTAAGCGTACGAAACAGAAAATGCATGAGATTCAGGAAAAAATGACTCAGTCATTAGGCCAAAACGGGATAGTTATTCAGGAAATTCAAGTTCAGGATCGAAGTGCGGCCAATCAGTCACGCTATATTGAAAACTATTCATTCTGTCCGGTTTATAAAAATACCACGTCAGAATATTTGTCACCCGGAGAACAAATGTATGAACGTTTCCTTGAGAAACTAAAGAAAGCGAAACACTATATTTTCCTAGAGTATTTTATTATTGAAAAAGGGGTAATGTGGAATTCAATTCTTGAGATACTTGTCGAAAAGGTCAAGCAAGGCGTGGATGTTCGTGTCATTTATGATGATGTGGGGTGTCTTTTCACCTTGCCGTATGACTATGATAAGCATCTTGAGAAAATGGGAATTCAGTGTTGTGTATTTAATCGATTTGTTCCGATCTTGTCCGCCCACTTGAATAATCGGGATCATCGTAAAATTGCCGTGATTGACGGCTGTACTGCGTTTACCGGGGGAATCAACCTTGCGGATGAATACATCAATGTCTATGAGAAGTATGGACATTGGAAAGATTCTTCTATTATCATCCAAGGAGAGGGTGTCTGGAGTTTTACCGTGATGTTCTTGTCACTCTGGAATTACCATAGAAAAACAGAGGAGGATTATGAACGATTTCGGCCCTTGACCCAGCAAGATGAAGAATTTTCTTCTGATGGATATGTTCAGCCGTTTACGGATAGTCCTTTAGATGATGAATCCATAGGTGAAACCATCTATCTCAATCTGATCAATAATGCGAAGCGTTATGTCTATATCAACACGCCTTATCTTATTTTGGACACAGAGATGATTACCGCACTGAGCTCAGCGGCCAAGCGAAGTGTCGATGTCCGCATTGTGACTCCTCATATCCCGGATAAATGGTACGTTCATGCTGTAACTCGGGCAAACTATGAGATCCTTGTGGAAAGCGGTGTAAAAATCTATGAGTATACGCCAGGCTTCAATCATGCCAAATCGTTTGCTGTAGATGATGAGCTAGGAGTCGTTGGAACGATCAATCTTGATTACCGAAGTTTATTTTTGCATTTTGAATGCGGAGTTTGGCTCTATCAGACGAAAAGTATCTTTGAAGTAAAGGAAGATTTCTTAAAAACCTTAGAACAAAGCCAAGTCATTACGCTTGAGGATTGCCGGTCAGTCAAATGGTATACCCGGTTAGGTCGTATTGTTTTACGAGCTTTTGCTCCGTTAATGTAAAATGTGTAATAATAAAGATTAACTTTTTGAAAAAATATTATAACAGATGCTTGACATCTCTCTGATTAAGGATTAGAATCAATTTCAACAACAGGAAATGCTTTAAACTTTAACACGATGAAGGGAAGTTCAAAGTTTTTGTTAGTTAGAGAGCTGACGGTCGGTGCAAGTCAGTCTAACAGGCTGAAGAATTCCATCCTGGAGTGGCCAATGATGAATTGTGACGGGTTCCGCCCGATAGCGCGGACAAGAGTTGGCCGTTACGGCAACATGGGTGGCAACGCGGGAATACCTCTCGTCCCTATTTGGGATGAGGGGTTTGTTTATTTTCAGGCGTCCCTATACATGTACCTATAATTGGTCAGAACTTGGGTGGCACCGCGGAAAATTCCCGCCCCAATACTGGGGTGGGTTTTGCTTTTTTTTCACATAAAAAGGAATAGGGAGGCTATTTAAATGAAAAGAGTATTTAATTTTGCAGCAGGACCAGCGGTATTACCCGAAGAGGTGCTTAGAGAAGCAGGAGAGGAAATGTTAGATTACAAGGATACAGGGATGTCTGTGATGGAGATGAGTCATCGTTCTAAAGCATTCGAACAAATCATTCAGGATGCTGAAAAAGATTTAAGAGATTTGATGAATATTCCCGATAATTACAGAGTCTTGTTTCTTCAAGGAGGCGGCTCTCAGCAGTTCGCGATGATTCCTATGAACTTAATGAAAAATAAGGTTGCTGATTATATAAAAACAGGACAGTGGGCCAAAAAAGCAATCGCTGAAGGGAAAATCTATGGTAAGGTCAATGTCATTGCTTCTTCGGAAGATAAGACCTTTACTTATATTCCCGACCTGAAAAATTTGAAAATCTCTGAGGATGCTGACTACGTTTACATCTGTCACAATAATACAATTTATGGCACAAAATATAATGAGTTGCCTGAGACAGGGGATAAAATCTTAGTGGCCGATATGTCTTCCGATATTTTATCTGAACCTGTTGATGTGACTAAATACGGTCTTATTTTCGCAGGTGCTCAAAAGAATATTGGACCAGCAGGAGTGGTTGTTGTTATCATTCGCGAAGATCTCATTACCGATGACGTTTTGCCCGGAACCCCAACGATGCTGAAATATAAAACTCATGCTGATAATGATTCGCTTTATAATACTCCGCCAGCTTACGGCATTTATATTTGCGGCAAGGTATTTAAGTGGGTTAAGAAGCTAGGCGGCCTCGAAGCCATGAAAAAGAGAAATGAAGAAAAAGCAGCAATTCTTTATGATTATCTTGATGCCAGTAAAATGTTTAAAGGGACTGTAGTTAAAAAGGATCGCTCTTTAATGAATGTACCTTTTGTCACGGGCTCGGAAGAATTGGATGCTAAATTTGTTAAAGAAGCGAAAGCGGCTGGCTTTGAAAACCTAAAGGGACACAGAACAGTTGGCGGGATGAGAGCAAGTATCTACAATGCAATGCCAATGGATGGGGTTAAGGCCTTAGTCGAATTTATGAAGAAGTTTGAAGTGGAAAATCAATAAGAGAATAAGAAGCTCAATGATGAAAAGAGGAGAAGATGCAAATGTTTAAGGTCAATTGTTTAAATAATATCGCCAATGTAGGATTAGACTTATTTTCGGATAACTATCAGCTGGTCGATGAGTTCAATGACGCAGATGCTGTACTCGTTAGAAGTGCCAGTATTCATGATTTAGAGTTACCTCAGTCCTTAGCCGCGATTGCACGCGCTGGGGCAGGGGTGAATAATATCCCGCTTGATAAATGTGCAGAAAATGGGATTGTTGTCTTTAATACACCTGGCGCGAATGCCAATGGAGTAAAAGAAATCATCATGGCAGCCCTAATCTTAGCTTCTCGCGACATTATCGGGGGCGTGAATTGGGTAACTTCGGTTAAAGATGACCCAGAGGTTGCTAAACTTGTTGAAAAGAAAAAATCGAAGTTTGCTGGAACGGAAATCAAAGGGAAAAAGCTGGGAGTCATTGGTCTTGGCGCAATTGGGGTTCTAGTCGCTAATGCAGCGAACAAGCTTGAGATGGAAGTTTACGGATATGATCCTTTCATTTCCGTGGATGCGGCTTGGAAACTTTCCAAATATATTAAGCATACCCAGTCTCTCGACGAGATCTTTAGAGAATGTGATTATATTACGGTTCATGTACCTTCAATTGATTCGACTAAAGGAATGTTCAATCAAGAAGCTTTTGATATCATGAAAGAGGGAATTAAAATCCTCAACTTCTCCAGAGATTCTTTGGTTAATGAGGAGGATATGATTGAAGCCTTAAAAACCGGAAAGGTCGGTCGTTACATCACCGATTTCCCCACTCCTAAGATGGTGGATGTGGAAGGGGTCATCGCGATTCCTCATCTAGGCGCCTCGACCAATGAATCTGAAGATAACTGTGCAATCATGGCTGTGAACCAGTTAAGGGACTACCTCGAAAATGGGAATATCAAGAACTCAGTCAACTATCCGGCTTGTGACATGGGAGTATGTGCTCAAGCAGGACGGATTGCTATAAACCACAAAAATACGCCGAATATGCTGGGTCAATTTACCGCGACATTGGCTAAAGAAAACTTCAATATTTCCGATATGATCAATAAGAGTCGAGGAGAATGGGCCTATACCATGATCGATATTGAATCCCCGACCGCGGATCAAATGATTAAAAAACTGGAAGCAATTGATGGCGTTTTGAAGGTAAGAGTTATTAAGTAAGATGTGCTAGATAAGTAAATGGAGGAGTTATTTTGGCTACGTTCAGACCTTTTAATGCCGTAAGACCGCGCGAGGATGTTGCCAGTAAAGTGGCAGCACTTCCCTATGATGTTTATAATCGTGAAGAAGCGTTAGCAGAAGTTTTAAAAGAGCCCTTATCCTTTTTGAAAGTGGACCGAGCAGAGACTCAGTTTACTCCGGATTTCAACCCTTATGATGCATTGGTCTATGAAAAAGCAAGAGATATCCTTCAGCAAATGAGAGAAGAAGGAATCTTGGTTCAAGAAGGCAAGAATTGTTATTATGTCTATGAATTAACGATGAACGGCCGTTCTCAGACGGGTTTAGTCGGTTGTTCAGCAATTGATGATTACCTTAATAATGTCATCAAAAAGCATGAGAAAACGAGAGAGGATAAAGAAGTCGATCGCATCAACCATGTGGATATATGTAATGCACAAACCGGACCGATTTTTTTGGCCTATCGCTCTCAACAAATCATCAACGATGTTGTGGATAAGGTGAAGCAGGGGACTCCTTTATACAATTTTGTCGCTCCTGATGGAATTCGACATGCGGTCTGGAAGATCGATCAAGAAAAAGAGATCGTAACCATCGAGACGGGTTTTAAAAATATCCAAAATATCTATATTGCTGATGGCCATCACCGGGCTGCATCAGCAGTGAAGGTGGGCTTAAAACGAAGAGAGGCTAATCCGGGATATACGGGAGATGAGGAATTCAATTTCTTCCTGTCGGTGCTTTTCCCTCATGATCAATTGATGATTTTAGATTATAATCGGGTGGTTAAAGATTTAAATGGGTATACTCCCGACGAATTCTTAAATGAGGTCGCCAAAGCCTTTGCTGTTGAGAAAATAGGGCAAGAGCCTTATAAGCCGACTGCTAAAGCAACCTTCGGTTTATACTTAGAAGGTGCCTGGTATAAGTTAACCGCCAAGGAAGAGATCCGGTCTAACGATCCCGTTGAAGGACTCGATGTCTCCTTGCTTCAGAATCATGTTTTAACGTCTATTCTTAATATAAAAGACATCCGAACGGATAAGAGAATAGATTTTGTGGGCGGCATCAGAGGACTTAAAGAACTCGAAAAAAGAGCGAATACGGATATGAAGCTGGCTTTTTCGATGTATCCCACTTCAATTGTTGAGCTGTTTGACGTTTCCGATGCAGGGCTCTTGATGCCACCCAAGTCGACTTGGTTCGAACCGAAGCTGAGAAGCGGCTTATTCATTCATGAGTTAAACTAACGGCAGATCTATCGGGTAATAGTTGACTAAAACTTATAAATGTTATAGTATAGTTTCGTTGGTTAACTGAATATGAATCATGAATTCAACTTCTTATCAAGAGTGGTGGAGGGACTGGCCCGATGAAACCCGGCAACCGGTATTTTGTAATACAGCGGTGCCAATTCCTGCGATGGAAACATTGATAGATGAGAGAGGAAGTATTGCGAATAAACCTCTTTCTTATGAAAGAGGTTTTATTTTTTTCGACTAATGAAAGGGGATAGTTTTGTGCCGATTAATATACCCGATGGACTGCCAGCACTAGGGATCTTAAACCAAGAAAACATTTTTGCAATGAATGAGGGGCGAGCAGCTCACCAAGATATTCGTCCGCTCAGCATTGTTATTTTAAATCTCATGCCCGATAAAATTGTGACGGAAACGCAGATTTTAAGGCTTTTGAGTAATTCTCCTTTACAAGTTGATATTACTCTGCTTTATCCTGAAACCCATAATTTTAAGAATACACAGGAAGAATATCTGGTTAAATACTACGAAACCTATGATCATATTAAGAATCGAAAATTTGACGGCATGATTATTACGGGCGCGCCAATTGAGAAAATGGACTTTGAAGAGGTTGATTTCTGGTCTGAACTCGTGAAGATTATGGACTGGAGCCAACACAATGTTTATTCAACCCTCTATATCTGTTGGGGGGCGCAGGCAGGGCTCTACCATCATTTTGGGGTGCCGAAGTATCCGCTAAACGCAAAAATGTTTGGCGTTTTTCCGCATACGCTTAATCATAAGCATGTTAGACTTATGAGGGGCTTTGATGATATTTTCTATGTTCCTCATTCCAGGCATACAGAAGTTCGCAGGGAAGACATCGAAAAGGTTCCAGAGCTAGAGATTTTATCAGAATCTGAGGGGTCTGGAGTTTATCTGATCGCGACGAAAGGCGGTCGTCAAATTTTTGTGACAGGACACTCAGAATACGATCCTCTTACCTTGAAAGCTGAGTATGACCGGGATGTCGCCGGCGGTCTTCCTATTAATATCCCGCAGAATTACTTTCCTGATGATGATCCGAAACAACCTCCGATCGTCAAATGGCGAAGCCACTCCAATCTACTCTTTGCCAACTGGCTCAATTATTATGTCTATCAGGAAACACCATACAATGTCAACGAAATCGAGTAAGGTCAAATAATATAAGCAATAAAAGAAAGAAGGAATTTTAATGCCACTAGAGCAGGGGCATGACCGAGTAGCTGCAGAACAGCTTCTCCACGAATATGTCAAAAGTGAGAGTCTCATCAAACATGCGATGACCGTTGAAGCCGTTATGCGTCATTTTGCAGCTTTGCTTAAGGAAGACGTTGAAGAGTGGGGAATCATCGGCTTATTACATGATATCGATTTCGAGATGTATCCGGAAGAGCATTGTCATAAAACGAGGACTATTCTTGAACCGAGAAAGTGGCCAGAGTCCTTCATTCGGGCAATTGAAAGTCATGGCTATAAGCTTTGCAGTGATGTTGAACCGATTACACCTCAAGAAAAAGTTCTTTATACGATTGATGAACTGACCGGGCTTATTTCAGCAACGGCGTTGCTTAGACCGAGCAAGAGCCTTTTTGATTTAACCGTAAAATCCGTTAAAAAGAAATGGAAGCAGAAGAGCTTCGCCGAAGGGGTTAACCGTGAGGTCATCGAAAATGGAGCTTCCATGCTGAATATGGAGTTGGATTATGTTATTGAGCAGACCATCGAAGGAATGAAAAAGGTCGCTTCAGAAATAGGACTTGAGGGGAATGTTGAAGTCGCAAAATAATCAGATATCCTTAGAGCAATAGCCAGTACTCTTAAGTACTGGCTATTTCCATTTTCATGAGTATAATAGAGTTAATCTTAGTGAGATGGCTCAAATATTCTTTCTAATAAAGAAGAGGAGATTTAGGATAATGGATGAGCTGCTAAATTTTCAGAATGAACTATTAGATAAGCTCGTATCGGGTGGTGGACTAAGGGAACTAGCTCAACACATATCAACGTTTTTGAAAAAAGAAGTACTCATTATTAATCCCTCTCATCGTGTGCTTGTCTCCACAATCTCTAACGAGGATTTTAGCCAAGGGAAACTGCTCAAAATGGCGATGGTTGTACCCATTCCAGATCGAACTAAAATCTTCATAGGGGAGCAGGAGGTTGAAGTTCTTGTTTGTGAACTCAGTAATGCGGAGAAAAGATGGGGTTTTCTTTTGGTTTGCGAGCCGGGATTGGATGAGAATAGTCAGATCAAGACGGTGGCTCATCAAGCCCGAGTCGCTTGTGTCTTAGAACTCCAAAAACAAGAGGAGCTGCTCGAGAGCAACCGACAATACAGAGATGCTTTCCTTTTTGATTTGCTCTATGGTAACATGGATGATCCTGCAGAGATCATTACCCGGGGTAAATTTTGGGGGTGGGACCTCCAGTTACCCCAGGTTGTGGCTGTATTTGAGCTAGAAGACTTTGAACTCTATTCTACAGATCGACATCTTCTTAAAATACTTTGTGAAATAGTCCAAACGGTGATCGAAGCTTTGGATATGAAGGCTATCCTTTTTCAGAAGAATGAAGAGGTTGTTCTTGCTCTACCCCTGGAGAATAAAGATTATCATGAGGGAAAAGCAATTTTCAAGATGATCATTAATAAAATGAGGGCTTTGAGCGAAGAACACCTAAACTCACGCGAGGTTCGAGTGGGAATAGGAAAGAAGTATACCAACCCAACAGAGCTATTTCGGAGCTATCAAGAAGCAAAAGTCGCTTCAAAATTAGGCAGTTTGCTTAACGATCAAAATCATACTTCTTTTTTTAGGGACTTGGGCATAGCGCGAATTCTTTATAATCATGATCGGCAGGAATTAGAAGCGTTTTATGGGGAGACGCTTGAGGCTTTAGAACAATACGATAAGTCCCAGAAGAATGAGTTGATGGAGACTTTGGAAAAATATATTGCGAATCGTTGTGACCTGAAGGAAACGGCTGAAGCCCTTTTCTTGCATCCGAATACTCTTCGCTACCGGCTAAAGCGAATTGAAGAAGTCTTAGAGATTGACATTAAGGACTTTGATACGATTTTGTCTTTCATGGTTGCCTTTAAGATAAAATATTTACAAAAGCTTTAGGTTGCTATTTATGAGGATCTAAGAGGAGCAGTCAATGGATAAAGACGATATCAAGAAAGAGAATGAGATGTTTTTGAGTATCTGCCCGCGCAATTGCTATGAGACGTGTGGATTAATATCGCATGTGCAGAATGGACGTTTAATTAAAGTAGAAGGAGATCCTCATCATGGCTATACTCAAGGTAAGCTGTGTGCTAAAGGGTATGCCTATACAGAATATGTTTATAGTCCCCAGCGTTTACGTCATCCGTTAAGACAAGTCCCAAGAGGGTCAGGAAATTGGTATCGCATAAGTTGGGAAGAAGCTTTGGAGGATATTGCAAATAAGATTCTCGAGCTTCATCACCGCTATGGATCTTCCTTGGCTTGTGCTTATAATAAATTTTCAGGAAATTTAGGAGTACTTCATAATGCGACAGAGGGCATGTTTAGAGGCTTAGGCTCCCATACCAAGCTCTCTGGCAATGCTTGCTTAGCTGCGGGGAGTGATGCTGTAGCTTACAATCGCGGACAGCTCATTTTCCATGATCCTGAAGACATGGCGAAATCGAAAGCAATCGTTCTCTGGGGGGTTAATCCCGCACGAACGGCAGTTCATCAATGGAATTTTATTAATCAAGCCCGGGACAAAGGTGCTCAGATTCTGGTTATTGATCCCTTGTACACTCCTTCAGCTGCCCAAGCGGATATCTATCTTCAAATTAACCCGGGAACAGATGGGTTACTCGCTATGGCAGTGCTTAAGATTCTTCTCGAAGAAGGAAAGCTTAACCCAGAGTATTTCGGTGGAAACATCTACGGCTGGGAGTCTTTTCAGAGTTATCTTCAAGAAAAGGTGACCCTTGAAGAGGCGAGTAAGGTAACGGGGGTACCCCAAGAGGGAATTTATGATTTATCGTCTTTTTATAAGGAAAAACCCTGTGCCACATGGGTAGGATTTGGTCTCCAACGGTATTCAAATGGAGGGCAAAATATACGCTGCATCGATGCTTTAGTGGCCCTCAGTGGTAACCATGAGCTAAAGGGCGGCGGGCTTTACTATAATAATCTAATGGATGACGTCTTTAAGAATGGCCTTTTGAATTTCCCGAGACCGATGAATCAAGAAGTGATCATCGAGCGGAGCATCGATATTAATTCCTTTGCACAAGAGGCCTTAGCTTTAACCGATCCTCCGTTAAAATTCTTATGGATTGCGGGTCGAAATCCGCTTAGTCAGGATCAAGATCAGCAGAATTGGCAGAAACTCTTGAATCAATTAGAACTCGTCGTGGCGGTGGATTTATTTATGAATGAAACGACAGCCCAAGCGGATATTGTTCTACCCGCGGCGAGCCCCTTTGAAGAGTATGATCTACACCAAAGTTACTGGCATCAATGGATTGCGATCAATCAGAAAGCAATTCCTCCTTTTTTTGAAGCCAAAAGTGACTTGGAGATCGCTCGAAGTTTGACGAAGGTGTTAAATAAGCTCCAGCCTAATTTCTCGAGCTTTCCTGATCAACTCACAGCTTTAGATTGGATCGCTGCTGAATTCACACCAGAAATTCTTGAAAGGCTAGGGATAGCTGAGTGGCAAGAACTCCTTCAGGGTCCGCGCAAACTTAAGATTTCGGAAGGGATTGGGTATGATCAAGGTTTTCAGACGGAGATGGGGAAATTGAAACTCTATTCTCCAGAAGCAAAGGAACATCAACTTCCTGCTTTGGCTAGATTTCTAGAGCAGGGAAAGAATTCGTTATATTCTTTACGTCTTCTTACTCCGCAGAGCTTGTTTCGAATTCATTCCCAATATCGAACTGTTTCTTGGTTGAGCCAGGATCAAGGGGCGGAAGTCGTGGAAATGAATCCTTATGATGCGGAGATTAGAGGTATAAAGGAGAAAGAGAGTGTATCTGTTTTTAATGACTGGGGAAATTGTCAACGGAAAGTGAAGTTGAATGATCGCATTCCACAAGGGGTTATTGTGATTGCCCAAAGTGGTAAAGACTCAGTCAATCAACTATTAGCAAAGCAATCTGCAGATATGGGTACTCAATACGCGGGGTCAAGGGGTGCAGCTTATTATGATGCTTGGGTCGAAGTCGAAAGGGGTTTTAAGAGAGAGGGGATGTGAGGATAAGCCATGTTAAGTACGAAAGGATTTCTTTTCAATGTGGATCGTTGTATCGGCTGTCATTCCTGTGAATTGGCCTGCAAGAATGAAAATAAGACAGCGAGTGGGGTGCAGTGGCGGAAAGTTACAGAGAACAGAGATGGAACGTATTTGTCCATTTCCTGTAATCATTGTGCTAGCCCAGAGTGCTTCAGGGTTTGCCCTCAACATGCGTATACGAAAAGACGGGATGGCATAGTCCTCATTGATCCCAACCGCTGTGCGGGATGTAAGACTTGTGTTTCAGCTTGTCCTTATCATGCTCCTCAGTTTGATCCAGTTCAGAATAGAACCAGTAAATGCAACTACTGTATTGCGCGCCAAAAAGCCGGTTTACTCCCTGCTTGTGTCACTGCTTGCCCGACAGGTGCTCTTCAAGTGTTGGATCTCAGCATAGATTTAAAGGCGGATACTGTAGCTACGGTGGACGGGTTTCCAGACATTCGTTTGACGAAGCCCTCGATTCGTTTTTATCCAGCTAGGCCGAAGAAAAGATATTGGTTAAAGAATAGTTAAACGCACTTCGCTCAGCGAGGTGCTTTTTTATACAAAAAAACGACATTATTTTTGTATCTGTGTACAAAGTGCTTTGTGCAATAATGGACATGAAAAGGGGGTGTTACCAATGAACCAAGAAAACGGCTCAAAAGCTCAACCTTTGTTAGAAATGCGAGTTCTTGTTTATGACATATTGAGGAGAACCTTCTTAGAAGAACCCACGAAAGAGTTTTTGAACCTCATTATGGACAAAGAATTTACAGAAGAGTTTCCCTTTGCGGAGGAAAATGAAGAGATTCATGAGGGAATTGCCCAAATCGCTGTATTTTTGCAAGAGCATGATCTAAAAAGTGAAAAAGAATACAATGACTTGCTCTGGGATTATACACGCCTGTTTATTGGGCCGGATAAGTTGCCTGCTCCCCTTTGGGAATCAGCTTATTTGAACAAAGAACGGCTCCTTTTTCAAGAACAAACGCTTAAGGTTAGACACGCTTATTTAGAATATCAATTCTTGCCTAAGTATTTCCGACAAGAAGCTGATGACCATTTAGGCTTAGAACTGGATTTTATGTACCAACTCAGCGAACTCTCTTTGAATTATTTGCAACATCAGGATTTCATGGGACTAAGGAAAGTCCTGACCGATCAAAAAACCTTTTTGCAAGAGCATTTATTGAAGTGGGTTCCTGAGCTGACTGCAAAAATTTTGGATAGTTCAAACCTGAGTTTCTATCCAGGAATGGCTAAGATTCTTAACGGTTATCTCACTTTAGATCTTGAAGCTCTAGTAGAGCTTTTAGATATGGATTATGAAAGTGTCTCAAAATAACTGGAGGTGAATTTACGTGGCAAATCTCATTGAGAAGGCAAAAAGTTACTCGATGAACAGAAGGTCTTTTCTCGGTTTATCGGCCGGTGCGGCAGCAGCAATTACACTTCCGGGCTGCGGACTGACCAAAGTAGATTCGACTACGGCAGCGGCAAATTTGGCCAATAAAGAAGGGGAATGGATCCCTGCAGCCTGTTGGCATAATTGCGGTGGACGTTGTTCAAACAAGGCTTATGTGGTGGAAGGTGTGGTTGTTCGTCAAAAGACAGATGACACTCATCCGGATTCTCCGGATTATCCGCAACAACGCGGTTGTAACCGAGGCCGTTCACAACGGATGCAAGTCTTTGGTGTCGATCGTTTGAAATATCCTATGAAGCGGAAAAATTGGGAGCCAGGCGGCGGTAAAAAGGAATTACGAGGCAAGGATGAGTGGGTCCGTATTTCCTGGGATGAGGCTTTAGATATTGTCGCTAGTGAGTTCAAACGTATTCAGGAGAAATACACCAATCGGGGAATTTTTGCTTCGAATGCAGGTGATCTTGGTCGTGCCTTTTCTTTGGCCGGTGGCTATATTGGTTCCTGGGGAACTTCTTCTTGGGGGTCTTGGCGTTGGGGACCTGAAAAATTCGGTATGGCTGAAGGATTTTTTATACAAAGCATCAACGACCGAATGGATCTGCGTAATTCACAACTGATCGTGATTGTGGGAGGTAATGCAGCCTGGAGTGCTCCTGGCAATCCGACGTACCATTACTTGCAAGCGAAAAAAGCCGGTGCCAAATTTGTAGTCATCGATCCTTCCTTCTCAGATACCGTTGAAATCTTAGATGCCCAGTGGGTACCGATTCATCCGGGAACGGACCATGCTATGTTTTTGGGTATGGCGTATGCGCTGCTGAAGGAAGATAACCCAACAACCAATCCGCTGATTGACTGGGATTTTCTTAATAAGTACACAGTGGGCTTCGATATGGATCATATGCCGGCTGGAGCTGATCCGAAAGATAACTTTAAGGACTATGTTTTAGGGGTCAATGATAATACACCGAAAACTCCTGAATGGGCTGAACAAATTAGTGGTGTGTCAGCTGCTACAATTCGTGAATTGGCGCTTCAAATTGCGAAAACAGAGCGTGTCGCCTTACTCACAGCATGGGGAGCTGCACGTATTCAAAATTCGGATTCTTGGCCGCAAATGTTCATGACCTTTGGCGCAATGACAGGGAACATAGGTAAATCAGGCTGCATGACAGGGGTCAGCTGTCATTATTCAACAGCGAATGGCGGACCTAGCCTTGTTACTCCGGGAGCAGCAGGATTACCGCCTATTGCTAATCCAATTAAAGAAACAATCAATGATATTGAAATGTGGAAGGCCACTTTAGAGGGTAAATACACCGCAGGCTATCAAAAAATTCAAGATGTTAATATTCAGATGATCTATCATGGCTATGAATCTCACCTTCAGACACGATCGGCGCAATCTTTAGGGATTGAAGCGCATCGCAAAGTTGAATTTGTACTTTCCGTCAGCCACTTTTTGACGACCAATAGTAAATATTCTGATGTCGTCCTCCCAATTATCACCGAGTGGGAAAAAGTAGGTGGGTTTGGATCGTTTATCAATCGCGAGAGTCTTGTGTTCTGGCGCAAAGTGACTGAACCCCTATATGAAGCTAAGAGTGAAATGTGGATTGCACAAGAGCTGGCGAAGCGCCTTGGCCTTGATGCCTCTAAGATTTTACCCGTTAATGAAAAACAGCAATTCTTTAATCAAATTGCAGGTGCTAAAGTTGTAGCTTCGGATGGTAAAACGATGGAGCCTTTAGTCACGCTGACTGAGGCGGATATTCAAGAAATCGGAGCAACGGGTAAACCCCAACAAGGTCGGATGACGTATCAAGAATTAAAACAAAAAGGAGTTTACACAGTCGAACGTAAACCAGGTGACAATCTAGGGTTTATCGCCTACGAAAACTTCGTCAAAGATCCTGTGGCTAATCCATTGAAAACAGCGAGTGGTAAACTAGAGATTCATTGTCAAGCTTTAGCTGATTTTGTGAAAAGCAAAGGATTTACCGAGATTAAACCTATCCCCACGTATAGTCCGGCAGTTGAGGGTTACGAAGCGACCTTTAAAGATTTCAAGGGTCAAGTTAAAGGTGATTACCCTCTCCAAGTTATCAATCCGCACTATCTGAGACGTTCCCACAGTATTCTTAATAATATCCCCTGGTTGCGGGAAGCTTGGCCGAACCCTGTGTTCATATCTACGAAAGATGCTGAAGAACGGGGAATTAAAGAAGGGGACACAGTCCTTCTGAAGAGTAGTCATGGTCAAACCTTACGTCCTGCTCATGTAACGGAATGCTTTATGCCGGGCGTTGTAGGTCTTCCTCATGGCGCCTGGGTTGAAATGGATGAGAAAAATCAAGTTGATAAAGCGGGATCAGATAACATGCTGACCGGTCCAATCACAACAGGGCAAGGGATCGGAGGCTGGAACTCCACCCTTTGTCAAATTGAAAAATGGACGGGAACCCCCCTTGAA
This sequence comes from Desulfitobacterium metallireducens DSM 15288, assembly GCF_000231405.2. Classification (NCBI taxonomy): domain Bacteria; kingdom Bacillati; phylum Bacillota; class Clostridia; order Eubacteriales; family Desulfitobacteriaceae; genus Desulfitobacterium; species Desulfitobacterium metallireducens. The sequence goes on along the minus strand of NZ_CP007032.1, from coordinate 2,958,435 downwards.
GAAGATAGCAAATGGCCGCTGCGGATTGTTCTCTAGAAAGGAGTGAATGACATTGGCACAAAAAGGCTTTTATTATGATCAAACCAGTTGTATCGGGTGTAAGGCATGTCAGGTGGCCTGTAAGGATAAAAACAATTTGAAAGTGGGACCGCGCTATCGCCGAGTTTATGATATCGAAATCGGCAAATTCCCCAACCCTCACCGCGCGCATTTTTCGATTAGCTGTAATCATTGCGAAAATCCGAAGTGTGTTGAAAACTGTCCTACAGGTGCTCTCCAAAAGCGGAAAGAAGATGGCATTGTAATCCATGACCATGCTAAGTGTATTGGTTGCCGTCTTTGCACTTGGTCTTGCCCCTATGGAGCTCCTCAATATAAAGAGGATGAAGGTAAAGTGGGCAAATGTGATGGGTGTTCAGACTTAGTCGCTAAAGGGGAAAATCCGGCCTGCGTTGATGCGTGTGTGATGCGGTGTTTAGAATTTGGCGATATCGTTGAACTTCGTCAGAAATATGGCACAAATGCGGATGCGCCTGGTCTACCTAGCTCTGCAACGACTCATCCCAATCTTATTATTAATGTTAAGAAACACTAGATCGTATCCTCATTAAGTGTAAGGAGGTAAGGAAAAATGATATTTGCCGAAGAGTGGCCCTTAATGACGTTTACACTCTTAGCACAGCTAAGTATCGGTACGTTTATTATTCTCATGGTTCTTAAAACGTTCATCGGGAATCAAGATTCTCAAGCTTCAAAAGCACTGAGCTTTGGCTTTACGGTAGTGGGCCCAGTTACGGTGTTAGCCTTAATTTTTTCCGTATTTCACTTGGGGGATCCCTTAGGGGCTCCGCGTTCCATCTTGAATCTCGCATCTTCCTGGTTGAGCCGTGAGATTTTAACGACGGGCGGTTTCTTCGCCCTTTGGATTGTCTCTTGGTGGCTATCACGTAAAGGGAAAGAAAGTAAGGCCTTGGGCTGGGTCACAGCCCTTGTAGGATTAGCGGCGATTTTTAGTATGGCTCATATCTATAGTTCGTCAGTTCGTCCGGCTTGGGACAATACGAACACGTATATCGCTTTTTTCGGAGCAACCTTTGCAATGGGCGTTTTAGGAGCTGTTAGTGCCTTTGGGTTGGGGATGAAGGGGAGTCTTTCCGAATCCGTGACCAAGGCCCTATCGACAGTAAGCTATATTGGTATTGCAGCAGTTGCTTTACCTCTTGCTTATTTTCCTATTTACCTATCCAGTCTAAAGGCGGGTGGCGTAACAGCTGAAGCATCAGCCCAGATCCTAACAGGAAATATGGGGATGCTGATCTTGAGAGCCCTTCTCTCGGTGCTTGGTGCAGTATTGCTGGTTTATCTGCTGAGAAAACAGGGGAACAAGGCGCAAAGCTTTCCTGTGAGTGCAATTATCCTGGCGCTAGTCCTAGTTATAGCTGGAGAATTTATGGGTCGTTATCTCTTCTACGCCTGTGGTATTTCGCCGATCATTGGAGGATAAGAGGAGAAGTAAATCCGTTTTAAAAAATAGGAGTTGTCATCAAAGATGGCAGCTCCTATTTTTATGGGTATGGTCTGTGTTACATTCCGTTTTTTGTAAGGTAAAATGTCTTGCTGTTTCACTTGGAGAAACTTGACTGCATGTATACACGCCAATTTTGAAACAAGTATGCTATAATCATAGAGAATTTATAGATTTTAGAATTCTATATATAATAAGAATCTAAATAAATAATAAGATCAAAAATAGAAATAGAGGGGATACTTGTGGAAAATCAACTTGAATTTGAACCAGGGTTTAGCAAAGAAGAAGCTTTAGCTGAGGCCTCACGTTGCCTTCAATGCAAAAAGCCGACGTGTCGCAAGGGTTGTCCTGTGAATAATGCTATTCCACAATTTATAAAAGCGATCAAAGAAGAAAGTTATGAGACAGGCCTTGATGCCATTTATCGTCATAGTTATTTACCTGCTGTTTGCGGACGAGTTTGTCCTCAAGAAAAGCAATGTGAAGCAGGTTGCATCTTAGCTCGGAAAGGGAAGGCTCTTCGCATCGGTAAGCTCGAACAGTTTATCGCCGAGCAGGGGAAAGATGTTGAGTTTACAAAAGTGGTCTCAACGATGGGCGCCGTCGCCGTTATCGGTTCTGGTCCTGCCGGGCTAGCAGCGGCAGTTCAGTTAGCTCAGTTAGGATATGCTGTAACGGTCTTTGAAGGAGAATCAGAACCGGGTGGCGTTCTTCTTTACGGAATACCAGAATATCGTTTACCTAAGGAAGTCGTCAGGCATGAGATCGAAAAGATCAAAAATCTTGGTGTTGAGTTCCGATTAAATACCTTAATCGGTGTAGACTTACTCTTAGATGATCTTTTCACGATGGGTTTTCAAGCCGTCTTTATAGGAACCGGTGCGGGTCTACCCCGAAAGCTCAACATACCAGGGGAAGATGCGAATGGAGTTATGTCTGCGATTTATGCGTTGCAAATGATCAATCTCTATAAGCTAGGGCAATTGCCTGAAAATGAATTACCGGTTAAACAGGGCGATAAAGTAATCGTGATTGGTGCAGGTAATGTAGCAATGGATGCAGCTCGAACTTCCTGCCGGTTGGGGGCTGAGGTTACGGTTCTTGCGCGTCGAGGGATTGACCAAATGACGGCTCGCGATAAGGAGCGGGATGAGGCAGTTGCTGAAGGGGTTAAGATTATCCCCTTCATTGCACCTCTGGAGATTTTGGGTGAGGAAGACATCACTGGAGTGAAGTGCGCACCTACTGAAGTAATGGAGAATGGACAACTAAGGCTTATAGAAGAGGAAAGCTTTATCCTTCCTGCAGACATAGTCTATATAGCGATCGGGCAGCGTCCTTTTGCTCGAATTGTCTCAACTTCTGAAGGCTTCGAAGTAAATAAGGGAGGGCTCTTGATCAGCGATGAGCACGGAATGACGACCCGCGAAGGCGTTTTTGCCGCCGGAGATGTTGTTCATGGACCAGCAACAGTGGTTATGGCCATGGGAGAAGGACGAAGAATCGCGATTGAGATACATGCCTACCTTTTGAGAAAAAATAGAGCTTGAGATTCAGCAAAGTGGAACGAGGGGACAGGTTTCTCCTTCCACTTTCGTTCTATGAGAAGGCTGCTCTAGAAGTTCTAGGGCAGCCCTTTTATTATCATAACCTTGTGTGTACTATGAGTTTACAGGTTGAGAGAGTTATTTGAAAAAGTTTAAATAGGCGCTTGACATTTAGAATAATTATAATATAATAAAACATGTAAACAACGTTTATATTTACCTCGAAGATAAAAACAATAAAGTAAAAAAAGGAGAGGATTTCTAATGAAAAAATTTGTTTGTGCAGTATGCGGTTACATTTATGAAGGAAACGAGGCTCCAGAACAATGCCCTCAATGCCATGCTCCTAAGGAAAAGTTTTCTGAATTAGTCGAAGGAACTCGCCAATGGGCTGATGAGCATAAAATCGGAGTGGCTCAAGGTGTTGATCCTGAAGTTCTCGAAGGTTTAAGAGCGAATTTCACAGGCGAGTGCACTGAAGTTGGAATGTACTTGGCTATGAGCCGTCAAGCGGATCGTGAAGGTTTCCCGGAAGTCGCTGAAGCTTACAAACGGATTGCATTTGAAGAAGCAGAGCATGCTGCTAAATTTGCTGAACTCTTAGGTGAAGTCGTTAATGCTGACACGAAAAAGAATCTTGAGTTAAGAGTCGAAGCTGAATATGGCGCTACCCAAGGAAAGAAAGATCTGGCAACACTTGCGAAAAAACTCAACTATGATGCGATTCATGACACCGTCCATGAAATGTGTAAAGATGAAGCCCGTCATGGTAAGGCCTTCTTAGGATTACTCAACCGTTACTTCAAATAATTCAATAAGACGGAGATAACCTAAATTAGGTGATTTTAAGGACGCTGAATATAATTTCGGCGTCCTATTGATTCATATGCTTAATTTAGTTTATACTTGATTTATCGAAGATTTAGGCGAGAATTAGGCTAAAATGAGTAAATACGATCCGCAGTTTAGAAAAGATTAATGAAAAAGTTTAAAAAGGCGCTTGACATTTAGAATAATTATAATATAATAAAACATGTAAACAACGTTTATATTTACCTCAAAGATAAAAACAATAAAGTAAAAAAAGGAGAGGATTTCTAATGAAAAAATTTGTTTGTGCAGTATGCGGTTACATTTATGAAGGAAACGAGGCTCCAGAACAATGCCCTCAATGCCATGCTCCTAAGGAAAAGTTTTCTGAATTAGTCGAAGGAACTCGCCAATGGGCTGATGAGCATAAAATCGGAGTGGCTCAAGGTGTTGATCCTGAAGTTCTCGAAGGTTTAAGAGCGAATTTCACAGGCGAGTGCACTGAAGTTGGAATGTACTTGGCTATGAGCCGTCAAGCGGATCGTGAAGGTTTTCCGGAAGTCGCTGAAGCTTACAAACGGATTGCATTTGAAGAAGCAGAGCATGCTGCTAAATTTGCTGAACTCTTAGGTGAAGTCGTTAATGCTGACACGAAAAAGAATCTTGAGTTAAGAGTCGAAGCTGAATATGGCGCTACTCAAGGAAAGAAAGATCTGGCAACACTTGCGAAAAAGCTCAACTATGATGCAATTCATGACACCGTCCATGAAATGTGTAAAGACGAAGCCCGCCATGGCAAGGCCTTCTTAGGATTACTCAATCGATATTTCAAATAAAATGGATTGAAAAATTAAAAGTGCAGAACTTAGGACGCCGTCAGTCATTTCGGCGTCCTTTTGCTGAATTAATAGCGTAATATTAAACAATTAAAAGTACCTGTTCATATTGTGAAGTAGGGATATTGTATACTCCGCCTAAAAAGTTGCAAAATACGCTTCGAAAAAATATAATTTTAATATTAGTGAAATCGTGGGTAAAGAAAGGGGTTACATAGACTATGGCACAAGTTAACGAAGACTATTTAAAGTTGCCGGGAAGTTATTTGTTTTCTGAAATTGCGCGTCGGGTTAACCAATTTAAAGAAGAAAACCCTATGGCAGATATTATCCGTCTCGGAATTGGAGACGTGACCCGGCCTCTACCCACGGCAGTTGTAGAAGCAATGAAAAAAGCTGTTGATGAGATGGGTCAAGCTGAGACTTTTCGCGGATATGGTCCAGAACAAGGGTATGAGTTTTTAAGTCAAACGATTATTGATAATGACTTTACCCCGCGCGGAGTGAAACTGTCTCCTGACGAAGTATTTATCAGTGATGGAGCGAAGAGTGATACGGCTAATTTTCAGGAACTTTTCGGCGTTAATAACACAATTGCGGTCACTGATCCGGTTTATCCCGTTTATGTCGATACGAATGTAATGGCTGGACGTACAGGTTTTCCGAATGAGCTGGGACAATTTGAAAAGCTGGTTTATCTCCCTTGTACAGAAGAAAATGGGATGAAACCGATTCTTCCTCAGACTCATGTCGATATGATCTATTTATGTTTCCCCAATAATCCAAGCGGCGTGACCCTTTCCAAAGAGGAACTGAAACAATGGGTTGATTATGCTCGAGAAAATCAATCGATCATTTTATTTGATGCCGCCTACGAATCATTTATCCGTGAAGAAAATGTTCCTCATAGTATCTTCGAAATCGAAGGTGCGCGGGAAGTTGCGGTTGAATTCAGAAGCTTCTCGAAAACAGCCGGATTTACGGGAACACGTTGTGGTTATACTGTTGTTCCTAAAGAAGTGAAGGTATATGATGCTAAAGGGGAAGACCATAGCTTGAATTCCTTGTGGTTGAGACGTCAGACGACTAAATTTAACGGTGTTTCTTATCCTGTGCAGGTCGCGGCGGCAGCTGTCTATACTGAAGAAGGCCAAAAGCAGGTTAAAGAAACGATCGATTATTACATGGAAAATGCTCGAATTATTCGTGAAGGCTTAGAGCAAGCAGGCTATAAAGTCTTTGGCGGAATCAACGCACCCTATATCTGGATGAAAACACCAGATAATATGGGATCTTGGGAGTTCTTCGATAAACTCATGAAAGAAGTCAATATCGTGGGAACTCCGGGTGCAGGTTTTGGAGCAAATGGCGAAGGCTACTTCCGCCTTACCGCTTTTGGTACCCGTGAAAACACAGTAAGAGCCATCGAACGAATTAAAACGAAAATGTAAATCCTAAGCAAATTGATTACCAATGGCTATGAAAGACCCAAAAGCGTAGCTTCTCGTATAGGAGTGAACGATTTCGCGGAAGGGCGCTATCGCGCACGACGCTTCCGTGGGTTAGCGGCGCCACAGGACTTGTCCATGGATGGACTGATGTCGCGGGCGCATGGACGTGCCTAGTGCAAGCGCCTCCATGGATAGGAAAAGGCGCTGCCAGCCCTAGAGCGTTGAGTGAACGGATGTGCGATATAGGAGACTTGGCTTAGAGGTGAGGAACGAAACTCAAGCCCTAGTCGACTTATCCTCGAAGGGGAAAAGCTACACGACCCTAGACTCTTTTATAAAGCCAGTAAGATGAGACCCTACATTCGCGAAAAGTGAACGTAGGGTCTCTTTCTGTCTATTGGCAGAGATAACCAGTTCCAATTGGCTCACCGATTTGGCCCTGCCTCAATACACTAATACAGACAAAGCGCTCTGAAGCAGGGACAGGGGGGTGTGCGAATGAATGATGTTTTAGAGATACATAACATCGGAATGAAGTATCAATCCCTTGATGAGGAAATAACAGCTCTTGAAAATATCAATTTCTCTGTTCAGGATGGGGAGTTTTTAAGTATTGTTGGTCCGAGCGGGTGTGGCAAATCCACGCTTTTATCGATAATCTCCGGATTGCTCCCCGCAACTACGGGAAGGGTCTTGCTTAATGGTGAGAAGATCAATGGAGCCTCGCGGCAGATTGGGTATATGCTCCAAAAGGATCATCTATTTGAGTGGCGGACCATTTATCAAAATGTCCTCCTTGGGCTAGAAATTCAGAAGAATGTATCGACGGAAACGAAAGAATATGCCATAGCTCTACTTAAGACCTATGGGCTCTATGAATTTCGTAACGCTTATCCCAGTCAGCTTTCTGGGGGGATGAGACAAAGAGTCGCACTAATTAGGACGTTAGTAACCGATCCGAAAATTCTACTTTTAGATGAAGCATTTTCCGCGCTAGATTATCAGACGCGGCTTGCTGTAAATGAGGATATTCATTCCATTATTAGGAAGGAAAAAAAGACTGCTATTTTAGTCACTCATGATATTTCGGAAAGTATCAGTATGGCAGACCGTATCGTTGTTTTATCCAAGCGGCCGGGAACTGTAAAAAAGATTTATTCGATTGACTTAAGTTGTGAACCCAGGACGCCTTTAGCCTCAAGAGAAGCTCCAGAATTCAGACATTACTTCCAGGATATTTGGAAGGAGTTGGATGTCCATGTTTGATCTCAATGGATTGAGCTCATCAAAAGAACATCTGGATTTTTTAAAGAGCGTTCGTAGAGAGAAAATGGAGGTCCGATTAACGCAACTGATCATCCTTTTTGTAGCGTTTGCTTTATGGGAAATTCTCGCCAATGCGCGGATTATTGACCCTTTTATTACAAGCCAACCCTCCCGAGTCATTAAAACAATCGTCCAACTTTATCAAGAAGGAGCGTTATTTGGGCATATTGCCGTAACATGTTGGGAAACGATCGTCGGATTTGGGCTGGGTACTTTTTTGGGCACGATTATCGCTATCATCTTGTGGTGGTCGAAATTTTTATCTAAAGTTTCGGAGCCTTATCTTGTCATCCTAAATAGCCTGCCCAAAATTGCACTGGGTCCCGTGTTTATTGTCTGGATCGGAGCAGGTCCAGCGGCGATCATCGTCATGACTCTAGCTATTTCCTTGATTGTGACGATTATGGAAGTACTCAATGGATTCTTGGCGATTGACCAAGAAAAGATTAAGTTGGTTCAGACCTTCGGCGGCACAAAATATCAGGTCCTCACTAAAGTTTTACTCCCGGCATCGTTACCGACCATTATCAATGCTTTAAAGATTAACGTTGGCCTATCCTGGGTTGGTGTCATCGTGGGTGAGTTCTTAGTTTCGAAGTCGGGGTTGGGTTACCTCATCGTTTATGGCGGGCAAGTCTTTAAGTTGGACTTAGTCATGGCCAGTGTCATCATTCTTGGAGTAGCGGCAGCTCTGATGTATCAAGGTGTGGTTATCTTGGAAAAGTGGCTGGTGAAACACAGGGGCTAAAGGGAAAGACTTTGCCTTTGAGTTAGAGTTAAATTAAAAGGGAGGATTAACATGAAACGGTTTATACTCTTACTTAGCGTGGCTCTATTAGGGATGTCACTCGTATTAAGCGGATGCGGGAAGCAAACGAACCTAACTAAAGTACAACTTTCTGAGGTAACCCATTCTATTTTCTATGCTCCGCAATATGTAGCCTTGACTCAAGGGTTCTTTAAAGAAGAAGGATTAGAGGTTGAGCTCTCAAACGGTCAAGGGGCCGACAAGGTGATGACGGCTGTTCTGACAGATCAAGTGGACATCGGCTTTGCCGGACCGGAAGCAAGTATCTATGTCTATAACGAAGGAAAAGAAGATCACTCTGTAGTATTTGCCCAATTGACGAATGGGGATGGAACCTTCCTGTTGGCACGCCAACCGAATCCCAATTTTAAGTGGAGCGACCTTAAAGGAAAAACCATCATCGGCGGACGCAAAGGCGGCATGCCGGAAATTATTCTGCAATACGTTTTACGTAAAAATGGTCTGAATCCTGGCAAAGATGTATTTATTGACACGACCATGCAGTTTGCTGCGATGCCAGGTGCTTTTATGGGAGGCCAAGGCGATTATGTCATCGTTTATGAACCGACAGCGTCTGAGATGGAAAAGGAAGGAAAGGCCTTCATCGTCGCATCGATGGGTAAGTCAAGTGGCCCGGTTCCCTATACTGCTTATTTTGCGAAGAAAAGTTATCTCGAGAAGAATCCACAGACCGTGCAAAAATTTACGAATGCCATTTATAAAGGGCAGCTTTGGGTAGATAGCCATACTCCTGAAGAAATTGCCAAAGCGATTAAATCTCAATTTCCCGATGCAAATGACGAAATTCTCACGGCAGTGGTCAAACGTTATAAGGAACAAAATACGTGGAAGACAGATCCGATTCTCTTAGAGAAAGACTTAGATACCTTGCAAAAAGCCTTGCAGGATGCGGGGGTTATCAATAAAACGGCTCCCTATGATAAAATTATAACGACAACGTTTGGCGAGATGGCGATTAAAAATATTAAATAGAGCAAGGATCAAGCAAAATCACCTCGTAAAGCAAACCCAAACGATTTCGTATTTGGGTTTGCTTTTATGAAGGAACAAAGAAAAAAATTAAATATAGAAAATAGAAGGATTTGACAGACGATTATAGAATATAGGCATTATACCTAATTCATGGAAAATTTAAGAAACAGGTGAAGTTGAAGTGAATTTATGGGATGCCTTTTTAGATGGTGTTTTAATCTTAACCATTATTCTCGTAATAGCTTATATCTTTATCCTCAAGAGAAGATATAATCAAATTCTTAAGGATGCTCAAGATGAAGCAGTGATCACCGAGATCGCTTTTGACAAGACGGCCTTAGGAATGTGTATTGCACGACCTGACTTATCGTATATTGATATTAATCCCTCATATTGCAATCTTGTGGGCTATTCTAAAGATGAGCTCATGAATATGATCCATAAAGACTTCATTTATCCCGAAGATCGTGAAAATGATACGCCCTATATCCGTGATTTGTTTCTGGGTAGGTACGATACTTTCCAATCCATTAAGCGCTACATTCATAAACAAGGGCACATTGTTTGGGCGAAAGCTACAGTTACGTTGGTACGGGACGAAGGTCAAAATCCGAAGTTTTTCGTCACTCAGATCCAAGATATTACCCAAACGAAGCGAGCGGAAGAAGCGTTGAAAAAGGCAAAAATTGAGGCAGAAACCTTAGCAAGCATTGACTATCTTACAGGCTGCCTTAATCGAAGAGCTTTTATGATCCGGCTGGAGGAAGAATTGGCGAGGGCTATGCGGAATCAGTCCAACCTTTCAATGATACTCGTCGATATCGATGACTTTAAATCAATCAATGATTTTTATGGCCATTTAGCCGGCGATTACGTCTTACGACAGTTTTCAAAATGCTTGAACCGAGGAATACGTACCTATGATTTTATCGGCCGCTTTGGAGGAGAAGAGTTTATGATTTGCCTTCCTGATACAGAAATTCAGGATGCTTATCAGATTGCTGAGCGGATGAGACAGAGTGTGGAAGAATTGGTTATGGTATATGAAGACTCGCAAATCAAAATTACCGGAAGCTTCGGAGTGGCAACTTCTCATCCCGGAATCGAGGAGCCTATCGATAAATTGATTGGTATGGCGGATAAGGCGATGTATGAAGCTAAGAGTATCAAGAATAGGGTTTACAAATCAGCGTGAACTAAAATAGCATAAACCCTTGAATTCCATATTTTAAAATGTTATGATATATAAAACCGTTGATGAGGAAGTAAAACCGCAAGACCAACTTCTTAGAGAGTCAGGGTAGGTGGGAGCCTGACAGGTAACGGAGCGGGTAAATGGGCCTTTGAGGGCGGAGCGAAAAAGTACAAGATGCTTAAGTAGCTACCGACGCATAGCCAGCGTTATTGGGCTAAGGGTGTGATGGCACTCTGCACAAGAGGATGCATATGTCGAATTGAAATGATATGCATCAATTAAGGTGGTACCGCAGGTTATAATGCCTGTCCTTAAATTTAGGTTTAAGGACAGGCATTTTTTAGTTTGGTACAAACCTGTTCCGCCCATTTCCGCGGATGGAGCGAAACTGCAGAGAAGACCCGAATCCATTGAATCGTCGAATTGAAATGGAAAGAGGAGGTTTTTTCAAATGAAAAAGAAATTAACGGCTATGGTATCTGTGATTTTAATGCTTGCTTTGGTATTATCAGTGGCAGGCTGTGGAACAACTCAGTCTCAATCAAAATCCAGTAATACAGCGAATTCTTCAGCACCTAAGAAAATAGGGATCATCCAAATCGTTGAACATCCTTCGTTAAATCAGATTCGCGAATCAATTATCAACGAATTAGCAGCACAAGGATACAAAGATGGTGAAAATATTACCATTGACTATCAAAATGCTCAAGGTGATCAATCTAATTTAAAAACTATTTCTCAAAAGTTTGTAAATAATAAATATGATTTAATTATCGCCATTGCAACGCCGTCTGCTCAAGCTGTTGTCAGCGAAACCAAGAACATTCCGATTATCTTTTCCGCTGCAACCGATCCAGTCGGTTCAGGTTTGGTGAAGGATATGAATAACCCCGGCGGTAATGTTACGGGTACTTCAGATCGCGTCTCTGCTGAAGAGATTATGGAGCTTGCGAAGCGGATTACACCTAATGTTAAGACTGTTGGCGCTTTGTATAATACCAGTGAAACGAATTCCGTATCAGTAATCGACAATTTAAAGGAATATGCTCAGAAAAACAATATAACCGTTGTTAATGCGACGGTTACGAACTCCTCTGAAGTTCAGCAAGCGATGAATTCTCTAGTCGGTAAAGTAGATGCGATTTTCTCGCCAATTGATAACACCATTGCCTCAGCGATGCCCCTTGTTGCGCAAACCGCAAATGCAGCTAAAATTCCTGTCTATGTCGGAGCGGATTCCATGGTTAAGGATGGCGGACTTGCAACCTATGGTATTAACTACACGGTTCTGGGTAAAGAAACGGCAAAAATGGCTGTTGAGGTCTTAAAGGGTAAAAAAGCAGGAGACATTCCTGTGAAGACTATGACAGATATGGATATCTATGTAAATCAAAAAACAGCGGATACGATCGGGATTAAGCTTCCAGAGGATGTACTAAAGCAAGCGGCTCAAATTTTTGGAAAATAAGAAATCAATCAAGTAAGTAAAGGGGATTAGACTGATGACACTCACTGCTTTCCAGGGATCTTTAGAACTGGGAATTATCTATGCAATCTTAGCGCTGGGGGTTTTTCTCTCCTTCCGTTCGCTTAATATGCCAGATTTAACGGTGGATAGCGGTTTTACCCTGGGTGCGGCAGTTTCCGTGATTATGAGTGTCAGCGGTCATCCCTTTTTGGGTCTGCTTCTCGCCTTTATTGCAGGCGGAGGCGCAGGGTGTGTCACGGGTCTTCTTCATACGAAACTCAAAATTCAACCGCTGCTCGCGGGAATTTTAACGATGCTGGGACTCTACTCCATTAACCTTAAGGTAATGGGTGGCAAAGCCAATATTCCGCTTCTCAATAAACCGACGGTGTATAGCTTTGTGGAAGAGCTCATACCGGGTAATTATGCTCGTCTCATCTTCGATGTGATCATTCTACTTGGGGTACTCTTCTTATTCTATCTTTTCTTGAAAACTCGTCTCGGCTTTGCCCTGAGGGCGACAGGGGACAATGACCAAATGGTTCGTTCCCAAGGGGTAAATACGGATTTAATTATCTTGATTGGAATGGCCCTTTCAAATGCACTTGTTTCTCTTTCAGGTGCCTTGATTGCTCAGGAACAATCCTTTGTCGATGTGGGCATGGGAATCGGCATGGTGGTTATCGGTCTAGCATCGGTGATTATTGGAGAAGCCGTTTTCGGAGTGAATACGCTGTTTCGCCGATTAGTCGCTGTTATCCTCGGTTCAATTCTCTACCGCCTGATTATTGCCTTTGCCTTGGAACTAGGAATGCCTCCGACGGACCTCAAGCTTGTCTCGGCTATAATTGTCGCACTTGCATTATCCATGCCTGTGCTTAAAAATAGCTATTCTATGTTGAGACGCAAATATAACCATCAATAGTGAAAGGGAGGAAAGAGCCTTATGCTAGAAATTAAATCCATCAGCAAAACGTTTGCTCAAGGAAGCATCAATGAGAAACGAGCACTTCAGAAGGTTAACCTTTCACTAAAAGAAGGGGAGTTTGTGACCGTCATCGGTGGCAATGGTGCCGGTAAGTCGACGCTTTTCAACGGTATTGCCGGGGTTTTTTCGATTGATGAGGGCAAAATTTTGCTCGATGCAGACGATGTCACGTTTGACTCGGAATATAAACGGTCTCGTCTGATTGGTCGGGTTTTTCAAGATCCCCTCAAAGGAACTGCCTTTGATATGACGATCGAGGAAAATTTGGCTATTGCTCTTGCTAAAGGTGAACCTTTAAGTCTAAGACCTGGACTTCGCAAAAAGGACAGCCACCGATTACAGGAGCGTCTTGAACTTTTGGATATGGGACTGGAAAATCGACTGAAGTCGAAGGTTGGATTGCTTTCCGGAGGGCAACGACAGGCGTTAACTTTGCTTATGGCGACGATTGTTAAGCCTAAACTTCTCCTTCTTGATGAGCACACTGCAGCGCTTGATCCCGCAACGGCTAAAAAGGTAATGAGCTTAACTCAGAAGTTCGTCACCGAAGAAAACCTTTGTACGCTTATGATTACTCATAATATGAAGGCTTCTCTAGAATTCGGAACACGTACGATCATGATGCATGAAGGACGAATTATCCTGGATCTTCAGGGCGAAGAGCGGAACAATATGACTATCGATAAGCTCATCGAGCAATTTGAACAACGAAGTGGCTCAGAAATGGATAATGATCGGATGCTTTTGGGATAATGAGGGTGCAAAAATCAAAATCAGATAGATTTTTCACAAAGTTTTTAGCGCAATAAAAGTACGGGTCTTAACTCCAGCAATGATTGGAAATTGCGGATATACTTTATTTCAAATAGAAATTGGTGTAAATTTTCTTGTCTCTTAAAATCATTTCAGTGTAATTGTAGTAGAAAAAAGGCGCATAAAGCGCCTGCACAACTATACGTCAGAATGGACGGTTAAATTATTGACTTCGTAAATTTTGTAGATAGCCCTTCCTGCTGGAAACAGGAATGGGCTATTACTATTTTATGCCACCATTTTGCTACAAGCAGGCTATAATTACAAAATAAATGGGATATATACTTCCCATATTGAGTATTATAAAGTATAATATGTAATGCAAGGAGGGCAGATAATTTGAAGAATCTCAAAATGAAATCAGCAAGAGCTATATTAGATATGTCTCAAGAGCAGTTAGCAGAAGCAGTTGGCGTAACAAGGAAAACCATCGGAATGATTGAAGCCGGAAAATTCAACCCATCTCTAAAGTTATGTATAGCTATATGTAAAGCGTTAGGTAAAACACTAAATGATATTTTTTGGGAGGATGATGATTATGAAAAATAAGATTGATGAGCGTCAAGAACAAGAGTTATTAAAACGCGACCATGCGGGGTTTCAAATAATGTTCTCTGTATCGGTGATTATGATTTTAATTCAACTCTTATTCATGAAAGCAACTTTTCAGCAATTAATTGGAGAAAACGTCATACTTTTATGTGGAGGTATTTGGGTTATTTGGGGATATGCAAATAGTGGCCTATGGAATTACGATAACAGTAGACCATCAATACAAAGCAATTTAAAATATAGCGCTATATTTTCACTTGTGGGTACAGTAATATTCGGGATTGCTATTTATGGTAGGGCCGGAAGTTCTGCAATAAAAGCGCCTATAATTAGTGGATTCCTCGCTGGGATTTTTATTTTGGGATTCGTTATTTTAAGTATTCTAGGACGATTAACGGAGAAAAAAGAAAATCAGTGGTGATAAGCTGTTATTAAAACTGGCTTCTTGTTATGAGAAAATACAAAATAGATTTTACAAGAAACAGCCGATTTTAGCATTGCTAGAAATCGGCTGTTTCCATGTTAAGAATGAAGGCTTTAAGTGAGGCGTTATCCAACTCTCTTTTACAAATTTTGAAGGAATAAACGGGCGATATCAGCTCCCCCAATAATAGAGCCGGTGGCGCTTCCTATGTTGGCGAAAACGACGATCAGGAGAACACGTGTCACTTTATTATTCCAAAACCCTTTGACGCTTAACACATCCTCGGAAAGCGTTTCAAAGTCGCCAACATTGGGTCGACGGAAATAGGCCTGAACAAATCCGGCAAACCAACCTGCTGCGATGAGTGGATGTAAAGCAGATATCGGCGCTGCGATAAAGGCCGTAATAATGGCCAGCGGATGGCCAAAAGCAAGCGCAGTTCCGATAGCGGAAAGAGATCCCGTCCATAGCACCCAGCTTAAGGTTTGCTGGACTCCAGCTGAAGGATTCATATAAAAGGTGTAGGCAATAAGGGCAACAATAAGAAGGGGAATCGTCCAACCTAAAATGGGAGTAATCTTCGATTTAGGAGGGAGCTGGGATAGACGGTCTAAATCATGCTCTTTAGGGAGCTCTTCTTTAATTCCTGGGACATGAGCAGCTCCTAAGACGGCAACAATCTTATTTCCAGGCGCTTCTTTAATTTTTTGAGCTAAATATTCATTTCGTTCATCAATCAAAGGAGCTTTTAATTTAGGAAAGTTGACTGAGAAATCTTGAAGCATCGAGTTTAGCATATCCTGAGATTTCATTTTTTCCAGTTCTTCATCGGAAATACTTTCATCATCGAAAATACTTACGATAATTTCCATCAGAAGTTTTACTTTACCCCAGAATCCAACATTATGCCAAACCCGAGAAAAGGTGATTTGAATATCTCGATCTGCAAGTACAAGATCAGCCCCGACTTCTTGAGCAGATTTAATCCCTTCAACCATTTCTTGCCCCGGATTTGTACCCAATTGTTTGGCCATACGTTTTTGAAAGGAAGAAAGAGCAAGATTGATTAAAAGCAAGGTGGCTTTCTTTTCTTTAATCACCTTAAAGATATCAGTCTCTTTCCACTTATTTTCGTCCATGAGCGATTGATATCGCGGTTCATCTAACTCGATACAGACAGAGTCAGGTTGTTCGGCTTCGATAACTTCCCTGACTTGTTCCGCGCTCTGCTTGGATACGTGCGCTGTTCCAATAAGAATAATTTCCTTACCCTCTAAAAAGATTCGCGTCAAGTATTCGTTTTCTTCAGACATAGATTACCTTCCTTTGTAATGATAATTTCTACCATTATACAACTTATTTATCCAGACCAGCTTTTAAGTAGGAAGAACCAAAACCGTGCATGAGTTTAAGAATAGGCAGGATACCCTTACCGACTTCGGTTAGTCCATATTCTACTTTGGGGGGGACAACAGGATAGACTTTTCGATAGATTAGCTTGTCTTCCTCTAAGCTTCGTAATTGTTGCGTCAGCATTTTTTGAGTCACTTGAGGGAGCAACCTTTTGATATCGCTAAAGCGGAGCGTGTTGTAACTTAAATACCATAAGATGAGGATTTTCCACTTACCGGCGAGAAGTTCTTGGACTAAAACCATCGGGCACTTTTCGTATCGGAGACATTGTTCATTCATATGACATTGCTCATGGTGATTTGTGATTTGCATCGGTGCACTCATAATTGAATCATCCCCATAGTACCAATTTAGCAAGTATAAACAGTGAATTTACGACTGCTATCTTTAAAGTATAGCACATTTGGGATTAAAGTAACCATAATGCTAGATTTAGATACTAGATACCTTTTTGAAACTAAGGAACTTTACAGTATCTACTTGATAAAAAATGTCCTTTTGTTATACAATGAAGACAATTTAAACACATTTTAAAAGCGTAAACTTTAGAAATGTCGAAATATAGAAAAATTTAATGAGAGAGCGGGATTTTCAATGAGAGCACCTAAAATTCCAGAAGCAACAATAACACGTCTTTCGGTGTATTCACGTTATTTAATGAAAATGAAACGTCAGGGGAAAATAACGACCTCTTCCCCCGATATTGCGCAAGGAGCTGGGGTAAATCCTGCTCAAGTCAGGAAAGACCTATCCTTCTTCGGAGAATTTGGAACACGGGGCGTAGGTTATAATGTCGAACAATTAAATTGGGATGTTTTAAAAATTCTTTCCTTAGACGAAGAATGGAGTGTCGCATTGGTAGGGTTTGGCCATCTAGGTCATGCGGTAGCAATGCATCGCGTCTTTAAAGAGCGGGGCTTTAATTTTACCAGTATTTTTGATAGAGATCCTGAGAAAATAGGGACAAAGGTGAAAGACATCGAAATTTTACCCATGGAACAGCTTGAAAAAGTTGTAGCTCAAAATCATACTCGTATTGGTATAATCACGACTCCAGCTGATTCGGCTCAAGCCATAGCTGATTCTTTGGTGAGAGCTGGCGTTCAAGCGATCTTGAACTTTGCTCCGGTTCACTTGTCGGTGCCTGAAACGATTGAACTTCGCGAAGTTGATTTAGCAGTTAACCTTGAGGTTCTTACCTTTCATATGGAAATGCAGAGGCAGGGTTTTGCAAGCTCACGGCCTGCAAACTTTTAAGAAATAGCGACGAATTAGAGTGCATGAGAGAACCCCCTAAAGAGGAATCTTCTGAGAAGAAGACTTTGACTTTAGGGGGTTTTCGTTATTGAATGAAAAAAAGTATGTTGTATACATTAGGGGGAGTGTAGGTGAAATTCCTAGACAATATTTGAGCGAATCTGATATTCTAGAAATACATGGTAAGAAAGATTAAGTTCGTGAAGGAGACCAGACAATCATGAGCAAATATTGGAGTAAACTAGTGGCTAGTGTTGAACCTTATGTGCCAGGAGAACAGCCTAAAGATAGAAATTATGTCAAACTGAATACGAATGAAAACCCATATCCCCCCTCTACTCAAGTACTTGAGGCGATCAAAGCTACAGCGAATGAAAGTTTAAAGTTATACCCTGACCCTAATGGCGAGGAATTAAAGCGCACCTTAGCCAATTATTGTGGGTTAAAGAAGGAGCAAATTTTCTTCGGCAATGGTTCCGATGAAGTCTTAGCCTTTGCTTTTATGGCTTTTTTTGATCCTGAGGTTCCCGTCTTATTCCCTGACATAACCTATAGCTTTTATCCTGTGTACGCAAACTTGTTCAAAATTGATTATGAGTTGATTCCGTTAAAGGATGATTTTACTCTCCCTGTTGAGCAGTTTTTTAAGCCTAACGGCGGCATTATCTTTCCTAATCCCAATGCGCCTACGGGTGAATATATAACGGTTGAAGCGATTGAGGAAATATTGCACCATAATCAGGACCATGTCGTCATCGTTGATGAAGCGTATGTTGATTTTGGCGGTGAGTCAGCACAGAGCTTAATTGATCAATATCCTAATCTTTTGGTCGTTCAGACTTTTTCTAAGTCGCGATCTTTAGCCGGCTTAAGAGTTGGTTTTGCGCTAGGGCAGGAGGAGCTAATTCAGGGCTTAGAGAGAATCAAGAATTCGATCAATTCCTATACCTTAGATCGCTTAGCTCTCGCTGGGGCAGTTGAGGCCATTAAGGATGAAGCATATTTTCAAGCGACGAGAAATAAAATCATCCGGACCCGAGAAAGGGTATCAGACGAACTGGGTAAAATGGGCTTTAAGGTGATCCCCTCGAAGACGAACTTTATTTTCATAAGTCATCCTACCGTCAAGGCAGAAGAACTATTCTTGAAGTTAAAAGAAGAAGCGATCCTTGTCCGATATTTTAAACAACCGAGAATCGATAATTACCTCCGAGTCAGTATTGGCAGCGATATCGAGATGGATCGCTTTCTCGAAGCAGTGCGAAAGATAACGGCCGGATGATATTGGGTCATATATGTTTCATCACTTCGAAAGGTGGTTACTCGCAGTGCAAGAACGTCATTACATTAAATATTTAGCTCCAGCCTGGTTCGCTGTGATTATGGGCACAGGCGGGCTAGCTAACATCTTATATCTCTGGCAAAATTCCTTACCCTTGGGTCATTTTTTTGGAATGTCTATCGCGGCTCTGGCGGATCTTCTCTATTTTATCGTCTTAATTCCTTGGACCTTTCGTTGGTTCAAGTACTATGAATATGCTCGCCGTGACTTGCTACACCCGCTTACGGGTAATTTCTTTGTCACGATGGCTGTGGGGACCGCCATTTTTGGAACAAATATTTACCTCATCTGGAGTCAGTATTTAGGGGAAGCCCTTACCTATACGCTGATTTTTGCGCTTTGGATCATTGCGATTGTCGGAGTAACCTTTTTCACCTTTTACACGACATTTCAAATGATGAGGCTGGAGAAAACACCTGAACCAGAAATGATTAACTTTTCCTGGATTATGGCTCCCATAGCGAACATGGCAGTTTCTTTGATTGGAAATCCTTTGCTTACACTCACGATAGAATTTCACCCTAACTGGAGTTTATCCGTTCTGATCGTGAATACAGCCTTATTTGGGATTGGTTTTTTTCTCTTTATCTTCATCAGTGCTCTTGTTTTTGTACGCTTGGCTATCCATCCGCTCCCTTCCGCAGGAACAACACCCTCTTTCGGGATCTTTTTGAGTGCAGTCGGGCTTGCGGTTAGCGCGATTATTGATGCTTCGAAAAATGCCCACTCAATGGGCCTCTTAGCCTCTACCCAGCTTTCGGATCTTATAGCTGTTGCGATTTGGGGATTTGGAATTTGGATTTTGGGGATGATTATCCTCATTTGTTTATACCAGATTCGCAGAGGGGGGATTCCGTTCAGTATGGCGTGGTGGGCCTTCATCTTTCCCTTGGCAGCGTATACTCTTGCTAGTCAAAAGATTGTGGCCATCTTTGAGAGCCCGCTGATCTTTGGCTACACCGCTTTCTTAATTGTGCTTTTAGTTCTTCTTTGGCTCTATACCTTTAGCCAAACCCTGTTAGGTGCGATAAACGGTAAGCTGTTCACGGGGACGCCGATACCTCATCTTGAGGTGTATGGTCATTCCTCACTTCAGAGCAGGGAGTCTTAAAGGGAGTCTTAATATGACACGAAAAATTAAATATCAAATTTACAGCCCTGGTGGTAATGATACGGCATTAGTGCAAGGGGTAGGATATAGTCGTGAATTAAAAAAGAGAATCAATGACGAAATAATGAAAGTAGATACAAATATTGAGCAGGTTGGCTTTGTTGAGAACGAGGGAACCCCTAAGTTAGTTATGGCTGGGGGTGAGTTTTGCGGTAATGCCACACGAAGTGCAGCCTATTATTACCTAAAAGGTAAAACGGGTGAAATTCAAATTGAGGTCTCTGGAGCAGAGGAAATCTTAAAGGCTGGGGTAGATGAGGAAGGGAACGCGTGGTCTCAAATGCCGATTTATTCAGGAGATGATGTTGTTACCGTTCTTGAACCCGGAATTTATAAGGTCAAGATGAAAGGAATTATTCATATCATTGTGGAAGCGGAACCGGCCAAAAGATATCTGGAAGATAAAAAGAAACTGAAAGAGTCGGGGATGAAACTAATAAGGCAAGTTCAGATTGATGAAGCAGAAGCGGTTGGAGTGATATTCTTGGAGGAGATGGATCGACAGTTGAAAATACATCCCATAGTTTGGGTAAGATCCATTGACACCTTGTTTTATGAAACGGCGTGCGGAAGTGGAACCGTTGCTTTAGGAATTTTGAAGAGCCTAAATCAAAGCGCATATCAGACGTTAGAAGTTTTACAGCCCTCGGGACAGGCCATCCATACAAGCGTTTCCTTAAAAAATCGGGAGTTAGTGGATGCAATCATATCGGGTAAGGTTTATACCGATGGAATTCTAAGAAAGATAGAAGTTGAGTGTTAAAGAAACGTTAACTTGAAGGATTTTTAGAATTCAAGAAAAGGAGAGTAAATCGGAGGATTTAGGGACAGGTTAATGAAGATCGTTAATAATGCGCCATTTCATCTCTTTACCTCTTTAGTATGCTAAAGTAAAATAATAAGCGTTGAGGATATATATTGAGAATAGGGGATAGGCGAATGAAAAAGTTAGTAAGTGCAATTGCTTTTGTTGTCATGAGTGGCTTATTATTAACAGGTTGTGGAAATACGAAGGATTCGGCTAAGACCACGGAACCTGCCGCTCCTGCAACTCCGCAAAAAATCGTAATCGGCTTGGATGATACCTTTGCGCCGATGGGCTTCCGGGATGAGCAGAATAATCTCGTCGGTTTTGATGTTGACATGGCTAAAGAAGCGGCCTCACGCTTAAATATGGAAGTGGAATTCAAACCGATTGATTGGAACAGTAAGGAAGTCGAGTTGAACAGTAAGAAAGTGGATGCCCTTTGGAATGGTTTAACGATTACAGAGGAAAGAAAGAAAAATATCGCTTTCACTGAGCCTTATATGGCAAACCAACAAATTATCATTGTACCCGCAAATTCTTCAATTAAGACGAAAGCCGATCTTAAGGGTAAAGTTGTAGGAACTCAGGACGGAAGTACGAGTGTTGATGCAATTGCGAATGAACCTGACGTTCAAAAATCGTTTAAGGAACTCAAGCTTTATGGCGATTTTTCGCAAGCGTTAATGGATTTACAAACAAGCCGTTTAGATGCGGTTGTTATTGATGAAGTTTTCGGACGGTACTACACCGCTAAAAAACCAGGGGTATATACAGTTTTAACTGAAACCTTTGGGACTGAAGATTATGGAGTAGGATTCCGGAAGGATGATACAGAACTTCTGAACAAAGTCCAAAAAACGCTTAAGGATATGAAAGCAGATGGTTCTGCTGCTAAAATTTCCGAGAAATGGTTTGGCAAAAATATTGTAAAATAAGGTATTGTAAAAGGATTAAGTTCATTAGGCTGGCCGATGGTTAATACACCATTGGCCTTCTTTTAGTAAATCAGAGAGTTGGGGAGAAACGATGGAATATCTATCAGCTATAATTGGGCCTATGCTTGAAGGCACAACTGTCACGCTACAAATGTTTTTCGCAACAATTATTCTTTCTTTGCCCTTAGGATTGTTCGTTGCCTTAGGACGAATTTCTCGCTTCAAGCCGTTAAAGTCCTTCATTGGATTTTATATTTGGTTGTTCCGAGGAACGCCGTTGATGTTGCAACTTTTATTCGTCTATTACGCGTTACCGTTCATCCCAGGCGTTAGCATTACACTGACTGACTTTCAAGCTGCGTTACTTGCGTTTGTCTTAAATTATGGGGCATATTTTGCTGAGATTTTCCGTGCGGGAATCCAGTCGATAGACCGAGGGCAGTTTGAAGGCGCGAAGGTGCTAGGAATGACATATGGTCAAACGATGCGCCGGATCGTTTTGCCTCAAGTCATTAAGAATGTTTTACCTCCAGTCAGTAATGAAACGATCACGCTCGTTAAAGATACCTCCTTGATTTACGTTTTAGCGATGAATGATTTGCTAAGGACGACTCGTGCCCTCGTGCAGCGGGATTTCAGTATGATGCCGTTTGTTGTAGCTGCCATTTTTTATCTGGCAATGACGCTTGTCCTGACTAAAGTTTTCCAAAAGCTTGAACAGCGCTATAGTGCATACGACGAGTAGGGGAAAGGTGATCAAAGATGGAAAATAAAGAAATCATGATACAAGCCACGAATATTCATAAACGGTTCAAGCAGTTTGAAGCGCTGAAAGGCATTTCGCTCGAGGTTGCCAAAGGCGAAGTTGTGGCGATCATTGGACCCTCAGGTTCAGGAAAAAGCACTTTTTTACGCTGCTTAAATCGGTTGGAGATGATTGATGAAGGCTCCATCGTTATTGAAGGAGAAGAACTCGTAACGACAAATGCTGAGGGGAAAATTCAGTATGCGAACGAACCTGAGGCACGACTGATCTGTCGGAAAATGGGTATGGTATTTCAGCAATTTAATCTCTTCCCTCACTTAACGGTCCTTCAGAACGTGGTCGAAGCGCCGATGACCGTCAAAGGGGTTAAATATCCCGAGATATTGCCTGTGGCTCAAGAACTCTTGCGCAAAGTCGGGCTGGAGGATAAAATGAACAATTATCCTTCCCGCTTATCCGGCGGGCAGAAACAACGGGTGGCGATTGCTCGGGCTCTGGCCATGAAACCAGATATCATGCTTTTTGATGAGCCAACCTCAGCCTTAGATCCAGAGTTGACCGGTGAAGTGCTAAAAGCCATGCGACAATTAGCGGAAGAGCATATGACGATGATTGTGGTGACTCACGAAATGGGCTTTGCTCGGGAAGTCGCAAATCGCGTCATATTTATGGACAAAGGGGAGATTCTCGAAGAAGGTACCCCTGAAGAAATTTTTGAAAAGCCTTCACAACAAAGAACACAGTCTTTCTTAAATGTTGTGGCGAAATAAGTAAATATTAGAGTAATTAATGAGTAGTGATAGGTAAGAACTTATAGCTACTCTTTTTTTAGGAAGGATTTGTGAAAAATAGGTCGAATTAAAGAGGTTATAATATAACAAGGTGTGGATTAGGAGAGATCGCTATTTGAAAGCACATTTATTCGTAAACCATCATATACGAGTTAGAGTGATCAGTATTCTTCTAATTATCAGCTTTGTTTTCATCATGAGCTATATTCTCCTTTTTCAGCAACTCAAACAGGAGCATCAGGCTGAAATTGATAAGAAAGAACATTTCACAGACATGGCAGCCACTTCTGTGGATGACTTTTTGATAAGTCATAAGGTTGTGCTTCAGAGACTGGCTTCACTTGATTCCGTCAAACAGGAACGGCGAACGGAGATTACGCAGACTTTGCAGGATATCGCGCTCGCTCAATCGAAAGCGACTCTGTTCTGGGTTGCTAATGAAAAGGGAACAGTGGTGGGTAAATATCCTGATACTAAAGCGGATCAAAACATTCTAGATCGTGATTATTTTAAGGAAGCCATGAAAGGAAAGACCACTGTAAGTGGGCCTTATAAAGGACGGATTACGGGAAAAGAGGTTATTATAATCACAGTGCCCTATTATCGAGATAACAAAGTAGTAGGGCTTGTTGGAATGTCAGTTCCCTTGAGTGAGCTCCAGAATATATTGGATAACGTTATGGAGGATCAACCCGGTTATGCAGCTTTGGTCAATTACGAAGATGGACAAGTCTTAAGCCATCCGGAGCTGGAACAATATCGTAAAACCTACTCATTTGAAGATTCACCGCTTTATCAGGAAATTAGGGTTAAGAAATTAACAAACGGTTATTTCGAAAATGATCAGGAACAGAATGTGCATTCCTTTATCACCTTAAAGGAAGCGCCCTGGGTGGTTATTCTTGTACAGCCTCTTGAAGAGTTTAATTTTGCAATAAACCAGCAGAGGGAACGGAATTTCACGATACTCATTTTATTGATCCTCTTTTTGGTGATCATCACTCACTATCTTCTTATCCTTAGAGATATGGAGAATGCTGAGAAAAATAAGCAAACGGAGAAATTGGCACTTGTTGGTGAACTCGCTGCGGGAATTGCTCACGAAATTCGTAATCCTTTGACGTCTATAAAAGGATTCGCACAATTGATCTATGAAAAAAGAGGACAAGATCTTCCTCCTTTTTATTATGAGACCATTCTTGAGGAACTGGATCGTATCGATCTCATCGTGGGAGAAATGGTGGTTCTCGCGAAACCCGCCCCGGAAACGAAAAGGAAGGTTGATCTCGATAAAGTATTGCAGGATTCGGTAAATTTGATGAGTTATCAAGCTAACCTGAAAGAAGTTCAATTAGTCTTAAACGTTGAACCGGGGACGCTTTACATTGAAGGTGTTGTTGGACAATTAAAGCAAGTTTTTATTAACTTGATTAAGAATGCGATTGAGGCTATCGAAAATAAGGGGACGGTTACGATTCAGGCGAGGCGACAAGGGGAGGAAGTCATAATCACAGTTGAGGATACGGGTCCAGGAATGGATAAAGATGTTATCAAAAAATTAGGTACTCCGTTCTTTTCGACGAAAGAAAAAGGGACAGGTCTAGGGTTGACGATTACCTACCGGATTATCCAAAACCACAAAGGAAAGATTTCAGTTCAGAGTAAAAAAGGGGTAGGAACGAAATTCACAATTTCTTGGTCAGTTTCTCGTTCATAGGAGTGAGTATCTTGAAAAATACCGAACAATTATGGCCTATAATAAAATATTGTTCGAAAAAGGGTTGACCATCTGAGGAGGATAATGTAATATAAAATACGTCGTTGAACGAAAAATCGTTTTTTAATGGAATAGAGTGTTCATATAATAGCAGAGATAGGGTCTGTAAGTTTCTACCGGGCTGCCGTAAATGGCCTGACTATGAGCGAAAGTGTACCTAGGGTTGAGGTCAAGCCTAATCCAAGTGGTACAGATTCAGAGTCGATCTGAATTACACCGAAGGGATAAAAACCCAGGCGGGTAGGTTTCTCTCACATTTTTGATGAGATGAGTCGAAATCTACCGCCTGGGGTTTTTTATTTTATAAATATGGAAAAGACGAAGAACAAGAGGAGGAAAATATTAAAATGGCTAATGTAACGGGTAAACATCCAGTTGATGAGATGCTGCCTGCAGGGAGACTCTTCCTGTATGGATTACAACATGTTCTAGCGATGTACGCTGGAGCAGTCGCTGTTCCTTTAATTATTGCAGCAGCAGCAGGTCTCACCAAAGAACAAACTGCTTTTCTAATCAATGCGGACTTATTTACATGTGGTATTGCAACTCTTCTTCAAACGTTAGGAATCTGGAAATTAGGAATTCGACTCCCAGTTATTCAAGGCGTTACCTTTGCGGCAGTGACACCGATGGTGATGATGGCAAAAGCAGGGGGTATGCCCATGATTTTTGGTTCAGTCATCATAGCGGGTTTAGTGACGTTTTTACTAGCTCCATTTTTTAGTAAACTCCTTCGATTTTTCCCTCCCGTCGTCACGGGAAGTGTCATCACAGTTATTGGAGTTTCGCTTCTTCCTGTCGGTGTGAACTGGGCAGCTGGGGGAGTCGGTAATAAGAATTATGGGTCATTAACGTTTTTAGCAGTTGCGGGTATTGTGTTGGTGACGATTCTTCTAATCAATAAGTATCTTAAAGGTTTTCTTGCTAATATTGGGGTTTTAATTGGACTCTTGGTGGGTATGGTTGTGGCGATTCCTCTCGGACTTGTGGATTTCTCCGGAGTGAGCACTGCACCTTGGATGGGGATCGATACCCCCTTCTATTTTGGAGTGCCAGTGTTTGATATGGGTTCTATCATTGCTATGATCTTAGTCATGTTAGTCGTTATGGTCGAATCAACAGGTGACTTCTTGGCGATCGGGGAAATGGTGGACAAGCATATTGGTGAAGAAGAATTGACTCGGGGACTTCGGGCTGATGGCGCTGCCACAATGCTGGGCGGTATATTTAATGCATTCCCGTACACAGCCTTTGCTCAAAATGTAGGGCTAGTCGGCCTTACTGGAGTAAAAAGCCGGTTTGTGGTAGCGATGTCCGGTATTATTTTAGTCGCTATGGGGCTGTTTCCTAAATTAGCAACGATTATTGCTTCCCTACCAAATGCAGTCCTTGGGGGTGCAGGGATTGCCATGTTTGGAATTGTTGCGGCAAGTGGGATTAAAACCTTATCCAAAGTTGATTTTGACAAGAATTCTCATAATCTTTTTATTGTCGCAATCAGTATTGGTATCGGCCTTATTCCTTTAGTTGCTCCTGACTTCTTTAAACTGTTCCCGAACTGGAGCCAAACCGTGCTTCATAGTGGAATTACGCTCGGTTCGTTAACCGCTATCATCTTAAATGCATTCTTTAACGGCAGTGGAAAAAATGACACCGATGACGAAATGAAAAAGAAGTTATCCGGTAATACAGGAATGATGCAACATTAATCTAACGTAATCTGGTCAATAACCTATTTCTTTGAGATAATCAAGCTAGCTTAGGATTAAGCTAGCTTGAATTTTTTGGCGGTTGCGGAGGTTAGCATGGAAAGATGTCTTTGGGACATGGTGGGTAAGGCGCGGGTGGTGACCTTCATCGGAGCAGGTGGTAAAACAACGTGCCTAAGCCGTTTAACCGAGGAGATTTCGCAGGCTGAGAAGCCTGTGATTGCCACAACCACGACAAAAGTTTATCCCCTCGCTTTTTCTTCGCTTTGGCAAAATGCGGACGGATTTTCGCCTCCGAAAACGGGTATGCCCTGTTTCTGGTATGCGAATCTCGAGGCAGAGAGTGGAAAATGGATGGGGATCCCTGTAGATATTCTCGACCAGGCCATTCAGAAAGAGTTCGGTAAGAGTTTTTGGGTGATTGAAGGGGATGGAGCACGGGAACGTCAACTCAAATGTTGGGCATCATACGAACCCCAAATTCCCCATTTAACGGAAAGCGCTGTACTCGTAATTGATGGACGATTATGGGGTAAAAAGCTCCAGGCGAGGGAGATCCATCGTCCTGAACTTTATCCTCACCTTATAGGAGAAATTTGGAGGCCAGAGCTGGCTTGGCAATATATTTTGACCTCCCCGATGTTTTACTCAGAGTACCAGAAGATTTCCTGGTCTGTTCTCTTTAATAGGTGGGGTGACCCAGGAAGAAGATCGAGTCAGGACTTAGGAAATGACGAACTTCGTGGACTAATCAAAGTGGGAGAAGAATTTCTTGGGCGAGAGCATCTTTCTGATTCACATCGACCTCAACATTTGCGAATCGCTTCAGGGAATGCGAAGGAGGGAAATCTTCAGTGGTACGATTTGTGGTGATGGCCTCAGGGCAAGCAACGCGGATGGGTCAAGATAAATTAGCCTTGCCCTGGAGAAACACCACGGTTCTAGGATATGTACTTGAGGTTATCTTCCAAACGCTTAAAGGGTTTAGCTTAGATATTCCTTGTGAGGTTTGGGTAGTGGCACGCAAATCGATGAGGCAATATATGAATCCAGCGCAGCTAAGTGAAAACTGGGGGGACCCAGATCAGGTAAAGCGAGTCTGGATCAAAGAGCCTCAGCCACACCCTCTTTCGACAACATTGCGTTTAGGACTGGATGATCTGTCGGAAAGAATCCAGGGGATTTGTTTCGTACCCGGGGATCAGGTGGGTTTGGAGCCTATTCAATTTACTCAGTTGATGGAGCGTTTTTTAGAGAATCAACCTGACTTTTTGATTCCCTGGGTGGAGTCCTCCGAAGGGATTAAAGGTTCTCCTGTATTCTTTCATCGCCGCTATTTGGAGGAATTGCGCTCTCTCCAAGGCGAGCAAGGGGGTAGGGTTGTTCTTCATCGTTACCCTGAGCGCTGGCAGAGGTTTGCCATTCCAGCGGAATTTTTAGAGGATGTGGATACGATTCAAGATTATGAGCGATTGTTTGATTTTTGAAGTTGAATCGTCGATAATATGAATGAATGAATCCGAAAAGGAGAGATTTTTGGTGTTCACAATACGTGACTTAGTTCAACCAGAAACACTTGAAGAAGCTTATACGACGCTGATGAACCGCAAACCGAATACGGTTTTGGGCGGTTGCGCGTTCTTAAAGATGGGATCAAAGCGAATTGGAACAGCAATTGATTTATCGAGCCCTAATTTGGACCTTAAGGGAATTCGTGAGCATGAGGAAAGCTTTGAAATTGGAGCGATGACAACCTTTCGAGAAGTGGAAACCTATCCCGCGTTCCAGAAATATTTTCAGGGTATTCTTCCCCAAGCAGTTCGGAGTATCATTGGCGTGCAGTTCCGCAATGGCGTGACGGTGGGAGCTTCCGTTTTTTCCAAGTACGGCTTTTCAGATTTAATCACAGCCTTGCTCGCCCTTGACGCTGAAGTAGAGTTATATCATGGTGGGCGAATGAGGTTGCAAACCTTTTTAGAGCAACCCTATGCAAAAGATATTTTAACGAAGGTCTGGATTCCAAAGAATGCTCGGAAATCATCCTATCAAAGCTTGCGGAATTCCGTCAGTGATTATGCGATTCTGAATGTCGCAGTTTCTGAATTTGAAGGTCAATGGCGAATCGTCGTTGGAGCTAGGCCGCAATGCGCTAGGGTTGCGGATAAGGCGTCTCAGAAGTTGTCCGAACTCGCTAGCACAAACGAAGCTCTCTTATCGAGTGATGAAAAGTCTATGGAGACGATTGAGACCATTGCTAAGCTTGCTGCTGAGGAGCTTTCGTTTGGAACGAATCTACGGGGAAGTGCTGAATATCGTCAAGCTCTTTGTCCAGTATTGGTTAAAAGAGCCATTATGGAGGTACTTTAAATGCAAATCGAACTCACCATCAATGATAAAAAGGTGACCTGGGAGGTTGCTGCTGAGGATTTTTTAGCGGACACCTTACGGGCCCATGGTTATTTAAGCGTAAAAAAAGCGTGTGATACGAGTTGCTGCGGACTATGTACCGTTTGGGTAGAGGGTCAACCCATCCTTTCCTGCTCCATGCTTTCGGTGCGGGTAAACGGGAAAAAGATCACGACGCTGGAAGGGGTTCAAAAAGAAGCAGCAGAATTTGCTCAAGTTTTAACGGCTGAAGGAGCGGAGCAGTGTGGCTTCTGTAGCCCAGGATTTGTCATGAATGTCTTGGCCATGAAAAATGAACTCAAAAATCCTACTGAGGAAGAAATCATCCATTACCTGATCGGGAACCTTTGCCGCTGTACAGGCTATATGGGACAGTTGCGGGCGGTTAAGACCTATCTGGGGGTGAATTCGGAACAATGATGAAGAAAATGATTGGTCAAAAAATCGCAAAAATTGATGGCATGGCTTTAGCAACGGGAAAGCCCGCTTACACTGATGATCTCGCAGACTCAAACGCGCTCGTCGTTAAAATCCTGCGCAGTCCGCATGCCTTTGCGCGGATTAAATCCATCGATACCTCACGCGCGGAAAAGGTTGAAGGGGTCGAGGGCGTCTTTACTTATAAGGATGTTCCGAAAGCGCGTTTTACATTAGCCGGGCAATCGAATCCTGAACCCTCCCCCTATGATCATTTGATTTTGGAAGATCTCGTCCGCTATGTCGGGGATGAAGTTGCAATTATTGCTGCTGTCGATGAAAAGACAGCCGTTAAAGCGATGAACTTGATCAAGGTTGAGTATGAAATCTTAAAACCGGTGCTTAACTTTGAAGAAGCGATAGACAATCCTTCGGTAGTTCATCCGGAAGAAGATCTTCATTTAAATTTTGAGATTGGTATGGAGAAGTCGAAAAATATCGTGGCTACCGATATTCAGGTTGTTGGCGATATTGAAAAAGAATTGAGTGAATGTGACGTTGTTGTCGAAGGCGTTTATTATCCGCAAGCTCAAGCCCATGCCATGATGGAAACCTATCGGGCATATACCTATATGGATCCGCATGGAAGAATAGTGGTGGTCAGCTCGACACAGGTTCCTTTCCATGTTCGTCGGCACGTGGCACGTGCGCTGGAATTGCCAGCAAGCAAAGTCCGCGTGGTTAAGCCGAGAATCGGGGGAGGCTTTGGCGGTAAACAAACGAGCGCAGGTGATATCTTTGCGGCTTTTGTAACCTTAAAGACTGGAAAATCCGCCAAGATTATTTATACTCGCCAGGAAACCTTTGCTTGTACCACTAGCCGGCATGCCATGCGCTTAAAAGTTCGCATGGGAGCTAACTGTGAAGGGATCATCCGGGCACTCGATTTAGAAGTCTTATCTGATACTGGAGCCTATGGAGAACATTCCTCCACCGTTTTAGGGTGTGTTGGGCATTATACTTTGCCTCTCTATAATAAGACCCGGGCGATTCGGTTCGTGGGTCATGCCGTTTATACAAACAAGATGCCAGCAGGAGCATTTCGTGGCTACGGAGCGACGCAAGGAACGTTTGCCGTCGAATCAACGGTAAACAAATTGGCCCGCAAATTAGGAATGGATCCGACAGAATTGAGGCTTAAGAATATTATCCGTGAGGGCGAAAAGGCCCTCCATTGGGAGGATGGCCAGCGTTTGGGAAGTAGCGCACTTGACCGCTGCATCCTCAAAGGAAAAGAAATGATTGGCTGGGACGAGAAGGGACTTCGCCGCCAGGCAGGACCGCATAAGGTACGCGCTTTGGGTATGGCAGTCACGATGCAGGGTTCAGGAATTGCCCATATTGACACAGCTTCTGCCGAGGTTCGCTTAAACGATGTCGGTGGCTATGTTCTCATGCATGGTGCAACCGATAATGGGATGGGTGCTGATACGATTCTCGCCCAAATGGCAGCTGAGGTTCTTGAGACAGAGGTAGACAATATCATTGTGCATTCAGTGGATACGGATCTTTCACCCTTTGATCCAGGCGCTTACGCCTCCAGCGGAACGTATGTCAGTGGTTCAGCGGTTATGAAAGCGGCTGAGGATTTGAAAGCAAAAATCCTTGAGTTTGGGGCTAAATATCTAGAGGTTCCGATCGAGGAAGTTGAGCTCACAAGCAAAGCTGTGCGGTGGATCCCGAAGCAAGAATCAGGAACGATTGAGAAATCTAAAACAGTCAGGAACTCAGAGCGAAAAGAAGTGAGTTTATCGGAGTTAGCCGAACAGTCCGTTTTGGGTATAGGGAAAAGTCAACTCGTCGGTCAGGCTACCTTTGGCAGTCCAGTTTCTCCGCCACCCTATGTTGCGGGTTTTGCTGAAGTCGAAGTTGATCAAGAGACAGGCAAGGTCGATCTTCTTCAATTTGTTGCAGTGGCCGACTGTGGGACAGTGATTAATCCAAATCTTGCTCGCATCCAAGTGGAGGGAGGAATTGCGCAGGGAATTGGCATGGCTCTCTATGAAGATGTAAAATACGATGAGCAAGGAAGAATGCAAAGCGATTCCTTTATGCAATATAAAATCCCCACACGGAGAGATGTTGGAAAGATTCGGGTTGCTTTTGAAGAGAGTTATGAGCCAACAGGCCCATTTGGCGCCAAATCCGTAGGGGAAGTTGTGGCGAATACCCCTGCTCCTGCGATTACGGAAGCGGTCTATAATGCTGTAGGCGTAAGGGTCACGCATCTTCCAATTACACCAGAGAAGGTGTTTATGGGGATGTTGCAGAAGAAAAATTAAGCTTTGACAAATACATTATCCACAGCGAAATCCCGGGCTATTTCCTTTTGGAAATTACCCGGGATTTTCTAATTGCATTAACTCAGGAAAAAACAGGTTAGTAAACCAACAACCCACCATTGGTTATCGGGTTGTGAGATGCTATACTAGGACTAGCTCCAAAGGAAAAATGAAACAAAATCATCGTTATAGAGGAGTTGGTCTATATGAAAAAGAAATTTTTCCTTTTTACATCAATGCTTTCATCAGTGGCGTTAATGGGGACTCTTTATTTCGCGCCTGTAGCTGAAGCGTCAACGCTGACAAGTGGACAGCAGGCTCAAAATGTTATCGCATCGGCTGAAACATATATGGGTACACCTTATTTATGGGGTGGTACAACATCTACGGGTATTGATTGCTCAGCTTTAACACAGAAAGCATTCCAGGCAGCGGGAATTAATCTTCCGCGGGTGAGCCGGGATCAATATAATGTTGGAAGTTCTGTTGCGGCTAAAGACCTTAAACCGGGAGATCTCGTATTCTTTAGTTTCACTTCAAATCATCAAGTAAGTCATGTCGGGATTTATATCGGCGACGGCCGATTTATCAATGCAACCTCGAGTAAAGGAGTTACCATTTCGAAGTTTAGCTCCTATTGGTGGCAACATTATGCAGGGGCAAGACGTGTTCTCTAGGATTGCGTCTTACTCTTTTTGACAAAGGCATTAAGGACGCAGTCGTTTCATTTTCAATAAGGAAAACGACTGCGTCTTTTTCTTTTGTATCAACGCGCATGATAATTTTTAAAGAAGAAAAAATCAGTGTGCTTATTATCACACTGAAACCAACGCTGTGGTCACGGAATAAGAAAGTGAACCTCGATATAATGAACCTGTCAGTCGGAGTTAAACATCACGCTACTCAAAGTTATAAAAATATTAAATAATAATTAGGAGGGTTTCAAATTATGAGTATGTTCTGCTATCAATGCCAAGAAACATCAAAAGGAACCGGTTGTACATTGCGAGGCGTCTGCGGAAAAACTGAAAACGTTGCT
Source organism: Desulfitobacterium metallireducens DSM 15288 (assembly GCF_000231405.2). Taxonomy (NCBI): domain Bacteria; kingdom Bacillati; phylum Bacillota; class Clostridia; order Eubacteriales; family Desulfitobacteriaceae; genus Desulfitobacterium; species Desulfitobacterium metallireducens. Next base: position 2,925,523 of record NZ_CP007032.1, on the reverse strand, counting down.
AATTTGCAAGACCTTTTAATCTTTGTTCTGAAAGGGATCTCCATCTACGCGGTTCAAGCTCGTGAGCTTGGAATCATTCGTCAAGACATTGATAAATTCATTATGGAAGGTTTATTTGCGACCATCACGAATGCAAATTTTGATAAAGACCGTTTCGTCGAAATGGTTCGTGAAGGGTTGAAACTTCGCGAAGAACTGAAACAAGAAATCGTGAAAGCTGGCGGTGTAATTCCAGCCCAACTCCATGATTCTGCAACGTGGACAGCTGATTCGGTTGAAGTATTTGAACAAAAAGCAGCCCAAGTCGGTGTTCTCGCTACGGAAAACGAAGATATTCGTTCTTTGCGTGAGCTCTTGACTTACGGACTCAAAGGAATGGCTGCTTATGCTGAGCATGCATTTACGTTAGGTTACAATGATCCCAGTATTTTTGGATTTATCGTCAAAGGACTAGCAGCAGTCACGAATGATAATCTGTCTGTGGATGAACTCGTCGGTTTAGTGCTTGAAGCAGGAAAATATGGCGTTGATGTCATGGCCCTGTTGGACAAAGCGAACACCTCAACTTATGGCAGCCCTGAAGTGACCAAAGTAAACATTGGCGTTCGTCACAACCCAGGTATCTTGGTCAGTGGTCATGATTTGAAAGACCTTGAGGAAATTTTGATCCAAACCGAAGGGACAGGCATTGATATCTATACCCATGGTGAAATGCTTCCTGCGCACTACTATCCCGCCTTTAAGAAATATGCTCACTTCGCCGGTAACTATGGAAACGCTTGGTGGAAACAAGACAAAGAATTTGATTCCTTCAATGGTCCGATTCTTCTGACCACAAACTGCTTAGTTCCTCCGAAGGATAGCTATAAAGATCGTCTCTTTACGACAAGTGTCGTGGGTTACGAAGGGGTAAAACACATCTCTGCTCGTGAAGAGGGCCAAGCGAAAGATTTCTCTGCCATTATTGAACTGGCTAAAAAATGCCCAGCTCCAACCGAAATCGAAACTGGTGAAATCGTGGGCGGTTTTGCACATGACCAAATCTTTGCTGTAGCCGATAAAATCGTTGATGCGGTGAAGAGTGGCGCGATTAAACACTTCTTCGTCATGGCAGGTTGTGACGGACGGATGAAGAGCCGCGAATACTATGCTGATTTTGCGCAAGCCATTCCTCAAGACACTGTGATCCTGACCGCGGGTTGTGCGAAATATAAATATAACAAACTCAATCTAGGGGATATCGGTGGAATTCCCAGAGTCATCGATGCTGGACAATGTAACGATTCATACTCTTTAGCGGTTACAGCCCTCAAGTTGAAAGAGATCTTTGGCTTAGACGATGTTAATGAGCTTCCCATCTCCTACAACATTGCTTGGTATGAGCAAAAGGCAGTTATCGTGCTCTTAGCTCTTCTCTACCTCGGCGTGAAGAACATCCACCTTGGACCGACTTTGCCCGGCTTCCTTTCCGCAAATGTAGCCAACGTTCTCGTCAAGAACTTCGGTATTGCCGGAATTACGAATGTGGAAGATGACCTGAAAATCTTCTTGGGAGAATAATCTATTCCTCAGTTTTTATTAGAAATCTTATATTACAAAAATAATCAGTTTCTTGGTTTGCTACCAAGGAACTGATTATTTGTTTGCAATAGGGAAGAATGCTATAATTCCCTTAACTTGCTATCTGTTGATATTCATTCAGTAAATTATCCAAGCACTGACTTATTCGAACAACTTCTGGATCCGTGAGGGATCTCTCTTCCGCAATTTTATATAAGGATAAGCGTACTTTTTCGATTCTAACTTGCAGTTGTTCCATCGGAACTGACACGCCCCTTTGATTTTTATAATATGACTATTGTACACCGGTCAGTTGGTCATGCCAATTGGTGCAAACTACAAAATTGAGCCTATTTACTTGTTATCCGTGAACAAAGTGTAATCGGGAGGGGCAGAATGAATCAATCTGAAAAGATCCTGAAAAAACAAAGGGATTTTTTTGCCACAGGGGTCACGCAAGAGGCGAGCTTTCGTCTGGAGCAACTTAACAAATTGAAACAGGTGATTCAGCGTTTTGAACCTGCAATCTTGGAAGCGCTTCATCATGACTTAAATAAATCAGAACTTGATACTTATTCGACCGAGCTGGGGATGGTCCTTTCGGAAATTAACTACCTCACAAAGAATCTTGTTTCTTGGATGAAAGCAAAGCGGGTCAAGACTCCCCTGACGCATATCGGCTCAAGAAGTTTTATTTACCCTGAACCTTACGGCGTTGCATTGATTATCTCACCTTGGAATTATCCCTTTCAGTTAACCCTTGCTCCCCTTCTCGGTGCGATGGCTGCGGGCAACTGTGCGATTCTTAAACCCTCCGAGCTAAGTCCCCATGTTTCTCGAGTTATAGCTGAGATGATGAGTTCGCAGTTTCCAAGCGAATATATAGCCGTTATCGAGGGGGGAGCAGAAGCAAGTACAGAACTTTTGAACCTTAAGTTTGATAAAATCTTTTTTACAGGGAGTGTCGTGGTCGGAAAAATTGTAGCACAAGCGGCTGCCCAATATCTAACTCCGGTAACCTTGGAGCTTGGAGGAAAGAGTCCCTGTATTGTACATAAGGATGCGAAGTTGGATTTAGCGGCGAAACGCATTGTTTGGGGAAAATTCTTAAATGCGGGACAAACGTGTATTGCCCCAGATTATCTCTTCGTTCACAAAGACGTCAAAGAAGAACTGGTTGAGCACATGCAAGGCTATATTCGAAATTTTTATGGTCAAGACAGCCAGACGATGCTTCAAAATAATGATTTGACGGTCATTGTTAATGATAGACATTTTCAGAGACTAATCACTTATTTGGAGAGGGCTCATGTTTTAGCCGGCGGGGGTTATGACGAAAAACGGAGGTTTATCGAGCCGACAATTCTGGACCAAGTCGATTGGAATCATCCGGTGATGCAGGAGGAGATTTTTGGACCTATCCTACCGGTGCTCGAGTATGAAGACTTGGAGGAGGTCATTGCGCAGGTCAACGAACACGAAAAGCCCTTGGCTCTCTATTTTTTCTCAGAGAATAAGGGCTTGCAAGATAGAATCCTTCAGGGAATCTCCTTTGGAGGAGGATGCTTTAATGACACCGTGATGCACATTGTCACACCCTACCTTCCCTTTGGCGGAGTGGGAAACAGTGGGAATGGGGCTTATCATGGAAAAAGCAGTTTTGAAGCGTTTTCTCATCAAAAAAGTATCTTAAGCCAGAGTACCCAGTTCGATTTGCCGGTTCGCTATCCCTCTTTTAAGTATGCGTTACAAGCCATTCGTTTTTTGATGAAATAGATCAATGAAAGTGGATTATAGGTAAATCAGAAGTTCCCGGGCTGAAGCCCGGGAACTTTGCTTTAATTAGAAGATAACAGCAAGAGCGATTAAGATCAAAATTGCGATTGCGATGATGCCAGCACCAACGCCAACGCCTACTCCACCAACAGGAGCAACAGGAACTCCACATCCAGCGCCATATCCAACGCCATATCCGCCAACTCCGTACATAAGATTCACCTCCATTAGAGTTAATCAAGAATAATTCATTTATAGAAACGAAATGTGTTTTTTGTGTTTCTTAGATTTTTTAGAAAACGATACCTAATGCGATGAGCAAAAGAATGATAACGACAACGATCGCAATTCCGGCTCCAAATCCAGGACCCCCTGCAACTGCTGCTCCTCCGAATGCCATAATGTTTTCCTCCTTCCATAATCTGGTTTTCCGGGCTTGATATAACTTATGTCAGTGTGGAAAAAGGGTTCCAATATTTACTAAAAACAGGATTGTCTTAAAGAAATTTAAATGGATTGAAGTTGGAAACAGGGTGTCCAAAGTACAAGAGGAAGAATATTCTACAACATACCATATAATACCAATAATAGGGAGGAGAAATTATGCCACTTAGTCATTTCAGAGGAGGTAATCCCCCTCCTAACCGCCAGAATATGAACTCCTTTGGGCAACCCAACTGGTTGAATACGGGCAAGACTGTTCTGAGGGGTATACAACAGGTTATGCCCTATCTATCCCAAGCAGGGGTTCCTATACCACCCGTGGTTAATTTTCTCATGAAAGGGATGGGGGCAGGTGGGTACGGCGGAAACCTAAATAATACCCTGAATGTTCAACCCTCGTATCAACCTCTATCTCAAGCCCAAGTCCAACCTCAAGCCCAAACTTTACAGCAACAATCACCGCAGACTTTTGCCAAAGGGGGAGGGATTAAAGCCTTAATTAGTAATTTCCTGGCGCGTCGTAAAGGCTAATAGGAGAAAAAAAGGGGCTGTCGCAAAACAGCCCCTTTTAGTATAAGGAAAAGCTATTTTCCATAGAATTCAGGCTGTCGCTTTTCCAAAACAGACTGAACGGCTTCTTTTTTATCCTCCGTTCCCATGCAAAAGGTGGAGGCAACTTCTTCATACATTAGACCCATTTCAAGAGGGGTATCCACAGCAAGGTTGATGGCCTTTTTAGCAAAGCGGACGGCGAGCGGGGGCATATAGGTAATTCGTTCGGCCATCTTTAACGCTTCGCTTATCAAATTCTTGGCAGGGACAACACAATCGACGAGTCCAATGCGAGCGGCCTCTTGAGCATCGAGGGTTTCTGCAGTGAGAATGAGGCGCTTAGCTTGGCTGGGACCGACAACTCGGGTTAAACGCTGTGTTCCACCCATATCAGGATTGAGGCCTAAACGCACTTCGTTAATTGAAAAGGTGGCTTCACTCGAAGCGATCCGGATATCTCCGCTAAGGGCAAGCTCGAGACCGCTCCCGACGGTAATTCCGTTGACAGCCATGATGACAGGCTTGATGTGGCGTTCCCAGCGCGTGTTAATCGCTTGAAAGCGGGAAAGTTCTAAGGAAATCCAATGTGAGTTTAGTTCAGAAAGGAGGGCCAAATCTGCGCCAGCACAGAAAAATTTATCACCTGCGCCTGTGAAGACAATTGCACGTACTTCCTCATTTCTCTGGAGTTCGGTTTGAAGTTCCTCCATCTCGAGATAGGTTTCTTTCGTCCAAGAATTTCCCTTCTCCGGACGGTTGAGGGTGACAAGGGCAACTTGATTTTTAAACTCGAGGTTAAAATCTCTGTAACTCACATTTATTGCTCCTTTCTTGAACATAACTCCTTAAATGAATGACCATTCATCCAATTTTTCTTTTAGCATACCATGAAAGGGAAACATTGAAAACAGAATATTTTATAAAATTCTGAAAAAGACTATTTATTTTTGAAAGAAGAAATGATAAGATAGAGACACAAAATGAATGAGTATTCATTCAAATAGATAAAGGGATGGCATAAATATGATCGCATCACGTGAAGAAAAATTCCAAAGAATTCTGGATGCAGCGACTGAGGCTTTTGCTGAGTCCGGATACTATCAATGTCAAGTGTCTAAAATTGCTCGGTTAGCCGGTGTCGCGGATGGCACAATCTATCTTTATTTTAAAAATAAAGAAGAAATCTTGATCCGGCTTTTCGAAGTGCGCATGGGGCATTTTATCGACCGAATTCGTAGCGGACTGGAGTCTTGCGAGACGACGAGAATGCGACTCAGAACGATAATTCAAACGCACTTTTCTAACATGGTGAATGACCGATCTTTAGCGGTAGTCACCCAGCTTGAGTTAAGGCAATCCGATCCCAGTTTGCGGGCAGCAATTTCCGGCCCCCTGCGCGATTATTTTCGATTGATTGAGGAGGTGATTCAAGAAGGAATTGAGTGTCAAGAGGTTACTCCGATCAATATTAAGGTCGCTCGCCAGATGATTTTTGGGACGCTTGATGAAGCAACGACCGATTGGCTTTTGGCTCGAACCGAGCGTAACTTACTTGATGAAGTTGACCCTATCCTCGAATTATTGGCTCGGGCTTTATGCTTACCTGAAAAGGAATAAAGGAGGATTTCCTCCTGTTCGACACAAAATGACTGAATGGTCACTCACATGGCTTTTTACAATCAAAAAAGTCAGAAAAATCAGAATAAAGAGAATACGAAGAGCTAAATCAAGAGTAGAAAAGAGTCAAATCGAGAGAGGAGGAGAAATATGCAAATCAACAAAGTGGCTGTTCTTGGCTCAGGAGTGATGGGCAGCACAATTGCAGCTCATTTAGCGAATGCAGGGATTCCTAGCTTACTGTTGGATATTATCCCCACTGCTTTACTCCCAGAGGAGGAAGCTGCTGGACTTACCCTCGAGAGTAGTAAGGTACGGAATCGTATTGCGACCTCAAGTAAGGCAAAACTCTTAAAAGTGAATCCAGCTCCGCTCTTTGTTTCTGAATTTGCGGAGCGCATTGAGGTGGGTAATTTAACGGATGATCTCGAGCGTTTAAAGGAAGTTGACTGGGTCATTGAGGTCGTAGTGGAGCGGCTTGAGGTTAAAGTTGACTTGTTTGCAAAAGTCGCAGCTCATATCCGACCAGGGACGATTGTTAGCTCGAATACTTCAGGGATATCCTTAAAGTCTATGGTCGAGGGGCTCCCGCTTGAGTTTACACGCTTTTTCTTAGGGACGCACTTTTTTAATCCACCCCGCTATATGAAACTTTTAGAAATTATCCCTGGACCCAATACAGATCCGGAAATTTTGAAGTTTATGGCTGATTTTGGGGAACGGGTTTTGGGTAAGGGCGTTGTTTTGGGTAAAGATACCCCGAATTTTATCGCTAACCGCATCGGTGTTTATGGTTTGACCGTGACTCTTCAAGAAATGATGCGCTATGGTCTTACGATTGACGAGGTAGATGCCTTAACCGGTCCTGTAATGGGGCGCCCTAAATCGGCTTCTTTCCGCACGGTGGATATGGTCGGGCTGGATACGTTCGTCCATGTTGCAGCTAATGTTGCTGAAGGAGTACCTGAGGAAAAAGCACTTTTTGTTCTTCCCGATTTTGTTCAATCGATGCTTGACAAGGGGTGGCTTGGAGACAAATCAAAACAAGGATTTTATAAGAAAGTCAAAACGGCGGAAGGCAAAGCGGTTGAAGTTTTAGAGCCGAAGACTCTGACCTATGTCCCGAAAAAAAAGGTAAAATTCCCATCCTTAGATAAGGCCAAAAACGCGGGATCGCTCAAAGACAAAATTCGGACCTTGATCAGTGGCAAAGATGTGGGTTCACAATTTGCTTGGAGTGTCCTGAAACCTGTTTTGCTCTATGCAGCGAAGGTCGCTCCACAAGTTGCCGACGATATTACGGCAGTTGACGAGGGAATGCGTCTTGGGTTTAATTGGGAAATGGGCCCGTTTGAGACCTGGGATGCCTTGGGTGTCAAAGCGACAGCGGAGCGCATTGTTGCTGAAGGAGATTTGCTTCCGCCGATCGTGGAAAAACTTCTTGCCGAAGGAAAAACACGCTTCTATGAAAAAGCAGTAGACGGGAATATCGCCTTTTATGCTGACGGGGAATACCAAGCTCAACGGATCAGCCCGTATTCCTTCTCCTTAAAACAAGCCCATCAACAGGGCAAAGTGATTTTTGGAAATGCGGGAGCAAGCTTGGTTGACCTTGGCGACGGAGTAGCTTGCTTGGAGTTTCATTCTCCGAATAACTCTATTGGTGCGGATATTATGACAATGATTCATAAATCTCTGGACGAAGTCGAAAAGAACTATCTTGGCCTCGTTATCGGCAGTCAAGGTAAGAATTTCTGTGTCGGTGCGAACCTGATGCTCATTTTAATGGAAGCTGAAGATGAAAATTGGGATGAGCTCGACTTTATGGTTCGTGAATTCCAAAGAGGAACAATGGCTTTGAAATATGCGAAAAGACCTGTGGTTGCCGCGCCGTTTGGAATGACTTTAGGCGGTGGAACTGAAGTTTGTCTCCATTCTCATGGCATCCAAGCATCGGCTGAGACATATATGGGACTCGTTGAACTCGGAGTGGGTCTCCTCCCTGGTGGCGGTGGAACGAAAGAAATGGCTGTTCGCGCAATGGAAGGGATTTTGCCGGGCGTTCAAGTATCCCCCGATTTCTTCTTTGCGAAACGATTTGAAACGGTTGCGCTGGCGCAGGTCTCGACGAGTGCAGAAATGGCTAGAAATCTTGGCTTTCTTCGCGACCATGATCGCTACAGCATGAATGCAGAGCATATTCTTCTCGACGCGAAAGCACGCGTGATCGATCTCGCGCGCAACTTCCGACCACTCCTTCCCAAGAAGGTAAAAACAGCAGGCTCAGGAGTACGTGCTACGCTGGAACTCGCCCTCTATGGGATGAAGGAAGGATGTTACATCTCAGAATATGATGAACATCTTGCCAAAAAATTGGCCTATGTGATGACCGGTGGAGATAAGCCAGCAGGCAGTTATGTCGACGAGCAATACTTGCTCGATCAGGAGCGTGAAGGTTTCTTGAGTTTAGCCGGTGAGCAAAAGACTCAGGATCGGATTCGTTATATGCTGACTAAGAATAAACCCTTACGGAATTAGGAGGTGAAGAGGAATGAGAGAAGCATTAATTGTTGATAGCAGACGGACAGCGATAGGAAAAGCAGTTAAAGGTTCATTAGCTCAGGTGCGTCCGGATGATCTGGGAGCTTATGTTCTTCAAGATATTCTAAAACGTATTCCTCAATTAAATCCAGCGGAGATTGATGATTGTATCATCGGATGTTCTTTTCCAGAAGGAGAGCAAGGGATGAATATGGGACGAGTCATGGCTTTAAGGGCAGGGTTACCTATCGAAGTCCCAGGCATGACGATCAATCGGTTCTGTTCTTCTGGATTACAAGCGATTTCCTTAGGGGCAGATCGGATCCGCCTCGGGGAAGCCGATGTCATTCTTAGCGGCGGAGCGGAGAGCATGTCCATGGTCCCGTTAGGCGGATTGAAACCCGCACCGAATCCCTATATGATGCAGCATGCGCCGGAAGTCTACCTTTCAATGGGACTTACCGCAGAAAATGTGGCTCGTAAATATGAAGTAACTCGGGAACAGCAAGACGAATTCGCGGTAGCGAGTCATCAAAAAGCTTATGCAGCTCAAATGAGTGGACGGTTTACGGAAGAAATCGTACCTGTTCCTCTATTCGGAGAAAGGGAGTTCTCACAGGATGAAGGAATTCGTCCAGAAACGAGCCTATCCTCACTCGCTAAGCTTAAACCTGCCTTCTTAAGCGGCGGAACGGTCACGGCTGGGAACTCGTCTCAGACCAGTGATGGGGCAGCAGCAACCTTGCTCATGTCCGAGCAAAAAGTCAAGGAACTCGAACTTAAGCCTCTGGCTGTCTGGCGTGGCTTTGCCGTAGCTGGTGTTGAACCGGAGCTCATGGGGATCGGTCCCCTTAAAGCGATCCCCAAAGTGTTAAAACAAGTCGGGCTTACCCTAGATCAGATTGATCTATTTGAACTTAATGAAGCTTTTGCAGCTCAAGGTTTAGCGGTGATTAAAACGCTCGGTATCGACCCAGCCAAAGTGAATCCCAACGGGGGAGCCATAGCTTTCGGTCATCCTCTGGGGTGTACGGGTGCGAAGTTGACTGCGACACTTCTTCATGAGTTAAAACGCCGAGGTCTCAAATATGGAATGGTTACCATGTGCATCGGGGGCGGCATGGGGGCCGCGGGAGTGTATGAGCTTCTATAAAATTAAAAATTAAGGGGGAGAAAACGATGGAATTAGCTTTAAAAGGTGGCGGATTTTTGCTAGCTGAAGTGACGCCTGATCAAGTATTTGTCCCAGAGGAATTAAATGAAGATCATCTCCAGCTAAAGACGATGGCACATAACTTTGTGGAGAAAGAAATCGCTCCGAAGATTGAAAAAATCGAAGAGCAGGAAGATGGACTGATGAAGGAATTCCTGCATCAAGCGGGAGAATTAGGTCTCCTCGGTTTAGAAGTCCCTGAAGAATTCGGGGGATCAGGTATGGATAAATTCTCGACGGTCGTGGTCGGGGAAGAAGTCCCTCGGGGCGCCTCCTTTGCTGTCTCCTTTGCGGCACATACTGGAATTGGAACGTTGCCGATTGTCTATTTCGGAACTCCTGAACAGAAGGCAAAATACCTGCCTAGCCTAGCGAGTGGAGAGAAAATTGCAGCATATTGCTTAACTGAACCGGGTTCAGGCTCAGATGCTTTGGGGGCAAAATCAACTGCCGTTCTGAATCCTGAAGGAACGCATTATATCTTGAATGGAACCAAACAATTTATCACTAATGCGGGTTTTGCTGATATTTTTCTCATCTATGCTAAAGTGGACGGCAAATTGACGAACTTCATCGTGGAACGGGAATACCCTGGGGTCTCCTTTGGACCAGAAGAGAAAAAGATGGGGATTAAAGGTTCTTCGACGCGACAGGTGATTTTGGAAGACGTGAAAGTTCCGGTGGAAAATGTGGTCGGGGAAGTCGGACGTGGGCATGTTGTCGCCTTTAATATTCTCAATGTGGGCCGCTTTAAGCTTGCTGCTGCAGCGATCGGCAGTGCCCAACTCGCCTTAGAAGTCTCGGTGAAATATGCAGGTGAGCGCAAACAATTTGGAACGCCCTTAAGTCGTTTTGGCGCGATCCAAACAAAGCTCGCTGAGGTCGCGACTCAGTCCTATCTTGCCGAAAGTGTCGTCTACCGAACCGCAGGGCTGATGGAAGAAGGTTTCTACGGGCTGGATTTAACCGGGGATTGCCGTAAAGAGGCAGGTAAGGCCTTAGAAGAATATGCGATTGAATGTTCTTTAAATAAAGTCCTTGCCTCAGAAGTGCTGGATCTTTCCGTTGATGAAGGTGTCCAAATTCATGGCGGCTATGGTTTCATTCAAGAGTATCCAATCGAAAGAATGTACCGAGATTCCCGCATCAATCGGCTCTTTGAAGGGACGAATGAAATCAACCGTTTGCTTGTTCCAGGAACCCTTTTGAAACGTGCCCTTACTGGTGAATTGCCTCTCTTAGCAGCAGCTAAAGCCGTCAGTAAAGATCTCCTATCAGGGGGGTTGAGCTCAGAAGGAGAAGGTCTTGCGGGACTGCTTCAAATGACGCAAAAAGCGAAAAAAGTCTTCCTTTTGGCTGCAGGGTTGGCCACTCAAAACCTAGGGAATGAACTTAAGGATAACCAATATGTCCTTCTCGGCCTGGCGGAAATGGTTCTCCAAATCTATACCATGGAAAGTGGAATTCTCAGAGCGCTGAAGGTTCAAGAATTAAACGTTTCAGAGGAGCATAAACGTTTTGTTGAAAAAGCGGCAACCTTAGGAGCATTTGAGGCGATGAATGTACTCGAGCAACAGGGGAAAGAGGTTCTCTGTGCTGTCGAAAAAGGAGATTCACTGAGCACGGTGTTGGCAGGTTTGCGCAAACTGGTTCGCCGTCCAAATGTCGATATGATTGAACTTCGTCAAGACATCGCCAATGCAGTGATTGCGAAAGAAAAATATCCAATCCGTTAAAAGAGAAGCAGAACATTTAAAGGGAATATAACAGAGATAGAAAGATGCGATTAAAGGGTAGAGGATTGTTTATAGAGGATTGTTTTAGCTTGAAGAAGTGAGGGGGAAGAAGAGATGTCGACTTGGACTGAGGAATACCGAAAAAAGGTCGTATCTGCGGATCAAGCGGTGAGTGTTGTCAAAAGTGGAGACTGGATTATTTACTCCTATGCGGCCAACACTCTGCCCGTACTTGATGCGGCTTTAGCTCGTCGAACACCAGAACTTCAAGATATTCAGCTCTTAGCGGGAGTTTCTATGCGTCCTCATGCCATTATTAAAGCTGATCCAAGGGGGGAGCATTTCACCTGGGATTGTGTCCATTTTAGCGTGATTGATCGGAAATATTATGAAATGGGAAGGGCTTTTTATATCCCACTTCGTTATTCTGAAGTTCCGCGTTATATCTTAGAAAATATATCCCGGGTAGATGTGCTTATGGTTCAAGTGAGCCCGATGGATAGACATGGAAACTTTAACTTAGGCCCTACGATTTCTCATTATCGGGCTTCTGCTGATAAGGCGAAAGTCATTATTGTCGAAGTGAATGAAGATATGCCGATTGCGCATGGTGGCTATGGTCATACGCTGCATGTTTCGGAAATCGATTACATCGTGGAAGCGGGACATACGGGTATGCCCCAGATTCCTTCCCTTGAACCCGCAGAAGTTGATCAGCAAATTGCCCAATATGTGCTCCAGGAATTAAGGAATGGAGATTGTATTCAACTCGGAATTGGAACAATGCCGAATGCTTTAGGCTCCCAGATTGCCAAATCGGATTTAAAGGATTTGGGTGTTCACACGGAAATGCTTGTCGATAGTTATGTTGAGATGTTTGAAACGGGAAGGATTACCGGACGGAAGAAACAAATTGATCGCGGGCGGATGGTTTATACCTTCGCGGGTGGAACCCAGAAACTTTATGACTTTATCGATAATAACCCTCAAGTCGCAGGCTATCCGGTCGAATATACCAATGATCGCTCCATTGCCAGCATGAATGATAACCTCGTTTCAATCAATAATGCACTGGAAATTGATCTCTCCGGTCAGGTGTGCTCTGAAACCGTGGGTCCCAAGATGATCAGCGGAGCGGGGGGCCAACTCGATTTCGTGGATGCAGCCTATAATTCCAAGGGAGGACGGAGCTTCATCTGTATGGAATCGACGTATACGGATCATGAGGGGACGAAATATTCACGGATCAATCCTCTTTTGACGGTAGGAGCGGTTGTTACAGATACTCGGCCGATGGTTCAATATGTGGTCACTGAATACGGAATAGTGAATCTCAAAGGGCAAACGACTTGGCAACGCGCCGAAAAACTCATTAGTATTGCGCATCCTGATTTTCGTGAAGAGCTGATTCAAGAGGCGCAAAAGCTTAAGGTTTGGCGTAGAAGTAACAAACGTTAAAGGGGATAAGTATGGAATGTCAAAAAGACGGCCATGTCCATTGATGGTCGTCTTTTGACTTCAATTCTCTTTTATATTTAATTCAATTTAGTTTAAACTAAATTCTATTTTTATAAACCCGAACACGGGTCACAGATTACAGTGAAGACCTCGCCCTTTTCACCGGAAAAGAAGACGGTTTTTTGGCAACGTTCGCAAATAACCTGATAGGGATAAGCGACTTTCTCAGGGGTTAAATTTGTAATCATAGAAAGAGCCTCCTTTATGTCTGTTATATAATCTACAGGTATATTCTTGTCTTATTTCGGATTATAATATACAATGTTATTCAAAATAATAAACTGAATATTCGTTCGATTTTAAATACATTGGGGGAAGATGATATGCCAGAGATGAGAGAGATTGCCCCGAATATTTATCAACTTAAAGTACCCTTGAAGTTAAGCGAGCCCTTTATCAATGTCTATATTTTTCGGGGGGAAACACCTACATTAATGGACACGGGGACAAATACGCCTGGTGTTTTTGAGATGATTCAAACAGCACTTCAACGATTAGGCATTAAGCGTCTTGAACAAGTGATAGCTACGCATTGGCATGTAGACCATGCAGGAGCAGCACACCAGTTTGCCAAAAAAGGTGCTCGAATATTAATTGGGGCGAAGGATTACGGGGAATGGAAGACCTTTGCTACAGGTGAGAGTTTTGGGATTTTTCGCGAATGGGCAAGGGATGAATGGGAGATACCTGACGGGCTAGTTATTGAAGGTATGGTTAAGACCTATGAAAAACTACGTCACATGACCTCCTGGCCAGATCAGGTTGAGCAGATTGCCCCCTTTCAAACGTTACATGCAGGAAATTATGCTTTAAAAGCGATTCCGACACCGGGTCACACGATGGGACATCTCGCTTTTTTTGAAGAACAACAGAAAATGCTCTTTTCAGGAGATATATTGTTACCGGATCAAGTAGCCTATCCTGGGATTTGGCTTGAAGAGGGTAAGGTTACGAGTGGATTACCGAGTCAACTCAAAAGTTTAGATACACTAGAGAAGCTTAATGCACTTCAGTATTTTCCGGCTCATGGCGAACCTCAAGTCAATACCAATGAGCGATGTCAAGAATCACGAGCTCAAATCTTACACCAAGTGCAGAAGTATGACCCTCATATCTCAGTGTACGAAGGCGCACTTCGTCTAAGACAGGGAAAAGCAAACCCGGTCGCTCTTTTTACCCAACTTCATCAAGTCTATGGTTGGAAGCAAGTTAATGAACAACTTTCTAAATCCGTTAATATACTAGAGGAAAACGGATAAGAGGTGATGGGGCGGTGGCAAGAAATTTGCGCATCGGTTCCCGCGGAAGTGACGTGCTCGAGGTTCAAACTTTACGATCACAGGCGCCTGCACCGATATCTCGCTCAGTCGCAGGATGGTTGCCGTACTGGTACCAGGCCAGTGGATTTGCATCAGTTAAGGCCAACGCTGAAGTTTTTGACCAGCTTTCCCCCTATTGGTACCGCTTAGAAAGCAATGGTGCAGTTGGAAAATTCCCCTTCGCGGAAGACCCGGAAATCATCGCGTTTGTACGAAACAAAGGAATTCGTCTTATTCCTTTAATCTCCAACGAATTTAACCAGGAGCTGATTTTCAACCTGATTAATTCTCCAGAGCTGAGAACTCAACATATTCAGAATTTAGTCCATCTCGTTCAAAGCAAAAATTATGACGGGATCGATCTCAACTATGAAAATTTACCCCGAGAAGATCGTGATGTTTTTTCCTCATTCATTAGGGAAGCCTCCCAAGCGTTCCGAGCGATTCAGAAGAGGCTTGTCGTAACCGTACATGCGAAAACGACAGATGAGGGAAGTTGGTACGGAGCGGCAGCCCATGATTATCAGGCGATAGGTCAAGCCGCTGATTTCGTTCGGGTGATGGCTTATGATTACTCCTGGAGTGGTAGCGATCCAGGGTCGATTGCTCCCGCCGTATGGGTGGAGGAAGTTCTTGCTTATGCCGTGTCGAGAATCCCTCTTCAAAAAGTTGTCCTTGGACTTCCGACGTATGGCTATAACTGGTCAGCAGGCAAGGGACAGGGAGTGACCTATAAACGGGCTAGCGAAATTGCCCAGCAACAAGGGGTAGATATCACCCACGATCCGCTTAACGGGCCGCATTATACGTATACGGAGGATAATATTGACCATGAAGTATGGTTTAGTGATGCCCTCTCGACGGGGACGCTGCTGGATTTAGTCAACCGGTATAATATCTATGGTATCGTGTTCTGGCATCTTGGGGACGAGGACCCCAATATTTATCCTTTGATCAAAAGCAAATTCACTGCAAGCGAGTAGATTAGAGTCTTAAGTGTTTTTTGCTCTAAAATATGGTATATTATCGTAAGACAGCTACTGATTTTGTGGGTAGGTGTCTTACTTCGTTTTAGATGAGGTCAGGAATATGATTAAACAGATAAATCCTTTAAATACATATCGTAAAGCAAACTGGGCATTAGGGGTAACGGCTTTGGGGCTTGTAGCAGCGTTCCCTTTTCAAACGCAGTTTTGGGGCGGACTTGTAACCAGTGGCTGTAGTGCAGGTTTAGTCGGAGGACTGGCAGACTGGTTTGCGGTCACGGCACTTTTCCGCAAGCCCTTAGGGATACGTCCAGGACGGGTCTTTCGAACGGAAATTATTCCGCGTAATCGGGAACGGATATTTCAGGAACTGACGCACATGGTTCAAGACGAGTTACTCTCGCAAGAAGCGTTAACCCAAAAAATAGCAGGGTTGGATTTCGCAGACCTCTTTGGAAAACTAACCGATGCGCAAGGACTTGAGAAGCTTGAGCCGAGCGTAAAATCGTTAGTAAATAGCCTCTTAGAAAGCATGAATCAGCTTGGAGAAGAGACTTTCGCTTTAAATAATGTGATCAGTGAGATCTTGCGTGAAGCGTTTAAGCTTTCTTGTGATAAGGGAACCGTGAACAAAGTGCTCGAAGTGTTGGCTCATGAGCTTAGCCTCTGGGGCCAAAGTCCTGAAATGCATCATACCTTAGAGAAATGGATAGATGATTCATTAGAAGCTTATGTCAGCGAAAATTCCTCACGAAAAATTGTGCAGATGTTTTTGCCCGACAGTTCAACGCTTGCGACGAAGATTCAAATGCAGGTATCTAATGAATTAACAGGAGGACAAGCTGTCCGGACTGCTCAAGAATGGCTAGAGGAATTTGTTGCAGGCCCCCGCTTTGATGATTTAGTCGAGCAGCTTCTCCCCAAGGTTCGCTCCTTCATCCAAACTAGGGCGAATCAGCCTGAAAATGCTCAGATGCTGACTTCGTTTCTGCTTCACTATATTGCGAAATATCACTTAGAATTAGAAGAGAATGCCGAAAAACGAGTTGGGTTCAATCAAAAGGTGCAAACGCTCCTTTCCCAAGTCGTCGCCGGATTACATGATCGAATTGGACGGTTTGTCAGGGACGGACTTGAGAAGTACTCAGATGAAATGTTAGTTAACTTGATTGAAGAAAAGGCCGGAGCTGACCTGCAAATGATCCGCATCAACGGCTCAGTTGTTGGTGGACTCGCGGGAGTACTTTTCTATCTGGTGAATTTTCTTATCTGAGAAGTCTATAGCTTTTTAAACGTAGATTCTCCCCTCCGAGGATAAGTCGACTAAAGCTTGAGTTTCGTACCTCAACTTTAAGCCAGTCTCCTATATCGCACAGGAGAGAATGATTTCGCGGAGGGGCGGTACAGCGAACGAGGCTTTTGTATCATAGCGTAGCCACTTGGACTTGTCCAAGGATGGACTGATGTCGCGGGTGCATGGACGCACAGAAGCGACGCACTTCAGGTATTACCTGGAGGTTTGGCGAAGCTGGTACAGAAGCGAGTAAGCAAGCCATGGAGCGCTAAGTGAACGGATGTGCGAGAATCTACATTTAATAGAAAGGATCGATAATTTATGAACTACCGTCGCCGTGCGAATGCGGTCTTGAGTATAGTTTTCATCTTGTTTGTTTTTGTTTCTGGGGCCAAACGGGTTTGGCCGGATAATTTTATGATACGTCTTTGCCAGTTTGTGCTTGAAGCATCCTTAGTGGGTGGAATCGCGGATTGGTTTGCTATCACGGCACTCTTTCGGAAACCCTTAGGATGGCCTTATCATACCGCCTTGATTCCCCGAAATCGGACGAAAATGATTGGAGCAATCCGGGCGATGGTTGAGCAAGAATTGCTCAGCGCAGCCATGATCCGGCAGAAGATTGAGGGCTTGCAGTTGACAGGTAAAATCTTAAATGTGCTTGAAAAACAGGGAGGATCAGATTTTCTGGCAGAAAAGCTGGCTCGTTTCTTATCTGGACTAAAGATGCAGGTCAATGGGACTAAAGTTGCCGTAGATTTTAGTGCGCTGATCCGCGATAAAGTAAGCGAGTTAGATATAGCTCAGAAAATTTTAGCGTATTCCCAAACGATGCTTCACCGCCAAGAATTTGATCGATGGCTGGATGATGGGATTGAGGATTTACTCGTTTATGTTTCAGGGACGCGAGTATATGCTCGGATTTTAATCTATCTTGAAAATATGAAAGAACAGCAATTGGCGAGCGGGGGATTTTTGCAAAAAACCTTTTTTGGAATCTTTCAGGCTTCAGACGGAGTGAATCTCGAAGACGCTGCTGACGCCTTGCAAACTCATCTCATTCTAAGCATTCGACGCTTAAAATCCCCTGAGAATGAGTTGCGAATGCGCTTGAAATTTCAGCTCGAGCAGAGACTTCAAAATTGGGAAAATGACGGAGTAACTGAAGCGCAAATCGAGGAATGGTTTCAGCAAATTCTTGCTGAATTATCGCTCGAGTCCTACTTGGAGACAGGGATTGAAAAGGTTTTAACCACCTGGCAAGAAGGGAAATCTCTGAGGGGAGAGAGCTTGGTTTCCTCTGTTAAGCCTTTAACCACCCACTTTTGGAAGACAGTTCAAGAGGATAAAAACCTGCAAGAGACCCTTGATACCTATTTCCGCGACACGCTCCTGAAAATTGCCCAGAAGGAACACAATTTGATTGGTGAGATCGTAGAAGAGACATTAGAGGATTTATCCGATGACGAACTGAACCAGTTTATCGAGGATAAGGCAGGCAATGACCTTCAGTGGATTCGTATCAACGGTTCAATCGTCGGGGGGATTCTAGGATTTGTTCTATTTATGATTTTGAATTTCGCCTATCAGCCGCTGTTGATGGTTTTAAAATAGTGGAAAAATTATCATTGACTAGAGTGAATTCAACGGTGTATATATAAACTAGAAGCTATCGACCGAACAGTCAGTTCAGAAAATACATAAAATCGACTAGGGCTAAAATAGGGGGATAAAATTATGAAGAAAACGCTATCGGCTTTGTTAGTCGGGAGTATGCTTATGTTCCCAATACCCGCGTTGGCTACAGAGGATACGGATACAATCCATTCGCTCAGTTTTGATAAGCTAGATGAAGAAATGAATGCCCATAGTCCTTTGATTTTGAATATGGGGGATTCTGTAGCGAATGCTTCATCTGATTTAAGTGATGGCATAGATGGACTGAAGAAAACTTTAAATGGGTTACTAAACTCTCCTAATAAACCGCTAGATTATGTTGTAGGAATGACGATGGGAGAGGTTTTGGCGAAAGATCCAGGACCGAAAAATGTATTTGGGTCTGAGCAAGAACGATTAGATTATGTTTATGCCGAAGTGAATTATATAAACTTATTTAATTATGTTAATCAGATAACATCTCTTCAAGCTCAAATTGATAGCCTCGAGAATAATCAAGGTGACTTATGGAAATCTTGGCTCCAAGTCGAACAAGGAAAAGACCAAACCATCAGGGGTGCACAGCAACTTTATCTATCCTATTCGGATCTGAACAATAAGAAGGATAACCTGAGCGTGAACTTATCCCTTCTCCAAAAGCAACTTTCCTCATTTCAATTAATGGAATCCCTGGGTTTGGGAACTCATCTCCAAGTCATTGAGGTTGAGTCCCAGATCAAAGATTTGAATATGGCTCTCGATCAACTTAATAAAGGTCTTGATGGGATCAAAGGGCAACTGAACGTTTTCCTTGGTCAGGATTTTGATACCACGCTTCAACTGAAAGAGCCCTCAACTTTATCCCAAAGCAAAATTAATGCGATGGACTATGAGGTAGATTTAGCGGATGCACTTGTTCAAAGCTATAGCGTTAGACTTGAAGAGGATAGTGATAAGCGGAAGGACGCGGAACGTAGCTTCACGCTAGCTTTCCATAACGCTTATCAAGATGTTCAGGATAAGAAGAAAGCTCTCGACCTAGAACGGGATAAACTCACGAATACAAAAACAAAATATGATCAGGCCGTATTGAAGAATTCTTTAGGGCTTCTGTCAAATCTGGAATTTGAAGGAGAACGCTCAAAGTACACTACACAGGTTAATGCAGTGGATACAGCTGAACAGGATCTTCTTAAATCCTATACCGATTATGATTGGATGAAACAAGGATTAACGATTTCGTCGACAGCTTCCGCTACTTCACAAAGTACGGGAGCTGCCGGAGCATCTAATGGTGCAGGCTTCTAATTAAGACCCAACAGCTATGAATGACAGAGGGAGGATTATCGTTGACAGCAAAGGAAGAAAAACGGGTCGAAATACTCAATGCCGCTATTAAGGTGTTTTCTGAAGCCGGAATTGAAGGCGCTACCATTGAAGGAATCGCCAAGGAAGCAGGGATTGGCAAAGGGACGGTTTATGATTATTTTGACAGTAAAAATACCTTATTCCAAGAGATGATTCGTTATAGTGGGCAACGTTTCCGAGACGATTTGGTTTCTGTGATCGAGCAGGGAGACACGATGATGGAAAAAATCAGGCTGATCTCCCAATTCTATGCGAAGTTTTTGAAGGAACATCTCGATATTTTTGGTTCTATCATGACAGGGCAGACCCTTTCTGAGGATATGCGGTCGCGAATGCTCAAGGAAATGTCAACGACTTTTAAAGCGGTCGAAGACATGATCCAAGTTGGGATTCAAACGTTAGAACTTAAAGCCGATATCGATATTGAGATTGCAGCCTCGTGTATCTTAGGGGGAGTCCAAAGCTATGCGATGAAGAAGTTATTTGTCGATGGATATAATCCTGACGAAATTGATCATGAGGGTATCGCAAAAGTGATTCTTACGGGATTGATTGAGTAAGATAGAGATAAGATAAGGGTACCCTATAGAGTAGGCCGCTTAAAAAGTCTATTCTATAGGGCATTTTTTCATGCGCATCAAAGAGTTCCTATGATATAATTTATATGTTCTTCAAATTTCATCCAGTTATAACAGTAAGAAGATACTAAGGCATTGAGAGGTAAGGTAAACTCCATGGACATTAAACCGATTAAAAGTAAACGAACAACGGAAATTATCTTAGAACAGATCAAGAATCTAATCATCGATGGCCAGTTACTCCCTGGAGATCGATTTTTAACTGAAGGCGAACTTACAGAGCGCTTTCAAGTGTCTCGGACCTCAGTTCGAGAAGCTTTAGCCGCTTTAAGCTTGACAGGAATTCTTGAAATAAGGCAAGGTGAAGGAATTTATGTAAAATCAGCCTCACCTAATTCGATAATTGAACCTTTAAGCTTTATTTTTTTGTTAGAGAAAAATCAACTGCAAAATATCCTTGAAGTACGAAAGGCCCTAGAAGTTGAAGCCGCAGGCCTTGCAGCAGAACGCCGTGACGAAGAAGATTGGGTTCATCTTAAAATTTTAGTCGAGCAAATGCAAAAGGATTTACCTGAAGCAAAACATAGTGAACAACTTGATCTGGATTTTCACATTGCCCTGGCACGAGCAAGTAAAAATCCGCTTCTTAACCGATTGATGAATACGGTTCAAGAAACGATGGGTCAAACCCTTCAAGTCACACGGGCACTGTGGTTAGCAGCAACAGCGGGAACAACCCAACGACTGTTTGAAGAGCATTGCGACATTTTTAATGCGATTCAGTCCCAGGATTCCGAAAAGGCACGCCGCTTAACGTATGAACATCTTCAAAAAGTTGAACTTGAGCTTGCAAAATATATAGAAAACCCTCAAGCAGAATAGATCCTAAAACTAAAAATAGGTTTGACTATTACCCAAAAAAGAACTTTGCCAATGATGGAAAGTTCTTTTTTTCTCAATCTACTAAATTAATTGAATATTTAAGAAGAATAGAGTATATTAAAAATAGAACATATCATAGGATGGTCAGACCACTAAAAACAAAGACTCCAATTAGGATAAAGGAGGGCATAGAGTATGTTAAAACCAGAAGCTTTACAGGAACTGATTCAAGTCCTAGGTCAAGACAACGTCCTTATGGAAAAGGAAGACTTGATGACTTATGCATATGATGCAACAGCAGCCATGAAACGGGTGCTTCCAGACGTTGTCATTACTCCAGCCAATACCGAACAAGTCGCTGAAGTTGTGAAAATCGCGAATAAATATCAAACACCAATCTATCCACGGGGGTCAGGAACAAACTTAAGCGGGGGAACAATTCCGGTAGAGAGTGGGATTGTCATGTCCATGCTTAATATGAACCAGATTCTTGAGGTGGATGCTGAAAACTTAACAGCATGGGTACAACCCGGAGTAATTATTCAAGATCTGAACAATGCTGCTATGGAGCACGGGCTATTCTATCCTCCCGATCCGGGAACAGTAACCACAGCAACCATGGGAGGTTCTGTTTCGGAGTCCTCAGGAGGATTACGGGGTTTAAAATATGGTGTAACCAAACAGTACGTCATGGGTATGAAACTCGTTCGAGGCAATGGGGATGTCATTAAATGGGGCGGCAAGACGGTTAAAAATGTCTCTGGCTATGATTTAACCGCACTCTTTACTGGAGCGGAAGGGACGCTCGGAATTCTAACCGAGATCCTCGTGAAACTTTCCCCTACACCTGAAGCGAAAAAGAGCATTCTTGGTGTATTTGATGATATTGATAAAGCGGGAAGTGCTATTTCCGCGATTATTCGCAACAAGGTTATTCCTGCCACCTTGGAAATCATGGATAACATGACGATTCGGACGGTTGAGAACTTCGCACATGCGGGTTTACCCATTGATGCACAAGCCATTCTTCTTTGTGAAGTCGATGGCTATAAAGAAGCTGTTGAACGTGAAGCAACGCTTGTGGAGAAGATCCTTGCTGAAGAAGGCGCAACTGAGGTAAAACTCGCCAAGGATGATAAAGAACGCGACCAGATCTGGTTTGCCCGACGCAATGCACTTCCAGCGCTTGCTCAGCTCAAACCCACCACCGTTCTCGAAGATGCGACAGTTCCTCGGAGTAAGATTCCAGATATGATTAAGGCGATTCGTCAAATAGCTACGAAATATAATTTGACGATTGGAACGTTTGGTCATGCAGGGGATGGTAATCTTCACCCGACGATTCTTACGGACGCGCGTGATACTGAAGAAATGGAGCGCGTCGAAAAAGCGGTCGCCGAGATTTTTGATGTTGCAATCTCCTTGGGAGGAACCCTTTCCGGAGAGCATGGAATCGGGATGGCCAAAGCGAAATTCCTTCCGCTTGAATTTGGGGAAGAAGGCGTCAATCTTCTGAGAGATATCAAAAAAGCCTTAGATCCAAACTTTATCTTAAACCCTGGTAAAATGGTGAGGAGGGACTAATGTGAGCATTTACAGTTCACTCGACTCCATTTATGAGGAACTTTATAAATGTATGAAATGCGGGAACTGCCAAGAAGTCTGCCCGATTTATAAAGAAACGCGCAAGGAAGTCGCATCTGCTCGCGGAAAAATTACGTTGATCGAAACGCTCTTTACGGGCGAGATGGATTTAACCGCGGGCTTAAATGAGCGCCTTTCCCTCTGTACGACCTGTATGGCTTGTACCGCAAACTGCTCCTGTGGCGTGCGTTTTGATAAGATTATTCTTGCCGCCCGCGCCGAAGGGGTTCGCAAACAAGGGCTTCATCCAGTCAAAAAGATTGCTTTTAATGCCCTTAAGATGAATCGCCTTTTCGACTTTGGAATGAAATTCGGGAGTCGGTTCCAAGGGATCGCGATGAAACGGATTCATGGAAGTGATAAAGGGGCTCGACTGCGGATTAATATTGGTTTGGGTGACAAAGTTTTACCCAACTTAGCAAAGAAACCGCTTAAAGACCAATTACCCGAAGTGATCACGGTTCCCGATCCTAAAATGCGCGTTCAAATGCGTGTAGGCTATTATATCGGTTGTGTAACGAACTATTTCTACACGGATATGGGTCGATCCGTCGTCGATGTCCTCTTGGAAAATGGCTGTGAAGTTGTCGTTCCGAAGGATCAAGGATGCTGTGGTACTCCTGCTTCGGTTAACGGAGATGTTGAATCTGCCAAAGTAATGGCACGGCGCAATATTTTAGCCTTTGAAAAAGCGGGCGTTGATGCGATTATCTCCAACTGCTCCTCTTGTGGCGAGTCCTGGAAACATGTTTACCCAGAACTTTTTGAAGATGATCCAGAGATGAAACCTCTAGCTGATAAATGGGCAGCTAAGACGTATGATATCTCAGAATTTTTGATTCATCAGGTTCCGTTTAAACGCGAAGGGTTAGGTCGTGTTGAACGTAAAGTAACCTACCATGATCCTTGTCACTTAAACCGGGGTCAAGGAATCAACAAAGAACCGCGTGAGATTCTCAAAGCCATTCCCGGTGTTGAGCTGATTGAGATGAAAAAACCGGATCGCTGTTGTGGTATGGCAGGCTCCTTCATGCTTGTTCACCCCGATCTTTCCGCTAAGATTTCAGATCAAAAGATTGCAGATATTGCACAAACGCATACCGATACAGTTGTCACCGGTTGCCCAGCATGCCGACTTCAATTGACTAGCGGTGTTGAAAACGCAGGCCTTCAGGAAGATGTCGTGCATACAATCCAGATTCTTGCAGAATCCTATAAAGCCGGTAAAAAGTAATCGCATAAAAAGGGTGTAAGTCGAATAATACGACTTACACCTTTTTTGCAACTTAGGTTGCATTATTATCCAACTCTGCGATGTTGAAAGGATTGGATATAATGGGAAGAATCCTCGGAGAGGTCAATAATCCGTTCTGTTTCGAGAGGATTTCCGAAGGCATCCGAAAGAACTTGAATCTTAGGTTGAGTGAGATTGCGGTAAGAAAAGCGGAGGACAATTCCGACTTCTCCACTATTTAAAGTCACCACAGAACCCGCAGGATAGAGCTGAATCATGCAGAGGAGAGCCTGGAGGACCTCAGGTGAGAATTCAGTACCCGAGCTTTTTAAAAGAATTTCGAGCGCATGGTAGGGTGGAATAGCAGCATGATAAGGACGATCCGTGATGAGAGCATCGAAGACATCCGCGACAGCCATAATTTGTGCAGAAAGTAAAATCTCCTGCCCCACTAAGCCTTGCGGATAGCCACTCCCATTCCATCGCTCATGGTGTTGCAGGATGGCTGAGAGAACGCTGTCAGGTAAGAGGAGATCCGAGGACCTGGCTACGCCCTTAGCAGGGTGGGTTTGCATGATTTCGTATTCCTCCTCAGTGAGAGCTCCTGGTTTGTTCAGGATTTCATTAGGAATTTCCAATTTGCCGATATCATGCATTAAAGCACCGAGGACGAGTCGACGCAGTTTTTCTCCTTTAAAGTTCATGGATTTTCCGATAATATAAGAAATAAGAGCGACATTAACGGAATGTTTATAAGTCACCTTATCTGAGGTTTGCAAAAATTCCAAGTCAGAAGAGATGAAAGGATGAAGGGATAAGTGGGCCACGAGTTGATCAACATAATGGACCGCCTCGAAAAGCAACTCGGGCTTAAGCAGATTTGTTTCAAAATATACCCGCTGCAGCCAGGGTACAGTACGAGGAAAGCGCAGAAGAGTGGAAGCGTGTAGATCACTCGGAATAGTGTTGGAAAATTCGCACTCACAATGCAAAGTATTAACCGTTTGGCAATTTAAAAATGAAGCAAGTGAGGGAGTGACTTGCTGCGCTTTACCTAAAAGAAGAGCGCCTCGGGAATCAAAATAATCTTGAGAGGCAAATTCTCCTACTTCAAATCGATGATAAACGGGTTTTAGTACAAATTGCATCGTAATTTCCCCTCGCTTTGCAGACTGTAAATTCTAATTCTACAAAAAGACTCAAAATCCTCTTTTTACTTGAAATAGAAGAAAAAGGATAATTATCGTCTAATTTTGGTTTTTATCGCGAATAATTAAAAATTAGAGTGGATTAATGAAATCTATTTGACCTTTACTGACCTTTGTACTAAAATAGAATTATCGGGAAAGGCTATTAGGAAATAGAAAAACATATAACGAAATGATAAAAGGAATTAAGGGGGATTCAGAATGGGTTATCTAGTACCAATGGTTATTGAGCAAACGAATCGTGGAGAGCGGTCTTATGATATTTATTCCAGACTGCTGAAAGACAGGATTATTTTCCTCGGAGGGCCGATTGATGATGATGTAGCTAACCTCATTGTTGCTCAGCTTTTATTTCTCGAAGCCGAGGATCCGGAGAAAGATATCTTCCTTTATATTAATAGTCCTGGCGGATCGATTAGCGCAGGAATGGCCATCTATGATACGATGCAATATATTCGCCCGGACGTCCATACGATTTGCGTCGGACTTGCGGCCAGTATGGGAGCATTCCTCTTGACGTCAGGTGCGAAAGGGAAAAGAACAGCACTTCCGAACGCCGAAATCCTCATTCACCAACCCCTGATTGGCGGCGGCGGAATTTCAGGTCAAGCCACCGAAGTCGAAATTCATGCTAAGCACTTACTTCAAGTAAGGGCAAGAATGAATCGAATTTTGGCTGAACGGACCGGACAAACCGTTGAGAAAATCGAAGCAGATACCGAACGGGACCATTATATGACAGCGGATGAAGCCAAAGAATATGGTCTTGTCGATGAAGTTCTCGAAAAGATTGCAACTCCTGTAGAAAAGAAATAAGGTTCAATTACTAGAAATAACTGTCTTAGATGTCGATCTAGGACAGTTATTTTATTTTTCTGTAAATTCTAAAAAGGAAAAGACAAATCAATGTAGAATCATAAGGAGTTATTATTGTAAAAGAGGTGGATCATGAAACGAGAACGTTTTCGGATGGGAATTCAAGTGACAGTCCTGATGATTTTTATTGCACTCGCGGCTGGAGCTGTCGGTGCAGTTGGAATATCTGGAATGAATCAAATGCATGCTAAAACTTCAGAGTCTTATCAGAATGATGTTATCCCTATGAATATTCTTTCGGATCTTCAATATCGCTCCTTAAGCTACCGGTCAAACGTTTTACTGCTGATTTCTTCCCGTACGCCTGAAGAACAGAAAAAATTTCAAGGGCAACTCCAAGCAGACAAGGCCGCGATCGATCAACTGATGAAGAATTATGCAGCAACCTCCCGTTCTCCAGAGGAAGAACAAAATTGGCAGGACTTTAAAAGCTACTGGTCTTTGTATCTCGGTTCCGCGGATTTTACGATCAATACTGCGAAATCAGGGCAAAAAGAAGTAGCCATGGATAATATTATGGGCAATGGTGCGGTGATCAATCAGAAAGCCAATGATACTCTGGCTAAAATGGTTCAAGATAAGATGGAACTTCTCAATACCCATAATACGAAAGATACGGAGGTAATCTTCCAAAAATCGTCTCGTCTTTCGCTCATTATTTCCGTTGTAGATGTTCTTTTAAGCATCTTAATTGGACTATTCCTTAGCCGGGCGCTGACCCGGATGATGCAAAGCCTCGTTAGCAATGCCAATGAGATTGCAGATGGAGTTATTGAACGCAAGAAAAAGTCGCCTTGGCGCGCTTGGAACCGTGAAGGCGTTGAAATTCAGGATGCTTTTCGGGACATGACGATCTTTTTGAGACAGACGATTCAGAGTGTGACCAATACAGCTGAGGATCTTGCCCGGACTTCAATGGATATGCATAGGGGGGCGGAACAATCGGCTCAGGCCTCGGAGCAAGTCGCGTCTGCGGCGAGTGAGATTGCTAACCATACAGAGGACCAGGTTAGAGAAATGGGTGAAAATCAAATACGCATGACTCGCGTGCTTGAGGAAATGAGTCATGCAGAAGCTCAAGCCGAAAAGGTCAATGAAGCCTCTCAACGATCTGCAGGACTAGCCAAGGAGGGCAGTCAATCCCTGCAACGGGTAGTTGAGCAGATGAATGATATCGAACATCAAGTCCAGAATTTGAGTCAAGTCATTCGCAATGTCGATGAAAAATCAGAAGAGATCTCAAAAACCGTTCAACTCATCGATGCTATTGCGCAGCAAACCAATCTTTTGGCTCTTAATGCTGCAATCGAAGCGGCAAGAGCTGGGGAACAGGGTCGGGGCTTCGCCGTTGTTGCGGAAGAAGTCCGTAAGCTTGCCGAGGAAGTGCAATCCAGTCTTTTGAATATTACACAACCGGTTCAGGAAATGCAGCAAGCCTCTGCAGCAGCCCACCAGGAAATGTCCGCCAGTGTTGAAAGCGTAAATCAAGGGAGTACCCAGCTTCGTGAAATTGTTACACACTTTGGGGTCATTTTATCCTCAGTAGAGAACAGTGCAGGGCTGGCTCAAGAAATTGCGAATTCTGTGCGGCAAATCCAGAAAGAAGGAGAACAGATGCAAACGGCAATCGGAGAGATCGTCGATAGAGCCAATTCTACTTCAGCAACGACCCAGGCAACTGCAGCTGCAGCGGAAGAGCAGAATGCCTCTGTCGAAGAATTGTTCGCTTCAGCTAAGGCCTTGGACCAACTGTCACAAAAACTTAAAGAACTTATGCAACATTTTAAACTATGATTTAGGTTTAAGAAGTATGCTCTAGACCGGTATGGATGATCTCAAAACCGAGGCCTGCCAGAAACCATTCAGGAGCCATTCTTAGTGTGATCCAGCCCTTGATATTCAGAGGATCGTGGTATGACCAAGGGCAGTAGCCTAGAATGAAGTTTAGGAACCAGCCGCTCAAATATTCAATCCCCCAAATGATAAACAAATAGATTAAGCCCCGGAGCCACCACGGCTGGGGCTTGATTTTGTTGTGAACAGGCTCGAGAAAAATAGCCAAACCATAAATCGGAAACATGACTAAAAAGGTAAAACCGTGCATGCTTAGATCCCCCTTGAGTAAGGAGGAAAGTCCGGTATAAATGACCTCGAGCGTTAAGCCGAGGAAGCCATAGATGAGAAAGCGTGCCCAACGATGACGTGATAAAGAAAGAAAGTTATCGGCCATAGAAATTCTCCAGAGATAAAATTTTTCTAGGGATAATATGGTATAATTAAGCTTACGAATTTGTAAAAAGATATTGGTTTTAGAATATCCATTCCCTAAATAAATAAACCTGAGATGAGTGAGGAGATATTTCGATGAGGAAAATTCGAAAAGCAGTTATTCCGGCTGCTGGATTAGGAACGCGTTTTTTACCGGCGACAAAAGCCCAACCTAAAGAAATGTTGCCGATTGTTGATAAACCTACAATTCAGTTCATCGTGGAAGAGGCCGTTAATTCCGGAATCGAAGATATTGTCATTGTAACGGGTCGGAATAAGCGGGCGATTGAAGACCATTTTGATCGCTCAATGGAATTGGAATCTTTCTTGAAAAATGGGGGAAAATTAGAACTTCTCGATATGGTTCAAGATATCGCACGCCTCGTGGATATCTATTATGTCCGCCAAAAAGAAGCTTTAGGGTTAGGACATGCTATCTATTGTGCTCGAAAATTTATCGGTGATGAGCCATTTGCTGTTCTCCTCGGGGATGATGTCATCCATTCGGAAGTTCCTTGCCTTCGTCAAATGATGAACCATTATGAACGTTATGGGGCAAGCATCGTTGGGGTTCAGCAAGTCCCCCTCGAGGAGACCTCAAAGTATGGGATTGTGGATGGAACAGAAATTTCTGACCGACTCTACAGTGCCTCTGACCTTGTTGAAAAGCCTCAACCTGAGGAATCACCCGCTTCTCGGTTAGCGATTATGGGGCGCTATATCTTAAATCCTGAAATCTTTGATATTCTCGAGCGAGTCGAGCCGGGTAAAGGTGGAGAAATCCAACTGACGGACGGACTTAGAGAACTATTAAAGACTCAGGAAATTCTTGCTTATAACTTTGAAGGACGTCGCTATGATGTCGGAGATAAGCTTGGATTTGTCCAAGCCACGATCGAATATGCTCTCCGGCGTGAGGATCTTTCTGAGGATTTAATGAGCTATCTTAAGAATTTAGTCGCTGAAAATTAAGTTAATCTGAGCAGTTTGAATGAGCTGAGTCAGCCTATGTAGACAGGGGAATGTTTCTCCTGTCTATTTTTTGCGGGATTTCGCGTGAAAGTGTTTGGGGCGAGTTGCGATTACAGCTGCTTCGGCCGGGCGCTCGCAGAGCAAACTAACGGCTCAAACTGGTGGATGGAAGCAGGCGGGGTTGGCGCCAGAATCGGCTCCTGCCACTGTTGGCGCCCGGACACATTCATGTGCCCGCCCCGCTGATGCATGTCAGTTTTCGCCGAGTTGGCTAGCTGCTCGCTTAAGGCCTCCGCATCTGTACTCGCAACTCACTTGGCTGCTTCATGGGTCTCTTGCATGTTAGACTGAATGACCCATGAGGCAACGTGGTACAGATGTACCACCGGTTGCATATGCATGCATTAAAGTTGCGAGAAAGACCTGGACGTGGATTTTGATTTACGGGAGAGAACGACTTAAGCAAGCAGTTATCGAAGCTTAGGCAGTGGAGACAACGTGAAAGGAAAGGGTTGCGCATAGGATGTGCGAACCGCCGACTGAGCCATGGATGGCGATTTCGGCGGCGATGACACAGGACGTGTCAAGTGTCGCGGGTGCCAAGGATGGCGAAAACACGCGACCACCCGATGACCCAGAGATGGAGACAGTGCCTTAGCCTCGGTCTGCGAAGCGCCTGGAGTGAACGGAGTAAACAAAATCCACATCCCCAGAGAATACCTCAACCTTTTAAGAGAAAAGCTAAAAGAAGTAAACTTGTGCAAGAAAAGGAAATAGGATGCTGTTTTATTTTCGCGAAGATGAGGTGCCTTGAGGCGCCCTGTGGCAGTTTGGACAAGCTTAGGGCAGAAAAAGGACCAAACAATTCAGCAAATGCGACATGATTTACTCCCAAAAATTGGTAATATAGGTAAGAAGTATAGAACCAAAACTAAAAGGGAGGGAGATCATGGAGTTCGACAAGAGAAAAGTACTCACTTTGGCAGGGACCCTCGTATTAGCCGGTGCTGTTGTTGTCGGCGGGATTTATGGACCGAGTGCCTGGAAAGTCTTTATGGATAGGTCAATTTCAGGCGACCAAAATCCAGTCGTTATGCAGACACCTCCTGTGGACGATGCTAGCGCGACCTCAATTGGCGCGGGAGGCAATACCTCAGGCCAACCGAAGGCGACAGGAGCTAGCCCAGCGAGTACGGTAACGAATCCACCGGGTATCAATGTCACTCCTCAGGGAGATGTTTCGGGATCCAAAAAGTATAAAGAGCCTGATACAAAAGACCTCGCGCTTGCCCCATCTGTACAAGATTACTTTGGGGACGGTGCCCTCAGTCAAGACGCGTTGAATCTAGCTTTCAGTGCATCTTGGAACGTCCATCAATATGTGGATGGCTATCTGTATGGACCTAATGCGGGCCCGCAGATGAATGAGCAGGATATCAAGAAGTACATTGTTTTTCATAAATCGGTCTGGGATAATCAAATGAAGAAAGAAGCCGAAGCAAATAAAGCTTCTTCCTTAAGCAATTATCTCGATGTCATGTTCAATCGTGGAATTGATGCTTTCAATGCGAAAGACAAGGTGCGTATTGAACAATTCCATCAAGAGATTCATGATCTTGACGCTCATATCCTTCGAAATGATACGAGCGCAAAAATATATGGGGCAACTCCCTTCGCCACTAAACGGTAACGAATCTAAGCGTATTTAGCGTTCGCAAGAAGGGTATCCAGCATAAGAGGTAGTAATCATTATGAAAAAATTGTGCTTTAGTGTTCAAAAACGTAAGGATTTGAAACCGGAGTGAGGAAGACAGCCATAACATATATAATATAGATAAGATATGAATCCCTGGAATTGAACTGAATAAAACGGTTATGACCTGTACCGGAAAACAGGTTCATTGTAAAACCCCTTGTCAGGGGCTCTCCATTAGGGAGAAAAAACAGAAATTGATCTGTAGGGAAGATAACCTCTAAGAAAGGATTAAAAAATGCTAAGAGGTGGGGAAGAAGATGGACGGATAATATTCAGAAGTTAAAACCACGGTCTTTCCTTAAAAATGTAAATTGCGCGCAATCATTTAAAAAACTGAATAAGGAAGAATTAAAAAGCTCATCGCGATTGAGCACCATGAGTGAGGCCTGCCCGAAGGGACAGGCCTTACTCTTTTTTTGCCATGAAAGTGAATATTAATTCTGAAAGAATTGACACTTAACACAAACAAACATATAATGGGATTAAGCAATTAGAAGTTTGTCTAAATATCTAATATTAAAAGAGGTGAAGATGAATGTCCCCTTATAATGAAACGTTTAAAGCCCTTTCGGATAAGACGAGACGGCAAATTCTCCGTGACTTGCGTGATGGAGAAATGAGTGCAGGGGAGATCGCAGACCATTTTGATATGACAAAACCCAGCATATCTCACCATCTTAGTCTTTTAAAACAAGCGGACTTAATCAGCGATCGGCGACAAGGGCAAAACATCATTTATTCTTTGAATACCTCTGTATTTGAAGATGTGATGGGCTGGTTCTTGGAACTGTTGGGCAAAGACCTTAGTGATTTAAAAAAGGAGGAATAGACATGCCAAGTGTTGGAAACCGTCAAGGGGGCTGGGCCAGAATTCTATCGGGTGGGCTTGTTATTATTGATTTTGCAATTGCGTTCTGGGCATATCCGCACTTAGGGGAGAAGGTGCCTTCGCATTGGAATATAGCGGGTCAGGTCGATGGCTATTCCTCGCGCTTTGGGGGAGCCTTTATGTTACCGTTTATTCTCTTGGGAATTTATCTTCTGTTTTGGGTCATCCCCAAGATTGATCCGAAAAAAGCAAATTACCCGGCTATGTCAAGAGTTTATTGGATTACCGCATTGGCTGTGATCTTCTTTATGAGTTTGACCCATGTAGGAGCACTAGGTGTAGGGCTCGGTTATCTAGAAACCCTCCCTCGTTGGTACTTCTCGGGAATCGGTCTTTTGTTTATCGTCCTGGGAAATTATTTCGGAAAAATCAAATTCAACTATTTCTTTGGCATTCGGACATCTTGGACTTTAGCTAGTGAAGAAGTTTGGTATCGCACGCACCGCTTTGCCGGACCGATCTGGATGGTCGGAGGTATTCTTTTGGGCATCTTAGGCTTTTTACCCGCGCAATGGGTGGGCCCTCTCTTTGCAGCAGCAATGGTCTTACTGGTCGGCGTGCCTATCCTGTATTCCTATGTGCAGTTCCGTAAGCTGAGCCAATAGCAAAAATTTAAGATTCTGCCGTGCTTGTGTCTAAAATCTCTTTTACCGGGCAAGATTAGGGTTAAGGGAACTTATCCTTGATAATTAACAGGTAAAGGAGATTTTTAGGTTTATGCGCAAGATCAATTGGATCGTAGGCTCGGTCGCTTTGGGACTTGGGATGGCTATCGGAATTGTCGGCTATGCTGTGGCGACGACACCTGCAACGGGAAACTCACTTTTAACCAAGTTTGGAGCGGGTAAGGAAACGCAGGTGCTCAGCGATGGGGTTCAGTCAACCGATTCAGTCCTGGGAAATTCCAACCCCGATTTGAATGTGGATCCTCTCACGCCTTCTGAAGGGGTACTCACTGAGGAAATCAAAAACGAGAGTACGGTAGAAGGGCTGAATCAGAAAATTATCAATGATTATAAGCAAAATATCGGCTATTTTTTCGGAGCATGGCAATCTACAGATATGGTCAAATTTCGTAATCAGCTAGCCAAGGCTTACGTTGGGGAGCTTTATGAAAAGCATGCTCGCAAAGCTGAGAGTTTCATCATTCAAGGGATAGGTTTAGAAGTGAGTGATATTCGCTTTGATGAAATTAAGGTAGAATCCGCTACTTCTACCGCAGGGACGATTGAAGCCACTTATCGTTATGTGGCACAGGATTATAACTTGGGGGAACAAATGCCCCAAGGAGAAAAGACTGAACATCTCGTTCATGTTCGCGTCAACTTGATTCTGTCCAATGATCACTGGATGATTTCGGGAGAAACTCCACTGACTTAAATAGGGATAATAAATTTTAGAGAATACTCTTCTCTATTATAAGGTTAAGACAAATAGGTCTTTTTGCCATGTGAAGTAGGCGAAAGGGCCTATTTCTTTATTTTTGAGCAGGAAACTGGAATAAAGATGTTGAAATAGGAGGAATGGACTCCAACCAAGGAGGGTTTTGGGTGAAAAACAGAAAAAAATGGATGAGTGTCCTAATAAGTACTATTCTACTCGTACAAACCTTAGGAGAACCGAGCCTCCTTTTAGCAGCAACGAATTCTTTAACTACCCCTACGACGACTCCAACAAATTTTACACCCCAAGTCAATCCATCTTTAGAGGAGATCAATACCCTTTTGGAAAAAGTGGCCCGCGAAGAAGAGATCCCTAGCACGATTCTAAAAGCGATTGCCTTTCAAGAAAGTTCATGGCGTCAATTCGATAGTCTGGGTCAACCCCTTCTCAGCACATCAGGAGCAATTGGCATCATGCAAATTTCACCTAAATATGAAAGCCCTGAGAACATTGTAAAATTAAAGACCGATATTGAGTTTAATATTCGCCGGGGAGCGGAACTTCTGAATGAAAAGTGGTCGTTTGTCCCTAAAATAGGGGATGGAGATCGTAATAAATTAGAGAATTGGTACTTTGCGATCTGGGCCTATAATATTTGGTCTGGAAAGAATAACCCGAATGAAGCGACTAATACGAGCACAACGAGCATAGGAGTATCTCAGGGCAGTGTAACCCCTACAGTGACTTCCCCGACTACGCCCGTCATAGTCTATCAGGAGGATGTGCTGAAGAAGATTGCGAATCCCCCTGCTTGGTTAGCCCGTTATATTCCAGCAGTGGAGGTTACGCGAGTTCCGGCGAGTTCTTTGCCCGCGCAAGGAGTTCCTCAAAAAACGGTGCCATGGACGACCCCACTGCCTTATCACTTAGGAGATTTAAATGCGGGTGCAGTGACCAAAGTCGTTCCCGAATGGATGCGTTTACAAGGGAGCGACCGGATTGATACAGCGCTGCAACAAGCTCAAAAAGGGTGGCCCCAAGGTTCAAAGTCGGTTATTTTAGCACGAGCAGATAACTTCCCGGATGCTTTAGCAGGGGTTCCACTCGCCGCACGCTTGGATGCGCCTATTTTATTAACATCTTCACAAGAGCTTGATCCCAGGGTTCTTGTTACCTTGAACACGCTGCAACCTCAGACCATTTATCTGCTGGGCGGAGAAGGCGCGCTGGGGACAAAAATTACGACAATCCTTGAGGAAAAGGGCTGGGGCAAAGAAAATATCGTTCGTATTAGTGGAGATAGTCGTTACAGCACGGCTTCCAGTTTAGCTTTGGCCACAGCAGCCACATCCCTTCCTGCAATCACGGCAGAGGGAAATATATCGATACAAACGATTTCGCAAGGAACATCTTTACAGAGTATTCCAGCCGTAGCCATCGCAACAGGTGAGAACTTTCCCGATGCTTTAGGTATTGCTTCTATAGCCGGAGCGAAGAAGATGCCTATTCTGTTGACTTCAGCAGAGGAAATCCCGACAGAGACTTTAGAGACCTTGAAACGTCTTAACCCTGCGAAGGTCTATCTTATTGGAGGAAAAGGCAGTATTTCCTTGCAGGTGGAGCAACAGATTAAAGACAGTTTAAACTTATCGTCCACCCAAATTCGCCGACTCGCGGGAGCGTCACGTTATGATACGATGGCTGCTGTTGCCCAAGAATTTCAAGGAGATATTCAAAACCTCAGTTTTGCCACAGGCGAAGATTTTCCCGATGCGCTTGCGGGTGCAGCCTTAGCGACGCATCAATCTTCGACGATTGTACTTGTACCCAAGACTTCACTAGAAGAATATCCTGGTCTTCAGAATTGGCTCAAAGGACAAATTCAAACGCTGACGGTTCCCGTCGCCTCGAATGGAAATTCGTCCTTATCGCTCTATTTAATGGGCGGTTCAGGCGCTATACCTCAAAAAATCGAACAAGAACTGAAATCCTTAGTCGCACAGTGAATTGAGCTGTGAAGGGGAGTACATGTCCTGTTGTAAAACGGTAAAAACTATAGTAAACTGTAAAACGGTGATTTATTGAAGAGCTTTAAAGGAATTTTAAAGAAGGGACTTAAAATTCATGTTATGGCGTAAGCGAACTTTAATGTTAATGGCGATTGATGTCGTACTCGTAAATCTTGCTGCTTTTTTAAGCTTTTATATTCGTTTTGAAGGGAGTATCCCTTCGGAATATACGTTGACCTATTACCATTCAGCATGGGCCGCCACCCTAATTTATTTGGCGGTTTTCTATGTTTTTGGACTTTACAAAAGGCTTTGGCAGTACGCTAGTACCGGTGAACTTTTGTTGATTGTTTTTGCGGCAACCGTGGGTACTGCAGCCACAGTCACGGTCGTTTATTTCTTGGCACCCATGCGTTTTCCCCATTCCGTGGCAGCGCTTCTTTGGTTTACCACCCTCTTTCTCATAGGGGCCTCGCGCTTTGCTTGGAGGATTATACAAGAGAATGTTTTTACACCGCACGTTCCGGGTTCTCAGAGACAGGTGCTGGTTGTGGGCGCCGGAGATGCCGGTGTCGTGGCAGTTCGTGAACTTAAGAATCGAAATTATCATGAAGGGCGACCCGTCGGATTTATTGATGATGACCTGAAAAAACAGCACCTTCAGCTCATGGGCATTCCCGTCTTAGGGACGCATAAGGATATTGCCCGTGTGGTTAAAAATCATAATATTGATGAAGTTGTGATTGCGATGCCTTCTGCTTCAGGAGAAGTCATTCGCGAGATCGTACAGATTACGGAAAAAACTGGCGTGGATTTAAAAATTTTGCCGGGCGTTTACGATCTCCTGAGTGGTAAGGTGGATACTAAAGAAATTCGTGAAGTTCAAGTCGAGGACTTACTCGGTCGCGAACAAGTTAACGTTGACCTTGAGCAGGTAGCTGGCTACTTAGCGGGAGAAACCGTTTTCGTCACCGGAGGCGGGGGCTCAATCGGTTCGGAGATTTGCCGTCAGATCACGCGCTTTAACCCCGGTAAAATCGTGATTTTGGGTCATGGTGAAAATAGTATTTTTGATATTGAACAAGAACTTCGCACTGAACATCCTGGCATTGAGATCGCGACTGAGATCGTGGATATTAAAGATCGTGAGAAGATCCAGCTTGTTTTTGAACGTTATCGACCTGGCGTTATTTTCCATGCCGCAGCTCATAAGCATGTGCCGCTGATGGAGAAAAACCCGGAAGAGGCTTTGAAAAATAACATTGTCGGCTCGTTTAACTTAGCCGAGGCTGCTGATAAAGTCGGCGTTAAAATTTTTGTGCTCATTTCCACAGATAAAGCGGTGAATCCTACCAGTGTGATGGGTGCGACTAAACGGGTGACTGAGATGATTATTCAGACCATGGATAAACGCTCTAAAACAAAATTCGTGGCCGTTCGTTTTGGCAATGTTTTAGGAAGCCGAGGCAGTGTGATTCCTACCTTTAAAAAGCAAATTAAGAAAGGTGGACCCGTCACCGTCACCCACCCTGAAATGGTCCGGTTCTTTATGACCATACCGGAGGCTTCGCAACTGGTCATTCAGGCTGGCGCGATGGCTCAAGGTGGAGAAATTTTCATTCTCGATATGGGTAAGCCTGTTAAAATTGTTGATTTAGCCCGTGACCTCATTCGTTTGTCCGGGTTTGAACCTGATGTTGATATCCCGATTAAATTTACAGGAATGCGTCCGGGTGAGAAGCTATATGAAGAGTTACTCACGGCAGAGGAAGGGACCTCAGCCACGAAGCATAAACGCATTTTCGTGGCCAAGCCAAGTCCTGTTGAGACCGCGAAACTCGAAGAAATCATCCATACCATTCGTGAGCAGGGTACCTATCTGTCTAAGGATGAGGTCGTCGAGCTTCTTCAAACCGTCATTCCTACATTTCGAAAGCAAACTGCCAAAGCAGTGGCGAACCAATAAATAAGTTTGAAAGGGGAATCGGGAGATTCCCCTTTCAACAATCATTAATTCAGACAATGACTATTTTGAAAGGATGAAGAGTGAGTATGGATAAAAAAATGCGTTTTGCTATCATTGGTTGTGGACGAATTGCTCAAAAACATGGGGAATCGATCATGGCGATTCCGGAAGCGGAACTCGTGGCAGTTTGCGATATTGTTCCGGAGAAGGCGCAAGCCTTTGCTGATAAGTACGGAGCTAAACCCTATACCTCCTATGACGAAATGTTGGCAAATGAGGATCTTGAAGTGGTAACCATCGCGACCCCTTCAGACTTACATGCTCCGATTGGAATTGCAGCTGCTAAAGCAGGTAAACATGTCATGGTGGAAAAGCCGATGGCGATGACCCTAAAAAGTGCGGATGAACTCATCAAGACCTGTAAGGATGGTGGCGTGAAACTCGCCGTTATTCACCAAAACCGCTTTAACAAGTCGGTGAAATTGATGCGCAAAGCCTTGGATGAGGGCCGCTTCGGAAAACTGACCCATGGTCAAGCGACCGTACGTTGGAATCGTGATGAAAACTACTATGCTCAAGCTTCTTGGCGTGGAACGAAGCTCCAGGATGGCGGCGTGCTCATGAACCAATCGATCCATAATATTGACTTGCTTCAATGGACCTTTGGCCCTGTAGAATCCGTCTTCGGCTATACCGCAACTGCGATGCGTCCTATCGAGATGGAAGATGTCGGAGGAGCCGTCATAAAATTTAAGAATGGCGCCATTGGTTTGATTGAAGCCGCCTCGACGATCTATCCGAAAAATATTGAAGAAACGCTTAATGTCTTCGGAACGACAGGTTCAGTCATTATTGGCGGCATCGCTGTTAACCGGGTTGAAACCTGGGAGTTTCCTGAAAGCGAAGAGGAGAAAACGCAAATCTTAGACAGTCAAGAAAATGATCCGCCAACAGTCTATGGATTTGGACATCGCGAGATCATCACGGATATGATTCATGCCATTAAGGAAGATCGATTGCCGGCAATCCCGGGCGAAGAAGGCCGCAAGGCTTTGGAGATCATTCTCGCGATTTATAAATGTCAAGCGACGAAGGAACCTGTTGTCTTCCCGCTTGTCGAAGATTAAATGTAAGGTCGAGCATGTGTCTGGAGCGAGTTGCGATTACAGCTGCTCCGGCCAGGCGCTCGCAAAGCAAACTAACGGCTCAAACTGGTGGATGAAAGCAGGCGGGGATCGGCGCCAGAATCGCCTTCCCTGGCTCTGTTGGCGCCCGGACACATCCGTGTGTCCGCCCCGCTAATGCAAGCCAGTTTTCGCCGAGTTTGCTAGCTGCTCGCTTAAGGCCTCCACATCTGTACTCGCAACTCACCGGGCTGCTTCATGGGTCTCTTGCATGTATTACTAATAAGACCCATGAGGTAGCGTGGTACTTTATGTACCACCGGCTACAGCCGCATGCATAAGAAGCGAGAAAGCATGGACGTGGATTTTGATTTACGGGAGAGAACGACTAAAGCAAGCAGTTACCGAAGCTTAGGCAGTGGCTCCTGCTTGAAAGCAAAGGGTTGCGAACAGGACGTGAGCAACCGCCAACAGAGTCAGGAGACGATTTTGGCGGGAACCCGATGACCCAGAGGTGGAAACAGTGCCTTAGCTTCGGTCTGAGAAGCGCCTGGAGTGAACGGAGTAAACAAAATCCACACCCTAGACGCATTCTCCAAAAACCCGATAGGAATACATATAAAAACTTATAAACAAAGAAATCAACGCGCGAGAAACGAGGTAATATTGATGACAACTAAAAATATGAATAGACTTTTCATCTCGCCTGAAGCGACAATTCCTGAGAGTACGATTTTTGGACCTTTCTGCGTGATTGGACAAGGCGTGACTTTGGGTGAACACGTCGTTTTGGGCGCAGGGTGTATTCTCGCGGACGGAGTATCAATTGGTGCAGGAACAGTACTCGGTCACTATGTCACTGTGGATCATGGCGCTGTCTTAGGTGAAGAATGCCAGATCGGAAATCATGTGAGCGTTGGGACTTGGGCCAAAGTGGGCGCCCGGACGAAAGTCGGTGATCACACGACGATTTATCCGCAAGTTGATTTAGGAGAAGACGGTTTTATCGGGAGTAACTCTTCGATTGGACGTCTTCCTAAAGCTGCAGCAACAAGTACGGTTAAGGCCCATGCGGATTTACCCCCTCTTCGAATCGGGAAGGGCTATACTGCGGGATGCTCGGTTGTGCTTTATGCTGGGACAAGTTATGGAGATAAGGTTTTCATCGGGGATGGAGCACTTGTTCGCGAAAGATGCACGATTGGTCAGAATGTTGTGATCGGGAGTGGCGCGGCAGTTGAAAATGATACCCGGATCGGCGAGTTTACAAAGATTCAAACCGGTTCGTATATCACCGCTTATATGGAAATCGATGATCACGTTTTTATTGCCCCAATGGTTTCGACCACGAATGATAACTTCATGGGTCGTACGGAAAAACGCTTCAAGCTTATTAAGGGAGCCCATATTGGCCGTGGCGCCAGGATCGGTGGAGCATCGATTCTCCTTCCGGGAGTTGAGATAGCTCCTGAGACCTTCGTCGCCGCTGGGGCGTTAGTCACGAAGGATACGACGGAAAAGCGAGTTATGATTGGATTCCCTGCTCGCGATGTTCGGCAGGTGCCAGAGGAGGAACTGCTCCCGTAAGATCTTGCATGGAGAGTTTAGGGCATGTATATGGGGCAAGTTGCGATTACAGCTGCTCCGGCCAGGCGCTCGCAAAGCAAACTAACGGCTCAAACTGCTTAATGAAAGCGGGCGGGGTGCCCGACAAAATCGCCATCCTTGGCTCTGTTGTCGGCGTGGCACGTCCATGTGCCCCGCCCCGCTAATGCAAGCCAGTTTTCGCCGAGTTTGCTAGCTGCTCGCTTAAGGCCTCCGCATCTGTACTCGCAACTCACCTGGCTACTTCATGGGTCTCTTGCATGTGCAACTTGCATTGTTCAAGAGGCAGCGGGTGCATTCTGCACCGGGCGCTGCAGATGCATGCAAAAAGAAGCGAGAAAGACCTGGACGTGGATTTTGATTTACGGGAGAGAACGACTAAAGCAAGCAGTTACCGAAGCTTAGGCAGTGGCTCCTGCTTGAAAGCAAAGGGTTGCGAACAGGACGTGAGCAACCGCCAACAGAGTCAGGAGACGATTTTGGCGGCGTCCCGTGACCCAGAGGTGGAGACAGTGCCTTAGCTTCGGTCTGCGAAGCGCCTGGAGTGAACGGAGTAAACAAAATCCACACCCCAGACGCATTCTCAATCTCGACCTCGACCTCGACCTTATGATTCATCAAAAGCTAACCTCGTCGACCAATAATTTTGTAAAACAAAATGGACAGGCTATAATAAGACTGAATTGCTCAGCTCAAGCGATTATAGGTGGAGCGTGATTTGTTAAGTGAAAAATAAAAGAATATTAATTAATATGATCTATGTCCTTTTTATCCTGGGGAATCTGCTCGTTGATCCGAGCTTAGTCGTTGTTGATGCGTATGCTTTAGGGATAGGGCTGATCATTATCAACCATATTCGCTGGGAAGGCGGACAGGAACTGCTCTATCACTTTGTTTTGTTGTTTTCCGTGATGGACTTTACCTTCAATCTCCCCTTGCTGGGTCGCTTTAACATTTATTATCTGCATATTGCCTTATTTGTCTTAGTCGTTTGGCTGATGGTTTCTTTCTTAAAAAAGAGACCGAATCTCAGTCCCAAGCAGCTTACCCAGAATCGATATCTTCTTTTTCTCTCCATTTTTATCGTTTATATGGTTATTTCTCTTGTTTGGTCAGAAGCTAAGGGAGCAGCCGTCAAGCAAATGATCAATTATGGGATTATGATCTGCTTCATGCTTGTTGTTTTTATTTTCAATCCGAATCAAGAAAAGCTGAGAGAAACGCTCAAGGTTTTGGCTTATACCCTCGGATCCGTCCTGGTTATAGGGACGATTGAAATGACAGGAAATCGGATCATGCCTGTTCGCAACATTTTCTCGGATACGGGCTGGTATGATAAAGGAATTGATTATCTTAAAACGATTCCTGAAGTTTTCTTTTATAATCCCAATAACTATGGGGTTTATCTGATTATGGCGATGTGCTTTATCGTTTCTTTTATTGTGTATAACCGCAATAAAAAGACGACAGCCTTGTTTTGGCTCCTGCAATTAGGAGCACTCATGAATCTGATCTTTTGTACCTCACGGACAGCCTATATTGCCATGCTCGTAACCTTGGGTGGGTTTATGGTACTCTTCCTTTTGACAAGGGAATGGCGGAAATTCCGGAAAGCCTTAGCTGTGGGACTGTTAACAATCATTCTCTTTTATGGCTTATCGATCACGCCAGAACTTGATGTTTATTATGGAAAGTTTAATGATACGCCGATCATCAATATGCTGAGTTTAAATAAGAACAAAAAAATTCAGCCGATTGCTGAATTTGGGGGAGAAGGCTCAACCAGTGAGCGCATGACGACGATGATCGATATTACCAAAGGCGTAGTTCTGGAGGGGCATCCTCAAGGATTTGGGGTCAATAATACCGGCGGTTACCTCAAGAAACTGGGTAACACGCATGGGATTGTCAATCCGCACAGTCTTTGGTTCGAAGTCCTCGGGGATTTTGGAATCGGGATTTTCCTCTACTTTATCTTTATTTACCTAAACCTTCTGTGGGATCTTTTGAAGGTTTATCGAGAAAGCCTGAAATCTGCCCCCTCTGGAATAACTTCGTATACAACCTTAAGCTTGATTGCAGCCTTGGGCGGGTTTATTTTAACCGCCTTTGCCCCGAGTTCGGTGATTAGTTTTCCACAGATGTGGCTCTTATTTGGTCTTGCGGCCACGATCATTATTCGTCGCAAAACGTTTCTCGAAAACGTAAAGAATGGGTGACACTGTGAAAGTTTTGATTTTAGCGGGATGGTACCCCAATCATAGCAATCCCATGAAAGGGACGTTTATCCGGGAACAGGCCTTAGCTTTACATAAAGCGGGCCTTCCGGTGGCGGTCTTTTATCCTTTTGACGAAGAGCTAAAGTCGGGAGAAATGAAAGAAGCTCGGGAAGAGGGGCTGCAGGTCTATCGCGCAAATACGGTAGGCGAGGGTAACCGTTTCGTGGGAAGATTTGCAAGCTATTTCAGATCGATCCGAATGTTAGAAAGGATCACAAACGACGTTCAACCGGATCTTCTGCATGTTCATGTTGGATACCCAGCGGGGATTATCGCCTATCTATTTACGCGCAACCACTCGATTCCTTATCTGATTACGGAGCATATGTCTTATTTACAGGATTACGTCGCTAAATGGCAGCATCGTATCCTTTTAAAGAGGACGTTTGAGCACGCACAAAGGGTTCTCCCTGTGAGTACTGCTTTGCAAAAACAGTTTACCTCTTGGGGCTGGAACGTAAAAACAAAAGTAGTTCCCAATGTTGTTGATACGGAACGTTTCCAGCTGGATAGGAATGCTTCCAAAGAGGGGGTGCATCTTCTCTTTGCAGGAAATATGGAAGCGACTGAGGTGAAGGGTCTCCAGTATCTTTTACCTGCTTTTGCCCAAGTCCTAAGGAATCAGCGTAAAGATCAACCCCTGCATTTAGATTTAGTCGGAGATGGGGCCAAGCGCAAAGACTATGAAGCGTTAGCCCAAAAATTAGGGATAACAGACTCTGTTACGTTTCATGGACGGGTCAATCCCGGCGAGATGCCTGGATTTTACCAGAAAGCGGATCTACTGGTGCTTTCCTCGGTGAAAGAGACTTTTGGTTGTGTGCTTATTGAGGCGATGGCGAGTGGCAAACCGGTATTAGCGACAGCCTGTGGTGGACCTCAGGATATTATTAAGGAAAAAACGGGCCTTTTAGTTCCACCGGAAAGCACAGAAGCGTTGGCCAAAGGCATGCAAGATATGCTAGCTTCCCTTCAGGATTTTGATGAAGTGAAAATTCGTAACTACGCCCTGAATCACTATAGTCCAGAGGCTGTAGCGAGAATGCTGATCGAGATTTATGAAGAGATACGTTAAAGAAGAAATACGTTAAAGAGAAGAGAAAGGGAGAATTCAAGCGAATGGGTTTTACAAAGTCTGTGACGATCACGTTTCTTAGTAACATGCTTTTGTTCTTTCTTTCAATTATCAATACAACGATTCTTTCCCGGGTTCTTGGTCCTGAGGGCAAAGGGGTCGTTGATGTCGCAAATAACTTTTTGAGTTTTGCGACGCTTATTTTAGGTATGGGCTTTGCGGCCTCTAATGTATATTTTCTAGGGAAGAAAAAGGATAAGCTCAACGCGGTTATTGGCAATAATATTCTTGTGGCATTGCTCAGTGTTATTTTTTTAGTTCCCTTTTATATTTTACAGCAGCATTATCATTTTAAATTTTTAGAAGGCGTAACAAACCTCCAAATGATCGCGGTCCTGATTACAGTTCCGCTGGTTAACTTCAAAGCGGCAATGATTAATGTCCTGCTTGGATTGCAGGATATTGTTGAATATAATCGAATCAATATTCTAGACCGTATTCTTAGCTTAGGCCTTTTAATTCTATTTCTACTGATTGCGGTGAATCCAACCGCGGCCATTGTTTCTGGTTTAGTCGGAACCCTTATTATTTGTATAGTCCAAGCTTACCTCCTGATTATTAAGCGTAAACAGGCCCCGCATCTCGATCGTTCCTTAATGAAGGCTATGTTTGGCTACGGGATGAAGGCTCAATTCGGGAATATTGTGCAAAAACTCAATTACCGGTTGGACGTCTTCATCGTGAACTACTACCTGCCAATCGAACAGGTCGGAATTTATGGTATCGCGGTTGCTTTAGGGGAGACTCTTTGGGGGGTATCCGGAAGCATCGCTACGATTATGTTTCCCATAGCTTCCGCTTCAACAGATAAAAAGGAAATGACGCGGTTTACAAATCAGATTACCCGGGTTAGCCTGACACTAATTATCAGCTTCTCATTTGTGCTGGCACTCCTCTCGAAACCCTTGGTTATCATTTGGTTTGGTTCGGAGTTTGCAACAGCAGCCAATGCTTTAATCTGGTTGCTCCCAGGGATTAGTATTTTTTCCGTTTCGAATATTTTAGCGAACTATCTCGCCGGGGTTGGCCTGGTTGAGAAAAATATCTACTCGTCACTTGTATCCGGAGTGGTAACCGTGGTTTTGGATATTTTCTTGATCCCCAGAATTGGGATTAATGGGGCCTCAATCGCCACGAGTATATCCTATATTTCTTTCACAGTAATGACCATTATCTTCTATACGCGTTATACTGAGGCGCGGTGGGTGGACATCCTGATTATCAAGAAGAGCGATATCAGTCAGATTATACGATTCGTGAAGAA
The DNA here is from genome assembly GCF_000231405.2 of Desulfitobacterium metallireducens DSM 15288. Taxonomy (NCBI): domain Bacteria; kingdom Bacillati; phylum Bacillota; class Clostridia; order Eubacteriales; family Desulfitobacteriaceae; genus Desulfitobacterium; species Desulfitobacterium metallireducens. The sequence continues at coordinate 2,880,871 of NZ_CP007032.1, read as the reverse complement.
TAAACTGCATCGCTAAGAGTAGAGAAAAGAAGGGAGGGAAAGCTGTGGATTGGATCATCTTAGGGGTTACGCTATTAGCCATTCTATGGGGTTGGAAAAACCCTCGCTACTTGTTGCCCTTATTAATCCTGGCTTTACCCTTAGAGATCTCGAGAGAGTGGTTTCCCCATTTATCGTTCTTGGATAAGCTCGGTGAATTTGTGGGCGTGATTTATTTCGGGCGCATCTTCACCTTGGTTGTCGTCGCTTACTTTTTCGTTCATGCGCGCAACTCGTTTCTTAATCTCATCAAATCCCCACTTTTTCTTTCCTTAATGGCCTATCTCATCTGGGGGGCAGTGTCTGCTCTCTGGTCAGTTGACAAAATGCATACCCTTGTCAGCGTTGCCCGTTTGGGATTACTTTGGGTTCTGGGCGCAGCTGTTTATGACTTGGTGAAAAGAAAAGAGGGAGTCTTTTGGGTTCCCGCTGCTTTTGCTACTGTTTCCACTGCACTGGCTGGAATCGGAGTCGTGGAAATGATCTCTCATCGCTTCATTTGGTTAAGCGAAATTTACCAGCCCATCGGTCGAATCAATGCTACGTTTGTAGATGCGAATATTTATGCCCGTTTTCTGATGATCGGTTGCTTAGCTACGATCATTTTAATGGTGACGAGTTTCTGGAGTGCCAAGCTGGTCGGAGGATTTGCTCTTATCTTGCAACTTTTGGCGCTGTTAGGGACTGGTTCACGCACAGCCTGGTTCGCGATGATGATCGTCGTCATTGCCTTAGCCTTTCTCATCCCGAAACGTCCGCTGATCATCACGGTATTTTTGGGGATTGGGCTCGCCATCGTTGCGGTTTTCTTAAACCCGGATCTTTGGGCACGAGCGCTTGAACTTAAGCAGAATTTTGGAGCCGCTATAACGCAGCGGCAGTACTTGATCACTGCAGGCATCGAGATGTTTAGAGGCCATCCTGTTCGCGGTGTAGGCCTGGGCGGTTTTCAGCATGTCATGCTGACCCAGTATGCAGAACTCATCCAGAATAATGTGAGCCTTTCTCATACTGCCTTGATTACAACAGCAGCTGAAATGGGAATTATAGGGTTAGGGATTTTGGGTATTTTCTTCGTTTTTCTATACGAAAGAATCCCACGGGCTATTAAACTTCAAAAATTTGCGCAGCACCATGGGATAAGTTCCGAATCCTCTCATCGAGTTTTCTTCATGGTACTCGCCGTGACAGCTATCTTTTTGAGCGCTCAAGGTGAGGGACGATTCTTCGAAGATCCCTATTTTTGGGTTCTAGTCGGTTATGGAGCAGCAATTCAGGATTTTGAGGAGGTGAGCTAAAATGCGCTTGTGCTTTCTTGGAGACGCGGGAAGTATTCACTTGCAACGCTGGATCAATTATTTTGTCCAAGCAGGTTATGAAGTCGAGGTTATTTCGTTTCGACCCTGTGAAATCAAGGGCACCAAAGTCCATCTTTTAGCTCACGGACGGAGTGGACGTTTAGCCTATATTGAAGCACTGGCTAAGATTCGCGGACTTCTGCGCGAGATTCAGCCCGATTTGCTCCATGCACACTATGCCACGAGCTTTGGCTTGCTGGCCCTCTTGAGCGGCTTTAAGCCACTGGTGGTTTCGGCGTGGGGCTCCGATGTCTTGGTTGCTCCGAAAGAGTCTGTTTTTCTGCGGATGATCGTGGAGCAGGTTTTAAGACATGCAGATGCGTTGACCTCTGATTCCGCTTATATGTCAGAACGGATGCGTGAATTGTTAAAGGGGCAGGAGCAGGTTCTTAAAACGGTAACGATGGGCGTGTCCAAAGCTTGGTTTGAGGAGATTCCTGAAGGAGAAAAGAAGGAGTTCCAGATCTTAAGTCTGCGAGGGCACCAAGAAATTTATAATATTGATATCATTATTGAGGCGATGGCTCAAGTGATTCAGAAGATTCCTCAAGCGAAACTGGTCGTGGCAGGAGAAGGGCCGGAAACCTCAGCTCTTAAAACGTTAACCTCTTCCTTGGGACTTGAAAAAAGTATTGACTTTGTGGGGCAACTCCCTCATGCTGCGGTGCAAACCTATTTAAATGAGTCTTCTATCTCGGTGAGCGTTCCCTCCTCCGATGCGACGGCGGTTTCCTTGCTGGAGACGATGGCTTGTGGATCGTTCCCGGTGGTTTCAGATTTACCAGCTAATCGCGAATGGATTGATCCCGAAGTGAACGGACTTCTCGTTCCCGCTAAGGACGCACCTGCATTGGCGCAATCCTTGGTCCGAGCCCTAGAGGAAAAAGAACTGCGCGAAAAGGCTCAAACGATCAATAAACAGCGCGTGAAGGACAAAGCCATTTGGGAAGATAACATGCGCGAGATGGAAGAACTCTATCGCGACTTAACACGATGAAGAAGTGAGGATTTCATGAATATTATCCAGATGATTAAGGCGTATGGGGGGATGGTTTTCGGCAAAACCGATTATTGGCACCCCGATATGAATGTAAATATTGAACTTACCGCAGAACAGGTTCGGAAATACCCTGTGGATATGAGTGCTAAGGCCGAATATGCGGGTGAATTTGATGCTGAAGAGATTCCACTGGTCGATGTCGATGGACATCTTAGCTATCTTCCGGTGACAATAGCCCAGTACGCCTTGGGAAATTATGACCAGTGGATCGATACACAGCAACCTCATTTTCGGGAGCGCTTTCTTCGTGCTGCCAATTGGCTGCAAAAAAACCTTGTGGAATACAAACCCGGTCAATGGGGTTGGCTGAATGACCATGATAAAGAGATGTATCATCTGAAAAAGCCTTGGCTTTCGGCTCTGTCCCAGGGGCAAGCGCTTTCCGTATTAGCCAGAGCGTATCAGGAAACCCATGAGGATAGTTATTTGGAGACAGGAAAAAGAGCACTGAAGGCGTTTTCTGTTCCGGTTGCTGAGGGTGGATTTCTCGCCCTTTATCGGGGTCTTGATTACTATGAAGAATATCCTTCGCAAACACCTTCCTTTGTACTCAATGGTTTTATCTTTGCCTTATGGGGATTAGAGGAGTTTTACCTGCTGAGTCAGCAAGATGAGGCCAAAGAACGTTATCTGGTAGGCCTCGCAACCTTAAAAAAGGTACTGCCTGAGTATCAAGTATCTTATCTGAATTGGTCACGCTATGATCTATATCCATTTAAGGTGGCTGATATTGCGAGTATTTTTTATCATAAGCTTCATATTCAGCAGTTAAAGGCCATGGCTTTGCTGACAGGAGACGACCTGTTTACTCAGCAAGCCAAGCTCTGGGAAAAAGGTAGACAAAGCTTTATCCGATACTGGCTGGCCACCGCTTATAAGGTCCGTCATAAGCTTTCGATCCGGAATGAAAGCAGTTATGTGCCCAGTGTGAAAAAAGGGTAACTAAGAAGTGCGGAGGAACAGGATGAAAAAAGCCCTCATGATCGCCTACTTCTTTCCGCCCTTAGGGGGAAGCGGAGTACAGCGAACCTTAAAATTTGTTAAATATTTGCCTCAGTTTGGGATCTTACCGGTCGTGAGTACCGTCAAAAGCGGGTATAATTTTGCTTACGATGAGAGCTTGCTTCAAGAGGTTCCCAAGGGAGTTAACGTTTATCGCTCAAGTAGTTTAGAGACGTTGTGGCTGCGAGAGGTACTCGATAAATTAGCGAGCTTGAGAAGTACCCATGAAAGTCCATCTGAAGGTGAAATAGAATCGGGTAAGAGTCAGGTATCTTCGGAGCTCGGGGAGAAAAAGCCCGAAGCAACGGGTCAGGTTCAGGAGCAGAAGTCCGAATCGGATCAAAAATCCCTAAAAACTCGGATTTTTGAGTTCATCGATAACTATCTTTTTATCCCAGATTCCAAAGTGCGTTGGCTTCCGTTCGGTTTTTTGAAATCCTTACGGGTTGCGCGTCAGGAAAAAGTGGATTTCCTCTTTTCGTCTTCTTATCCCTATACGGTGCATTGGATTGCGCGTGGAGTTCATAAATTCTATCCTAAGCCTTGGATCGCCGATTTCCGGGATCCCTGGGTAGGCAACAAGGCCATGCAGAAGGATATTCCTTTTCGTAAGAAGCTGGATGCGTGGATGGAACGCAAGGTTGTGGAGGAAGCCGATTATATCATCAATGTGACCTCTTCCATTACCGAAATGTACCAACAGCGTTATCCCCAATATGCGCACAAAATGGTGACGATTACGAATGGGTTTGACCCCGAGGATTTTGCGAAGGTTACCCCAGTTGAACAGCAACAATTCACGCTGATCCATACGGGGATCATTGCCGACGCCTATGATATTGAAAGTTTTGTTGAGGGTGTGCACCATTTTTTAGAACAGGTTCCTTCAGCGCGGGAAAATGTCCAAATTCTCTTTATCGGGTATGTTCCTCCACACTATGATGCGCTTTTGAAGCAAAAGTTAGGGGAGACCTACCGGTTTTTGCCATACATGAGCCATCAAAACGTATTGGAGTTTCTTGCGGGAGCGCACCTGCAGTTTATGACCTTTGATCAGAGTGTTGATAATGCCTATTCCGGCAAACTTTTTGACTATATCGGCACAGGTAAACCCATTCTTGGGCTTCTGCCGGAAGGGGTTGCTGCTCAGCTTATTCGTGAACGCCAGCTAGGAACAGTGGTCTCATTAGGCGATGCAGAGGGCTTAGCTGGGGCGATCAGGACGTATTATGTACAATGGCTTGAGGATGCAGAGGACGTTGCGAAGATTGCGCTGAGCTCCCAAGGAGCAAAGCGTTGTGTTGAATTCAGCCGTGTGAATCTAGCCGGGCAACTCGCCAAATTGTTTCAGGGTTAACCCACGAAGGATTGCGAAAAAAGGAGAACATGTTGTGCGAATTTTGATGCTTACTCAGTATTTTCCGCCCGAGACCGGAGCGGCACAAGTTCGCCTCTTTGAGGTGGCGAAGGCGATCCGTAATCAAGGGCATGACATAGAAGTTGTGACCGCTTTCCCGAATTACCCGAATGGGATTATCCCTCCCGAGTATCAAGGAAAGTTCTATATGAAGGATTCAATAGAAGGCATCCCTGTACATCGGACTTGGATTTATCCGGTTCAACGGGGAAAGTTTTGGAAACGATTGCTTAATTATTTTTCCTTTGTGTTTTCAGCGTTTTATGGTGTTTTAAAAGCCGGCAAAGCGGACTATATCTTTGTGGAATCGCCACCCCTGTTTATCGGTTTTACGATGATCTTTGCCAAGTGGGTTAAAGGAGCGAAGCTCATCTTAAATGTATCTGACCTTTGGCCGGAATCAGCGGTTTCCTTAGGGCTAGTCACCAACAAAACATTGATCACCTTGGCTGAGGGGTTGGAACGTTGGATGTATAAGTCCTCGTGGCGAATTTCGACGCAGACTGAAGGCATTATTTCATCCTTAAAAGATCGAGGAATTCCGGGTGAGAAAATCGTCTTTTTACCCAATGGTGTCGATCCTGATCTCTTTGCCCCGATAAAACAGGATGAGCAACTGCTTGAGAAACTGAACCTGCGTGGAAAATATGTGATCCTTTATGCGGGTACGATGGGATACGCCCATGGTCTCGAAGTTGCCTTGCAAGCAGCCGAGCGTTTAGAAAAAGACCATCCAGAGATCGCCTTCCTTTTGGTTGGGGATGGCTCAGAAAAACCGCGACTGATGGAAATGGCTCAGGAAATGAAGCTTACCAATGTGCGCTGGGTCGATTTTCAGCCGATTACCCAAATGCAGCGCTATTATAGCCTGGCTCATATTAGCCTTTCGACACTACGACGCTATAAACTCTCGGAGGGGGTACGCCCTTCGAAGCTCTTCCCGGGATTAGCTAGTGCGAAACCCTTGATCTATGTGGGTGAAGGGGAAGGCGCTAAAATTGTAGAAGAAAGTGGAGGCGGGGTGGTTATTCCACCGGAAGAACCCCAGCTTCTCGCCGAGACGATTCTTATGTTACAGCAAGATCCAGGACGTTGTCAGACACAGGGTGAGCATGGTCGGGAGTTTGTTATTAAAAACTATTCTTGGAAATCGATCGTGAGTCATTGGCTTCGGGATTTAGGACTTTAAAAACTCAGTAGATAGAAATGGAAAGGAGGGAACTGAACATGCCAAAGATCTGCTTGCTCGCGAACGCGGCAAGTCCGCATACGGAAAAATGGGCACTCGCGCTTTCGCAGCGGGGTTGGTCAGTTGAGCTTATTAGTTTCCTCCCGGCTCAGATACCAGGGGTTAAGGTTCATCTTGTTCCTAAAGTTTTTGGAACAAAAATGGATTTCATCCTCCGTGTCTTATGGGTTAAAGAAAAAGTCCGAGAACTGAATCCTGACATTCTGCATGCTCATTATGCGACAAGCTTCGGCTTTTTGGGAGCGCTCTGCTCCGTTCACCCCTTTATTATTTCTGCCTGGGGGAGTGATATCTTCTCATTCCCTAAGAAGTCACCTTTCCATCGGGGTTTACTGGATTGGATCTTAGGCAAGGCGGATTACCTTTGCTCAACGAGTCATGTAATGGCCCAAGAAATGCAGGGCCATTTAGAGCTGGGTCAGAAGATTGACGTGATTCCTTTCGGAGTGGATATTAACCAATTCGCGCCCCCGGAGGGGACTCACATCGAACTTTCAAAAAAAGTCATTTTTGGTGTGGCCAAATATCTTCAACCGGTATATGGTCTCGATCTGTTGCTCAAAGCGTTCGCTCAACTGGACAAGAATGATCCAGGAAAAGCGTTGCTGAAGATAGCTGGAGACGGACCAGAGTATTCAAGGCTTCAATTGTTAGCCGCGAGGTTGGAGATCACAGAGCAAGTGGAATGGTTAGGCGCAATGCCGAACGCTGAGATTGCGCGCTTTTATCAGGATCTGGATGTGGTTGTGGTCCCTTCCCGTCAGGAGAGCTTTGGAGTTACGGCTGTTGAAGGTTCAGCCTGTGCACGGCCGATCATTGCGAGCCGGGTCGGGGGATTGCCGGAAGTGGTCATTGATAGCGAGACAGGGATCATGGTGGAGCCTGAAAATGTGGAGAAGCTCGTAGAGGCCATGAAGTTCATGATCGATCATCCCGAGGATCGAGTGCGTATGGGGCAGGCGGGTCGCGAGTTCGTGTTGCGCAACTATGCTTGGGAGGAGAATGTCTCGCAAATGGAAGAGCTTTATCGTGGGGTGCTCCGGAAGAAATCGGGGGTCAGGAAGAGATAAGCGCGTGGTTGCGGGTCGGCTCAGGTCTGATTGTGGGTCTGCTCGGGCCGCGGATGAGCTGTCAATGCGCTCCCTCCGAGGCGCTCGCTAACCAAACTAGCTGCTCAGGGCTTCCTTCCGAAGGGGTTCCGGGCAAATCGACATCCATGTCTCGGTTGCCCGCTGAACACGTCCTGTGTTCAGCCCCTTCTCCAGGGATCCCTTCGCAGAGTTTGGTAGCAACTCGCTAAAAGTCGCTCGCGCCTTGCCAGCTCATCCTGCTTCGGAGGCTTCGGAGACGCAGAAGAGCAACGACGAGGTAACTTAAGCGGTCATCGCGTTCCATCGGAACGCATGATGACTTATCAAAAGAAGGACCCGAAGGCTTACATGCAAGAATCTTCGGAGCGACTGCTAACGAACCGCGTCAGCCCCAGACCCCTTCGAAGTAACAGCATACACAACATAACCTACATAATTACCGCGGAATAAACATAAAGACATAATATTGCGTACACAATGATTTGAGGATGTGAAAGAATGAGCCAGAATTCGGCAGCACGTAAGAATGTTCATGAGGAGCATAAAGAGGTCTGGAAGTCTTATCCACGGTGGCAGCTAGCGGCAAAGCGAGGGCTGGATCTGTTGATATCTCTTGTCCTGCTGATTTTGATTTCTCCGTTCTGGCTTTTAATCGCGCTTTGGATTCGGATCGATTCACCTGGACCGGTAGTATTCAAACAAGTCCGGGTGGGCTTACACGGAGAAACGTATACGATCTATAAATTTCGAACGATGGTGACGAATGCGGACGAGATGATGAAGGTGAAGTTAGCGGAGGTCAAGGATTTGGAGAACTTCGTTTTTCAGGACAAGGATGATCCACGGATTACACCGAGTGGTCGTTTCTTACGGAAGCTCAGTTTGGATGAATTGCCTCAGCTGCTGAATATTTTAAAGGGAAATATGAGCCTTGTTGGCCCTCGACCGGAAGTGCCTGAGCTCGTAAAGCTTTATACAGCAGAGCAACATCAGCGCTTAGAAGTGATGCCTGGGGTGACGGGTTTAGCTCAGGTGAATGGGCGCAGTGAATTAACAGTCGGGGAAACGATGGCATACGATCTTGAGTATGTTCAGCGTTGGAGCTTTTGGTTTGATCTTAAGATTCTGGTCAAGACCTTTTTCGTTGTTTTAACGGGCAAAGGAGCTTATTAATCATTCTTATTGTTCTTATTGTAGGGGGCCGGGTACATCATTTCTGAAACGATGTCCTGACCCTCTATTTTATATGGTATATATTGAGAATATAGTGTCGTTATACTACTATAGGTATAGAAAATGAAATTATAAGAACATATTTGATACTAATATTGTAGAGGTGATCCGGATTGAAACGTTTATCTAATTTGGACCCTCACAAAAAGGTTGATTGAGAAGACCTAAAAAATGACACAATATAGCTATAAAGAGGATAAATAAAGAGGAATCGCGTAGGAAATAGAGAACTTTATTTAGTGTTTTGATTAATATAGATTTAATTTTGGAGGAATAATCATGATTCGGGAAAAAATTTTGGAAACGTTAACTGAAATCTGTGGAACGGATGAGATTCAGAAGAATTCAGATATCCAGCTTTTTAGCACAGGATTATTGGATTCCTTTGGGATCATTCAGCTTTTTGTGGCGATTCAGGAAGAATTAAATATTGAGATAGCCCCGACTGAGGTCACACGGGAAGAGTGGGCCACTCCGAATATGATTATTACATATCTTGAGAAGCGCTCAGGCCAATGATAAAGAGGCGTTGGGTGGCAATTGGCTTATCACTTGTTTTATTCACATTAACACTGGGGTCGATCGTTCCTATCGGTCGTATACTTCTGGATCGTTTTGCGTTTAAGTCAGGTGTTTTACAAGCAATTGCTTCCTCGCAAACGCCTGTTGCTTTTCAAGGACTTCTATTTCAAGAGAAAGCTCTGATCGCGCCCGATATTCTACCCGTGTATGGCTCATCAGAGTTTTCAGCCGAGTCAGAGTTTCACCCCTCCAAGCTCTTCGACGCTAAACCGACGGGGTTCGTTCCTTTTCTCCTGGGGAGAGGGGGGAGTCAGAGCCTTGTTCATGTCTTGAGTTTGGCAGCTCAAGGTGAAACATTACACGATAAAAAAGTGGTGGTTATTCTTTCGCCTCAGTGGTTTGTGACAGGGGGAATAGCGACGTCCTACTTGGATCAGAACTTTTCTCCGCTTCAAGCCTATCAGATTCTCTACGATCCGAATCTTTCGGAACAAATCAAACAGGAATTGAGTCACCGTTTGTTGGAGTTTCCTGAGGTTCTCAAAAAATACCCTATCCTCAAAAATAACCTAGTTCTCTACAGTCAGCAAGAAACCCCGAATGCTATACGATCCTTTCTGATGATTGGGGTTGGACGGATTGATAAGTGGCGTTTGGAAGTCCAGGATCTATACAAGGTGGCAACCTTTGTTCCTTTAGTGAACCGAGAGGCTATTGCTAGAAATGCGGTGAGTCTCCCTCCTCAAACTTTAGATTGGGTACAACTCAGGGAAAATGCCCAAAAAAGAGGGCTTGAATCCACGAAAAGTAATTCATGGGGGATCGTCGATTCGTATTATAAAAAGTATATTGAGCCTGAGTTGGCTCAAAGCTTCGGCTCGGAAAAGGGAGCGAAGCTCAATCCCTCACCCGAATATCAAGATCTCCAGCTTTTGATGAAGGTTTTAAAAGAACAAGAGGCAAAGGCGCTGTTCGTTATTGTTCCTGTCAATGGATTTTGGTATGATTATATAGGTTTTTTAACTCAAGAAAGAACGGCCTATTACACCCGGATAAGGGAAATGAGTCAACACAATGGATTTGAAGTTGCGGATTTTTCCCAACACGAATATGACCGCTATTTTCTTCAGGATATCATGCATCTTGGCTGGAAAGGATGGGTCGCAGTTGATCAAGCAATGGATCAGTTCTATCATGAAAGGTCCTAAAGGATGGAACCCTACGCTCGTTTGGTGGGGACGCGTATTTTACTACTATGCCATTTTTATGGCCCTTTTCTTCCTCTACTTTGTTCAAAAAGAACACACCCCAGCCCCCTATATTTATAACGCTTTTTAAGCTACTAAAGACCTGTAAGCGTAGCCCCTCGCACAGTAGTGAACGATTTGCACGGAGGGGCGCTGTGGCGCACGACGCTTTCATAGCGTAGCGTAGCCACTTGGTTCACTTCAGGTATTACCCTGAGGTTTGGCGAAGCTGCTATGGAAGCAAGTGTGCCAGCCCCGGAGCGCTAAGTGAACGGATGTGCGAGGGGCTACATGACCCAAACTTAACTTACTCTAATAAAAGAGGTTAAATATATGCTAATAGAAGTAATTGATCAATGGGCCTTGACTTGTCCAGAACGGGTGGCTCACCAATATCGGGAACAATCTCTTACTTACTCAGATTTGAAAACGAATTCGGATGCCTTAGCCCTCTGGCTACATGAAGCGCTTGAAGGGGATAAAGTGGATTCGGTCAATAAAGCTCCGATCGTCGTTTATGGCCATAAAGAGAATGAAATGCTTGTGGCCTTTTTGGCGTGTGCTAAAGCGGGACATGCTTATGTGCCTGTGGATACCTCGGTACCTTTGGAAAGAGTGCGGCAAATTCTTGAGGCTTCGGGGACATCGCTGCTCTTATCTCCTCAACGTGTTCCGGAAGAGTTAAAGCCTGCAGGGGTAACAATACAGGAAAATTTTAAGGCCCAGCTAAACACAAAAGATCATACTGAAACTGGATGTTCGTCTAATTTTCTTGCGCCCTATCTCGGTCAAACCCCAGATCCTGATTGGCGTGTCAGCGAAGACGAGGTTTACTACATCATTTTCACGTCCGGGAGTACGGGGAAGCCAAAAGGGGTTCAAATTACGCTTAAGGCTTTGGAAAGCTACCTCAACTGGGTGAATCCAACCTATGGCCCGGAAAAGATGAAGGAAGTCTTTCTTAATCAAGCCCCTTTTTCGTTTGATTTATCGGTCATGGATCTGTATATGTCCTTGAGTAACGGCGGAACACTCTGGAGCATTGACAAACAACAAATAGCCAATGCACGAGAACTCTTTGAGTCCTTTGCGCGTTCGAACGTGAGCTTTTGGGTTTCGACCCCGTCCTTTGCAGATATTTGTCTAATGGATAAAAGTTTTAACCAAGAGTTGTTACCGAATATAAAACGCTTTCTGTTCTGTGGCGAAGTGCTATCCAATGACACGGCTTCAAAGCTGCGGGAACGTTTCCCACAAGCTCTCGTTGAGAATCTGTACGGCCCCACAGAAGCGACCGTGGCGGTAACGACAATCACGATTACGCCAGAAGTCCTAGAGCGGTATAATCCACTCCCAGTTGGAAGGGTCAAACGGGATGCCCAAATCCTAATCTGCGATACAGAGGCTTTAAATGAAGCGTTCACCCAGGAGGAACAGATAACGAAGGCTCAAGAGGGACAGCAGCAAGACATCGTTGAAAGTCTCCGCAGGCTTTCTTGCCCTCCTCAGTCCCTGCCTGAGGGCACGCGGGGAGAAATCGTGATCGCAGGCCCGAATGTCAGTGTCGGCTATTTAAATCGGCCTGAGCAGACACAGAAGTCCTTTTTCACGTGGTGTGATGATCAGGGCAAGGAATGGCAGGCTTACCGAACCGGAGATGCCGGGATCTTGGAAGAGGGGATGCTTTTCTTCTTCGGACGCCTTGATTTCCAAGTCAAACTTCATGGCTACCGGATCGAGCTGGGAGATATCGAAGAGAATTTACGTAAAGTTCCCGGAGTGGAGAATGCGGTTGTTCTGCCCATAGAGCGCCGGGGTAAAGTGGATTATCTTCATGCTTTTATCACCACCTCAGAACCCGTTAAAGAATCGTTTCAGATGTCTCAGCATCTCAGAGAAGAGCTACATAAGACCTTGCCTGATTATATGCTTCCACGGCGCTTTACGTTTCTAGAGACGATGCCTATGACGCCAAACGGTAAGGTTGACCGTCGGGCGCTGGGAGGAGGGGCACGATGACACCCTATGAGAATTTTACGTTTTTTATCTGGATGCTTGTTCCTCTTGCTCCCGCGGTTTTGCTTGGATTCTTGGGGGTATCGGGACGAATCCGTTCCCTTTGGCTGATTTTTTCAACCCTGTTTATGGTCGGCGTAATCTATCGACCGATCGCCGCTTTATTTCAAGTGACCGTTTTTTTTCTCTGGGCCTATCTGATCGTTTATTTCTTTTTACGACTTAAACAAAGTGAGCGGGGAAAACAACAGGAAACTCTGAAACGGGTTTATCATTTTGCACTCCTTGCGGCGATTTTGCCGCTAGCGCTCGTTAAACTTAATCCTTACGTCAATGCTCTCGGAATCTGGCAATCCCCGCTTGGCTTTTTGGGAATTTCCTATGTGACCTTCCGTACGGTGGGGACCGTGATTGAGATTCGGGATGGGCTAATCAAGGACGTGAAGTTCATCGATTTTCTTTCCTATGTCCTCTTTTTCCCGACGTTGGCTTCTGGTCCGATTGATCGTTACCGGCGTTTTCTTGGAGACTTGGAGAAAAAACTCACCCGTAAGGAGTATGGGGAGAATCTCGCGGAGGGAATCGATCATATCTTTCGTGGGTTTCTCTATAAATTTGTTATTGCTTATTTGATCAATAAGTATGGACTCATCCGTTTGAGCACGGATTTTACGTGGACTGCGACGCTTCAATACATGTATGTCTATAGCTTTTATCTCTTCTTCGATTTTGCTGGGTATAGTGCGTTTGCCGTTGGGGTGAGTTATATCCTCGGCATCCAGACTCCTGAAAACTTTAACAAGCCGTTTATATCGAAGAATATTAAAGACTTCTGGAATCGCTGGCATATTTCGTTATCTTCTTGGTTCCGGGATTATATCTATATGCGTTTTGTCTTAGATTCAGCGAAGAAAAAGCGCTTCAAGAATAAATACACTACCGCCTATGTTGGAAATCTCTTGCTTTTTGGGATCATGGGAATTTGGCATGGAACGGAGCTCCATTACATTGTGTATGGCCTTTATCATGCGCTCTTGATGATTGGCTATGATTGGCTGGAACGGAAAAACAAAACCCGGAACGTTTGGGGAAAAGGTTGGGCTTGGGATAGCTTAGCTATTGTGGTTACCGCGCATTTTGTTTTCTTCGGCTTCCTGATCTTTTCGGGGAGACTCTTTTAGATCTCTAATGGAACCCAAGGGATACTTAAGCTTTGGCTTAGGATAAAACCTTGGGTTTTTCTTTGTCTCACGAAGGAAATTCGAGAATTTTGTCGAACAAACTTGTGTTGAGATCATTTTTAAGATCTTAGAATTTATGAAGATAATGTCAAGCGAGGAAACTACGATGAGCGTAAAGCTTTTATATGTGCCTTTAGGGCCAAGGCTAAAGTTCTTGAAAACCCCGTTTTTTGCCTTGTTAATGGCTATAGGCCTATTCATAGGGACAATCTATGCCTTGCCTTTTCTCAGCGAATTCTGGGTAGATACCTTTGTTTTGAAATCAGGAACCGTTGCGACCATGGGAATTACCCCTAAATCTCAAATCTTCCAAGGCTCGATCGTACAAAAACAGGCGTTTGAGAATCCGCGCATCTTACCCCTTTATGGGTCCTCCGAAATGTCGATGATTATTGATTATCATCCGGCCAATGTTTTAACCCCAGAGACGGGGGTTACACCGTTTCTCGTGGGTAAGGGGGGAGCTCAGACCCTTATTCAGCTCTTAAATGTAGCAGCCTTGGGTGAAGAAGTGCGCGGCAAGAAGCTGGCGATTTTTCTGACGCCTCAATGGTATGGACCGGGCGGGATTTCTGAGGATACCTTTGCGGGGAATTTTTCAGCCTTGCATGGGTATGAGATTCTAAAGAATCCTGCGCTTTCTGGGAAATTAAAGACCGAAGTCGCACAGCGATTCCTCCAATTTACGAAGGCTTATCAAGATTTCCCTTACCTCAAGAAAATGCTCCTCCTTCAAGGGCAATCGGGTTTGAGTTCTCAGCTTTTGAGAATTCTCTATGCTCTCCCTGCCCAAACTGAATATGCCGCTCTGGCATTGCAAGATGCGTCAAAAACAAATTGGTACATCAACCAGCTACCCACCGAGACCGTAGCGCATTATGCTACCACTTCGACAGCTGTACAGACGGAACCTCAGTGGGATGAATTACGGGCGCAAGCAACTGAGCAAGCGAAAAATTCAACAAACAATAATCCGTTTGAAATGGATAATGGATTTTTTACCAAAAATATTCTTCCTAATCTTCAAGCTCAAAAGGACTCCAGTAAAGATGCAGAATACGTTTCATCTCCGGAGTATGGGGATTTACAACTTTTGCTGGACGTTTTAAAGCAAGAGGGAGCGCAACCCCTGTTCGTGATCCTTCCGATGAATGGCCGCTGGTCGGATTATACTGGAATTCCAACGACGGTACGTCAAGTTTGTTATCAAAAAATAGCTCAGATGATTCAGGCGCAAGGATTTACCCTAGCTGATTACTCTGCCCATGAAAAGGATGACTACTATCTTCGGGATCCCTGGCACCTGGCGTGGAGGGGCTGGCTCGATGTTGATCAGACACTATATCAGTTTTATCAGAGTAAGTGAGGAGATGTATGATGTTTATCCGGCGCTTTGGGCCGATTTTGCTCGGATTCCTGCTTTTTGGGTTAACCCTAGTTGGGATGAAACCCCTAACGGAATATGTTTGTAATCAGCTCTGGCTTAATCATCCTGGGACGATTGAAGCGGTGGGGAGGCGGGCTTATGATGAAGTCATGCTGGGTAATGTTCTCCAAGCCAAGGCTTTGGCAACCCCTGAGGTTTTGCCTTTCTATGGTTCATCTGAGTTAGGGACTGGATTTGAATTTAATCCCTCAACTCTTTTTAATCAGCGTGATGAAGGGTTCAAGCCCTTCATCATTGGGCGTGGCTCAGTCCAGTCTCTTGTCAACATTCTTAACCTCGCGGGTCAAGATCATTTGCAGGGACGAAAGATGGTTTTTACCTTTTCGCCGGACTGGTTTGCTGAGCGTCATGGCTTAGAGAATGATCGATTGGCCATGAACTCCTCGCCACTCCATATCTATCAGACGATGTTGAGCCCAAGTCTTCCCGCTGAGCTGAAACGAGAAATTGCGCAGCGGATTCTGGACATCCCTCAGGTGCTTCAAGATGATCCTTTCTTAGAACAATATCTTCAAGCCTACAAAGCCCCCGGAATGTTCTCTCAAATAAAGCGCATTGCCTATTGGCCACAAGCTGAAATTGAATGTGCAGCTCTCGAGGTGCAAGATGCTTTGAAGATCCGTTATCTCCTTAATGTTGTGAAAGAGCACCCCAGTATTCCCGTTTCCCCGGAAATAGCGAACCAGCCTTGGAATACCGTGATCAAGAAATCGGAGCAACGCGGAAAAGCCCTGATCTCAAATAAATTGAATATCTTGGATTCGCTTTATGAGAAGACGACAAAACCGGAAACTAAAAAGGCTTGGTCCATTCTTAAGCTATATCCTTCAAAGGAGTATGACGATTTTGATTTAATGTTGAGAGTGCTCCAGCAAAAAGGAGTGAAACCGCTTTTTGTTCTGATCCCAGCGAACGGTCTGTGGGCAGATTATGCTGGTTTTTCCCCTCAAGAACGGCAGGACTATTATCAGCGGATGCGGTCGATGATTCAAGCTAAAGGGTTTGAGATTGCCGATTTTTCCTCTCAGGAATATGAACCTTACTTTATGCAGGATATGTGGCACATCGGTACAAAAGGGTGGGCCGAGGTGGACAAGGTGATCAATCAGTATGTCCATGAGTGAAACAAACTTAACATAAAGAACCGCCGCCGACTTATCGGGTGATAAGTCGGTGGCGGTTTCGTTTCGTATGTCTTCTTTACCTTAAATGTTGCTGTAACAGCGGGTAAATCTCTTTTGCGCTATCGGTGTCTACCCAAAAGAGTGACCAGGCAGCAGCTCCACCGAGGTGATACTCATCAAGCAGGTCAAGCTTAGCGCTCAAACTCTGGATGTCATCATAATACACGGTGTGGGCGACTTGGTTTTCATCCGTATACGTGAAAGTGGGGATTCCGACCGGATCAGTTGGCGACGTTTCGCGCTGCAGCGACGCGTTATACTTAGCACTCAGGTTGCGGGCCCCCGTGAGACTCACTGCATCTTGGTCATAGAGGGGCTTTTCAGGAGTTGAGGTAGCAAGCGGATACCAATTTCGTCCATAGTAAGGGATGCCAAGCAAGACTTTGTTCATGTCCACACCTTGGCTCTGGGTGAAGTTTAAGACCGATTTAACCCAACTAAGCGGGGCAATCGGACCGGGTGAAGTTGTGCTGTAGTCATACGTCATGATATTGAGATAATCCACATATTGCGCAAGATCATGGTAATTGTATTCTTGGTTCCAGTCGGTAGGTGAAGTACGAGCGTTTACAGCTTCGACGACGAGTTTATTTTGCGAATGAAGAGAAGCGTAGAGCTCTTTCATGAACTGAGTAAGGTTTGGCCCGGAAGCATCACTGATGTATTCGAAGTCAATGACTACGCCGTCGCCATTTGTCGTTTGGAGCATTTGGTTAATATTTTGAATGAGATTTTGTCGGGTAGCCGAGCTTGCAAGGATGGAATCCAAAGCGGCTTGGCCCTTACTATTATAATCGGCTGTAACACTGGGGAGAACTTTCAGTCCTCGATCATGGGCTGCTTTGACTGTGAGCGGAGCATAGAATTCATTCGCTGTTGCCCAAGGCCCACTAAAGGAACCGTCTGCAGCGGATTGCCCGTCGGGAATGGTATTGATGCGATACCAGTTCGGAGCGAGCCAATCGACGGAATCGGTTGCATTTCCGGGGATGCTGTTGATCTCTTCTACATAATTGTCATAGAGCGCTTTTGCAGGATTAGAACCACTGCCATAGGCTTGCAGATATTGCAGAGAGATTCGGGACTGTTGTGAGCCTGTACGGACAAGGCTTTCCAGGCCAGAAGAAATCACACCTAATCCTCCAAGCAGCGTAAAGGAAGCTCCGCTGGTCCGTTGAGCACTGAGATAGCTCACCGAATTAGAACTGAGGTCTTCCGCATTTTTCGGGACCAGGAGAATGGGATTGTTCTGCTTAGCGGCTAAAACAGCGCCCGCTAGCGCATCGGGGAAGTCTTCCCCGGTAGCCACATAGATACTCGAACGATCATAAGTCAACTTATTGAGTACATCAAGGTTTGTTGCATAGCGATCAACACCGGACATGCGGGTTACGCTGATTCCTTGAGCTTTTAAAGTGTCTTCCACAGAAGGCTCAAGGACTCCCTCTCCTCCAATGAGAGCCACGTTCGTCACACCGAGAGTTTTTAAGGCATTCAATGTCACTTCGGGAACCGTTTTCTGTTCACTTAACAGAAGCGGTATGTTTTTGTTCGCGGCGTAGGAAGAAATACTTAACGCATCGGCAAAGGAATTACCCGAGGCAAGGTAAGCCTGAGTGGCTTGAGGAACAGCTTTCAAAGCGATAGCAGCTGCCGTTTGATAGCGATCTTCGCCGCTTAAACGCTCGACCGTAAGGTTTTGAGCTTTTAGCGTGGCTTCAACCGCCGGGGAAACGGCACCTGTTCCTCCGAGGAGGTAGACCTTATTCGCGCCAAGACGTTGGATTTCCGCAAGAACGCCCTCAGACAGCGACGCAGAATCTGTTAAGAGAAGAGGTCCTTTGGCTTGCGGACTATTGGCGAGCACGGCTCCGGCTAAGGCATCCGGGTAATCATCGCCGCGGGCTAAGATCACGGTTGAAGCTTGAGTCCAACCTGTTTTGGAAATTTCAAGCGTCGTTTCAAAGCGTGTGCTCCCTGCGAGGCGTGAGGTTTGAGAAGGAGTGGATCCGGCTAGGACAGAAGGGGGAACAATCCAGTTTGAGAAAAAAAGAGTTAAGGTTGTCAGCGAGGTAACTAAGGTTAAGACGACTTTTTTACGGAAACCTGTTTTAAATTTCAACACGGTAGCATCATCAGCTCCTTCGAAAATGTTCATTGGTAACTATTCGCGAAATCTGGAGGATTTCCTGTGTCGAAAAGGAAAAAACCCTGTCGGTAGCGAAGTCTAGAGAGGATTTCGGTGTGGACCGTTGAGTAGGTAGAGTGAGGAGCAAGCAATGATGTTTAAGATGTTAAATAAAGGGCTAGGGTTGGGATTGTCCTTAATCCTTCTTTTCGGAAGTGTCCCCGGCTCTACAGCAGCACAGGTATCTTTACAAACTTCAGATTCAGAGAAGACTCTGGTGAATCCAAGCTTATTAGACGCCGAGGGACAAATCCAAGGCCCGGAAGGACGCCTTATTGTCAAGCTGAGCCCGGGGACATCACCTGAGGCCATTGCCCAATCGGTTCAAGCCGAACTTGCTCGCAAAGGTCCCCTACAGTATATAACGCTTGCGCTTGAGCCCAGTCGAATAGAGGAAGTCATGACTAAGCTTAAAGCGATACCGGATGTATTAAGTGTCAGCCCCAGTCAGCAGATGAAAATATCATCTTCGGTAGCGTCTACAGCGGTAACGGATCCCTATTATTCTCAACAATGGGGGCTGACTCAAGCACAGGTGCCGAAAGCCTGGGATTTAGGAGCAACAGGGGATGGAATAATCGTGGCCATCATCGATACCGGTGTCGATGTCGGGCACCCGGATCTTCAGGGCAACCTCGTTCCCGGTTACAATGCGATCACCGGGCAGACGGGACTGACGGCGACTCAGGATAATAACGGACATGGTACGCATGTTGCAGGAATTGTCGGCGCGGAGCGGGATGGAAGCGGAATCATCGGTGTAGCCTATCAATCGAAAATTATGCCGATAAAAGCGATGGATCGTCACGGTGAAGGAAGCGATGATGTCATTGCTGACGGCATTGTTTGGGCAGCAAATCACGGGGCTAAGATTATTAACTTAAGTATCGGTACAGATACCCAGGCGGAAATCTTATATGAAGCAATCCAGTATGCTAACGATCAGGGCTGCTTAATTATCGCCGCAGGGGGGAATAAGGATGAACAATCAAACTTTAAAACCATCACTTTTCCAGCCGCCGATCCCCAGGTTTTAGCGGTTACCGCAACGGATAAGGCGGATCAATTAGCCTCGTTCTCCTTAACCGGTCCCAATGCGAGTTTGGCGGCACCCGGGACAGATATTTTGAGTGACTATTGGCAAGATGGCTCAGGTTATGCTACCTCAGATGGGACCTCGATGGCCTCTCCCTTTGTTGCTGGGGTGGCCGCATTGGTGTGGAGTCAACATCCCGACTTTTCCGCGAGTCAGGTCCGTCAGGACCTTGAAGATTCAGCGCTAGATTTAGGACCGGTTGGTCGAGATTCCTCATTTGGGTATGGCCGAGTCGATGCGTATTGGGCGGTCAAGTTCGCAGCGGAGAAGGCAATCCTATCTGCACCGGCTCAAGTTTCTTGGGCTGGGGGGATTGTCCAGGGAGATCCGACTCAGACTTCCGCTCAAGTCGAGATTCCTTCACGAGCCTTCGGAACAGATCAGAAGCAAACGATTCAATTGAGTATGAATACAACCACAGGGGCAGTAAGTCTGCCTGCCGGAGTCAATCCCGTCGGGGAGCCTCTGGAACTGGCGTGGGAAGCAAGTCCTCCCGTCCAAAAGTACCTCCAACTTTCCCTCTCAACCGATCCGGAAAGCTTTGCACCGGATTCAAATCGTTTCCTCTATATATACCACTGGTCAGGAACGCGCTGGCTTAAAGTGGGAGGAGGCATGAATTCGGGTACAGTGACGGTTGGAATCACAGAGCCGGGGATCTATCAGCTCGGATCGGCTTTACTTCCCCAAGTAACTCGATTGGCCGGGGCAGACCGGATTGAAACGGCGCTTCAGATTTCTCAAGTTGGATTTCCAGACGGCGCAGATACAGTTCTCCTGGCGCGAGCGGAAGATTTTCCTGATGCTTTAGCCGGTGCACCCCTAGCGTATAAAAAACATGCCCCGATTTTACTGACGAATTCAACAACCTTACCGGAAAGTGTCTTGACGGAAATTCAACGACTGAACCCTCAACAGATCCTTCTTTTGGGGGGGACCGGAGCCGTTTCTGCTGAAATCGAAACAGAACTTCAGAGCCAGTACAGTGTCCGGCGGTTGGGCGGAGCGAATCGTTATGCTACAGCCCAGCAAATTGCCAATGAACTGGGGATGACAGGAGAGGCCGTCGTGGTGAATGGGGATAATTTTCCCGATGCCATTTCAATGTCTTCGATCGCAGCCCAATACGGAGTCCCGATTCTTTTAACAGCGGTCAATGATTTACCTCAAGAAACAGATCAACTCTTAAGACAGCTTGCCGTGACGGGGACAGTCGTGGTAGGGGGAAAAGGGGTGATTTCAACACACACGTTCGAGTTGCTCCCTAATTCGTTTCGTCTTGCAGGTCAAGATCGCTATGCTACTGCCGCACAAGTGCTAAAAGCGTTTCCACCTCAAGGGGGGATGACCTTCCTAGCGACCGGTGAGAATTTCCCGGATGCTTTGACCGGAGGGGTATTTGCCGCATTAAATAGTACGAATCTCGTTTTGGTCTCTCCAACAGGACTGAATGGGGGCGAACAGAACGTATTACAAGGGTGGAGCGGGAAAAAAGTCTTCGCCTTCGGAGGGAAGGGTGTCGTTTCAGATTCACTTCTTGACCAAATTCAAAGGATGTTACAGTGATTCAAAAGTTCTCTGCAATGAGGGCAGGATTATAAAGAGTAGTGTCGAAATTTAGAACTTGTGTAAAAATCCAATAAGAAAAGAAGGGATATTTTTGTGGCAACGACTCGTTAAAGGGAGCGCATTACTGTTTCTCGGATTGGTGTTTTGGCTTGGTGTGCAAAATCCAGTGAGTGCATCTCCTTTAACAGCAGATACAACACGCATTTATGGATCAGACCGCATTGAAACCGCCATCAAAATCTCCCAAAATGGTTGGACAGGGGCCTCGACAGTCCTTCTAGCCCGGGCAGATAACTTCCCCGATTCCCTGGTTTCGGTTCCTCTATCCAAGCGTTTAGATGCGCCCATCCTTTTGACCTATCCGGAACAAATGGATTCCAATGTACTCCAGGAAATCCAGCGTTTAGGGGCAAATCACGTGATCCTGCTCGGGGGTGAAGGAGTCATGGGAGCCCCGATCACAAATGCACTTGATCAAGCCGGGATTCAGTGGGAACGGATTGGGGGTCAGGACCGCTATGAGACCGCAGCTTTAGTGGCTGAGCGGTTAGGCGGAAATGGACAAGCGATCTTGGCGAATGGGGACACCTTCCCCGATGCTTTAGCCATTGGTCCGTATGCGGGAGCAACTGAAACTCCGATTCTTTTGACTCAAGCGTCACAATTACCGCAATCGACTCAAACCGAACTGAAGAAGTTGGCCGCTACGGAAACCCTTGTGGTGGGTGGAGAGGGCGCCGTCTCGTCGAATATTACTCAGGGGTTAACCGGAGTGCAGCGTCTTTATGGAAAAGATCGCTATGAGACGGCATCTCGTGTTTATTGGTTTTCTCAAGAAAATTTATCCAAGACCCCCACAAGTGGAATACCTAAAGCGTATTTGGTTACAGGAGAAGATTTTCCCGATGCCTTAGTGGCGGGAGCGCTCGCTGCGAAACAAAATACACCGCTGTTTATGGCCCAGAAGGATAGCTTATCGGGCGTAACCTATTCAGCGATGATTAATGCAACGGGGGGAGATCGGCTCTGGGTCATCCTCGTAGGAGGCACTGGCGTTCTTTCAACCCAAGTTCAAGAGATGGTTGCGGGGACGATTCTACCGCCCACCCTCTTAGCAGGGAAGACGATTATCGTCGATCCTGGCCATGGGGGACCTGATACAGGGGCTATCGGACCAAGCGGAACCTATGAGAAGAATAACACCTTGCCGGTTGGACTTGACTTAGCGGATTTGCTCCGATCCTCTGGGGCTAATGTGATCCTGACGCGCTCATCGGATGTATCTCCAGCGGGGGGCGATTATACCGAAATCAATGATTTGAAGGCTCGCGTCAATATGGCCAATCAGAATAAGGCCGATTTATACGTCAGTATTCATAATGATTCGTTCAGCAATCCAGACGCTGGAGGAACCACGACCTATTATTCGGTAGACAGCCCAGTCGCCAGTCAATCAAGCGCCTTAGGAGCGGATATTCAGCAAGAGGTGGTTAAAAAGCTCGGGTTATATAATCGGAATGTTAAGAGTGCCAACTTCTATGTTATTAAAAATACGAGCATGCCCGCGGTTTTGGTTGAACTTGGATTCATCTCAAATCCGACTGAGGAGAAGCTTCTCAGTTCTGCTGATTTCCAAAAGAAAGCGGCCGAAGGAATCTATAGCGGAATACTCGCTTATCAAGGTTATTAAGAATTTCTTAAGGGTCTAGTAATCTTGGTGGTTTTTCGGTAAAATTACATTTAGCATCGTTAGAAATAAGAGTTCTTAAAAAATCTGAAAAATTTTTTCGGAACTTGCAGGAATATTGATTCCCGCACAGAATATTTATAACGAATGTAGAACCTATTATAGGTTTCTCATTATATGCGTTCTAAAGGGTAGGCCACCCGTGAGGCAAATATGTCTCTTAGGGGGGACGCCTCCGTAAAAGGGGTGGGATGCCTTTAGATATTGCGCAATGTCTAAAGATTTGCGGCTTACAATAAGGGGGTGAAGGCCAACCAAGCATCGTGCAACTAGGTGAGGAGTCAGGTACATAAAATTGGCCTTTAAAATTAAAAAGTGCACAAGTAGCCTGAAACTCCCAAGACAGAATGGTATTCACCATAATAAGAGAGGAGAAATTTACTACATGAGAAAGACGAAAAAAGCCATAGCCTCCCTAGCTATCGCTGGTATGGTACTCTCCATGGCTCCACTAAGTGTATTTGGAGCAACAACTACAGATGCAACTCGAATTGCGGGTGCAGACAGATATCTTACTTCAATCGCAGTTGCTGAAAAAGCATTCACTACTGCTACCTCCGCTGTAATCGCAGCTGGGAACGAGGACAATCTTGTTGACGCTCTTGCTGCAGCTCCTTTGGCTGCACAAGAAAAAGCTCCAATTATGTTAACAGACAAAGCTAACATGAACGACGATGTTAAAGCTGAACTTTCTAAGCTCGGCGTTAAGACAGTCTATGTTGTTGGTGCTGCTGCTAGCACAGCTGTTGTTGACGAGTTAACAGCTGCTGGTTTCACAGTTGAAAAAATCCAAGGTGCTGATCGTACCGAAACTACAAAATTGATCAACGCTAAGTTGACGGCTCCTAAAGGAACCTTCGTAGTGGGTTACAATGCTACTGCTGATGCAATGTCTGCTGCTTCTTTCGCAGCTGCAAACAACTACGCTATCGTAGTTGCTAACCCAGATGGTAGCATTCCTGATGGTCAAGCTGCTGTTGGAACAACTTATGTTCTTGGCGGACCTACTCTTGTTAAAGACGTAGCTCTTGCAACCCGTATTTACGGTGCTGACCGCTATGAAACCAATCAAAAAGTTCTTGCACAACTCGCTTATGAGTATGGCACAGTCTATGTAGCAAACGGTGAGACTCTTGTAGATGCTCTCGTTGCTTCTGTACTTGCTGGCCAAACCCAATCTCCAATTGCTTTGACTGACGGAACGACTGTTAAAGCCGCAGCTGCTTTGGGTGGCAAAATGGCTCCAGACAGCACAACTGTTGCTCTTGGCGGAACTAGTGTAGTTTCTGATGCAGTTAAAAATAGTGTTGCTTATGTAGCACCTGCTACTTTAGCTGTTCAATCTGTAACTGCGATTGATGGTAAAGACCTTAAGGTGACCTTTAATAAGGCTGCTAATAAGGACTCCTTAAAAACATACAATAACTTTACCTTCAAAGTCACAACAGGCTCGTCAATTACACTTAATTCAGATACTAGCACATGGGAAACTTCTGATGACTTGACTAGTGTTACTATTCCGCTGACAGGTAACTTCTACAATGGTCAATCATACAAGGTTAGTGTTGACGGTGTCCTTGATAGCAATTTTGCTCCAATGACAAAGTATACGGATTCGTGGCACTTGTTTAATGACACAACTGCGCCTGTACTTCAATCTGCAGCAGTGAAAAGCGGAAAACTTCGCTTGACATTTGACGAAGCCGTTCAAGGCTCAATGACTGTAAAAGTCGATGGAGTTCAAGAAGCTACCACTGTTACCCCTAGCACTACTGCTGGAGCTACAACTGCTGATGTCACCGTTTCCGCTGATGCTCTAAAAACTGGAACCCATAATGTAATCGTATACAACGCAAAGGACTGGGCTGGGCTTGGCAATGTTAGCCCTATTCAAACTGTAACTTATACAGTAACGGATGATACGACCGCTCCTTCAGTTGTTAGTGTTGTTGCTGATGGTGGTAATTCTTTTAAAGTTCAATTTAGCGAAGCAATTGATACCGCCACACTTACAACGAGCAACTTTGTAGTTAAAAAAGGTAATGCTACGATTACTACTACGAGCTTTAGCCAAGATTCCTCAGATAAGTCACTTTATACCGTATACGTAGATGGAACATCTGATGTTTCGCTTTATGACACAAATGCCACATCAACTACTTTAAATGTAGCTGTGAAAAATTATCATGATGGTTCAAATCTCTATGGCGCGGAATATGATGCAACAATTACGCTGACAAAAGATACTACTGGTCCTGCGATTGTATCTTCTGCGGTAAATACTATTTCTGGTACTAATACCCTAGTAGTACGCTTCAACGAAGATTTGGGTGCTTTCAGCTATGATGCATCAAAAATCACTGTTGTTAAAGATGGTGTGCTTCAAAATACAACTAGTTCTACAACTACGGGTACCAAGGCATTGAACATTGTTCTTTCAAATTCATTATCTGATGGAACGTACAATGTTAGCCTAGCTAGCAGTACAGTCAAAGATACTGTTGGAAATGGTAACCTTGCGTTGAATACAACTGTTGTCGTTTCAAACAGTGCTGGTACAGCTTACACAGGTACTATAACTACTTCAGCCTCCACGAGTGGAAGTGCTGATCTCCTTCAAATTAACTACAATACTACGATGTCTGCTATTGCAGCTGACATCAATAATTATCAATTAGATGGAATGCCACTTCCTACTAGCGCAACTGCATATTTCACTGATGCTTCCAAGCAATCTGTTGTGATTAAGTTCCCTGCAGGCACGATTGACAATAATACTAACAAGCTTCTTGCTTTCAGTACTGCAATTACCACTGACAGTGGTAATGTAATCAAAAACAGTGATGGTACTCAAAAAACTATGTTAGTATCTCTTACAGATAACATTAAACCAGTATTATCATCTGGTAAATTTGTAATTTCTACACTCTCGGATACTACAACTCAAACCATCAAATTAACCTTTAATGAAATTATCAGTGCTTCTGACAAAGATGATTTCAAGGTTACTGTAAATGGTGTTAAGATTGATGTTGCTTCTATCTCAGTTAACGGAACCGACAAAAATGTAGTTCTCACTCTAGCAAGCACGATTAACATGTCTCAAGCTGTATCTGTTGAAGTTGTGAAAGCAGCTGATCAAACTGATACTACGATGGGCACTAAAGATGCTTCTACACTCCACAACACCTTAACAGAAGGTACTGTTATTAGTGTTACAGAAAAAACTCTGTAATTGCTAATAATAGGGAGGGCGGTTTAAACCGCCCTCTTTTTTTAATTTAATATTTAAAATCACTAAATTCTCTAGATTCTCAAGCCGAATATTATATACATGGGTATTCATAAAATGCTAGTTAGAACTAAGAAATTACTAAATTGCACATGAACAGATTAGTTTGTAGTGCTATAATAACAAAAGATATATTTTACTGTTTAAATGAGTTTGGGAGGAGTAGAGTTGAAGCAACTTGCAACAAAATTTGAAAAAATGCCACAATACCTTTGGCCTGTTATTTTGGTTCTAATGATTGTGCCACTAATTGTGCATCTAAAAGTAGTGCCACTTACGGGAGATTTATTCAATTATTGGACTGGAGATTCTGAAAATTTAGATTTCTTTTCATATTATAAAAGTATTTTTCTGATTCTTCTTTCTTGTTCAGCACTTATACTATACTTTGTAGATAGAGTTTTTTTAAAAGCTGAAGGCATACCAAAGTATTACATACTTATTCCACTGGCAGCTTACGGTTTGCTTATTACTTTATCAAGTATGCTTTCTGAACATAAAGAGATTGCCCTGCAAGGTTTTCCAGATCGCTATGAAGGAATGTATGTCCTTCTAGGATATCTAATAATTTGTACAGTTTTGATTTTAACAGATATTAAAGAACGCCAAGCTAAACAGTTTTTTTACGCTCTGACATTTACTTCAACAGTAGTTGGCATAATTGGACTATTTCAGTATTTTGGGTTAGACTTTTGGCGTTCAACTATAGGCGGCCATTTAATTTTACCAAGTCAATATATTGATAATCTAGGAAAATTAAAATTTTCACTTGGTGACCATGCAGTTTATTCAACTTTGTACCATTACGATTATTATGGAAGTTTTGGCGCACTGATAATTCCAATTACACTTGCCATTGCATTTTTAACAAAAAACAAGGTATATAAATGGACTTCTGCTCTTGTTAGCATGTTGATGGTAGTAACTCTGTTCGCTTCGGGATCTAGGGCCGGACTAGTAGGATTAGCCGTAGCTATCGTGTTAATGTTATCTTTTTCATATCGTGATATTTTTGCACATCGGAAATTAGTGGTTGGATTTGTTATAATACTATTTATTTGCCTTATCGGTTTGAATTTTGTATCTGGACGCGTAATAGAAAAACGAATCGGAACATTGTACCAAGATGTCAAATTAGTCTTTTCTAGTAATTCTAAGGGTGATGATAATTATAATGTACCTCTAAAGAATTTAAGAGTTAGTGAAAACAAGGCTATTGTTGAAACGGACAGTGAGACTTTAACACTAGTCTACGACAAGGAGGGCCTTAAATTCTTTGATTCTGATGAAAAGCCATTAAACTTGAATATTGATAACAACGGTAAAATCCAACTACAGGATAGTAGATATAAAGATTACACCATTATAACAACAAAACAAAAGGAAACAAGAATTGTACAAGTAATCAAGGGCCCCATTAAGTTGAATTTTGGGCTAATTGGAGCTGAAATAAAGATTCTGGATAATAAAGGGCAAATTGTTGAACTTAAGCCGATTCAGAGCTGGGGTTTCAATGGAATGGAACTTATTGGTTCCTCAAGAGGATACATATGGTCTAGATCAATTCCGTTATTGAAGGATACGTTGTTCATTGGTCATGGTCCGGATACTTTTGCAATCTATTTTCCTCAGTATGATTTTAAAGGAAAAATGTATGCGTATAGTAATGATATGTGGCAAATTGTAGATAAACCTCATAACTTATACTTACAAATGGCAATTAACACAGGAGTTTTATCGCTTATTTCGTTTCTTGTTCTTATTGCAATGTATACGACTACAAGCGTTAAGGCCTATTTTAGGCGCAGATCAAATGTGTTTATCACAATTTTGGGGTTTGGTATATTCTTCGGAATATATGGATATTTAGTTACAGGTTTCTTTAATGATAGTGTAGTTTCGGTTTCTCCTGTCTTCTGGATTTTACTTGGCTTAGGTATTTCAATCAATCGTAATGTTATTAAACAATGTGATAAGAAACAATAAATACAACATTGTCATAAATTTGATGCCATATATAATAAAAAGGATTTGTTAGGTTTCTGTCGAAATAAACTTGAAAAACTAATTGTATGGAGATTTATAAATGATTAGGGAGAACCAAAAAATACTAAATAATTTTCAGATAATCCTTGATCAAGCGATGGTTGCTATATCGTTACTAGTAGCATATTGGTTAAGATTCCTAGATTATCAGGATAGTCATTTATCTCTTACTAGCTACTTACCTACGCTTATTTTGTTAGTCCCCCTGCAGTTTTTCTTGTACTATCTACTTGGACTTTACGAGCCGAGACGTCGCAAAAGCCTATCCTTTGAGATTGTGAAGGTTATTCAGGCAAATTTTCTAAGCATGTTGATATTGTTTAGCCTTCTTTATCTTATTAAAGCAATAGATTACTCTCGGCAAGTCATTATCTTATTTGAGATTATAACAAGTATCTTAACAACCATTGAAAGAATTGTACTAAGAATATTTTTAAATCATATTCGCAGACAGGGCTATAACAAAAAACATGTTTTAGTGATTGGAACTGGGAGACTCGCAAGAAGATTGATAAGAAAACTAAAAGAAAATAGTTATTTGGGTTATGAAATTACAGGAGTCATCGACGATGATACAACCATTGGTAAAAAGCTTGAAGAGGTTTCAATTCTTGGAGAGATAAGGGAGCTTGAAACCCTAATTAGAACCCTAAAAATTGATGATATTTTCATTACTATCTCCACCAAGAATTATGATAAATTCAGACAAATCATTCATGTGTGCGAAAAAAGCGGAGTTCGAACTCAAATTGTACCAGACTACGCGCAATTTATTCCAGCTAAGCCCGAAATTGATGAAATCGATGGAATTCCCCTGATCAATATTAGGCATGTTCCCCTAGATAACTTTATAAAAACATTTTCGAAAAGAACATTCGACATTGTATCATCATTCTTAGGTATAAGTATTTGCTTGCCTTTGTTTGCTTTGATAGCAATTAGTGTAAAACTTGATTCACCAGGCCCAGTATTTTTTGCCCAAGAGCGAGTGGGACTCAATAAAAAGAGTTTTATGATGTATAAATTTCGATCGATGAAGGTACAGTCTACGGAAAACTCAGATCATGTCTGGACGACAGAAGAAGACCAACGTAAGACCCGATTAGGCGGTTTACTCCGGAAAACTAGTCTTGATGAGTTGCCTCAGCTCTGGAATGTTTTGATCGGAGAAATGAGTTTGGTTGGCCCCAGACCGGAACGTCCTTATTTCGTAAAACAATTTAAAGAAAGAATTCCTCGATATATGATAAAACATCATGTTCGTCCAGGCATTACTGGCTGGGCACAGGTTAACGGTTGGCGAGGGAATACTTCAATTCGTAAAAGAATTGAATTTGATATCTACTACATTGAAAATTGGACCTTTATGTTTGACTTGAAAATACTTCTTTTAACGGTATTTAAAGGTTTTGTAAATAAGAATGCATATTAAAGTAAAAAAACCGGCAAACAAAATTATAAGGCATGGAACATAATGAAAAAAACTTTGGATCTATCTATTGTCATGATAAATTATAATAATGCAACACTAACTGGACAATCTATCAATTCTATATTCGCTTGTGTGCCACAGATCCCCTTTGAAATCATTGTGGTTGATAACAGTAGTGATTCTTCGCAGAAGTACAACGATAATCATGATGAAGTAATTGTTATCAAAGGTGTTGAAAATAAAGGCTTTGGCAATGCATGTAATATTGGAGTTAAAAGATCGAGTGGTAAATACATTCTGTTTTTAAATAATGACACGATCATGCACAAGGGCACATTAGAGTCTTGCGTACACTATTTGCGGCAGTACCCACAGGTTGGAGCACTCGGTACGCGCACCTTATTAGAGGATGGGACTCTTGACCATGCGTGTAAACGCGGCTTTCCAACGCCAAGGTCGTCACTTTACTATTTTTGCGGTATGGATAAAAGACATCCGGACAGTAAAAGGTATGGAGTCTATCGTCAGACGTTCATTACAGAAGATGCAATCAGCGAAGTGGACTCAGTTGCCGGCTCATTTCTTATGATGCCACGATCTGTTTTCGATAGACTTGATGGATATGACGAAACCTTCTTTATGTATGGCGAAGATTTGGATTTGTGTTACCGTGTAAAAGAGCTTGGCTTTTCTGTGATGTATTATGGAAAGGCTGCTATCACCCATTTGAAAGGCCAAAGCGGCTTGCATATAAAGTCGCAAACCGTAATATTCCACTTTTATAATGCGATGCTTTTGTTCTATAAAAAGCATTATCTACATCGATACAATCTCTTTATAACAGCATTGGTTTATTTTGCTATTAAGGCGAAATATATGCTAACCCTTTTGAAAATGAAGTTGGGGAAGTCATGATTACGATTCTGATGGCGACCTATAATGGTGAAGAGTATATTGCTGAACAAATAGAGTCAATTTTAAATCAAACAGAGTCGTGTTGGAAACTTATAATTCAGGATGACTGCTCTTCGGATGGGACTGCAAAAATTGCTCAAGCCTACGCAGAAAGGTATCCAAGCATGATAAAGTTCAAAGAGCGTGAAACTTCGTCTGGCTCGGCGAAGAATAACTTTTCAAGCATGCTTCAATTCTCCGACAGCGAATACACGATGACCTGCGATCAGGATGATGTATGGCTACCTAAAAAGATAGAACTTACGCTTAAGAAGATGCAGGAGTTGGAAGTAAAGTATGGCAAAGATAAACCTTTGCTAGTACATACTGATTTAAAAGTTGTCGATGAAAAGCTGAAGGCAATAGATAATTCCTTGTTTCATCAACAGAATTTGGACAGCAGTAGAGATAAATTTAATAATTTATTAGTACAGAATATCGTGACAGGCTGCACGATGATGGTAAATCATGCTTTGATAGTGTTGGCAGATAAAGTCCCAGAGCAAGCGATTATGCATGACAGATGGTTTGCCTTATTAGCATCTGCCTTTGGAAAAATTGGCTTTATAAGCGAGCCAACAGTTCTATACCGTCAGCATGACCATAATGAAATCGGCTCGGAAAATACAAGAAGTTTTCAATATAATCTAAAGAGAATGCTTAGTAAGGAACGATCCAAGTCAGTTCTGAGGAATACTTATTTACAAGCGGAAGTTTTTTTTATGACTTATGGAGAGCAGCTTTCCCCTGAACTTGTAAAAGTGGTTAAAGCCTATGTCTTGATTCCTAAATATGGAAAAATTAAGCGCATTCAAACTATTCACCATTATGATTTCTGGAAATCAGGAATAGCAAGAAAATATGGACAAGTTTTATTTAGTTAAAGAGCATCAAAAAGAGAAAATTACTATTTTTATTTGATATAGTGATTTGTCAGAAATGGAATTACAGAAATATTCAATTCCATTTAATATATTACAGATTGGAGAAATTGCATTGAAAGGTATAGTACTTGCTGGAGGTTCAGGCACAAGATTATATCCTTTGACACTCGTAACGTCAAAACAACTCCTACCGGTTTATGACAAGCCGATGATTTATTACCCGCTCTCGACCCTTATGTTAGCAGGAATTAAGGATATTCTTCTTATCTCGACTCCTCAGGATCTGCCAAATTTTGAACGGCTTTTAGGCGATGGTTCTAGTTTAGGCATTCATCTTTGCTATGAGGAACAGCCGTCTCCAGATGGACTCGCTCAAGCTTTTATAATTGGTGAAAAATTCATTGATGGCGAAAGTAGTGCTATGGTTCTAGGTGACAATATCTTTTACGGCGGTGGTTTAACTCCACATTTGCGCAAGGCAGCGCAGCAGGTGGAGGGCGCGACCGTATTTGGCTATTATGTGGAAGATCCGGAGAGATTCGGGGTTGTAGAGTTTGATCAGGATGGTAAGGCCATTTCATTGGAAGAAAAGCCCGGAAATCCAAAATCAAATTATGCTGTTACCGGTCTTTATTTTTATGACCATCATGTCTGTGAATATGCGAAGAGTTTAAAACCATCTGCGCGAGGTGAACTAGAAATTACGGATTTAAATCGTATTTACTTAGAGCAAGGTAACCTAGATGTTGTGACACTAGGACGCGGTTACGCATGGCTGGACACCGGCACGATTGATTCCTTAACGGAAGCATCAGAGTTTGTCAAAGTGCTCGAAACACGCCAAGGCATAAAAATATCAGCTGTGGAGGAAATTGCTTTTCGCAAC
The DNA here is from genome assembly GCF_000231405.2 of Desulfitobacterium metallireducens DSM 15288. Lineage (NCBI taxonomy): Bacteria > Bacillati > Bacillota > Clostridia > Eubacteriales > Desulfitobacteriaceae > Desulfitobacterium > Desulfitobacterium metallireducens. The sequence goes on along the minus strand of NZ_CP007032.1, from coordinate 2,848,671 downwards.
GGCTGGATTTCAAAAGATAAACTGTTAGAGTCTGCCAGGAAATATGGAAAATCCTCATATGGGGCACACTTAAAGACGGTTGCTGACGGAAAAATCTTATATTAAGAGGGGAAATCAATGAACGTAATCAAGACAGAAGTTTCGGATGTCTATATTTTAGAACCGCAGGTGTTTGGTGATAATCGCGGTTGGTTCATGGAATCCTGGTCTAATCGGAAAATGGAAGAAGCAGGCCTTTATTATAATTTCGTCCAGGATAATCAGTCCTTCTCTGCACAAAAAGGAACGCTAAGGGGCCTGCATTTTCAAAAAGGAGCGGCTGCGCAGGCAAAATTGGTACGTTGCGGACGAGGAACAGTTTTGGATGCGGCCGTTGATTTAAGAAAAGGTTCACCGACTTATCTGAAATGGGTGGCTGTAGAATTATCCGCAGAGAATAAACGGCAGCTCTTAATTCCGAGGGGTTTTGCTCACGCTTTTTTAACCCTTACGGATGATGTGGAATTTTTGTATAAGGCTGATAACTATTACTGCCAAGAGTCAGAACGAAATATTATCTGGAATGATGAAGAAATAAATGTGGCTTGGGGTGCAGAAGATCCCATCTTATCTGAAAAAGATGCAAATGCTCCGAAATTATGTGATTGTGATGTGGATTTTATTTATGAGGAGAAGTCAAAATGAAGATTATTGTAACTGGGGGAGCGGGGTTCATCGGCGGTAATTTTGTTCATTACATGCTGAATAAGTATACCGATTATGAAATTGTCTGCTTGGATAAACTAACTTATGCAGGCAATATGGAAACCTTAGAGTCAGTAATGAATAACCCTCATTTTAAATTTATTAAAGCTGATATTACAGACCGAGAGGTCGTTTACAAGATATTTGAAGCGGTAAAACCAAATATCATTGTCAACTTTGCGGCAGAAAGTCATGTCGACCGTTCAATCGAAGATCCAGCTATCTTTTTACAGACCAATGTGATGGGCACACAGGTGTTACTTGATGCTTGTAGAAAATATGGTATTGATCGCTATCATCAAGTATCTACCGATGAGGTGTACGGGGATTTGCCGTTGGATAGACCGGATTTATTCTTTACTGAGGAAACACCGATACATACGTCTAGCCCTTATTCAGCGAGTAAGGCCAGTGCTGATTTGCTTGTGCAGGCCTATTACCGAACCTATGGAGTACCGGTGACGATTTCACGCTGCTCAAATAACTATGGCCCTTATCATTTTCCGGAAAAACTCATTCCGTTGATGATAGCCAATGTATTAAATGATAAGTCATTACCTGTGTACGGTACTGGAGAAAATGTACGTGACTGGTTGTATGTAGAAGACCACTGCAGTGCCATCGATTTAATTATTTATAAGGGTAGAGTAGGTGAGATTTACAATATAGGCGGACATAATGAAAGAACCAATTTGGAAGTTGTTCAGACCATCATCAAGGAACTGGGTAAGGGCGAAATCAAGTATGTAAAAGATCGCGCGGGACATGATAGGCGCTATGCAATTGACCCTACAAAGATTCATAATGATTTAGGCTGGCTTCCTACGACTAAATTTGATGAGGGCATTAAGAAGACTATTCAATGGTATCTGGATAACAAACCATGGTGGGAACACATTATTAACGGTGAGTATCAGGAGTATCAGGAATATCAGGAATATCAGGAATATTATAAGAAAATGTATAAACAGCGGGAGGTAACTACATGAACCCGCATCAAAATCATCCCGCTACCCCAGTGGACATGTTTACTAGTTTTTGGCATAACCGCCAACTTATTTGGCAGATGACCCGAAGAGATGTAGCTAGTCGATACCGGGGTTCATTCATGGGCATGGCTTGGTCATTTTTCAACCCCATGTTGATGCTCTTTGTGTATACCTTCGTTTTTTCAGTTGTATTTAAGTCAAAATGGGGTGTAAGTACACAGGAGAGTAGAGCAGACTTCGCTATTATTCTTTTCGTGGGCATGATCGTCCAGGGCATTTTTGCCGAATGTATCAATCGCGCACCGGGGTTGATTATTTCTAATGTTAATTATGTCAAGAAGGTTGTCTTTCCACTAGAGATTTTGCCTTGGGTGGCCTTGGAATCTGCACTCTTTTATAGCCTTGTAAGTGTAAGTGTACTGTTGTTAGCACAGCTTATTATTAACCATTCAATAATGTGGACTATCATACTATATCCTCTGGTTTTATTACCGTTAGCACTTGGAATAATGGGCTTGACTTGGCTTTTTGCAGCTTTAGGGGTTTACTTACGAGATATAGGACAGATTACAGGTATTTTAACTACTGTTCTTATGTTTTTATCGCCAGTTTTTTATCCAATTTCGGCTTTACCAGAGAAATATCAAATCTTGCTTCAAATAAATCCACTTACACTTATTATAGAAGAAAGCCGGAAGGTACTTATCTATGGAAATCTACCTGATTGGCTTTCTCTTGGGATTGCTTTTTTAGTAAGTCTAGTTATTGCTAGCGCCGGCTTTTGGTGGTTTCAAAAAACACGAAAGGGGTTCGCGGATGTCCTCTAATGATGTAGCAATCCGAATTAATAATCTTTCAAAATGTTACTCTATTTATGACCGGCCACAGGATCGCCTTAAGCAATCTATTATGCCACGTCTCAAAAGACTTATAGGAAGGGAATCGCATAATTACTATCATGAGTTCTGGGCGCTCCAGGATATTTCATTCGAGGTTAAAAAGGGTGAAACTGTAGGCATTATCGGCCGTAACGGTTCGGGAAAATCAACACTACTGCAAATTATCTGTGGTACTCTTACTCCAACGAGCGGTACGGTGGAGACCAATGGCCGCGTTGCCGCCCTTTTGGAACTCGGCTCTGGCTTTAATCCTGAATTCACTGGGCGCGAAAACGTTTACTTGAATGGTGCAGTACTGGGATTAAGTAAAGAGGAAATTGACACTCGTTTTGATGATATTGCCTCTTTTGCTGATATAGGAGAGTTTATCGATCAGCCTGTAAAGATGTACTCCAGTGGTATGTATGTACGTTTGGCGTTTGCCGTAGCTATCAATGTTGATCCGGATATATTGATTGTAGATGAAGCATTATCTGTAGGAGATGAACTTTTTCAACGTAAGTGTTTTTCTCGTATAGAAGCAATTCGAAATAATGGTTCTACAATTCTTTTCGTTTCTCATTCTGGAAGTACTATTGTTGAGTTATGTAACAGTGCTATCCTATTAGATGCGGGAGAGAAATTAGCTACTGGTTCACCTAAACAAATTGTTGGTAGATATCAAAAGTTGCTTTATGCTCCAGCAGACAAGCAAGAAGCTATTCGTGATCAGATTCGTCGAATGGATGGGCAATACATGAGCCCTCGGGTAAACATCCCTAAGATTCTACCGTCAGTGCAAAATAAGTTATCTGAGGATAGTCAGCCCATTAAAGAGACTTTTGATCCTAACCTTAAACCTAGTAGTACTATAGAATATGAATCTTATGGAGCATATATAGAATCTCCGTTAATATTAACATTGGCTGGAGAACAGGTTAATAACCTTAAACGCGGAGAAATATACCGTTACACATACTCTGTCAGGTTTACAAAAAGTGCAAGTAATGTACGTTTTGGCATGCTTATCAAGACCATCTCTGGTGTTGAATTGGGTGGTGGTGTGTCTGCCAGCTCAATCAAAGACAGTTTATCTTATGTAGAAGCTGGTTCGAAATATCAAGTTGAGTTTCGCTTTCGCTGTGCTCTGAATCCTGGCGTGTATTTTCTAAATGCAGGTGTACCTGGCGATATAAATGGTTGCGAAACATACCTTCATCGCTTGATTGATGTAGCTATGTTTAGGGTATTACCAGAAACAGAGAATGTTGTAACAGGTATAGTAGATTTTGGTTGCTTTTCTGAGATTGAGCTTCAGGAGGCGCAATAGTGATGTTGAAAGAAAATAATAAAATAGAAAATAAGAAGTTAATTGTAGTTCTGGGAATGCATCGTAGCGGTACGAGTGCAATTACTAGAGGACTTCAGGTCCTTGGAGTGAATCTTGGTGATAACTTGATGCCTCCAGTGGAAGGTAATAATGCTAAAGGATTTTTTGAAGACCTCGACCTCAACGCATTGAATGTTGAGCTACTGCAAACACTCCGAAGCGATTGGGATTATCTTTCCCCTATCGAAGATAGTGATGTAGAGAAGCTACGGAAAAATGGATACTTTCTTCGTGGTGTTGAAATACTTAATCAAAAATTCAGTAATACTTCAACTTTTGGATTTAAAGACCCACGTGTAGCAAAGTTGCTTCCTTTTTGGAAACAAGTTTTTGCTTATTGCAAATTTGACGTGGGATATGTCTTAGCAGTACGTCATCCGCTGAGCGTAGTAAAGTCTCTAGAGAAACGGGATGGATTCGATTCTGAAAAGAGTTATATGCTTTGGATAGGTCATGTTCTCGCGAGTATTTCAAATACAGAGGAACATAAGTGTGTAATTGTTGATTATGACCTTTTGATGCAGGCTCCTGAACGAGAGTTGGGACGAATTGCTGATTGTTTTGATCTAATAGTTAATCCAGATGAAATGAAAAATTACAGGTCAGAATTTCTTGATGAAGGGTTAAGACATACCGTATATACTCTAAATGACTTGATATTAGACGATGCTTGTCACCCTCTAGTTAGCGAAATATATACCGCCCTCCTCGATGTCGCTATAGATAGAAGACGCATGAATGATGTAGTGATACAGAATCAAGTAGCCCTTTGGTCTAATGAATTTAAACGTCTTAAATCAATTTTATGTTTGATTGACAAGCTTACTAGGAAGATTACCATTCTTAATCAGGTGGAGATCGAGCGTGATGGACAGATATCAAGCCTCAACCAGTTAGTGGTCGAGCGTGATGCGCAGATATCAAGCCTTAATCAGACGGTGGTTGAAGGCAATTCGCAGATTATGCACCAAGAAAAAGAACTTACAGCTTATCATGATCAGACAGAAGAATATATTAAACAACTTAATTTATTACAGGAACAACGCACTTCTGAATTGAGCAATATAAAATTTCTAACTAAGCAGTTAATGGGACTATTTTATAAAAAGATTCATTAGGTACTTTTATGGAGGTGTTCTGTGATAGAAGATATGACTGATCAAGTTTTTTATTGCTCTCTAGTAATACCAACAAAAAACGGAGGACCTTTATTTCGGCGAGTCGTGCACGCACTCCAGAACCAAACCTATTGGAATAAAACGGAATTTGTGATTGTTGATTCTGGGTCATCAGATGATACCATTGAAGTCGCTCGCAAAGCGGGGGCAAAGGTGGTTCAAATTGATCCTACGACTTTTAATCATGGGGCTACCCGAGATCTCGGAATTTCCATAGCTTCTTCCGAATTTGTGATTCTTATGGTACAGGACGCACTCCCAAACGATAATTACTTAATAGAGACGCTGCTGAAATCCTTCGAAGATGACGAAGTAGCAGGTGCATATGCCCGACAAATTCCTCAGGCCGATGCCGACATTTTGACAAAACGTAATCTAAATAATTGGCTTACGGGTCGAATGGAACGGGAGGAAAAGAGATTGGAAAGCCAGGACTGGTATAAGGGTCTCTCACCATTAGAAAAATACTTTTTTTGTAATTTTGATAATGTTTGCTCGGCGATAAGGAAATCAATTTGGGAAAAGGAAAATTTTGGCTTGATTAATTTTGGCGAGGACATTGATTGGGCTGAACGTGTATTAAAATGTGGTTATAAAATTGTTTATGAACCTACTGCGGCGGTTATTCATTCGCATAATAGATCGTTAATATATGAATACAAACGGACATATGTATGTCATCGAAAACTCTATTCACAATTTGGATTACATCTCGTTCTGAGTTTGAGAAGTATCCCTCGTTCATGGCTATACGGTACACTAAAAGATGCAAAATACATTTTAAGTCATGACAGCAAATTCTCAAATAAAGTATTAACCTTATTAAAGGTTCCGATGCTAAATTTACTAAGTGCATTTGCTCAGTATAGGGCCGTTCGTGATCAATTAAATAAGAAATATGTGAAAGTACGTGATGTGTAATTATGAAATTATTACTAACTGTACATCAATTTTTCCCAGACTATTTTTCAGGAACGGAAGTACTGACCTTCAGTGTTGCAAAAGAGTTATTACGTCGCGGACACCAGGTTTTCGTTCTGACAGGTTTTCCTGCTAAGCAAGTAATCCCTGATGTTGAACGGTTTGATGAATACGATATAGAGGGTATTCATGTGTATCGTTTTTATCATTCCTTCGTTCCGATGGGAGATCAACAAGTCTTATCAGAAGTTGAATATAACAACCACCTTGTTGCAAGTTATTTCGTCCGTATAATAAAAGAAATAGAGCCTGACATAGTACATTTTTTCCATTTTAGCCGTCTTGGTACTGCTTTAATCGATGTCGTAAAGCAATATGGTATTCCTGCCTTTTATACGCCAACGGATTTTTGGGCTGTTTGTCCAACTAGTCAGTTACTATTAGGAGAAGGAATGGTATGCCAAGGACCAACGCAAAATGGGGGTAATTGTGTTAAACATGTGGCAATGCAAACAGGTTGGAAAAAGATTGCTTCTGTAATTCGTTATATACCGACCTCAGCTATCGACGCAATCGATTCTGTTGCAAAATTGCACTTACCTATCTCATTTCCATTTAAAAAGGAAATTGCTGCGCTGAGCCAGAGAAAGCCATTTAACGTGTCACGACTCAATGCACTTCACGGAATTGTTTCTCCTACTCAGCTAATGACCAAGGTATTAGTAGAAAATGGCGTTAATCAGAAGCTCATTACACAATCTGCCTATGGTATTAATATTGCCAGCTTCAACAGCGAGCCGAGAAGTTATGATGCACAATCAAGGATTACATTTGCCTTTATTGGTACGTTGGCACCTCATAAAGGCTGTCATGTTTTGGTAAATGCTTTTTCTGACCTTAATTCAGAGAATGCAAGACTAAAGATTTATGGTAATACAACTGATTTTCCTGACTATGTTACAGAACTAAATCAGGTTGTGGAAAATAATACTAATATTGAGTTTTGTGGCACGTTCCCAAATTCCCAAATAGCAGAGATTATAAGTGGTATAGATGTTCTTGTCGTGCCATCTGTTTGGTATGAGAACACACCATTGGTGGTATATTCGGCTTTAGCTGGAAAGTGTCCTGTTATCGCTTCGAATTTTCCTGGAATGTCCGAGGTAATAAGCGATGACTGGAATGGATTGTTGTTCAAGCCGGGAGATGTACAGATGCTCAGGGCCTGTATTTCGAAATTACTTAATGCTCCTGATTTATTAATGAAACTAAGCAGGAATTGTGAACGGCCCAAGTCGATTAATGCCTATGTTGACGAATTGCTTCAACTCTACGCTCAAGAGCCGATTATTGGTGAGAATTCTTCTTTTAGATGGCAGAAATTTGAATCCTTAAACACTTCTTCTGCGAATGGATACATCACTGGATGGGCTGTTGCGTCTTCGTCAAATCCAATGTCTATCCGCGTGTATGATGGAGATCGTGAGGTTGGCGTGACAACACAATTCTTGTCGAGACAGGATGTACGTGATGGTTTTCAAAAAACGGGTTTTAATGTTAATACAGACCGTCTTGGTTTTACTATAAACTTTACGTTTCCAGTCAGTCAATCGGCAGTAATTCTGGAAATAAAGGATCATTGCGAGAAGACGCACCGACTTAAAATCGCACGCCTAAACGCAGGTTCATCGATTCAGTATGGAGCGCGTGAATTCATCGGTATTGACCAAGTAAACTTCCTCCAAGATCCAGTGGAGGCATGAGTAGGACCATCTCTGAACATAGATTTAGTACAACATAGGGGCAGTTTGCTTCGTTTTGATGTTGCTGTTTTCTGTGCACATAACATCTTAGAGTAAGCCTACTTATGTTAGCGTGACTTATCTACGTCATGCAATCAGGAAAAATTACAGCTCTAATTTAATAATCGATATAAAGAAACCAGATATAGACTGGGTTCGGGTATTGATCTAAGGAGAATCAAAATGAAAAATCCGATGCGTTGTTTAGTGTTGGGCGGTCGTGGGTTTATTGGATCCCATCTCGTGGATGCCCTACTGACAAAAGGCTATCGTGTTCGTTGCTTTGATCGACGGCGAGTGACACAGCAAGGGGAATTTCATATAACAGATCAAAGGTTTGAGCTGTTTGAGGGCGATTTTATGAATGAGGCGGATGTTGCGAATGCCCTAGAGGGATGTGATATATGCTATCACCTCATTTCGACAACCCTTCCTAAATCATCAAATGATGACCCAGTCTTCGACGTGGAAAGTAACCTTTTGGGGTCAGTTCGATTACTAACTAACGCTGTGAAAGCCGGTGTAAGGAAAGTCGTTTTCGTCTCATCAGGTGGGACGGTCTACGGGGTTCCTACCCAAGTTCCGATTCCAGAAACCCATATGAACAATCCAGTTTGTTCATATGGAATCACCAAGCTTGCAATCGAAAAATACTTAGATCTTTTTTATAAACTACATGGTCTCGATTATACTGTTCTGCGACTTGCCAATCCCTTTGGGGAGGGGCAGAAAACACATGCTAGTCAGGGCGCGGTTGCAGTCTTTTTGGGTAAGGTTTTACAGGGGGAAACAATTGATATTTGGGGAGACGGGTCAGTTATCCGAGATTATGTTTATATAGATGATGTTGTCAGGGCATTCCTGGCTGTACTTGAGTACAGTGGACCAGAACATATATTTAATATTGGGTCTGGAAGGGGATTAAGTATAAATGAAGTACTTGACTCCATCGAAAGAGTGACCGGACGACCAGTTTTGCGTCACTATGTTTCGGGACGCCCGTTTGATGTTCCCTCTAACATATTGTGCATTAGTCGTGCTGAAACTGAATTAGGATGGTCACCAAGATTTAGTTTTGAAGATGGTATTTTGCGTTTTGCTAAATGGCTTAATTACTAATTTATTCCATGATATTTTCTAATATTTTTTAATTAGGAATCACACCTTATAAGAGTAATCTTTTCTCAATTAGATACGCAAAATTGCTGAAATATAGTGGAGGTGAAATTGTTTAAAATGGATTATCTTGATCGTTTAGAAAATAAAAGCATTCATATCTTGCGTGAAGCATATAGTGAATTTAAAAACCTTTGCATGCTTTGGTCAGTGGGCAAGGATAGTACGGTTCTGCTTTGGCTTGCTCGAAAGGCATTCTTTGGGCATGTCCCCATTCCGTTAATTCATATTGATACTCATTATAAAATTCCAGAAATGATTGAGCACCGGGATCGCTTGGCATTGGAATGGAATCTTGAAATGATTTATGGGGAGAACAAAGAGGCCTTGTTAAGTAAAAATACATTCCCAGATGGTTTAGCGACACGACTTGAGTGCTGTAAAAACTTGAAGACAGAGGCTTTAACGCATACGATTGATGGAACATGGCCTCGTTATCGTTTAAATCATGAGACTAAATGTTATGAAGTAGATCAAAATCCAGAACCATTTACAGGTGTAATAGTTGGTGTACGCGCGGATGAAGAGGGAAGCCGCTCAAAAGAGAGATATTTTTCACCACGAGATAAAGCTAACGAGTGGAATATAGCCCAACAACCGCCCGAGTTTTGGAATCAATATAAGACTGACTTTGCACCAGGAACTCATGTCCGTATTCATCCATTACTGGACTGGACTGAACTTAACTTGTGGGAATATATTGGACGTGAAAAGATTCCAGTCGTTTCTTTATATTTCGATCAGGGGAAGGGTACTCGGTATCGGTCATTAGGCTGTGCTCCATGTACTGCTCCTGTCGAGTCGACGGCGAAGACAGTGGAGGAGATTGTTGAAGAACTAAGAACAGGAAAGTTTTCCAACATTGCAGAGCGTTCGGGGCGAGCACAAGACAAGGAAGATGGCGGCGGATTAGAGGAGTTACGGAAAGCCGGATATATGTAAGGAGACAATATAGCATGAATTTACAAGATCAAGAAATGAAAATTGTCATAGTTGGTCATGTTGATCATGGGAAAAGTACGATCATTGGTCGTCTTATGGCAGATACAGACTCATTACCTCAAGGAAAACTAGAGCAGGTTCGTGAGACGTGCAGACGGAATTCAAAACCGTTTGAATATGCATTTTTGCTTGATGCTTTGAAGGAAGAACAAGCGCAAGGAATAACTATTGATGTAGCGCGGATGTTTTTTAAGACGAAACAGCGAAATTATATCATTTTAGATGCTCCAGGACATGTAGAGTTTTTAAAAAACATGGTGACTGGAGCTGCCCAAGCAGAGGCTGCTTTATTGGTTATTGATGCTAAAGAAGGAATCCAAATCAACTCATTAAGGCACGGTAATCTTTTAAGTATGCTTGGGGTTAAACAGGTTGCTATTCTTATTAATAAGATGGATCTAGTTGATTATGAGGAAGAGATATTTAAACAGATTGTTGATTCCTATAGAATATTCTTAGAGAAGATTGGAATCGAGCCAATATATTATATTCCTGTAAGTGGTCGCTTCGGAGATAACATTGCCAGTTCTTCCGGAAACATGTGCTGGTATTCTGGACCGACGGTTTTGGAGGCTCTTGATCAATTAAAACCTAAAAAGCAACCAATCCATGCAGCCTTAAGAATGCCAGTCCAAGATGTATATAAATTTACTGGGCATGGAGATCAAAGACGGATAATCGCAGGAACCATAGAGTCGGGTATTTTGCGAGTAGGAGATGAACTTATTTTCTATCCCTCGGGGAGGGAAGGACGTGTTCACTCGATTGAACATTTTCCCACGACAGAGTTAACAGAAGTCCAAGCTGGGTATGCCACGGGTTTTACACTTGAAGAGCAGGCCTATGTTAGTCGAGGAGAACTCGTGACGAAAAAAGGTGAGACTTCTCCTAAAGTAGTTTTAAGCTTCCGGGCTAATCTTTTTTGGTTAGGTAAAAATCCGATGATTCCGGGAAAAACGTATTTTCTTAAATTAGGTACGGCCAAAAGACGAATCAAACTTGAAGGTATCATTCGGGTTATGGATGCTTCAACGCTTGATCCTAATTATCATCCGGAGAGAATAGAAATCAACAATGCGGCAGAATGTATCTTGAAATGTGACAAACCCATTGCCATTGACAGTAATTATGAGATGTCTTTAAATAGCCGTTTTGTCATTGTTGATGAGTATGAGATAGCCGGTGGAGGGATTATTCAAGAAGCAATCAATGAAAGACAACTATATTGGCAAAAGTCAACTGTTAGTAGAGAAGATCGTGAAAGTTTAAACGGCCATAGAAGCGGAGTCTTATGGTTTACGGGATTATCAGGAGCAGGAAAATCCACTTTGGCGAATGCACTGGAAAAAAGGTTATTTGCAGAAGGAATTCGAACCTATATTTTGGATGGAGATAATGTTCGGCAGGGGTTAAATCAGGATTTGGAATTTAGTCCAGAAGACCGGGCAGAAAACATACGTAGAATTGCTGAAGTTGCAAAACTTTTTACAGATGCGGGAGTTCTTGTTCTCACAGCGTTTATTTCTCCATACCACGTGGATCGAAAACTGGCAAAGAATATAATTCATGGAGACGATTTCATCGAGATTTATGTGCGATGTTCTATTGAAGAATGTGAAAAACGGGATGCAAAAGGACTTTATGCTAAGGCTCGCCGTGGAGAGATTTCTCAGTTTACAGGAGTCAGTGCACCCTATGAAGTTCCTGAAAATCCTGATATAGTCGTCTCGACTGAGGAAATGAATATTGAACAATGCGTCGAAGAGATTATGACTGAGTTAAAGAACAGAAAAGTGGTTTAAAAACTCATTAGATGGCAGGAGGCATTACTCATGAAAGTTCTTATTACTGGGGCAAGCGGACAGCTTGGAAGGGAATTAACAATTTTTTTGGAACAAGAGAGACTTTTTGAGGCAATCCCGCTTTCCAGAAAAGAACTTGATGTGACAGATTTTCTTCAAGTACAGTCAACTCTGCAAAAACATAGACCTGATATTATTATTCACACGGCAGCCTATACTCAAGTTGATCGAGCTGAGACGGAACAGGATCAAGCTTACGCGGTGAATGCTATGGGCACAAGAAATATAGCTTTGGGCGCAGAGAAGATCGGTGCAAAGCTTGTTTATATAAGTACAGATTACGTCTTTGATGGCCAAAAGATTATGCCTTATATTGAATTTGATAAACGAAATCCTCAAAATACTTACGGAAAATCAAAAGCAGCAGGGGAAGAATTTGTCCAAGCTTTTTGCAGTCAATATTTTATTGTGAGAACCTCATGGGTTTATGGAAATTATGGGCCAAATTTTGTGAAGACCATGTTAAATCTTGCAAAGGAGAAAAAAGAGTTAAAAGTCGTTAACGACCAAGTTGGCGCACCAACATATACTCTGGATCTTGCATATTTTATTTTTGAAATCATACAAACAGAATTATTCGGAATCTATCACGTAACAAATTCTGGAGAATGTACGTGGTATGAATTAGCGAAGGTAATTTTTGAAGAAATGGAAATAGCTATTCGTTTAAATCCTTGTAATACTGAAGAGTTTCCACGTCCGGCACTACGTCCAAAGAATTCTGTATTAGATCATATGGGGATTAGACTTAATGGGTTAACAGATTTACGCCCATGGAGAGAAGCGTTAGCAGAATACTTGAAAAATTACGAAAAGTGATCTATCACATCAGTCCATAGAGATTAGAGATGAAGAAATAGGGTGAATAAGTTGAAGGTAATTAGATAATGAACATTATCGAAGCAGACGTTCTTAGACATATAATTAGATCAGATCTTGAAAAGTAGTATTCTCTAATTTCTCCGCAATATAATTTCTGATATCAGCAAATATACTTAAGAGCTTTTTGTTCTGTTCGATAGGAGTGTGTGAATAAAAATAGTGACTGACGGATTCCACAGGAGCAAGAGGGCCATCAATCAACCGCACGATTTCGGCAACAGAGATTTCCTCTGGACTTTTGGATAATTTATAACCTCCACTGGTACCCCGGATGCTTTGCACGAATCTTGCACTTTTTAATAGTAGTAAGATTTGCTCTAAGTATTTTTTGGGGATATGGTTTTTTTCTGATATTTCAGTAATAGTTACAAGTCCTGTCTGATAATTTTTCGCAAGTTCAATTAAAGCAAGGCAAGCATATTCACTCTTTTTCGAAAGTTTCATTATATCGGCTCCTATTGTCATTTTATTACTACCCGAAAAATACTTTAGATATCTTTAATATTAATTTACTATGTAATATTTTTTTTGTAAACTTAGTTTTAGAGAACCATTGACAGAATGTGCTCGAAAGATTATTCTAGAAATAAATACTCTACTTAATAGATAGGGTTAGTGATGTTTAATAACGGAGGCATTTTATGAAAAAGAGAAAAATGATTTATTTTATCTTAATCACTATGATAATTTTTACATTTAGCTTAATATTAACAGCTTGCTCTTCGACAAAAGAAGATAAGAATAATGTAACAGTAAGGGTTGGTTTTTTTCCAAATATCACTCATTCCCAAGCGTTAGTGGGTAAGGCTAAAGGTGCTTTTGCCAAGGCATTGGGTGAGTCTAATAAGATTGATTGGAAACAGTTTAACGCCGGACCAGCTGAAATTGAAGCTTTGTTTGCCGGTGAAGTGGATATCGGCTATATTGGACCAGTACCAGCTATTAACGGATATGTAAAATCAAGGGGTGATCTGCAGATAATCGCTGGCGCTACTAAAGGTGGGGCGATACTTGTTACTCGTAAAGATTTGAAAATTACAGATGCCAGTGACTTAAGCGGGAAAAAAGTAGCAGTACCACAGTTTGGAAATACTCAAGACTTATCATTAAGGACGCTACTCGATCAATATGGTTTAAAAGACATCACCAAAGGTGGGACAGTAGAAATACGACAGGTATCCAACCCTGATATGAAGCTCATGCTGGATCGGGGAGATATTGATGCAGCGTTGGTCCCAGAACCATGGGGTTCCATATTAGTGAAGGAGATTAAGGCGAATGTACTGCTAGACAGTGATCAGGTTTGGCGGGGAGGAAACTACAGTACAGCAGTGGTTGTCGTTCGAACTGAATTTCTGAAGGAACATCCTGAGCTGGTAGAAAAATTTCTTCGAGCTCACGTGGAATTAACAAATTTCATTAATAGTAATAAGGAACAGGCTAAGGAAATTGTTAACTCGCAAATTTATGAGTTAACTAGGCAATCACTCGAAAAAGATGTACTGGATGCATCGTTTGCGCGTCTAACGGTGTCCAATGACCCCGCTAAGGAGTCAGTTATGGATTTTGTAAACCTTGCGGTTGATGCTGGATTTCTTAAAGAAAAAACGGATACATCTTCTTTGTTTGAGCTTAGTACATTGAACAAAATCCTTCAGAATAACGGACAAGGTGTTATAAAGTAGCAATATTGTACTAGAGAAGAGGTGTTTGAATGGGCCTACTAATTGATCATGTCAGTAAGAATTTTCATTCTAAGCATAAAACAATTCATGTTTTAGACAGGATCACATTGGAAATCCAAACTGGAGAATTTGTCTGCATTCTAGGACCTTCCGGCTGCGGAAAATCAACGTTGTTAAATATCATTGCCGGATTGGAGATTGCCAGCGAAGGGGAAATTTTATTAAATGACAAAGAAATAAAAGCTCCAGGCAAGGACAGAGTAGTTATGTTCCAAGAATCTGCTTTATTTCCATGGCTAAAGGTTATTGATAATGTAGAATTTGGGATGAAAATGATTGGAATACCTAAAGAAGAGCGGAGAAAAAGAGCACTAGCCTATCTAGAAATGGTACATCTGATAAAATTCAAGGACTCATATATTCATGAATTATCGGGTGGTATGAAACAGAGGATTGCTTTAGCCAGAGCTTTAGCGCTGGATTCGGATATTCTACTGATGGACGAGCCATTTGCTGCCTTGGATAGCCAAACGAAAACTAACTTGCAATTAGAATTGCAGAAGATTTGGTTGGAAACGAGGAAAACAATTATATTCGTTACGCATAACGTGGAAGAAGCCGTCATATTGGCAGATAGAGTAGTAGTCTTGGCGAGTAATCCAGGAAGAATTAAAACAGTTTTTGAGATAGAAGTGGAACGGCCTAGGCAGATTGAACACGAAATTTCAACAGTGGACAGAATAAAGAAGGAGCTTAATTGGGAGGAGGATGAGATTGCCGGCGATTTATACAAAATTGATGGGGCTGTTCAAAAAAATCCTGTTCTACGTGATTTTGATTCTTTTATGGGAATTAGTCTATCAACTAGGCGTTGAGTATTTAAAAATATGGAAGCCTTATACTTTTCCTTCCCCTTTTGATGTGTTAAAGACGCTTTACAATTTAATTAAGGATAATACTTTAGGAATTGCAATCTTAGTAAGTCTTAAGAGAATTATAATTGGCTATAGTGTCTCAGTAATTATCGGTGTCATTGTTGGGCTAACCATCATCAGATTTAAGTATCTGGATGAGAACATAAGTGCCATAATTCTAGGGCTACAAACACTCCCGAGCGTCTGTTGGCTTCCGTTTGCTATTTTGTGGTATGGGCTTAATGAAAGTGCGATTATCTTCGTCATAGCAATTGGTTCAACCTTTGCGATTACCTTATCAATTATGTCTGGTCTCAAAAATGTCAACCCTCTTTATATTCGTGCCGCTAAGACTATGGGGGCTAGTGGGTTTGATATTTACAGATATGTTACGATTCCAGCTAGTTTGCCTAGTGTTATCGCCGGATTGAAACAAGGCTGGTCCTTTGCATGGAGAGCGTTAATGGCTGGAGAAATGCTTTTTGCAACTAAAGGCCTAGGACAAATTTTGATGATGGGTAGGGATTTAGCTGATATTAGCCAAGTGATGTCCATTATGATTGTAATTATTATAATTGGGTTAGCGGTAGATAAGCTGATTTTCGGAAGGATTGAATTTAAAATTCGTCAAAGATGGGGTTTGGATAAGGTTTAGATATGACTTATTTAATCAGGAAAACAAAAACCTTTCTTTTCATTATATTGCTAAACTTGAAGAGAATAGTCTCTTATTAACGGGGGTAGCTGATTCTTGCAAAATTTAAAGGAACCTACAATCAATTATTCGCACTGAAAATAAAAGCGTAGAGGAAGGTGTAGAATGGTAATCATAATTGAAAAATAGTTATACAATAAGGAGTATACTTATGAGTTTAAGTATCGTTTTAATAGGACTTCTTGTCGGATTTCTGGTTGGTCTAACGGGTGTTGGAGGAGCAACTCTACTGACTCCTATTCTCTTGGTATTAGGGGTCAATCCCTCTATTGCTGTTGGAACTGACCTTTTTTATAATTCAATAACAAAGTTTTTTGGTATAATTAAGCATTGGCAACAAAAGTCCATCAATTTTCAATTAGTTAAGTATTTCTCAATGGGTAGTGTTCCATCTGCGGCTATGGCTATAACCTTTCTCCATTTCTATAATACTCAGGATCGTGAGGCTTTTATCAAACATACCTTAGGGTATGTCTTGATTGCAGTTTCGATAAGCATGTTGTTTCGAATATTTTTCGATGAAAAGATGAAACTTAATGCTATACAATTAAAAGCGATTGAAGAAAAGCGTGTCCTTACGGTTGGTTTAGGAGCATTATTTGGGGTTATAGTTGGAATGACATCGATAGGCGCCGGATCTTTATTTGCTGTGGCGATGTTTTATCTGTATCGGGTTTCTGCTGTTGAGTTGGTGGGAACAGATATTACTCATGCCTTTATCCTAGTTACTGTTGCAGGATTATTAAATGCAAGTTTTGGTAATGTTAATTATTTACTGGCTGGAAATTTGCTCATAGGTTCTATACCAGGGGTGCTATTAGCAAGTGGACTATCGACTAAAGTTCCAACAAGATCGATACGAACGATTTTGGGAGTAGTTATTTTAATCAGTGCTCTAGAGATGATATAAGTATTATGGTTAATTTATATAATATATTTTAGATTAGGCACATCCGTTTGGAGCGAGATGTGCCTTTTTGTAGTGAACAGGACATAGAGTATTTAGAACTGTTTCCTAATTTTGAGAGAGATTTCGAAGATAATAAAGAGGAGAAGGGGCTTTGATTATCGAATATTAGTGAATGTTCGTGAAAACGATCGAATAATAGGTGTGAGAATATGATCACAAGGTAATTATAAGAATAGTTTAAGGTATAAGGGTCAATCTATAGGATTGTCTGGAAGAAAGAGAGACGGGATTTTAACCGCTGAAGTTGAGCATAAGTTTTAAATAAAGTAATTGGTTAAAGCCTTAAAAGGAGATTATAATCTGTGATGAATAAATGGATAAACCAACTTAAGCTTGATATTAAAAGTAGACCTGATTTTATTTTTAATACAGTTTTGACCAGTATTTTTTTTGCCTTATTACTTGTGCTACCAGTTTACGATGGATTTTTAAAAGTTAGATTCGGTATTAACGATTTTTCTGATCACGTTATGTCGGCTGCATCTGCTACAAATCTTAATATCGCAGCCCGCATAGATAGTTACTTTCTTTTGCTTTTTGGTGTTATGGCATTATTGATGATCTTTTTTTTATTGATATATATTAGATTCAACAAATATTACAAGACTGGTATAGATGAAAAAGTTAAAGAATTCATTAGAGATTCCTCTTTTATTGGGATTGCAGTTATTTTAGCGAGCATATTTACGACAAACAAAGATTTTGCGGCTTATATTATTGGTATTGCAGTTCTTTTAGGTTGGATATTTCTTTCACAAAAAGAAGATGGAAAAGATTTTGATATGCTTGTTTGGTCTTTGCTTATTTCTGCCTCCTTTGCAATATTTATTTATGTAATGTTTATGCGTTATGATTTCATAATCAATCTATCTCAAAATTGGATTATTCAAAAATTAGGACTATCTCCCAATTTAGCATTTGCCATTTTGAGCTGGGTTTTATCAATTATCGGTTGTCACTTTATTCAACAAAGATTTCTTAATACTGTAATCATTAACCAATTTGAAAAATACAAAGCTGCAATTATTATAAGTGGAATACCCTTTTTATTTACGGGCATTGTCCAATCAATTTCGCTAGAAATATTAAACATACTAAATAAAAATTTTAACATTGTTTTTAACAGGCCTCGCGTTATGTATCTCGTTTTAATGCTTCTAGCTACTATAGCTTCAATTCTACTTTATTTTCTCATGGAAAAAAGAAAAATTAGTAGTTTTAGAGCAGTCGATATAATATACAAGCTGTATATACCAGTTACATTAATTAGTTTTGTTGTTATGATTGCTCAACCTTTCAGAATGACCAGTGATGGTAACGAGTTTTTTGAAATGGCTAATCATGGTCTATCGCTAGATCAGTTTTTTAGATTTGGAAGTATTCCAATAATTGAAAGCTTTGATGCACATATGATGTCAAATGAAATATTCGCATTTTTGTATTCTTTAATTAATGGATATGAACCTTGGGCAGCTTTTTCATATAATAATTACAATTGGTTACTTTATTTCATTCCCATGTTTTATATATTGAGAAGACTTATAGGGCCCATGAATTCATTTTTTATCATTTTATGTTTTCCTCTTCTTACAACATTATTTAATGGATCTTTTATACTGTCTGGGCTAGTAGCTATTTGTGTAATACGAATGATTTCTTCTCATAAGACGCTCGATATGTGGCTTTTTTGGATTACCACATTATTTCTATGTATTTACAGGCTAGATTTAGGGTTTGCGGCGCTTTTAGGCGGAATATCGGTGTATTATCTAACTTGCTTTGTTTTTAAGGAAAAGACGGGCACTAAACTATTCGTGCTAATAGGAACATTTACATATGGGATTGCATTACTGCTATTTACATTGCTCTGTTGGTTAAAGGGAATAAACCCAATAAACAGATTTATGGAATTTATTCAGCTTTGCTTATCAAATCAGAGTTGGGCATACAATTCAGTTGGGAATTCAGACATGCTTGCTTATGTTATAGGGTATTATCTTCTCCCACTGACAGCACTTCTTTGTGCTTTTTGGGTAGTTATCAAAACCGTAGTACTGACTAGAAATCAAAAGGAAATATTTAAGAATAGTAATACATGTATAATAAATAAAGATGCTTGGATTATGTCTATTTTCTTTACGGCGTTTTTTATTTTCAATGCATCGAGGGGCATTGTACGTCATTCTTTTAACGAAAATACAATTATAGCTATATTGGGAACGATTCCGCTTGCAATGGTATCATTTGCTGTAATTAATAAACAATCAAAGTTAAACATGTTTAAGTTTCTTGTAGCAGCACTTGCACTAATATTAGTGATGAATGTAAATGTTACATCATATAAGGGATTGGGCCCCTCGCTTATATCAAAAGCAGTAACATCCCAGTCTTATCAAGAACAATATACCCCTACGCAGGCATTTAACGGCACCAGGGTAAAAGGTCCGATTATGCCGTCAGATGCACAAAGTTTAAAGAGTATCCTGGATACAGTTTTAATTCCTACGGAAACTTATTTTGATTTTACTTCAAGTAATTATTTCTATGCTTTGGTCGGCAGGAAGAACCCGGTTTATGTTAATCAATCACCGCTTATGATAAGTAATGATAAGACACAAGATTATGCATTGCAGCAAATTAAAGCAACTAAGCCACCTATTATCCTCGTTCCTATCAATGGAAACCTTTGGAGTAACATTGATGGCATATCTGTAGATTACAAGTATTACATGATATCAGAGTATATTTATCAGAATTATACACCTCTCATTAGGTTGCCTATGTTTGATGTATATAGTTTAAAAGAGAAGAAAGATATATATCTTGATGAGCTGACTAAAAGAGGATTGCTTGCCGGAACGATTTACGATGGTTCCTTCGATTTTGTTAACAAGCAACGACTTTCTTATAATAATTCTTCAGGTCAGATTAAGAACGAGGGAGAGCTAGATCTCAATCCAGCTGGAATTGATCCCTATACATTTGGATTTATGGGACAGCTCAGAGAAAAATATCCCAAATTAAAAGATAATATTGGGGTAAGTAAACCAACACAGCTTAAAGTTGAATTTGATTCTAAATCAGCTGGCCGTATTCAATTATTCTATACTTTAAATGAAAATGAAAAATTTTCTGAGCAACAATCAAAGATTATAACCATTAATGCAGAGGGGCAAAATTCTGCGGTACTTGAATTGCCGTCTATGCCCTATGAACTAAGAATTGATGTTGATACTCAAGGAGTGATCTTGAAGAAATTAAACATTTCCCAAGGCCTGCAATTGATTAATAATCAGCCTGAAATTTGGGCTCGTAATCTAGGCGAAATTCCGAGACTTTGGGCGGAAAAAGACGGGAATAAAGAATTTTTAGCAGCTCCTCAATTACAAGTTGTTGAAAACAACATTACTAGCTTAACAGCAAGTACAGAGAGAATACCATCAAATGAGCCGATGTATTTACTACTTCAAATAGATAGCGGAGCAGCTTCGTCCGCTAAAGTTGACATCGAACAATCACAAAGTAAACTTGGCGAGTTTAATTTTACTGTTTCAAAGGGTAGCCATTCTTATGTTATTCGATTGAGTACAGATTATCATTGGTGGAATAATCCCCAAAAAGATATAAGAATTACTAGCAGCATACCTGTTAATATAAACAAATTCTGTTTTATTTCTGCAGATTCATTAAAGTATTATAATTTGAGATAGCTTTATGATAAAAACTCGAAGGGTTGCGCTTGGCTGGACCATCAATTTGG
The DNA here is from genome assembly GCF_000231405.2 of Desulfitobacterium metallireducens DSM 15288. Lineage (NCBI taxonomy): Bacteria > Bacillati > Bacillota > Clostridia > Eubacteriales > Desulfitobacteriaceae > Desulfitobacterium > Desulfitobacterium metallireducens. The sequence goes on along the minus strand of NZ_CP007032.1, from coordinate 2,827,803 downwards.
GGTTGTACCAGTTTAACCTATAAGAGGAATTAAGAGCAGATAAAAGGAGAAGTAGTATGAAAAGTTTAGTAGGCTATACTGGATTTGTCGGTTCCAACATTGCAGTGAAGGCTAATTTTGACAGGTTATATAATTCAAAGAATATCAAAGAGGCATTTAGTACAAATCCAGATTTGCTTGTGTTTGCTGGTATTCCTGCGGAAAAGTATTTAGCAAACAACAGTCCGGAAAAGGATTATGCTACTATAAAGGAAGCCTTTGAAAATATTCAGAAAATCAATCCTAAAAAACTAGTGCTGATTTCTACTATTGACGTATATAAAAATCCAGTGGATGTCAATGAGGATGTTCCTATTGATACAGAAAATCTTAATTCTTATGGGCTAAATCGCTATTATCTTGAGAAAATGATTGAGGACTCGGCGCTAGATGCCCTGATTATTCGATTACCAGGTCTTTATGGGAAAAATATAAAAAAGAACTTCATTTATGATTTGATTCATCTTATACCTTCTATGTTGACAGAGACAAAGTTTATAGCGCTTTGCAATAAAAACGAATTTATTAAACCTTTTTATACGAAGCAAGATAATGGGTTTTATAAGTGTTGCAAATTGACTGATGAAGAAAGAATACAGGTGAAGCAGTATTTTAATGATATTGGTTTCAGTGCTCTTAATTTTACTGACAGCAGAGGTTCGTTTCAGTTTTATAATTTGGAGTTTTTATGGGAGCATATCCGGCTTGCACTATATTTTAATATCAGAAAGTTAAATCTTGCCACGGAGCCTGTATCTATTTCAGAGCTGTATAGTTCAATTAAAGGGACGGACTTTGTAAATGAGGTTGCTCAATTTGTGCCCAATTATAATTTCAAAACTAATTATGCAGAACTTTTAGGTGGAAAAGATGGGTATATATTTAATAAGGAGTTTATAAAGGATGACATCAAACGATTTGTCGCAGAACAGTAAAATAGCATCACAAAACATAAAAATGGCTCGGTTTATAAAACCATTCGTTAAACGATTTAAGATAAAGAGTTTTATTTGGTATGCAGGTGTTATTTTATTGCTGTTAATATGCTTCAACTCTGGGCTTCAAAGAATTATTAATTCTGATTATTTTCCCACTAATGGTGATTTTCAAAACTACAATGTATGGAGAAGATTATTAGCGGGGCAAATACCTTTTAAAGAATTTCCAGTTTATTTGGGAAGTGGACATTTATTATTGGGTTCCCTATTCACTTTTATATTTGGAAACAATTTTACAGCTAGCTTATTTGCGAGTTATTTATTAACCTCTCTCTTTTCAGTTTTGAGTGTTTACCTAACATCATTCTGTATTATGGGGAAAAAAGAATCAGCCTTATTTATTACAAATATTATTTCTATAGTTAATATTCTCAGACCCCAATTTATTATTAATATAATACCAAAGGATTTCTGGATAGGCCTAGATGCTATGTTTTATCCGCATAATTCTGCAAGAATAATTAGAAGCGCAGTTATTCCAATTATAGTATTTAGTTTAATCTTTATATTTTATCTTTATCAAAAAAAGGAAAACGATGAGTTTCTAAACAATAGCAAATTAAGACTTATTTATATAACTATATTAGCAGCTTTTTCAGGCGCAGGAATTCTCTACTCTAATGATTATGGCATTTCATCATATATTGCATTATCATTGATATTCTTACTTTTTTTGATTAATGTATTTGAAAAAGATATTCTATCTATTTTGAAAGTCACTTTCTATTATATAGTTGTTTCTGCCTGCGTTTTTTTTATACTTTTAGCACTTCTAACAAGAGGAAATGTCTTATCGTGGTTTGAATTTACATTGGGGGTTAGTAGCTATCAGTCATGGTATTACGGACAATCAATTAATAATAAAGCTTATTATCTCTCCCAATTAAACTATTCTCCTATTGTTCTCATTGCATTATGTATCATCTTTTATAATATCTATAAGCTTTTTAATAATAAGGAAAAGTTTTACTCCCTAAGCTTACGTTCAGGTGGCATAATATATATCTTGCTTTCCGGAATCATTGCAACCGATTTATATCGCATGATGTCAGGTGGTTTTAACAATGAATTTCTCTATTTATGCGTATTTGTAATACTAGTTTCTTATTTATATATACTAATATGTAATTTATTCACAAAGATTTTCCCGAGAAAAAGTAGTGATGTTATCAAATTTGTAGTGATTATTATTTGCTTCTTTCTAATTTTGCCGCTGATATTAAATAAGGCTACTGCTTTAAAAGGTGAACGTAATGGAGAATTTAATACTCAATTGGGCGGATATCTCACTTCTTACGCACCAAGTTTAAACACAGCTTCAAAATATTTAAATGGCCAACCCATTTTCTCTACATATGCTTCAGCATTAGAAACAATAACAGGCCAATTTCAGCCAACAGGAACAGATTACATTATTCATGTATTGGGGGATAAAGCAAGAATAAAATATTTGCAGGATTTTTCTACCAGTAAATATCCATATGCACAAACAATAAAAGGCGAATTTACTCCTTGGGAATATTGGATTAGAAGCGCAAACTGGTTTTTCTATAGGGAATTGTATAAAGACTATAATATTTCATTTGATACAATTTATAGCTTTATATGGGAAAGAAGCTCTAAATCTAATACTATTCAAGCAAATGCTTCTGTCAAACTAGAAAAGATATCTGACAGTAAATTTAAACTTTTTTGTACAGCAGATAAAAAAATACAAGGAATTGCTGATGTTAAGTTGTCTTACAAAAGTAATTTTAATAAGAGCTTTTTGAAGACAGGTCTTGTCAACAAATTTGTACATGTTAGTGATATAACAGCTTATACTATTTACAATGAACCTTATGTTAATTATTTTATTCCACCAAATACTGATGACTATCATATACCTATTACTTTGGTCGATGGTTCTGGCGAAGTTGAATTAGATAGCTATCCCAATGATGCAACATCTCTTTCCATAACTGAAGTAACGGTCGAAGAAATTATAAAGAATCCATTTGAGAAGGATAACATATATATTAATCATATACGGCCTGCATCCATTACTGATGGAAATTGGATAAATGGTGTTGGAATGAAAGTTCCTATTTTGCTATTTAGCAATACAGATAAAAACAGCGAGATGCTCAAGGGTGCTAACCAAATAAAAGTTGGCGATAAGATAATAGATATCATTAGCATTGATTCTGATGCTCGGTGGATTCGTGCCAATTTTCCGGAAGATACTGATCTAAATTCTTTTGCCTATCCGAATAATATAGAAGTGATTCCTCTTGAGAAGAATAACATAAATAGTAATCATATACGGGCTGCATCCATTACTGATGATAATTGGAGAAATGGTGTGGGGATTAAAGTTCCTATTTTGCTATTTAACAATACACGCAATAATAGCGAGATACTCAAAGATGCTAAGCAATTAAAAGTTGGTGATAAAATAATAGATGTTATTAGCATTGATACTGATGCCCAGTGGATACATGCTAATTTTTCCGAAGATACTGATTTAAAGACATTCGCTTATCCGAATGATATAGAGGTGATTAAATGAACATAGCTATATCTAATATTGCATGGTTGGCAGAACATGATAATCAAATGTATTCCTATCTGCAAAATGCAGGTTTTATAGGCCTTGAAATTGCACCTACACGTATTTTCCCCCAATTACCCTATGAAAAGATCATTTATGCAAAAAAGTTCGCAAATCAGTTAAAGGCAGACTATGGCCTTTCCATTCCTTCTATGCAGTCAATCTGGTTTGGAAAAAGTGAAAGAATTTTTGGCAGTACAGAGGAACGCAACATATTAATTGATTATACCAAAAAAGCGATTGACTTTGCGGAAGAAATTGGGTGTAATAATTTGGTGTTCGGTTGTCCTAAAAATAGAATTTATGAGACAGATAATGATATAAACATTGCGACTTCTTTCTTTAGGGAGCTTGGAGAATATGCGAAGACCCATCATACTATATTCTCGATGGAGCCAAACCCTGTGTTATATGGCACTAATTTTATCAATTCTACTCAGGAAGCTTTTGATTTTGTGAAAGTAGTGAAATGTGACGGATTCAAGGTTAATGTGGATTCGGGCACAATTCTTTATAATGAGGAAAGCTTGCACTCGGTTGAAGATAATATTCAATTGGTCAATCATATTCATATTAGTGAACCTAATTTGGAAGTTATTAAGAAGAGAGAATTGCATACTCAATTAGCAGAAATATTAAGGAAGAAGGATTATCAGGGCTTTGTATCTATTGAAATGAGAACGCAGAATAATTTAGATACGATATTAAATGTTATGCAATATATAAAAGAGGTGTTTGTGTGATTTATGAGGAAATACCCGGTGTTCCAAAATTTGAATGTGAAGAATATGCACCAAAAAGAACAAAATACTGCATATGTATTCCAATTATTAATGAGGGAAACCGCATATGGGATGAGTTACAGCGTGCACAACGGTATCAGATAGATAAAGCCTCGGACATTATTATTTGTGATGGTGGTTCGACTGACGGGTGTACAGAAAGTGAACAATTAAAAGTATTAGGGGTAAACACCTTACTCGTAAAGCGCGACAAGGGCAAACAGGGTGCACAGCTGCGTATGGGGATGTGGTGGGCACTCCAACGCGGTTATGACGGCATTGTAACCATTGACGGCAACAACAAGGATAGTATCGAAGACATTCCGAGGTTTCTTGAAAAGTTAGAACAAGGGTATGACTTTATTCAGGGTTCACGGTATATTAAGGGCGGGCACGCTGTGAATACTCCTATTATCCGTCATTTGTCCGTGCGTCTAATACACGCGCCTTTGATTTCTCTGACAGCAAAATATCATTTTACAGATACGACGAACGCCTTTCGCGCACATTCTAGAAAATATCTGGAGCACCCTGAAGTGCAGCCTTTTCGGGATATTTTTATGACCTATGAACTACTTGCATATCTCTCCGTTAGAGCAACGCAACTGGGCTTGAAAGTCTGTGAGTTGCCTGTGACTAGAGCCTATCCTAAAACAGGGAAAACACCTACAAAAATCAGTTTTCTAAAAGGAAATAGTGAGCTTATGAGTATTTTGCTGAAAAATCTAAGGGGAGAGTATAAGCCTAAATGTTAATTAAAGAATGGACAGATGTTAAGTTGGAGAGCCCCATTGCTGTACCCAGTGATGAGTCATCCATATTAAAGAAATTGAAAGGGTGAACATCAGTGCTATACGATAAAATCATCATTGGTGCTGGGCTGTACGGTCTGTATTCCGCACTATTCTGTGGAAAACGAGGAGAAAAGGTAATTGTCTTAGAAATAGACGATGGGCCTTTCAGGCGAGCAACATATATTAACCAGGCACGGGTACATATGGGGTATCATTATCCTCGCTCCTACTCTACTGCCATAAAATCAGCGCACTATTTTGAACGGTTTTGTGCAGATTATGGCTTTTGCATCCACTCGGAATTTGATCAGGTATACGCGACTTCAGCCAATTTCTCATGGACAAATGCGGAGCAGTTTCGCAAATTTTGCAAGGACGCGAACATAATGTGTGCAGATATTGCGCCGAAAAAGTACTTCAATGATGACATATGTGATGGTACTTTCCTTACTCGCGAATATACCTATGATGCACAAGTCTTAAAAGAATATTTCCTCGAAAATATTGCTAAATATTCCAATATCGAAATCCGCTATAATGCAAAAATACAAAATATAGAGCAAAAAGGTACTCATTACAAGGTAATTCTAGAGGATGGAAAAATTCTAGAAAGTGATTTTATTCTTAACTCCACCTACGCTTCAGTAAATCAGGTATCGAACTTGCTGGGCTTCGAGCCTCTTAAAATTAAATACGAGTTATGCGAAATTATTTTGTGTACTGTCAGCGATAAGTTGAAAAATGTGGGCCTGACGGTGATGGATGGTCCGTTTTTCTCAATTATGCCTTTTGGAAAAACTGGGTACCATTCTCTTACTTCAGTCACATTTACCCCACATATGACAAGCTTTGATAGCGTTCCTACCTTTGAGTGTCAGGTAAAAAGTGGTGGCTTCTGCTCGTCTACGCAACTCGGAAATTGCAACGACTGTCCGGCAAAGCCACAAAGTGCATGGGATTATATGTCCAGTCTCGCCCGTAAGTACATTAGGGAAGAGTATGGATTTTCATATATCACTTCGCTTTTTTCCATGAAGCCGATTCTAATGGCATCGGAGATAGATGATTCCAGACCAACGGTTATTAAGGAATTTACTAGAAATCCTATTTTTATTAGTGTGCTATCAGGCAAAATAAACACAGTATATGATTTAGATGAGGTACTTAAAAATGGAAAGTAACAAAGAAAGCAATTTTATTTCGGCAGTGCTTTATGTGCATGATAACGCAAATCAAGTTTCAGAGTTTTTGCCACCTTTATATAGAATTTTGAACGATAATTTTAAGAAATTCGAAATTATATGTGTAAATGACTGTTCCAAAGATGACAGTGTCAAGGTAATCCGTGACTTTGCTGATACGGCTGAAAATGCCATGATCAGCATTGTTAATATGAGCCTTTATCAAGGAATTGAACTCTCCATGAACGCAGGGGGTGACTTATCCATTGGCGATTTTGTGTATGAATTTGACTCGCTTTGCATGGATTATGACGAGAATGCCATTATGAAGGTGTATTTTCACTCCTTAAAGGGTTTTGATATTGTAAGTGCAGCACCGAAAAAAATTCGAAATATGACGTCTAAACTATTTTATCAATTGTATAATAGGCATTCAAATAGTTCGTATAAGCTACGTAGTGAAGCATTCCGTATATTGTCACGCCGTGCAATTAACAGGGTACATTCTATCAGTAAAACCATTCCTTATCGTAAGGCTCTATATGCAAACTGCGGCTTAAAGATGGATACGTTGCTTTATCAGGCGAAAAGTCTTTCAAGTCGTACTTATAGTAAGAGCGTGAGTGAAAAAAGAAGGAGTGTGGCAGGTGATAGTTTGATCTTATTTACAGATGTTGCTTATAAAATTTCCATTATACTCAGTGTGCTTCTTCTTGCGTTCACTCTCGCCTCTGGAATATATACTTGCGTTATTTTCTTCGGGCGGCAACAGCCGGTTGCGGGGTGGACAACTACTATGCTTCTGCTTTCCGGCGGTTTTTCTGGAGTCTTTCTCATGCAGGCAATTGTAATTAAATACCTTTCTGTGCTTGTGGATTTGGTCTTTAAACGTCAAAAATATCTAATTGAATCCATCAATAAGATTTCGAAGTGAGTGTCATGATAGAATCTTTTAAGAAAAATAAAAAGGGTATTCTTCTGATGCTCCTTTCCTCGCTATGCGTATGTTTTGGACAGCTTTTTTGGAAGCTGTCAGGGGAGCAGGGGTTGGCAATGCTCCTTGTGGGTTTCATTTTATACGGGCTAGGCGCACTCGTGATGCTAATAGCTTATCGATTTGGTAGTTTATCAGTTTTACAGCCTATGCTAAGTATGAATTATGTACTCACTGTTTTTATAGCATCTGCAATTCTCGGAGAGCAGATTACTTTCTCTAAGATACTAGGAATTAGCATTATTATTGTGGGTATTATCCTAATTGGAGGCGGTGATGGGAAATGAAATATATGTTTTATTTAATCGTCATGACGCTGATGGGCTCTGTGGCTGCCTTTTGCCTAAAAAAGGCCTCCGGCAGCGAGGGCCTCATGGTACTACTTAAAAATAGGTTCCTATACTATGGTGGAATTTTGTATTTTTTGTCCGCACTAATTAATATTTACTTATTGCGGATTTTACCTTATTCTGTGGTGTTGCCACTGACGTCAATTACCTATATCTGGACGATGGCGATTTCTTATTTCGCATTGAAAGAGGAGATTTCTTTGAGGAAAATCTCTGGTGTTGTATTGATTGCTTTGGGAGTTGCGTTTGTAGCGATATAGGTAGGTTAATGAAAATGAGATTGATGAAAAGAGGAAGCTAGCGTGGAGGAGAGAAAGAAAAGTCTTATCCAGTTAGACTATACGGGTATGATGAGAAGTGAAAAAAATCCAAAGGCTATTTCGGAGAAGGACCTATGTTCCTTTCAACCGCAAATGCATATCGCTCGTGTGGCCTTGCTTCAAAAAAGAGCCCAGGGTGAATTAGACTTTTCTGCCTTGCTATTAGAGATGAAAGGGCAGGCTCAGCAAATTCAAGAGTATGCAGATTATTTGTCAGAGCATTATGAGAACTTTGTTTTATTAGGAATTGGAGGGTCTGCTTTAGGCCCTCAGGCCGTGCATCAGGCGCTACGGCCGTATTACTATAACGAACTTTCTTCTGAAAAGCGAAATCATCGACCCCGTTTCTATGTCGTCGATAATATCGACCCAACCCGTTTTAAGGACTTGCTCGAAAGTTTAAATCTTGAGAAAACGATGTTTAATGTCATTAGTAAGTCGGGAAACACATCTGAGACGATGGCCCAGTTCCTCATTGTGCGTCAGATGCTTAAAGAGGTGTGTAAGGATCAATTTAATGAACATATTGTAGTGACCACAGATCAAGAGAAGGGCAATCTCGTTACTTTATCTGAAAATGAAGGATATCGTCGTTTTGTTATCCCTTCAGGGATTGGGGGGCGGTTCTCAGAATTAACTCCGGTGGGGTTACTTCCTGCAGCAGTATGTGGTATTAACATTTTTGAATTACTTGACGGTGCAATCGCTATGGATAAAAAGATTCGCGAACAAAAAGATCTCTTTGAAAATCCTGCACAGTTGAGAGCGGCATTAGGATGTTTTTCACTTAAACGGGGAAAAGCAATCTCTGTTTTTATGCCATATGCGGATGGACTGAAAACGATGGCCGATTGGTATGCGCAACTCTGGGCGGAAAGTCTAGGAAAACGCTATGATCGTCAAGAACAGGAAATTTGGACAGGTCAGACGCCGATTAAGGCATTAGGAGTTACAGATCAGCACTCTCAAGTGCAGCTTTATACAGAAGGCCCTAATGATAAGATTTTTACCTTTGTAACCGTTAGGATATTTGATGAGGAAATTTTAATCCCCAAGGATGATGATTTAGAGCAGAATATTCAATTCTTAGGGGGGCATCAGCTCGGAGATTTGTTGCGCGCAGAACATAAGGCAACAGAATACGCGCTATCATTAGCAGGTCGTCTTCATCAAAATATCATTCTCCCTGAGCTTAATGCTTACACTGTTGGACAACTCCTCTTACTACTAGAATGGGAAACGGCGTATATGGGTGAACTTTTAAATATAAACGCTTTTGACCAACCTGGTGTAGAAGAGGGCAAAATCGGTACATATGCTTTAATGGGTAGACCCGGGTATGAACAGAGACGATCAGAGATAGAAGAATCTATTTGTAAGAAATATATAATTTAGTACTTAACGAGTTGTTAATTCAAGTGGGTATAATATATCCTGGTGTTCGTGAATGAGGTGGTGCTACTATGTTTAATTGGTCTTTAATGAGGAAGACGGTTAAAGAGTTACGCAAAAATCAATACTTAACTGCAAAGGACCTTGCGGATAAACTTCATCTTGATACAAGCGAAGTTCTAAAATTGGATGATTTAAGACTTAAAGATGTGGATGAACCGCTAAGATCCCAGTTTCTCCCGATTTTAAGAGGAGATTATATGGATAAGATTCCTTGGCTTTAAATTTTTTGAACTATCAACAAAATAGAGAACTATGAATTCAATCATTGCAACTTTGGGCTTTCCGGATCAATATGAAGGAGTATTTATTCTCATTTCCAAGATCATAATTTTTTTCTCACTTCGAATTTCGTAAGAAATGAAAAGCATGTTAAGGTTTTATCGGGGGTCTTGCTTTCAGAAGCGTTCTTGATTGGTATTTTTCACGTTTTGTCCTGAGCGTAGCGAAAGGAATGGTTATAATTATGGACGAAAATCAACTCAAAGATTATACAAAACGTATTGAGATGATCATCAAAGAATATGAGAACACTATAGAACGACAACTTGATAAGCAATACCTCAGAAGTACTAAGTGGTCAGATCGTCTGGCTGATCGGATAGCAGCTTTTGGCGGCAGTTGGAAATTCATCATGCTGTTTAGTGGTTTTCTCGCCTTATGGATAATAACTAATACGGTTTTAGTTATAGGCCATTTCGATCCACCGCCGTTCATTCTATTAAATCTTGTCCTATCATTTATTGCTGCCTTCCAGGCACCGATCATTATGATGAGCCAAAATCGACATGCAGAACATGACAAACATGAATCATTGATTGACTTTGCGATAAACTATAAGGCTGAAAAGGAAATTGATGACATACAACAACATTTACATAGAATGGAAGCGGATATAATAAAAATTAAGAAACTGTTAGAAAACTCGAGTAACCCGATCCATTCCAGATAATATTTGAGTCAGCCGACCTCCCACAGCAATTAGCTTGTGCCGTAGCCATCTTAAAGGATCAAATTAGCCTCTATACATTTAAATCTCTATTTTTATAAAATAGATAAGTGATGCTTATCAGGGCTGCAATAAGGACAAAAGATAAAATCACAAATAGAGGTTCCAATCTCCCGCCATTGATCACACTTTGGGCCGTAAAATATTTAAAAGGCGTGATATATTTCAAGCCCTCAAGCTTGCTATTCATATCGACGGCGATGGATAAGATAAAAGCGACAAGCAGTACTGCCGTGGCGATCGAACCCGAATTCTTCGGGTTTTTACTGATCGCCGCGATACCTGAACCGATGAATAGAAAGATGGCTTGTAAAATCAACATGCCAACGGTCAACATTTGAATTTCGCTGGTTACGGCTTCACCATGGCTATACTTGCCGACAATAGCAATCGATAAAACGAGAGTGACGAGGTTTAAGATCAGGACATTGGCCAGGGCGGCCAAGAGCTTTGAAGTTAAGATTTTAGTTCTTGATATCGGTTTCACCATTAAAAATTCGGTCGTTTTATCCCGTTCTTCCTTTGAAATAATATTGGCGCCCAGCATAGAAGCATGGATGGTTACCATGAACAGCAAGTAGAGAAAAAGTATTCCGTAAAAACCGCTGGCTTTGGTGACGTCAAAATCACCGAATCCCAAGATCGCTCTCAAGGTTTTCGGAATTGTAGAGATAATTTCACTAATGGACTGACCTGATTCTGCATAATACGAATACTTAGCCATTCCACTGACAATCATCAGGAACATGCCGATGCACCATAAAAGCAGTGATTTTCGATAAGCCTTCATTTCTCTGATAAAAATATTCATAAGCCTGACTACCCTCCTTAAAATTCAAGGCTGTTCTAAACGGTATGGATATCCTTTTTTACATACACCCGGTAGCTGGCCCCTATCGCTATGAGGATAAAGAGAATGCCGATCAGAGGATATGAACTTTCGTAGGCCGCATTTTTAATAATATAGGCCGAATCAAAATATTTAAACGGCGATATAAACCTTACAGTTTCATCCCCCAGAACAGAGCCGAGAGTGCTTATAATGAAAAAGGCAAAGACGGTGCTCAGAGATATTGAATTCACGGATTTGATTTTTCCGGCAACAACCGAAACAAAAACACCCAAGGAGAGAAACATCAGTTGAATAAATAATAACGGGGCGGTAATCATGAAGAAGATTTTGAGGTTGAATTCCGCTTTGACTGTTAAGGTCATCAGAAGGGTGATCCCCCAATAAATCAGATTAGTCATCACGAGGGAAGCCAAGGCGGCTAGAAGCTTGGAGGTTAGAATGTGTTGACGGCTAATCGGTTTGGTTAATAAAAATTCGGCGGTTTTATCGCGCACTTCCTTTGAGACGATGGATAATCCCAGATTCATCGCCTGAATGGCTCCGCACAAAAGGATATAGACAAAGACAATGGAGTAGAAGCCTTCAAGGGTTGAGATGCTGTCCACATAGATGCTCAACGCCCTTCTTAAGACTTCTGGCATACTGTTAAGGACGGCTTTAAACGCTTCTATTTCCTCTAAAAGTGAAGAAAAGATAAGGATAAACAGAGCGGCGACCGCGGCCATCGAACCGGCCCATATCAGGATGGATTTGCGGTAAGCCTTCAGTTCATGAAGAAATAGGTTCATTCCCTTAGGCCTCCTTTTCATAATAATGCATGAAAATCTCTTCGAGATTGGGCTCCTCAACCCAGACATTCGTTATTTCGACCTCGGAGATTTTTTTGAGGATTAAATTGATATTGCCCTTAAATAAAAAGCTGACGACATGATCTTTGATTTCCAGATTGCTGACTCCGGAAATTTGGAAGTAATTCCTATTGATTTCAGAGGACAGTTCAATCTTAATTTTCTTATACGTGTTTTCCGTTAAATTGCTGATCGTTTCGACGTTGATAATCTTGCCTTCTTTGATAATAGCGACACGGCTGCACAACCTTTGGACCTCGTTTAAAATATGGGACGATAAAAGAATGGTCGCCCCTTTTTTGTTTTCTTCCTGTAATACGTTGAAGAATTTCTGCTGCATCAGGGGATCAAGACCGCTGGTCGGCTCATCCATGATGATGAGTTTCGGTTCATGCAGCAAGGCTTGGACGATACCCACCTTTTTGCGGTTACCAAAGGATAAATCTTCGATTTTTTTCTTGAGGTCGAGATCCATGATTTCTGATAATTCCGTTATTCTTTGGTTGCAATCCTTTTTATAGAAGCTGGCCGAATATTTGAGAAGATCAAGAACCTTCATTTTTTCGTAATAGAAGACCTCTGAGGGTAAATAGCCGATTTCTCGGGCAATTTCAGGTGCGTATTTTATACAGTCTTTTCCAAAGATCTTGGCACTGCCGCTCGTTGGATAAATCAAGGATAATAAAGTCCGGATTGTCGTCGATTTACCGGACCCATTTGGACCGATGAAGCCAAAAATCTCACCTTCTTCAACCTTAAAACTTACATCAATAATCCCCCTGGACTTACCGTAATATTTAGTGAGTTTATCGATCTCAATAACGCTCATGCTTCGGCCTCCTTTACGTGTAATCAGTTTATCCCATCTGATTTAAGCATTTCCCTAATTTCACCGAAATTCCTTTAAGTTGAAGGACAAATTTTTGAGGGTCGTACCCCCACACAGCGGGAAACAATTCTGACAATACAAAGGGACTGATTTGTTTAGAGATAAAATTACAAAAAAGGAAAATAAAAGGAAATGTAGAAATACAAGGGTAAAATCAAAATGATTGTGAAGGGGTTAGATTTTAATGAAACATTTTAGCCGATTCGGTTTATTGTTATTGCTTGCTTTTTTGACGATTAATCTACAACCTGTGTATGCTAGTTCTATGACGAATCCAGAAAGATTGGATGGATTGGACAGATATGAGACTGCAAAAATTATCTCCGAACGAGCTTACCCTGGAAAGGTAAACAGCGTTGTTTTAGTATCAGGTGAAAGTTTTGCCAATGCTTTACCTGCCAGTGTTTTGGCAAGCAAATTGAATGCCCCCATAATTCTCATTGCACCGACTATAGAAGCCTCAGATTCTGCTTTTGATTATTTAGCTAAACATCTTGATTTACAAGGAAATATTTATTTAATTGGTGAAGAGGGTTCTATTGGCTCTGATTTTACTAAGAAATTAAATGATATGGGCTATCAAAATATTAACCGTATAGGCGGGCAATCAAAATATGAGACAGATGTACTCATTGCAAAAGCAATACTTCCCAAAGCTGATAATCCAATTGTCATCAGTTCGGGGGAGGATTATCCTGATGCACTGAGTATATCAAGCTTCGCAGCAAAGAATGGCTGGTCTATTCTTTTGGTAAATAACGACCTACCCAATGTAGTCAATGACTATATCCAAACTTTAAAACCATCTAAGATTTATATTACCGGGGGTCCTGGAGCAGTTTCAATAGAAATCGAAAATAAACTTAAAACACTATTTCCCGATTCGGAAATAGTGCGATTGGATGGATTAGATCGATTTGAAACTGCAGTTAAGATCGTTCAATATTTTAATAAAGCGCCCAACACTATTTATTTAGCATCAGGATATAACTTTCCTGATGCACTCGCTGGAAGTGTATTAGCGGCAAAAACGAATGCCCCCATTTTATTAGTCGACCCCAATAGTACACAAGTATCAAATCAAAGCTTACCTTATTTAAACTCTCTTCGAACTAGCGGAATTAAGGCTAACTTAATTTCATTTGGCGGGAAAGCTATTGTTCCGGAAGAATTAGTTTCGGCAATTGATTCAACCCTAAATGGGACTTCAAAGCTAACCGATGGATTAATCCAAGATTCTATCTCTCAACAAGATGCTGAGAATTTAGCATCCAGTTTTACTTCAATTTTCATGACTTACGATTATCGTAATCTTACGCCTAAAACTGAACTCTATGCTCTAGCTACTTCATCAGGATTTCAAATGGGGATAGAAAAAAACATAACAGCCAATAATGCAACTATGTTGAGAGATAAAGTTATACAGAATGTTAAAGGAATTACCTATTCTGGTTTCTCAATTAACGGAGATGAAGCAACTTTAGAAATCACAGATATTTCGCTTGAAGGGACCGTAAATGGTAAAAATTTCACAGAACATTTTTCTGGCACAATTACCTTTACACGAATTGATGGTAAATGGTTAGTTGGTGACCTGGCTATTCATCCTCTTCATTAGGCTATTAACAACGATTAAAGAACTGCCAGAACGTTTTTATGCGCTCTGGCTTTTTATTCGTAATATGTACAGAGAAATTGAATCAATTGCACTCACTTAGACTAAGCCGTATAATGAATTTAGTAATTTGGGAGACAAGAATGCTAAAAAAAATTCATTTTATCGTCAATTAACTCAAATTAATTGCACTCCTTTTCACCACGTCGTATAATAAATTTAGTTTGTCTACAGTTTGTGTTAAGAATGGGAAGTATGCTGGGATTAATATAAAATTATGAAGAGGTGCATCATCGGTGGAATTCAGAGACTTAAAAGCACAATACCAAAATTATAAACCCGAGATTGATAAGGCCATTCAAGAAGTATTGCTTGATTCGAACTTTATTAGCGGTAAGCAAGTCGCAGACCTTGAGGAACAGTTGGCTCAGTATGTTGGAGTTAAGCATTGCGTAACCTGCGCTAACGGAACAGATGCCTTGACCTTGATGATGATGGCATGGGATATAAAGGAGGGAGATGCAGTATTTGTCCCTGACTTTACTTTCTTTTCATCGGGTGAAATTGTTTCTTCGCAAGGAGCGACACCTGTGTTCGTTGATGTGGATCGAGAGACCTTTAACATTGACAGTGTAAAATTAGAAAATGCCATTCAAAGGACGATTGCAGAAGGAAAATTCACTCCCCGTGTTATTATTACCGTCGATTTATTCGGATTGCCTGCAAACTATCCTGAAATCGAACGGATTGCCAAAAAATATGGATTAAAGGTACTGGAAGATGGGGCTCAAGGCTTCGGCGGCAGAATTGGTGATCAAGTCGCTTGCAGCTTTGGAGACGCAGCTACTACTTCGTTTTTTCCTGCTAAACCCCTAGGCTGCTATGGAGATGGCGGCGCAGTTTTTACCAATGATGATGAAGTGGCCAAGTTGTTGAAATCCTTCAGAGTACATGGTAAAGGGGATAATAAATACGATAATGTAAGACTGGGTCTAAATTCACGACTCGACACCATTCAAGCCGCAATCTTAAAAGTGAAATTGCAGGCGTTCATCGAGCATGAGCTCGAAGATGTGAATCGAGTTTTTCAGCTTTACAATGAGAAACTGAAAAATGTTGTAGAAATACCGGTCATCCCGGAAGGCTTCTATTCAAGCTTTGCTCAGTACACCCTTAAGCTGAAAAGTAAAGAACAGAGAGATGAACTGCAAGCCAAATTGAAAGAGCAAGGCATCCCGAGTATGATCTATTATGTTAAGCCGATGCATAAGCAGGGTGCTTTTAGCGGTTTAGAGTTTGATGAGCGTGATTTTGAAGTGACCAATGTACTTTGCGATACTGTTTTATCGTTGCCAATGCATCCGTATCTCAGTGAAAGCGAAGTTGAGGTTATTGCCGAAAGCGTTAAAAAGATTTTGATCAAGTGATTCCAAAATTAGAGTATACGGAGGGCTTAATTTAATGAAGCAAAAATTACTTAATAAAATCAAAAACAAAGAAATAACAGTGGGTGTAGTAGGCATCGGCTATGTTGGGTTACCTCTTGCTGTCGAAAAGGCGAAAGCCGGATTTAAGACCATTGGTTTTGATGTCCAGTCCGCAAAGGTGGATATGGTTAATGAGGGTCATAATTATATCGGCGATGTTGTGGATAGCGACCTTAAAGAGTTAGTCGAAAAAGGGATGCTCTCGGCAACAACAGACTTCAGTTTTGTAAAGGACGTTGACTTTATTGCGATTTGCGTTCCTACACCGCTGGATTCTCATCAGCAGCCAGACATTAGCTATGTTAAGTCATCCTCTGAGGAAGTGGCTAAATATCTTAAAAGAGAAACGATGGTCGTGTTGGAATCGACGACCTATCCTGGTACAACAGAAGAACTGATCAAGCCAATCCTTGAACAAGGCTCTGGTTTAAAATGTGGTGAGGACTTTTACCTCGGATTTTCTCCAGAACGTGTTGATCCCGGCAATCTGATTTTTAAAACGAAAAACACACCTAAAGTCGTAGGTGCTATTGGCGAAGATGCAACTGAAGTTATTGCAGCTATGTATCGTACCGTGCTGGCGGGAGATGTATTTACCGTGTCTAGTCCGGCTATAGCTGAGATGGAGAAAATTCTCGAAAACACCTACCGTAATGTTAACATCGGATTGGTCAATGAACTTTCTATGCTTTGTCATAAGATGGGCATTAATTTCTGGGAAGTTGTTGATGCGGCCAAGACTAAACCTTATGGCTTCCAAGCCTTTTATCCAGGTCCCGGCTTAGGCGGACATTGCATACCTCTCGATCCCTATTACCTTTCTTGGAAAGCAAGAGAGTACGGTTTCCATACCTCGATGATCGAGAGCTCGATGATGATTAATGATAGAATGCCTGAATACTGCGTTGAGAGAGCAGGCGATATTTTAAACAAGGACAAGAAAGCGCTTAACGGTTCAAAAATTCTTACCCTGGGTGTGGCTTATAAACAGGATATTGATGATTATCGAGAAAGCCCGGCGCTTCGGGTTATCGATCTCTTGAAAAAAGAAGGGGCATCTGTTGATTACTATGACTCCTATATCCAGGAGTATCGGTTTAATGGTGAAAAGTTTAAAGGACTGGATAGTATTGATGCCAATATCCTCAAAGACTATGATTTAGTGGTTATTACGACGGCGCATACAAATGTTGATTATGATTTCGTTGCCGAAAATTCTCGGTGGGTATTTGACACGAAGAATGCAGCTAAGAATGTAAACAATCGGGATAATATTGTATTGCTGTAGAACTAGAACTGGGGGTCGTACCCCCACACAAAGGAAAACAATTCTGACAATAACGATGCCAAGCGCGTAAGATAACGTGCTTGGCATCGTTTTTATACTCCCGTGTGATTTCGATCGGTTGAGGCCTTTGAGTATATCTGATATAAATGGAAAATAACTCCGATACCTATGCAGGATATTTTGCAAATATAAAGAATTTAATCGATAATACAAATCCTGGGTAATAATTTAGAATGCGAGAGAGATATGAGAAAAAGCAACAAGTTAATAAGTATAATCAAGAAGATATTGCTTGTAATTCCATTTATCATTGGCTTTATAGGCTATATGCCGCTCTATAACAATAATATATCCTGGGCAGCATACAGCGCCTTAAGACTTTATCAATTCAATACAGATCTCAATGATATTAATGTTTTCGTAGAAGTAGCAAGGTGGCTTTCGCCTATAGCGACGATTGGAATTGTGGTTACAGTATTCAAATCAGTAAGAGATTTTTTAGAATTGCAATTTAGGACGAAAAGAGCTGATAGCTGCGCTGTATATGGAAGTTCTATTTATGCTACGGTTCTTAAGAAAGAACTCGGAAAACGTGCAGTCAAAATTGACAACAATATCTCCTTAAGAGCTTCTAAACAAATCCTTATGTTCGATAATGATAATGAGACTATCGAATTTTATAATGCGAACTTAAGCAATCCGAGGATGAATCAGAAAATCTATTTACATCTCAACAATGTAATTCGTGATAATTTGCAAAATGAAAATATCCATGTCTTTAATCTCCCTGAGAATTGCGCAAGGATTTATTGGAGGGATCATCCTATCGATGCACCCTGTAAGATAGTCATTATCGGATTCGGTGAATATGGCCAGAGTCTGTTTACGCATGGGTTTGTCCAGAATACGTTTAGTGTAGAAACTGGAGTAGAGTATCATATTTTTGGTGACTTTAATGCCTTTAAAGCATTGCATTATCAACTTGGTCGCATATCCAACATTGATAAACATAATCCCAATGGAGATGCGATATTTTACCATAATGATGCTTGGTATGAAGATTTAGAGCTCTTGAAAGAGGCAAACCGAGTTATTCTCTGTGACCAATCCAATAAAAATATTGAAATTCTTAGTCAATTGATTAGCTTATGTCCTGTTAAAGAGATCCATATCAAATCTGATTCTGATGATTTTATTCAGACTTTATTTTGTAAACCTAAAGATGTAGATAAACCTAAAATAGTATCATTTGGTAGTCCAAAGGATATCTGCTCACCTGAAATTGTCATGAATGAAGAATTACTAAAAAGAGCGAAGAGAATCCATGCAATTTATCTTAAGAGTAATATTTGCAATAAGAAGGCAAGCCCTGGATGCACTTACTTGTCCGATGAGAATGACCGTTGTAGAAATAAGAATAAGTGTACAAATAAGAAAAAGGACACAAATCAGAATGAGTGTTCAACTTGGAATACCCTTAATGCGTTTCAACGATATTCTAATATTTCACAAGCCGATCATATTGAAGTGAAACTTAGATTACTTGGCTTAACTGAAAAGGACTATCGTATAGATGATTTATGTAAAGAAGAAGCTGATTTTCGAGCAAAACTCAAAGAAAAACTGGAAAAAGAACTTAAGAATCTTACGCAGGAGAAAAAAGAAGTGCTATCGGAAATTGAACATATTCGATGGTGTAAATATCACTATCTGCACAATTGGGAATATGATAAAGATCGTTCAGATCCTGAGAGAAAACATAATTGTTTAGTCCCGTATAAGGAATTGAGTGAAGATGACATGAATAAGGATCAATCCGTCTATACTCTAATTCCTGAAATCCTTTGGCCGTAATTAATTTAACCCACTCAAATAGATTAAAACTTCATTTTATATTTAGGAAGGGGAAGATAAATTAAGATGGGATATGCTGAACATAATGAAAATAAATGTAATATGAATAAGCCTTATTTATTTATTAGTTATTCTAGTAAAGATAAAGACATTGTTCTAAAAGATGTTGAACAATTAAGAGAATTAGGTGTAAATATTTGGGTTGATACTCAAATGAGAACAGGAACGAACTGGCAGAAGGAAGCCTTTTCAGCGATAAATGAAGTAGATTGTAAGGTTATTGTTTTATATGTCAGCGAATATTCACTTGCTAGTGATAATGTGTTAAAAGAGCTCGAATATTCACGTTCAGAAGAAATTAGGGTTACGCACCCTATAATCGATATACAAATATTACCGATACAATTAATAAAATTTGGAGAAGAAAATAACATTAATAATTGGTACAATACTTATATTTTACAGACGTACAAAGGTGAAAAAGAGAAATTAAATACTATATATAAAATCAAAAAGGATTTTCTGCATAATGGAGATATAATTATGGATAATGGGGTTGACGAGCATGCCCTAAAGTATTATGAAGGATTACTTCGTAGACTTCAAGATTTTGGTGTTGTTGATAAGAACCAAGAGTCTAGCTTTACTGTAGAAGAAAATAAACCAATTCAAGAAAAAACCAGTAATTTAATTTCATTTACTTTGTACGGTGAAAGCTATGAATTAAAGCAAGCGGATTTTATGGCAAAGGTCTATGAGAAGGTCTTAAATAATAACCCTGAAAAGTTGGATTTGGTTGTGGAACAGCAGCAAAATGTTGCCTATGCGAACCAGGTACCCGAAAGTAAGAAAGTTTACTTTAGGCCTGAGAAAGAGATTGCTGTTGGTCAGAAAAAAGTATGGATTGGCACGGCCTATGGAAAACCTCAAAAGCTTGTTCAAATTGCTAAGCTCTACAAAATCCTAGATCTAGATCCAGACAAAATTTTAAAAATTGATAATGAAAATTTACCCGAGGTTAGATCAACAGTTCAAAATAGCTCCAATAGTTCAGAAAGCAGCAATAGTGTAAAAGAAAGTAGCGGTATAAACTTTAAGCTATATGATAAAGAATATTCTGTAGCAAATCAAAGTGAGTTTATGTACGTTATTTATGAAGAACTCCTAAAACGTCATCCGGAGCGTTTAGATGACGTCATAAAGCGGCAGAATCATGTAATCTATGAAGACAAGGTAAAGGCGGAATCGATCACCTACTTCAGAGTCTCAAAGCTAATCAATATTGCGGGGAAAGAAGTTAGGGTGGGAGCCTCGTTGAGCAAAGCAGATAAACTGCGGCACATAAGGAATTTATTCAATATGCTTTCCGTTCCCTACAGCGATCTCAAAAGTGAAGATATTCTTATAGGCTAACATATGTTACATATGGTGTGAAAGGATTCAGGTGAATATGAATGTTGCATTATATTGGAGATAGTGCTAAACGGATAGACAGGATTGCTTACACGGAAAACGGAGTAAATAGGGTAAAAGAGGATATAAAAATTCTTGGAGCGATGGGCATTGCTCAAAAGATGGGTAGTGAGATTGATAATAGTTGCTTAGTTTCACTTACGGCGTCTAACAACGGAACTACTTATGGAATCCCTGAGAATGAACAGATCAACGATTGGAATATTGACCAGCAACAATTAAGTTCGAATGATTTTGTCGTTCTCTATGACCTAGATATTGCACAACGCCAACATATTCCCGTTTGTGACGCAACAACAATTGCCTTTCTTAAACACAGAAATATTAATTTGCTAAGGAATGCAACCCTGAGAAAAACTGAAAAGCCGAAGCTAATCCCCATTGTCTCGATGAATGATTTAAGAGCAAATGGTGCAACAGTAAGTAAAGCGATTTCATGGGAGAGAACTGCGACTGATTTTTTACGAGATTTATCTTACGGAATTTGCCAAGAATTACTGGCGAAGTTTCCGGTGTTCGTTGTACTTTTGGAAACAGATGGAATGCTAGTTCGTCAAAATGATATCTTAACCCTTTACTTCACACCTGCAAAAGCTGAAGGGGATACAGGATCTTTGGAAAACGAAGGGATTCGGAACGCTATTTGTACACAAATAGTTAAACAAATAGCAACTGAGGAATATGAGTTTTCGAAAGTTTTGCCTAATGCTATAGGAGTTCAAGCACTGCCTAATCTGGACCAGTTGGAAGCCCCCGAATCTTGGAGCATTTTGAATGAGGTATGTGGCCGGGATCGGCTTGAGTTGATTGAAGCTGCCAAGAGAATTGTGATCAATGGGGAAAAAGAAATTTTGGATGCTGTTCCATCGTGTCAATATGGTGGTTTGCAAACGGTTGATCGCATGGAAATCGAAAATTATCGGGCAATTGTTAATTTGATGCAGAATTATGCCAAAGACAAAGACAATAGGCCCTTAAGTCTTGCCGTATTTGGCTTCCCGGGTTCAGGTAAATCCTTTGGGATCAAGCAGATTGCGAAAACTCTGGGAGGATTTGAAATCTTTGTTTTTAATCTCTCCCAATTCACGAAATTAAGTGAGCTCGAAGTGTCTTTTCAAGAGATTAGAGATGCCTCGATTAAGGGGGAACGGTTACCTTTAGTCTTTTTCGATGAGTTTGATTCATCTTTTAATGGCGAAGCTTTGGGATGGCTCAAGTACTTTCTAGCTCCCATGCAGGACGGAGTATTTATGGAGGATGGGCGTGAACGCCAGCTAGGGCGTGCCATATTTGTCTTTGCTGGTGGAACGAGTACTTCTTTTCATAATTTTATTCGATCAGAACAAGAGCTGTTTAAAAAGGTCAAAGGACCAGATTTTATTAGCCGATTAAAGGGATATTTGAATATTCAAGGCCCTAATCCAGTAAATCAAGAGGATAAAGCCTATATCATTCGGCGTGCAATGCTGCTGCGTTCGATGATCGGTCGAAGTGCCAAGCAATTGCTAGACAGCAATCAAAAAGTAAATATCGATGAAAATATCTTGTATGCCTTATTGACCACAGAAACCTATAGACATGGTGCCCGTTCGTTGGAATTCTTTATTTCGATGAGTCCATTATTGGGTGAGAAGAAGTGGTATTCAAGTCTTTTACCACCAAGATCACAGATGGACATCCATGTCGATGCTGAGGAATTTATGAGTAAAGTATCGGTTCTTGGGATGTGCAAAGAACTGGCCAAAATGTCCCATGAAATGTATCTAGAAGCGGAGTTGGCAAAGAGCCCAAATAAAGATTTGCAAGCGGTAACCCATTGGAAAAACTTAAATGAGACTTACCAGAAGAGTAACATTTCCCAAATTCAGTTTCATATTGAAAGATTTATAGACTCTAATATTGCTATTAGACAGAAAACCTTGCCGAATAAGGAGTTCGTCTTTAATGATGAGGACTTACTGGAATTATCAAAAGCTGAACATGATCGTTGGTATAAGGAACGTATTAGAGACGGTTGGGTCTATGGAGATAAAAGGGATAACTCGAGAAAAGTTCACAACAATTTGGTTCCTTGGGAACAACTTTCTAAAGAAGACAAGCAGAAGGATACCGATGTAATTCTAAGAATCCCTCTACTTTTTAACAAAATAGGTCTAGAGCTATATTATCGATGAACTGAGGAATTGGGGGTCGTACCCCCACACAAAGGGAAACAATTCTGACAATAACGATGCCAAGCGCGTAAGATAACGTGCTTGGCATAGTTTTTATACTACTGTTTAGTTCTCCCTCTTTGTGAATGTTATAATAGAAAAAGAGGAGTGATGTAGATGAAGAAAAACAAAATTTTGGCTGCGCTACTTTCAATTGGCCTTATACTTTCCACGAATACGGTAGCTTTATCACAAACACAATCGAATCCTTATGTCGCTTCACAAACGATAACCACATTGCGAAGTTCAAGCCGTCTTTCGGGGACAGATCGTTTTCAAACCGCCAAGACCATTGCCGAAAATGTCACAGGGAGTTCACTTTCTTCAAGCCTAGTTATTGCTTCGGGTTTAGATTTCCCTGATGCTTTATCCGGGAGTGTTCTAGCCCATAAGATGAATGCCCCCATTATCCTAGTGAATGACCAGGTTTCAACTTCAGCAGAAGCGTTTGACTTTATCACCAATCATGTTGCGAAAAATGCAACCCTTTATTTCGCCGGAGGCACCGGAGTTATCCCCGCCGAATTTGATCAAAAACTTCGAAGCTTAGGGTATAACAACATGATTCGCTTAGGTGGAGCAGATCGGTACGAAACTTCAAGTCTTATTGCCAATGCTGAGGAGGTTTCCAAAGGGACGCCTATCGTCTTGACTTATGGTGAAAACTTTCCTGATGCGTTGAGCATTTCGAGCTTTGCTGCTTATAATGGGTGGCCTATTTTGTTGGTTGATTCTAATACGATCTCCGATCAAATCAAAACATTTATTCAAGCGGATCAACCCAGTCAAATCTATGTCGTTGGTGGAAAAGGAGTTATTCCCGACTCGCTTTTATCTCTAGCTCAATCATTAGCCCCAAATTCTACGGTGAGTCGGCTCTCGGGCAGTGACCGCTTTGAAACGAATGCCGTGATTAATTCAGAATTTGCGACTAATCCTCAACATTTTTATGTTGCGAGTGGTTTAGATTTTCCGGATGCTCTTGCGGGAAGTGTTCTTGCTGCAAAAACAGGGGACCCCATTTTATTGGTAGGAAACGAAGATTCCAGCCTTAATACTTCCCTTTCGAATTACCTTAAAACGTTTAAGACTCAAAATCTCAATAATATAACTGTATTTGGGGGCATAGGTGCTGTTGCTGATGCTTATTTACAATCCATTACCGCACTGCTCGATGGCACAGTTACTCCCGAGCCAGCAGCTGGCGTTGTATCCTTTATCGTTCCGCCTAAGAACACGGATAGTTATTCAGCGGGCTATCAAACGGCTAAGAGTTACGGAAACCCGACAACATGGACGATTGAAATGCGATTTACGGTGACTAATAAAGGATCTAATACGGGTAGCACCACAATCACAGACAACCTGCCTTCGCCTGCGGATACGTTTATCCAAAAGCCCGTTTTTGAATCTGTTTCCGTGGATCGGAATGCAACCCTCTCTGTAGTCGAGGATACCAACGGTACTGAAAAAGCAATCATCCAGGCTGATAATGTCGTCCCAGGTGAAGTGATTACTGTCACGAATAAATTTGTTGTAGAAGTTCGCGGTGTCGAGATTAATCCTTCAGCCCGTTTGATTCCTCAGACTATCGATACCTCTTTGGTTGATACACAGTATGTCAATCCTGAAAAGTTTATCGAATCAGATGATCCTGATATTCTTACTGTCGCCCAGGATTTAAAGAACAGTTCGAGTGGAACATTAGATTTAGTTCAGAAAACACATGAATTTGTTTATAATACGGTAGCCTATGATGAAACCTTTTCCTCAGGCCATGATAATAAAGGAGCTCTATCCGCTCTAACATACAAAACAGGAGTTTGCCAAGACTATGCTGACCTAGAGGTTGCTCTCCTTCGAGCGAATCAGATCCCCGCTCGTGTTGCCTCTGGCTATGCCTTGAGCTCTGGTGCAGGAGTACCTGTCATCTATCCTTTGCTAGGGGATGGGTGGTCTAATACAGGGGGTGCTGCCCATGCCTGGGTTGAAACGTATCTTCCTCCTTATGGATGGATTGCGAGTGACCCCACTTGGGCTGACAATATTTCGGATTATCGAACCATTGGATCGATTCCTGATAATGGCCATGTCACCTTTGATTTTAATAACAATAGTGCCTATCGAACCGAATCCTATTTTCAGGCTGAATTAGGCTACCCTTCCGTGCGTAGCAAATAACTGGGGGTCGTACCCCCACACAAAGGGAAATAATTCTGACAAAAGCTATGCCAAGCACGCAAGATAACGTGCTTGGCATAGCTTTTATTTGAATAGGATTAAGCCATTAGCAGAATTGGTATAATTTTTAACACATATAGGGAGGACTTCTACGCATAGTCATAGAAGTAAACATTTGTAAGTTATCATTGGAAGAGGAGGACAAATATTACGATGAAGAAAAAGATGGTCTGGATCACATCAATCTTAACGTTGCTCTTTGTTTTAACAGGGTGTACCCCGAATCAGCAGGTCCTTTTTGATGCTACTATGAAAATGCAAAAGGTTAATTCGGTGCAGGAGCATACAACGATGTCCTTCGAATTGAGTGGTTCAGGGTTTGAACCTGCTGTTCAGCAGCAAATTGATTCGACGGCTATGTTGCTTAATACGGCTAAACTTGATCTCAATGTAAAAACGAATGGCAATGAACAGAAGACGGTTAGTCAAGCACAAATCGATATGAACTTAGATATGCAGGGGTTAAGTCTTAATGTGCCTTTGTGGGTTGACATGGATCTCACTGGAGAGAATCCAAAGTTAGTGGAAATCATTAAAGTACCTGCAATGGCAACGGCGTCTTTTCCTTCCCGATTTGCAAACAAAGAATATATGGTTATGAATCCCTATGATATGAAGGATTCTGAATTGAGTAATCTCGACCCGACTAAGCTCATGGAGTTCAGCAAAAACTTCCAAACAAAGGGAGTCGAGTTCCTTACCAGTTATGCTCAACGCTTTAATCCAAATCTTGATGTTGTTAATGTCCCCACGAATGATGGGACACAAAAATTTTCGATAAAGCTCAATGATGCACAATTAAAGGAATTTTTGAGCTACACTGTAAATAACTTTGCCCAAGACAAAGAAGCTATGGATTTCATCAAGGAATATTTAAGTTCAATGATTGAACTTGGTGGAGTTCCAGATCAAGCCCAAAGTTCCATTGACCTTGATCAAGCGATTAAAGAGCTCGA
This sequence comes from Desulfitobacterium metallireducens DSM 15288, assembly GCF_000231405.2. NCBI lineage: Bacteria > Bacillati > Bacillota > Clostridia > Eubacteriales > Desulfitobacteriaceae > Desulfitobacterium > Desulfitobacterium metallireducens. The sequence goes on along the minus strand of NZ_CP007032.1, from coordinate 2,801,574 downwards.
TGCGAGTACACCGGAGTTCTTAGCTCAGTTTAATGGTTTCATGGCTCAATTGGAGAATGTGTCCTTATTGGGTGATAAAGGACTCGAGATAAACTATACGATTTCGAATGGTTATGTCATTAATGAAAGTGGGCTCATCAATTTTAAAGTGGATCTGTCTCAAATCAATTCCTTGATGAATACCTTGAGCGGACAAAAAGCCCCAGCTATCGATGCCAAAGGGGTCGTGAATCTGACTGTTAACTTTAATACAGATATTACGGGCATAAATACACCGATTAGTATTCAAATTCCAGAACTAAACGAAAATAATTCGTTTAATTATATGGATTTAATTAAAGTATTAGCAGCTCCTCCTCGTTTAGCAGGACTGGATCGATACCAAACAGCGAGAGCGATTAGCGAAGATTTTAATAAGGGTAAATGCGATAACATCATTTTAGCCTCGGGTACTAATTTCCCAGATGCGTTATCTGCAAGTATTTTATCCAAGAAGTATAATGCTCCGATTTTACTTGTGGGATCTACAGTCGGAGAGTCCTCAGAAGCCTTTGACTATATTGCCTTACATTCTACCCCGGCTACAAAAGTATATATCATTGGTGGAACGGGCGTCATTAATGACTCGTTTGAAACAGAAATTCTTAAGAAGGGTAATACAATAGAACGCTTGAGCGGACTTGATCTTTACGAAACCAATATGGCTGTTGTTAATAATGCTAACGTGAAGTCGGGGACACCCGTAATAGTAGCCTCGGGTGAAGGTTTCCCAGATGCTCTCAGTGTTTCTAGTTTCGCAGGATCAAATCAGTATCCAACTCTGCTTGTCGGGAAGGACTTTCTTGCCGAAAAAACAAAAGATTATATTTTAACCCAAAAACCTTCAACCGTGTATATTGCAGGTGGGATATCCGTTGTTTCACAGTCGGTTGAAGATCAAATTAAAGCTTTAGTGCCTGGGACGGCGATTAAGCGTTTAGCGGGGAATGATCGATTTGAGACAGCGGGTGCAGTAGTCAATGAGTTTGCAACAAGTCCCGATACCCTTTATATCGCAAATGGGTATAGCTTTGCAGATGCACTTGCAGGAAGTGGTTTAGCGGCGAAGACGGGGGATCCCATTCTTCTGATCGATCAAAATAGTGGAACATTTTCTCCTGCCATCCAATCTTATCTTAAACAACTTCGAGCTACAGGAATTCGTCCTACGGTTCGGACGTTAGGTGGAGAGGGCGTTGTCCCTGCTAGTCTTGTTCAGCAGGCTCAAAGAATTCTTATGGGGATAGAGTAAGGAATACGATCACCAAGGAGAAGAATTATCATAAAAATATAGCAAGCACATATGACGTGCTTGCTATATTTTTTGCCTTGAAAGTTACCGACGATTTATTTCGCAGTACCCGGTCCGTTAAGGATAGTAGCGGCCTGGGATTGAACCGAATCAGAAACAGCACCCGTTCCGCCTAAGATATATAGAGTGGGGTACATGACAGCGGGGAAAGAACTATATTGTCCTTGCGCGTTGGTATAGGTTAAAGCTTGCTTATCATTATAAGAAATCACATTGAGTGCGCTTATGGTTTCGGAGGGTAATTGATTGGGATTAGTCATGAGCACTACCCCTCCTCCAACTCCAAGGCTTCCCACCAAGACGGCACCGGCTAAAGCATCGGGATAATCCTCTCCCGTAGCTAAGGCAATGAAGGGCTTATTCTTAACTTGTTTAGCCCAGATGGCATTTGAATCATATTTATTTGCGCCGGTTAGTCCCATAGCACGAGGATAAATCTCGTTGGTTTTAGAAGCAAGTGTTCCAAAAATAACTACATTATTAATTGAGTCACAGAAGGCTTTTTGATCAGGCGTAAGACCAGTATCAGCAACCAACAAAATGGGAGTGAAAACTGAAGTAGCTGTCGGGGCAACCGTTAAGGCATCTGCGAAATAAGAATCTGTAACTAAAACAACTTCCTTCAAAGGGTTCTGCAATCGTTTAGAAATAATCAATGAGGTTTCATTTCGATTCTGCCCTCCGAGTTGTTCAATATTCTGTGGGGCAAAGCCCATGCTTACAAGCTTGTCGGTAAAGTTTTGGGGGATGACACCAGTACCTCCAAGGAGGAAAACATTTCCGCTGGTACTCACATGTGCCTGGATAAAATCAAAAGTTGTAGTACTATTCTCAGGGGTATTATCGACTAAAAGAATGGGCGCATTTTCTTGATTAGCTAACGGAGCTCCGGCTAAAGCATCTGGGAAATTGTTGCCCGAGGCTAAAACAACGTTTTGGAACTTTTCACCCTTGGAAAAATCAATGTTATGTTGTTTGGCGAGTTCATTAGCGATACTAACCGCTGTCTCATAACGGTTGCTTCCTTGCAGGCGAACCTGTTGGGTTTGGGTTGGGGTGGTTGAGGCCGCGGCACTCAACGGGAGCGCTAAGGACATCGCAAGGGTTAATAGGACTCCTAGAATTTTTTTCATCAATCGAACACTCCTTTTAATATGAAATGAGGCTCTTTCCCATAAACCACAGGAAAGAGCCTTCTATTTTTCCTAAATGGATTATGGCAGCTTGGCAGTCTTAGCAAAAGCCTTAGACCCATCGCTTTGCGTCCCCGCTTTTCAACGGGTTTGCCTTTTTCTTTGAACCTAGCAAAAACATGGTTATTATACCATGGAAAAATAGAGAGAAAAATCCAAATTTGTCGAAAATAATAAGTACGCGCGATTATTAGAACAGCCCACATTTCATGATCATGAAATGTGGGCTGTTCTAATTTTATTGCCACTTAATTATGTGCTTATCTGTAATTATATGGAACAATTAAACGAATTGAGATTTTAAAGTAATTTAAATAATTTATCATGTAATTTTTTGCCATAATTTTTGTAAAGGAATAGTTAGCCCAATGGAGAATTTACAGAAAAAGGAAGTTTGTCCTATGCAAAGTAGGACTTTTGGGTTTACTAAGTATATCTCCGTAGGAGGTGAGATGAGGAAGGCCTTAGACAGGTTTGTTGTCACCCAGCAATGTCCAAGACCTTTGCGGAAAAGTTTAGCTAAAACAGGAAGCCTGCTGTAACAGGTAACCTGACCAGAAGTTTATGTTGAATTACCCAACAACATAGCTTGTGGTTAGCTTTGCTTTTAACAATTTTAAGTATAGCAAAAATAAGTAAACTCACAATCCTTTATTTCTTTTATTTAATTTAAGTGTGGAGGTTGAAGATGAAGAAGCATACAACAAAGTTGCTTGCAGGATGTTTAGCAGTTAGTTTTTTTATAACGACTGTCTTTACTTCTAACATATTTGCAGCAACTTCTAAGACACAATCGGTAGTGTCAGGAGCGGTTGGCTCTGAACAGCGGCTTTCAGGAATAGATAGATATGAAACGGCTGCGAAAATTGCTCAAGAGGGATGGAAGGGCACGTCAGAGTATGCTGTATTGTCTGCAGGAATGGATGAAAATCTTGTAGATGCTCTTGCGGCTGCGCCGCTGGCCAAATTGAAGAATGCCCCCATTCTTTTGACAGAAGGGGATAAACTAAATAAGTATGCTGGAATAGAATTAAAACGTCTCGGGGTAAAGACCGTTTATGTAACCACTGGAGATAAAGTGATTACAAAGAAAATCCTAGATCAACTCGCTGAAATGAATATTACTGTTGTTCCTTTAGGTGGCAGTGATCGCTATGAAACGTCCCTCAATATAGCGAAGCAAATGGGGACTTTCAATAAATTTGTAGTTGCTACAGCATGGAATAATGCAGATGCTTTATCTATTGCTTCTATTGCCGCGGGGAAAGGTATGCCAATTCTGCTTTCTGACATTAATAATGTTCCTAATAATGTAATGGCCTATATTGATTCAGTAAAGGAGAATGTAGATCAAACTTATGTCCTTGGAGGGACGGGAGCATTAACCGATAATGTGAAAATTGTCTTGCCGAATGCGATTCGAATTGGAGGTCTCGACCGCTTCGGTACCAATCTTGAGGTTCTTAAGACTTTTGCCAATGATTTAAACTATAGTAAAACCTATCTGGCCAATGGGGAAGATAATCACTTAGCAGATGCCTTAGCAGGATCTCCACTCGCCGCATTAACAGCATCCCCTGTAGTTTTGACCGGTACAACACTCCCTTCAGAGACGAAGAACTTTGCTAAACTTAACCTTGGGTCAAATGTCATCACCTTCGGGGGCGAAGCGAGTATCCCTTCGAGTATCGTTGAGCAACTGACCTCAGTAGTTGTGTACGCACAAGATGGCGCAACTATAGGATCATCTGATGCAAATCAACTCGAAGAATTGACAGATAGTATCAAGATTACGGCGAAAAATGCAACCTTAAAAAATGCTAGAACAGCCTACAGTGTTTACATTCAGGGTGACAATGTAGTCTTGGATAATGTTACTATCACAGGAACATTGTTTATTGATCCAGGTGAGAAGGGTACGGCTAACATTAATAATGTTAAGGCTGGAAAAATAATCGTTCTTTCTGGAGCTAAAGATAGCATTCATCTGAAGAATACTGAAGCTGGAACGCTCGTTGTTTCAAGTTCTAATGAAGTTCGTGTGGAATCGAGTGGAACGACCAAGATAGGTAACACGGTCGTTACTTCTTATGCGATTCTTGATGCAGCTGGAGGAAGTCTAGGTAGTGTAGAAGTTGTAACGATAGCGGGGCAATCCCCTGTTGTTACCTTCAAAGGAACTTTTGCTGAACCAATCGTAGTAAACGGAGCGGCAACGATCAAAGCAGACGCGAATGCAAACATCGCAAAGCTAGAAATAGCACCGGAAAATAAGGAACAGAAAATTACATTGGACGGAAAATTTACAACGGTTGAAGTGAACAAGGAAGCACAAGTTGATTTTTCGGCTAATACGACGGTTACAAATGTGGTTGCTAATGTTAATGCTGAGCTTAATGTACCTTCTGGGGCAAACATAGGTACTCTCGATAAAAAAGGAAATGAGGTTCCTGTAACGGGTAGTGGAAGTGTAGGCGGATCTACTCCATCAGTTGGGGGAGGAGGTAGCAGCGGCGGCGTTTCAACTGGGAATGTTGGAACGAAAGCTGGGGGCTTTGGTGTCAATGGACATGGCGGAGTAGTTGGGGAAACCGTACTTACTTACACGCTTGGAGAAGATTATAATAAGGGTCAAATTGAATTCTTATTACCGAATGGTATTGTTGCCATGGAAGGCGATTTGGTAAGAATAGCCAATGCTGAGGGAATGGGGATAAGCTCTGATACCATTAGCGATAATGGACACAAAGTTACATTAACTGGAGTTTCTGCGAAGAAAGATGATACGGTGGTATTAACACTCTCTCGCGATATTGAAATTGGCCGTTGGGATTTTAAGGTGATCGGGGATAGTGACGGAAATGGCCCCATACTTCAGGTACAAGAACCATCCATTACGTTATATCGTCCTGATTTTACTGAAGCAGATGCCACGTTGAGTGAGTACATGCATGCGGGTGGTCACGATACAGACGCTGAGTTTATAGCTGTAACTGATGCAATGGATGCGGTTTTAGCGGCTTCTCGAGTTAGACCTTGGAATCAAGGCAATATTGATGCGGCGAATGCAGCATTACAAAACACTGTAAATTTATTAAAAAATGCTATAACCCATGTGAAATCAATGGCTGAGGCAAGTCTAGGAGAATGGAAAAAAGATAGAACAGAACCTGCAAGTTGGGATCAATCTAACGGTTGGATTACGACCACAACATCTGCTCAACAAAATTCGAACAGCTGGTACGACTGGCAAGGTCGTGGTACTGCAACAAATGTCGGGTTGACAGATCAATGGCAAGTTGAAACGCAAATCGAATTAACCGATCAATTATTAAACGGAACGGGTGTAAGAACATCAATGTGGGTTCAGGTTGATGGTGTCAATGGAGTACAATCGACTCAAAACAATGTGCTTGATTGGGCAATCCTTCAATTCAGAAATGATCCTACCACCAAAACTAAAGGTTGGGAATCTTGGGATAGTACCGGAGACGGAAATTGGATTCCTCTTACTCAAGAGAATGTAAATGTAGAGAAAGGAATCCATACTCTAAAAATGGTTTATGATTCGGGTAAGATCTCTCAATATATCGATGGGATTTTAGTCCGAGAATACACGATTAAAACAGATGAAGGCTTTGATGGCGTATCTGCACCGTCTTACGTGATCATCCAATCCCGTACTTTCGGTGCACAATATACGGCAAAATGGAGAGTTCCTCTTGTTAAATATGTTGCGGGATATCCTGCTGGAACCCAGTTTATTTCTACTGTAGATGAACTAAAAGCTGCGATCAAGGGCCAAGCAGACGGACAAACATGGGTTATTGGGGCTGGTCCATTTGATATACCAAGGGATACAACTACATTGCGAGATAGCAATGGTCAAGTCGTAACCAGTTCTGGACAGGCGGGTTGGTGTATGCCAATTAGCGCGAATAATTTAACGATTATCGGTATTGGAGATCCTGTTCTCACGAGTTCTGATGTTACGCCAAATGGCAGTTGGGCTTCTCAAAACCTGATCACAGTTTGGGGTGATAATGTAACTATCGAAGGTTTAACCCTTACGCCTAAAGTTGATGTGAATAAAACAATTGAAGTAGTTGGAGATAAGAAATTTACGATTCGCGATTGTACATTTACACCGAATAGCTCTAGCCTTGCTGACGAAGGGGGTTCCTTGTATTTTAATGGTGCAGGAACCGACGGGACAAAGGCAATTTTGGTTGAGAACAATCTATTTAATTATGCATCTGTAGCCTTAGATGGAGTTAAAGCGAGTAATATCACAATTGCGAATAACACATGGGAAAATATTAAGGGTTATGCAATAGGAAATACGTATTGGGGAAGTACTGATAGAAAAGAAACCCCATATACCGAAGTAAACGTCAACGGAAATAATTTTAATAATGTTACTGATAAGACCAAAATTATTGCTGCGAGATTAAATCAAACATTCACCTTAGATGCTGAAAATAAGATTAATGGTGTTGCAGTGAATAAAGACAATTTTGGGAAGTATATCAATTTCAATAATTTAGCATATTGGTCGGAATGTAAAGATAATAAAGTCATTGTTGATGGAGTGACCTATGTAAGCCCTTATCAAAAGATTGATGAATATGTTACGAACGTGGCCCAATTAGAAGAAGCAATCAGTACCGCGACTGCTAGCGAGAGGATTATCGTTGCACCAGGAACATATGAACTTTCAAAAGAGCTCAATATTACAGTTCCAGTTACTCTTGAAGGAATGGGAGACGTGACTTTAAAAGCGGCTAATGTTCCATGGAGTACAGAAAATGGTTCTAAACACCTTCTTGCAATTTATGCGGGGACGAAAGAAGCTCCTGTTACCCTTTCGAATCTCGTGATCGATGCGGATCAAAAATCTCATGCAGTAAATACCTATAATAATGCATATGCGATTTTGAATGATGTAACTATTAAGAATGGATTAGGAGCTGGGTTGATAGTAAATGGTTCAACAATCGTGGCCAAGAACTTGTATACGAGTGGTAATGAATGGGGCGCGGTTAATGTTGATCCTGGGAGCGGAGTTACAACACCTTCAGCATTTGCGTTGAGCGGTGATGGTGTACTCGCTGAACCCACCCAAATTTGGTCGGATGGTGCTCATGTAACAGCATCAGCAACAGTTGAAATAATTGCAGCTGGATATACCAACTATTTTATTACAGATAAATCTGTAAATATTTGGTCGAACCAATCATTAACAAATGCTGCGGTCATTACAAAAAATGGTCAATCCCAAAACTTTTCAACTATCCAAGCTGCAATTGCGGCGGCAGATGAGGGAGATATAATTTACGTGACACCTGGAACTTACAATGGGGATATCGCTGTGAATAAAAAGGTGACATTACAAGGGGCTGCAGATCATCAATCGATAATCAGTGGGGAAATCCACTTAATTGCAGGCTCAAATGGCTCAACGGTAGACAGCTTTGCCATTAATATTGGAGAAACTGGATATGGTGTTAATTGTGATGCTGGTATTGGTGATGTAACGGTCAGTGATAACATTATGAATGCTAATACGAATGGGAATACGGCACTTGCAGTCTATCTCAATGCAGGATGGGGAACCGCTAACACAGTTATTGGAAATACATTTACAGGTAAGTATAGTGAAGGCGCTGTTACTGTTGATGTGTATCCCGCTCCTGCGGTCGTAGTTACAACTATAAATGGGAATAACTTTTCAAATGTAGTAGGAAATTATCTTAAAGTGTTCAGAAGTGAAACGGGTAGATTAGTGACAGATATTACTGATACAAATAAGGTATCTCTAAATTAATAAGAACCCAATCAAGCTTTGGGGAGTGTCGCAAAACTGCTTTTAATGGAGTTGGCGACACTTCCTTTCGTTTTTTTATTGCGGAAGGATACTTAAGAAACGGGAACGAAAATAATAATTGACGCGAACATGTTCTTTAGATAGAATGATTATAGAACATATATTCTATAATATGCAGATTATTAACATTAATATTCGCGGCGCAAAGATAACCTGGTGGAGAGAGGGGAGCGAATGGATGGAAAAGAACGTATTTTATGGGGGAGGAAAACTGAGGATTTCACGGTTAAAGGCGGGAATCGCGACTCAGAAAGAGCTAGCTGAGCGCACGCAAATTTCACCAAGTATTATTAGTGATTTGGAACGGGGACGACGGGAGATGAATGCCACCTGGGCGATGCGGATCGCTGAGGTGGTGGGAACCCCTTGGAAATCTCTACTGGAGGAGGAAACGGAAGGCAAAGTGTAGTGTAGATCCATCACCCCTCGTGAGGCCGCCTATTGCTAAATTGAGCCCAGTTGGATATTGAGTAACTATATCTTTAACCATATTGATGGTATAATATGGTTAAATTTTTTATACAGATATCCTGCTGAGGAGGGGTATACATGACTATTGATTTAGATAAGAGGCTTATTCAAAATATACAACGAATCGGTCAAGACTATGATATCGAAAAGATAGTCCTTTTCGGTTCAAGGGCAAGAGGGGATAATAAGCCAAAAAGCGATATAGATTTAGCGATTTTTCCATTACCAGAGTTTAGTAACAGAGGGCTGTTAACCAGCGATTTCGATGATCTTGATACACTCTTAAAAATAGACGTTGTTATAATAGAAAAACAAAGTGACCCTAAATTATTGAGAAATATCGAGAGAGAAGGGGTAATCTTATATGAGCGATCCAAAACAAAAATTCAATAACTTTCAAAATGCTCTAGCCAGACTTAATGAAGGTATTGCTAAATATGATGAATCTGATGAGCTAGCAGGAGACGGATTGATACAGCGTTTTGAGTTTACCTTTGAGCTAGCGTGGAAAACTTTGAAGATCGTTTTTGAAGATGAGGGTTTGACGGGACTAAATTCTCCTAAGACGGTATTACGCGAAGCCTTTGCAGCCGACCTTATACAGGATGAAGAATTATGGCTCGCGATGCTAAGTGACAGGAATTCAACGGTACATATCTATAGCCAGCAATTAGCTAAAGATATATGTCATAATATACAAGAAAAATATATCTTTGCACTTACGGAATTACTGAAGAGAATCAATACAAGGTGTTTCAGCTAATTCCTCCAACGCTGGCGGGGACTGTCCAACTCATAGATTTTATAGCACAAAGCCCGATCACCTGTAATTAAGAACAGGCAGAGTGACAATTCATCACCCATCGCGAGGTCATCTATTGACAGATTGAGCTCAGTTGGATAAACTAATAACAGAACAGATGTTCTCGGGCAGGGGAACGGTTCACGAACTCTTCCTGCCCGGAGATACGTGAATATCCCTTGTGAAAAGCAGTCGGCAGGTCCGGCTGCTTTTTTACGTAGAGAACATCGGTTGAAGCTATTGAAAAGGAGGTGTTAATGATGGCCGTAATGTCAACAGCCAAAGACTCTATCATGGTCGTGACCCTTCAGGTTGGTTTAAGCCAATTAGGCGCTCCAGTCCTGCGCCAACGAAGCCATGCCAATGTCGTAGTGGCAGCCCCGGATCAAGATGTCTTTGATGTCGCCAATGCACTTTATGCTTTACAGCAATATCCGGTCACTGAGGTGCGTCGTGACAATCGTTTCGAACTCGTCAATATCGCGTAAAAGAAAGGAGGAATTTTAAATGGCAACAACCAGTAGAAAAGTTTTAAGAATGACCTTTACGAATGCTTTAGGGGGAGCAGTGAGTCTTACCTTATCCGATCCCAAAGAGGGGATCACAGCAGCGGAGATTGAAGCGGCAATGGATCTGATCATTGCTAAGAACATCTTCACCGGCCCGGGTGGAGCATGGATTTCCAAGCGGGATGTAAAGATCGTGGATACCGTAACGGACGACCTTTATGATGCTCCGGTCGCTTAAGCGAAAGGCTGAGTGAGAAGTGAAGGAAAGGTGAGGGGTATAAGCTTTATTACCTTCCTTCCCTCAGCTCTTTCTTTCATCTAAAGGATGCACAGGAGCAGAGAAGTTTGAGTATAAATTGAGGAGAGAGGAGGTTAAGGCATGGAGGAGATCTTAACAATGATTGGAAATTTCGGGTTTCCCATCGTGGTCAGCGCCTATCTTCTGGTGCGGATCGAAGGGAAACTGAACGATCTATCTACAAGCATTACAGAGCTAGCCAAGGCCATAGCCGTCCTGGAAGTGAGAGGAGAGGTCAAATAAATGGATTGGCAGAAAATCGTAGTTCATCATTCAGCAAGTCCGGTCAGTGTTCGTCGAGGAAGAGATACCATCCCTGTAAATGCAGCGATGATTCGAGAATGGCATTTGAGCCGAGGCTGGAGTGATATTGGCTACCATTTTGTGATTCTTCCGGATGGACACTGTGAGGAAGGGCGACCGCTTTATCGTCCCGGAGCTCATTGTAACGTAGGGCACCGCAATTTTATCGGGATCGGGGTCTGTTTAGTCGGGAATTTTAGCGAACTTGAGGAGGTCCCGGAAGCTCAGATGAATGGCCTCATAGAGAAGGTGAAAGCGTTGATGGCAGAGTTCCGCCTCAGTATCGAAGATATTGAGCTGCACCGCGAAGTCCCTGGGGCCGCTACCGAATGTCCGGGACGCTATTTCCCAGCAGACTTCTTCCGAGAGAATCTGTGTGGAGGTCGTATCTCCACACAATAGGGAACAATTCTGACAATAACAAACTGAGCCCCAGAGAGAATTTTCTCTCTGGGGCTTATAAAATTCGCTCTTTTTAGCAGGAAATCGACAATATATAGATAACTATATCAATGGTGAATTTGCGAAAGGTAATAACCCGATGAGCAGAATGAAGAAAGTCCTTGTCCTTATTTTTATTCTCGCTGTCGTCTTTATGGACTTTATCAATCAATATTATTCCAGAATTGAGACGTTCGGAGCGGCAGCAGCCTCTAAAGAAGCCTTGATCACGAAGTATGTTGAATTAGGCACTAATTTCATGGACATGATGACAATATACGGCGAGGATTTTTTCAAACGACCGGATATCCAAGATTCAACTCTGTTGAGTCTGTTAAAATATAATCCCGGTTCAGACACCTATGATTTAGAGGCTGCAGGTGGAACAGATCATCAGAAGAATGCCGGAAATTTAACAGGCTCAGGGAAAGTTCCGGAAAGCGGGATAAATAGGAAAGAAATAAACCTTGCTTTAGCTTATAATCAGTTTTTCAAAGATTTTTATGGAAAGTATCCAGAAATCGCCTGGTTATACTACACCAGTGAAAATGACTTCACCAACATATATCCTTGGGTTTCTTCAAAGGATTTTGCGTTTAGAAAAGAACTTAAACAGGCTGAGTTTTATACTTATGTAAACCCTCAGAATAATCCTCAACGATTAGCACTTTGGACACCTGCATATTTAGATCGTGCTGGCAAAGGGACGATGGTAACCTTATCAAGTCCAATTTATGATCAGGATGTTTTTAAAGGTGTACTTTCTCTGGATTTAACCACAATGGGATTGAGCCGGATCATCAATTCTGGCTATGAAGGTTATCTCCTTGATCAGGAAAACTCAATCATTGCTAAAAACCAAAATGCAAAAAATCAAAGCGATCTTAACAAATTTCAGGATAATGAAGAAATTACCCCATTGTTTGTGTTGCCGAATAATCCCCAGGGAGACATTCAAAAACTAAAAGAAATAAAAGATGGCTCGGTTGAACGAATCGGCAATGACTATATCTATAAAATGAGCATTACGGATTCGCCTTGGACGATGATTTTCCGTGTGCCGGTGAGCTCAATCGTAATGGAGTCAGCGTTATATACTTTTCCCATTTTGATCATTGGCATTCTGTTATTTTTGACGATTAATGAAATCGAGAAGCGGATAAAGACCGGGAAACAGCTTGCTCAATCGCTTGAAGAATTAACGGCTTACCACCAAATTCTTGAAAATGCGGCCAACTATGATTTTCTGACAAAGACTTTTAATCGAAGAGGATTTAAGGACTATTTTAGCTTGATTCAGGATCAAAACGGGATAACTTTAACTCCGATTACCCTCATCTTAGGTGATATTGACCATTTCAAAGGATTTAATGATACGTTTGGCCATTTTGCAGGAGATAAGGTCTTGATTGAAATTGCAGATATTCTAAAAAAACACATCACTGAGGATGAAGCGGTTTGTCGCTGGGGCGGAGAAGAATTCTTGCTTATGTTGCGCAACAGAACTCGCGAGGAAGTACTGCAAATAGCCGAGAACATTAGGGCAGAAATACATCAAATGGTTATCCCTTGGGAGAATTCCATTGAATTGAGAGCTACGATGACCTTTGGCGTGGCCGAATATGAGGATAAGGACAGTGTTGATGATAATATTTCCAAAGCAGATCGTGCTCTTTATGCTGGAAAAATGAGGGGGAGAAATCAGGTCATCAGTTATGCTGATCTTTGAGTACCGATTTTTTTTATTGACAGATTTTTTATTGAATGGTAGTATTATAGTATAAAAATACTCGAAGTCGAAAAACTGTATTACATCATGCAGAAAAGAAGGGGTAAGACTAATGAAAAAGGGGAAAAAACTCGTTGCTCTCGCGCTAAGCCTTGTTTTAGCCGGCACTGTAGCTTTGACTGGTTGCGGTACTAACAACAATGCAAGTAGCAACACCCAATCCAAGGCGAGTGATACACTAATTTATGCACAAGGTGCAGAGCCAAGAGGATTGGATCCGGCACTGGTCGGCGATGGTGAGTCGGCTAAAGTCATGTCTAACATTTACGAAGGACTCTTAAAGTACAACAAAGATACGACAAAAGTAGAGCCTTCATTGGCTAAAAGTTGGGATGTAAGCTCGGATGGTCTTTCTTATACTTTCCATCTTCAAGAGGGCGTGAAGTTCCAAGATGGTACCGATTTTAATGCGGATGCCGTGAAGTTTAATATCGATCGTCAATTGCCTCCACAAGTCACAAAAGATATGTCTTATGCTGAATTTGTTTATGGTTCAGTGAAAAATGTTGAAGTTGTTGACAAGAACACGGTTAAAATCAATTTGAAGGAAGCTAGCACTCCTTTCCTCAGCAATCTGGCTATGATTATGGGTGCCCCGATCGTTAGCCCTAAGGCTCTCCAAGACAATAGCAACAATGTAAACCAAGCACCTGTTGGAACTGGCCCTTATAAGTTCGTAAAATGGGCTAAGGATGAAAACATTGTTCTCGTCCGCAATGATGAGTACTGGGGGACTAAAGCCCTTACCAAAAATGTTATCTTTAAATTCATCAAAGATAACTCGGCACGTGTCGTTGCTCTGAATAATGGTGAAGCCGATATGATCGATGGTATTGATGCCACAGTCGTTAAGCAAATCACTGATGCTAGCAACAAAATCTTCCAAGCTCCTGGTATGAATATCAACTACATGGCTTATAACACGTCGAAGAAACCTTTTAATGATGCTAAGCTCCGGACCGCTGTTTCTCAATCCATTAATGTTCCGGAAATGGTAAAAAGCTTGTATCAAGGCTATGCTGAACCCGCTACTTCGATTCTCCCGACCTTTATGGATGGCTATGATAAGAGTACGGCTCAAGTCGCTTATGATCCGACCGCTGCTGCTACTGCTTTAAAAGCAGCTGGATTGACTTCCGTACACATGATTACCTATACCAATCCAAGACCGTACAATTCCGCGAATGGCCAAGCCCTTGCTGAAGCGATTCAAGGTTATTTCTCGAAAGTTGGCATTACCGCGACGATCGATTCTTATGACTGGACTACGTATAAACAAAAAGTAAAAGCAGGCGATTATGATATCTGCTTCTATGGCTGGGTTGGCGATAACGGAGATCCGGACAACTTCATGACGTTGTTATCTTCTACTGACCCTGGCATGAATGTTGCTCTCTATAGAAACGCTGATTTCAATGCATTAATTGCGAAAGGCGTAGCAGCTCCTGCAGGAGCAGATCGCAATGCGATTTATACTCAATTGGATAAGATCGCGGCAAAGGATGCGGTTTGGCTGCCCATTTCTCATGCTCAAACCCTTGCTGCCTACCGCCCCAATATCGATGGCTTCTATTATCATATGACAGGTATTACTCCTCTTGCTGGAGTGTCCAAAAAATAATGGCTTGAATAAATATTGCCTTTGCTACCGAGAACCGGGTTTTTAACCCGGTTCCCGGTTTTGCTTTGCATACGCTCTCTCCGTCTTGTCTTCTTTTTCATTAGTCTTCTTTATTCTCATAAGAGCTGAAAGGTGTTATAGATGATTAAATATATCATTAAACGGATTTTGATGTTAATTCCTGTGCTGCTTGGTGTTTCCATCATTGTTTTTCTCATCATGCGCGTTTTTTCGCCAGATCCCGCTCCAATTGTATTGGGACAGCACGCAACGCAGGAAGCGATTGAGGCCTGGAGGCAAGTTAACGGACTGAACGATCCGATTTACTTGCAATATTGGCATTTCCTTACGGGTGCGCTTACAGGTAACCTAGGTTCGTCTTACTATACCAAGGCGCCTGTCATTAAAGAGATTATGTCTCGATTCCCGGCTACGATTGAGTTGGCCATAGTTGCTATTATTCTCGCGGCAGTCTTTGGTATTCTCATTGGTGTCATATCCGCGGTGAAAAAGAACTCCATTTTCGATAATGTCGGCATGTTCTTAGCCTTGGTTGGTGTTTCGATGCCGATCTTCTGGCTAGGTATCTTGTTGATTATTCTTTTCTCAGGGAGCTTGCACTTGCTGCCCTCTAGCGGAAGAATCGATCCGCTCTTGCAGCCCGCAACTGTGACGGGGTTCTATCTGATTGATAGTCTGATCGATGGCAATATGGAGGCTTTTCTTAATGCCCTGCAACATTTGGTCTTACCATCAGTTGCCCTGGCGATGTATTCCATGGCCATCATTGCCCGTATGACCCGTTCGAGCATGCTGGATACGTTACAGCAGGATTATATCCGCACAGCGAGAGCGAAGGGGATATCTGAAGGTAAGGTCATTCGAAAACATGCTTTCCGTAATGGCTTGATTCCTATTGTCACCGTCATTGGTCTTCAGTTAGGCAGCCTGCTTGGCGGTGCCGTACTCACAGAAACGGTATTCTCCTGGCCGGGGATCGGTGCTTATACTGTGACCTGTATCCTCAAGTCTGACTTCCCCGTTGTTCAAGGGGTTGTTTTACTGATTGCTACGGTTTTCGTGTTAGTTAATTTAGTAGTTGATATTGTTTACGCGTTCCTTGATCCGCGTATTAAATATTCTAAGTAGGAGGGGTAGCTTGTATGGGAAAAGATCAAATTTCGACTTCAGATGAAAATTTGTTGCAGGCTGCCGAATACGTGGAAAAACCGGAATCGCAGCTAAAAGTAATGTGGGAAACGCTCAGACAAAATAAAGCCGCTGTTGTTGGCTTGTTTATCATCGGATTTCTCGTTTTGATAGCCCTGGTTATATGGGTGAGCGAGTTATTGGGATTACAGGTTTTGCCTTATGATCCTAATTATTCGGACATGACCCAAAGCTTTATTCCGCCAAATGGTGCGCATTGGTTTGGAACAGACCAATTGGGTCGGGATATTTTTAGTCGAGTCCTTGACGGAACAAAGATCTCACTCTTTGTGGGTGTTGCCGCAGTTTCAATCTCCCTTTCGATTGGTGTTGTGTTAGGTGCTATCGCGGGTTATCGCGGCGGCCGGTCAGATACGATCATCATGCGGATCATGGATATGATGCTGGCTATTCCCTCCATCTTGCTCGCGATTTCTTTTATGGCGGCGCTTGGTAAAGGGTTGGATAAGGCGGTTATCGCGATCGGCTTGGTATCTATCCCAGAGTATGCCCGTATTGTACGGGGTAGTATTTTATCGGTCAAAGAAAATGATTATGTTCAGGCAGCCAAGGTCATTGGCAACTCAGACAGCCGAATTATTTTTAAGCACATTCTACCTAATGTTGTTTCTCAGATTGTTGTCCGGGCCACCCTGGGTATTTCGACTGCTGTACTTGATACTGCAGCACTCGGTTTCTTGGGGTTAGGCGTTCAGCCGCCTTTTGCTGAGTGGGGTGATATGCTGGGTCGGGCACGGGGCTTCATTTTCACGGCTCCTTACACGCTGATTTTCCCTGGTATCGCAATTACCATTACTGTATTGGCGTTTAACCTGCTTGGCGACGGGCTCCGGGATGCGCTTGATCCGAAATCCAGAGTAAAGTAGGGGTGGTGAACTAGATGTTATTGGAAGTAAAAAATTTAAAAACAGAATTCAAACTAAAGCGTGGCACGGTTAGGGCAGTCGATGACGTCAGTTTCACCATCGATAAAGGTGAAATTCTGGCGATTGTCGGCGAATCTGGCTCCGGAAAAAGCGTGACCTCTCTTTCCATCATGGGATTATTGCAGAACCCTGGTAAGATTGCCGGCGGAGAAATTTTATTTAAATCCCAGGATTTAAACAAGATGAACCAAAAAGAACTGCAAAAGATCCGGGGAAATGAGATTTCAATGATTTTCCAGGAACCGATGACGTCTTTGAATCCGGTTTATCGCATTAAAGACCAGATTATGGAAAATATTTTAACCCATATGGAGATTTCGAAAAAAGAGGCGTTGGAACGGACTGTAAAAATGCTGGAAACGGTGGGTATACCTTCTCCGGCGGAACGTGCTAACGATTATCCTCATCAGATGAGTGGCGGGATGCGTCAGCGGGTCATGATTGCGATGGCACTTTCTTGCGACCCTGAACTGTTGATTGCTGATGAACCGACGACTGCGCTTGATGTCACAATTCAGGCTCAGATTCTAGAACTGCTCTATAATATGAGGGAAAAATTCAACATGGCTGTGATGCTCATCACTCATGATTTGGGTGTTGTTGCCGAAGCAGCTGATCGCGTCATCGTCATGTACTGCGGTAAAATTGTTGAGGAAGCCAATGTAAAGAGCTTGTTTAAAAATCCTCTACACCCCTACACCGTAGGACTGCTGAATTCGATTCCTCAAATCGATAATGACAGCGATGAACGTCTATATATGATTAAGGGTATGGTACCTAACCCTTTGCATATGCCCTCCGGTTGTTCTTTTTCCGATCGTTGCGAGCACTGTATGGAACGATGCACGAAAGAAACGCCAGAGCTTAGAGAGATTGATGGGCATAAGGTCCGTTGCTTTTTATATGACGAAACCAAGGAAGGGGAATTGAAGGTAAAATGAGCGAAATATTGATGGACATTCAACACCTTTCCAAACATTTCACCGTCGAAACCAATTTCCTCGGCAAGCCGGTTTCTGTTTTGAAAGCAGTGGATGATGTGTCTTTGGCTATCCAAAAAGGAGAGGCATTTGGTCTCGTTGGAGAATCTGGATGTGGAAAAACAACGTTTGGCAAAATCTTGGTTAATCTTTACAATCCTTCAAACGGTAAGATTTTCTTTGAGGGCAAGGATCTGACTGCGTTGAATGAGAAAGCGCGTCGTTCCTACTGCAAAGACATTCAGATGATTTTTCAGGATCCTTACGCTTCTTTGAACCCGAGAATGACGATTGGTGACATTATTGCTGAACCAATTCTGATCAACAATCTTTTGCCGAAGGATAAAGTTGAAGAACGCGTGATCTACCTGTTAAACTGTGTCGGACTCGCGCAGCATCAACGGAACCGTTATCCGCACGAGTTTTCCGGCGGTCAGCGCCAACGGGTTGGCATTGCTCGCGCCCTTGCGGTGCAGCCTAAGCTTATCGTCTGCGATGAACCGGTTTCTGCACTGGACGTTTCTATTCAGGCTCAGGTTTTAAATCTACTCGATGATTTAAAAGAGGAGTTTGGGTTGACTTACCTGTTTATCGCGCACGGCTTGAATGTCGTCAAACATATCAGCGACCGTGTAGGCGTAATGTATCTCGGTAAGCTTGTAGAAATCGCTCCGAAAAAAGAGCTTTATGCGAACCCGATGCACCCTTACACGCAAGCCTTGCTATCCGCCATTCCAAACATTAACCCGGAAAAGAAAAAAGAACGGATCATCTTAGAGGGTGATGTACCCAGTCCGATCAACCCGCCTGCGGGTTGCCGTTTCGCTTCTCGTTGCTTTAAGGCAATGGACCAATGCAAAGAAAATGCACCGGTTTTGAAGGAAATTTCTCCAGACCATTGGGTGGCTTGCCACCTCTTTGACTGAAACGCTTAACTTTAACCAAAGGGGATGTTACGATGAACTCTTAGTTCAATGTAACATCCCCTTGTTATTTTTAAGTCCCCTTTAACCCCATTTCGGAAATCTCTATAATATCTTAATAAATATATCATAAATTGATCAGAATCTTGATCTAGATCCGCGATATAATTATATCAGATCTCATAGAGAGGAGGAACTTTCTTGAAGAAGAAGAAGAAACAACTTGTGGGCGGAATTTTATTGATGGTACTCGGTTTAGGGGTTTGTGCTGGGTCTGTAGCCTTCCGTTACGTTGAACATGGTGGTATGGGCGCTTTTGCTGGACATAGGATTACCAATCGTCAGGGAATGAACGGTAATTATGGTTTTAGAAATCCGCAACAACGAGGTTTCAACCAGAATCCCAATTTCAATAACAAAAACAAAAATAACAACCAAAATCAAGCCCCAGCCCCATCAACTCCTACTCCCAATCAAACTCCTAATCAATAATAGATGGAGGTAGGGGACGATACAATTTTGATCAGAAATAGGAGGTGTATTGAATGATGATAGGGATCCTTATTTTTGGGGTTGGCTTATATTTAGTTTGGGATTATAAAACAGATTTTTTCCATAAGCATAAGTGCTACCGAAGAAATGATGCTGCTCTGGACATTTTGAAAGAGCGGTATGCAAGGAGTGAAATCACGGAAGAAGAATTCCTGATGAAGAAGAATATTCTTGCTGAATAAAGCGGAAAATCTAAGGGGCTGTTGCACAGCCCTCTTTTTATTGTTATAAAACGAAGCCCGATTATTTAATAATCGGGCTTCGTTTTCGACATCTAAACTAAAGTTACACCGGGAATAACTGCTGGGGTGTAAATTCGTTGGGCAAGCTCGTTGTCGAGCATGAAAATTCCTGAACCTTCATTCCCAGCGAGTTTTAAGCGGTTATAAACGCGGGTCATATTGTCCTCTTCTTCGGATTGTTCCGTGATATACCATTGCAAGAAGACTTGCGTCTGATGATCCTTGAATTCTTGGGCAACATCCATTAAAGAATAGATCGATTGAGTGACTTTCTCCTCATGACGAAGGGCCAATTCAAATACATGTAAGGGGCTCTCAAAATTCTGCGGGGGCTGTGCAATTGCAGGGAGTTGGATGGGGTTATTTGTCTTTAAGAGGTAATTGAAAAATCCAAGGGCATGATCCCGTTCTTCCTGAACTTGAACACGGAAATAGTGGGCAAAACCTTCGAGATTAAGATTTGAAAAATAAGTGACCATGCCGAGATAAAAGTAGGCGGAATATAATTCTTTGTTTAGCTGTTGAACTAGAGCTTCTTGTACTTTCTCTTGGACCATTTAAATCACACTCCTTTTATAATAAAAATGGCATACGGGAAAGGACATGTCAAGTCTGATCAACAAATAACGACCCCCAAACAACTAAATTAAGGCGGATTTTTGCAAGGCTGAGTAGACTTTTAGAGTCAGGATGCCGGCAACTATAGTGGCAACAAGGGTGGTTAATGCTGAACTAAATAGAGCGACCTTCCAGTCCAGATGAATGACATAAATCAACCCGACCATCACGCACAAGTTACCCGTTACATTACATCCGATCTGAGCTAATATATGGTGACTTAATTTCTCCATGGAAAGCTTTCGTTCAATTAAGGAGTAAGAAATGGAGCCAATGGTATTAGCGAAGAGGAAGAAAAAGGCGAGTGGGGAATAGGCCGTTGCCATGGCGACAATGGCTTCCAATAATCCAGCAATAATACCCGCTGGTTGTTTATACATTAAAATGATGAGGCCGGTAAAGAAAGACCAAGCAGTTCCATTTAAAAGTAAGAGGGTCGGGTCTAAAATACCGTCGATCCGTCCTGTGACCTGCATTGAAATCAGGAAGACGATCCCGACGATGACGGAGCCAACTAAGGCTCTAGTGTCTGTTCTCAATAATTTTTTCTCCATTGAATTTTCCTCCTTAGATTTTGGTGAATCATTTATATTAATGGAAATACCCTATTTACGAGGTCGAGGGTAATTACCAATATCATGCTTATGATTAAGGCGATATCGTAAGGTTTAATCGCTATACTGGAAGAAAAGGTTCGGTTTTTGCTCCGTCCATAGCCCCTTAGCTCCATGGCTAGAGCCGTTTCTGTCGAGCGTCGGACGGCGCGATATAAAAAAGGCAGGAAGGTTGGAATAAGGGCTCTGATCTTGTCCCAAACACTGTTCATGGGAAGACCGCGAGTTCGCTGGCTATCGATTATGGACACATATTCTTCTTTCATGAGGGGGATGAACCGGGCGCCCAGTCCCACCAGCATAGCAAAGCGATAGGGGATTTTGAATTTCATCAGCATTAAGGTAAAGTCTTGAGGTGAGGATGACGTGAAAAATTGCATACTGGCAAAAACAATAATCGAGGCCTTGAGTAGGCCGGTGATTGCAAGGGGTACGGCTTCGCTGTAGATTGTAATGAGTCCCCATTGGTAGATGATTTCGCCTTCCCGGCAGAAGATCAACTGAAGAATCAGAGTCTGAAATCCCAAGAGCAACAGGATGCCAATCATGACTTTATACTGTTTTAAAGAACCGGTTATGAGAAGAGAAGCGGTAAGGCAGACCCCGAAAACAAGGCCTAACTGAACAAGGGTTCCACTGCTCAGTGAGAAATAGATCAGGAGAGCATACCAAAGCAGCTTTGTCCGGGGATCGAGCTTAGAAAGTTCCATTCTGAGCCTCCTTGAAGGAAATAAGCGGATGAAAATTCAGGCCTATCGCTTGAAGTTCAGCAAGATGTTCGTCAAGATCACGTGTTGCAATATCGAGTTGAAGTCTATGGTTATGCATCGCCACTAAGCGGTTAGAATACGTGCTAGCCATGCTCAAATCATGAGTAATTAATAGTATGGTTTTGCCTTTTTGGGATAAATCGAAGAGTTTGTCCATAATCCGATAGCCCTGGTTTTCGTCAAGACCCGAAGTCGGTTCATCAGCGATGATGAAATCTGGATCGCTGACGAGAACAGAGGTGAGGGCTAAAAGCTGGCGCTGACCTCGGCTTAAGCGTTGGGGATGCATTTTTTTATACTTTAGCAGCCCCAAAAATTCTAGAGACTCCTCAATTTTTTGATCCCTTATTTCCTGAGCTTCACCTCTTAACTTGAGTGAAAATCCAACCTCTTCTTCCAATGTACTGGCAAAGATTTGAAAGTCGGGGTTTTGAAAGAGGAAGCCAGCGTTCTGAGTAAACCGTTTAAGCTCACCCTGAGAAGGCTTTAACAGACCGACCAGTAATTTAGCTAAGGTTGATTTCCCTGAACCGTTTAAACCAATGACCGCTAAAAAATCACCCTTATGAATTTTTAGATTGAGGTCTTTACAACCTAATAAATTGTCTTTGTAATGGTAGGAGACATGGTTCATTTGAGCAATTATATCTGGAGGGCCGACGCGTTGCGGGGTGGGAGTACTGGCAGTACTGCTAGCGTTGGCAGAGATAGATTGTAATTTTCCTTCTCGATGGAGGATTTGATCTTGGTAATATGATTCAGGCGAATACTGTTTGATAATTTCACCGTCTTGAAGATATAAGACTCTGTTGGCATAGTTAAGGACTTCCTCGATTCGATCCATGACCAGAATAATCGTGAGCTTCTGGGTTTTATTTAAGAGACTCAGTCGCTGATAAAGCTCGAAGCGACCCTGAGGATCGAGCTCGGCGGTTGGTTGGTCAAGAATCAAAAGCGGTGCCTGGAGGGCTAAAACACTGGCTAAAACGACACGTTGGGCCTGCCCGCCGGAAAGAGATGCGGTCTGTCTCCTTTCATAACCTGCTAGACCTACAAATTCCAAAGTACGTTTTACCGTTTTGTTGATCTGCTCAAGGGGAATTTCCAGGTTGCCAAGACCGAAGGCTACGTCGTCATAGACCTCCTGACTAATCAATTGATTCTGTGGTTCTTGCATCATATAGCCAACATAATCGGACATTTTGTTGAGGGGGAGGTCCTTGACATCTTGACCGAGGAGGGTGATTTTACCGGTTAACTCCGCGTTATGAAAATGCGGGATGGCCCCTGTAATGGAGTGCAGTAAGACCGATTTTCCTGAGGCAACATCGCCGGTAATGACGAGGAAATCTCCTTGATATATTTCCAAATCGATGTTTTGGAGAGCTGGTTTTTCTGCCTGCGGAAATATGAGTTTTTCGATCTTGATTTTGGCAATCGTTTTCATAGCAATACACCTCAAAAAGTAAGATAGAAGATAAGAGATAGAAGTATAAAAGATAAAAGATAGTTAGAATATAAAAAAGTTCTAGCTTAATCAAAAAGCTAGAACTTTACCATTGTCCTTTTGGCGATATTTTATAGGCAGGTCTCCTGACTTATAGACTCCGATGTACGCCTTCCCGGTTATCCCAGTGGCTAATGCACATTTTCATCATCTAATTACAGTGGTGGGTCCGTCCAGGAATTCAACCTGGTTCCCTATTGTCCCTTGCGGGCACCTATTAAATATGATGTTCAATTGAGACCATATTAAATTGATTTGTAAATTTTGTCAATAGATCATTTATTAAAAAATTTTCAAAGGCAACTATAAAGTATTGAAAATTTAGAAAATTAAATATATTATGTATTTATATTCGCCCATCCTAGAGGCGACTGACATATAAGAAGGAGGTGATTATCAAACTCACTTGAATACTTCCCCTGAATAATCCCTTTAGAAAAACGAGATTAGTTAATGGAGAGGCATGAGAAGGAGGACGTTTAAATGTCAGAGAAAAAGGAATGGGCAAATCCTGCACCTGCAGGTCTCGTAGCGCTTGCTGTAGCATGTTTTATCTTTTACGCACTATTAAGCGGTAAAGTAACGGTAGGGGCCTTACCCTTGATGGGGGCCTGGCTGTTAGGTGGCTTTTTTATTCAGATTGTCGTTGGAATTATTGAACTTAAAGAAGGAAACAGCACTGGGGGTAATGTTTTTACATTTTTCTCTGCGTTCTTCATGTTGACGGGTTCAATTGAATTTTTTATTAAATATTTTGCTGCCGCTAACCAATGGGCAATTCCTCTCGATACTCATGTTGATGGATGGGCATGGTTATGTCTTGCCTTAGTTCTTCTGTTATGGTGTCCTGCTTACTTCAAGGGCACCAGCATTATGGCTACAGCGGTAGTTGTTTTAGAAATAGGCATTATTTTCATTGCTTTGATGGATATAGGCTTACTCGGTGGAAGCTTCAAACCTATTGCAGCTTATGCGTTGCTCATGACGGGCATCTTAGGAATTTATCTCTCTTCGGCAATGGTTCTCAATACTGCCTATGGGAAAACGATTCTACCTATTACGGGTCCATGGATAAAATAGTATAGAAAAAGTCCCTGCCCGATGTTAAAACCATCAGGCAGGGACTTTTTTGGCATTTTTAGGTGGATTTTTATGTACAGCAAATTCAGAATTAAGTGATATAATTAGGGTGTGCTGAAGAGGGGTTTTCAGTAGATGAATGATGTATAGGAGAGGTTGTTTTTGGCAGAAAATCTTATGTATGGCGGATTGGGACTGATTATCTTACTTGTTTTGGTTTTGCCGTTTACCATAAAAAAAGTGGAGCAGAACCTGGAATTTTTTCTATTTGTGATGGGTCTTTTGTCCGTTCTGATCTCACAGCAAATGACGCTGGAATTATTCAAGAAGGCCTTGGAAGAACCGATTATGATTACGGCCGCAGTTCTTGGTTTCGGTATAATTTTTAAAATCTTTAAAACAAAGATCAATCATATGATCCAAAGCGTTCAACGCCATGTACCAGCACGGTTATTGATGTTTTTAATCGTCCTTATCTTAGGATTGATGTCAAGTGTAATTACGGCGATTATTGCGGCTTTGCTTTTGGTCGAAATTGTCAACAATCTGAAGTTGGATCGCACCAGTGAAGTTGCTCTCGTGATTATTAGTTGTTTTGCGATTGGCTTAGGGGCTGCTTTAACGCCGATTGGAGAACCGCTAGCGACAATCGTCATTTCCAAACTTCATGCCGACTTCTGGTACTTATTCCGTAATTTTGGAGAACTCATCGTTCCGGCGATTATCGCGCTGGGTCTGTTTGCTGCCTTTTTCATTCGTACGGAACAGGAGCCTTTGGGTTTAGAAAGTTTACAAGAAGAGGAAAGCTACAAAGAAGTCGTTTTACGTGCCTTGAAAATCTACCTTTTTGTGATGGCTTTAACCTTTTTGGGGACAGGGCTCAAACCGATCATCGATCGATTTATTCTGGGTTTACCCAGTCAGATTCTGTACTGGATTAATATGATTTCGGCTATTTTAGATAATGCGACTTTAGCGGCAGCGGAGATCAGTGATAAGATGTCTCTTGATCAGATTATGGCTATTTTGCTCGGACTCTTAATCAGTGGCGGTATGCTCATTCCGGGGAATATTCCTAATATTATTGCGGCGAGTAAATTGAATATCCAGAGTAAAGAGTGGGCAAGGTTGGGTGTTCCTGTCGGACTTGTGATTATGGTCGCTTTTTATGGGATTATTTTTTATCTGATATAAGGGACTAAGGCAAACCTTAGTATTGAGGATTTGTTATGCGACGTTCAAGTTCGGGAATTCCCATGTTGGCATAACAATAAATTCGTTGGAGCGCATACGGATTGGATTCTGGGTCAGCCCAGCCTCGGGCAGTTGTGAAGCCTGCTAGATAACCATCCTCTTGAGTCAGTTTCATTACATGAGAATCGTATCCCCCAAAGGGATAGGCGATGTATTTGAGAGGGTATCCCAGAAGGCTTTCGAGGATGGCACGCGAATTTTTTAACTCTTCTGTTGTAGTTTCAGCGCTGACTTCTGATAAATTGGTATGATTCTCTGAATGACCACCGATTGTCCATCCCGCAGCTTGCAATTGTTGGAGCTGATCGGAGGTTAAAAAACCTTCTCCGTCAATATAGCTTGATACCATAAAGACGGTTCCGGGGAAATGATATCTTTGCATAATGGGAAAGGCATTGGTGAAATTATCGCGATAGCCATCGTCAAAAGTGATGGCAATGGGTTTATCGGGGAGTGAACCTTTGTTATAGAAGGCATTATAGAGCTGATCGAGAGTGATGACGTGATATCCGTTTTGCGATAAGTACTCCATCTGTTTCTCAAATTCTGTGGGGGGCATGCGCAATTCGTTGCCAGGCTCGTCCATAACGGAATGATAATAGAGAACGGGGACTCGGGTTGTTGTTCCTTGAGAAGTCATTGAGGAAAACGTTTCTGGGGAAATCTTCGAGGGAGGATTTTGCAGTAAAGCTTGAAACTGTGGATCGTCTTTTACAGGGTCAAAGTCTTTTTCCTCTTGAGCAGCTTCGCAAATATCCGGTTCGAGCGCAAGAGCGGGCTTTAAATATTCAATGACTTTTCCGACATTTCCTTGCCTGCCGTAGATACTGGCAATGCCGTAATAACTCCAGACATCTTTGGAATCTAGCTTAAGTGCCTCATGGTAACTATCAATCGCCTCAGTCCAGTGACCGGCCAGTTCGTGGGCTAAGCCTAAGTTAAAATGGGCATATACAAAATCGGGTTTCAGCTCAAGGGCTTGTTTAATCAAGACAATTCCCTCGTTTGTGCGGCCCTGAAAAGCGTAAGTTGCTCCTTTGCCATTTAAAGCTTGATAGCAGTTTGGGTCTAAAGTTAAGGCTTCATTAAAGAGGTCTAAGGCAGAAACAAACTGCCGCTCATAATAGAGTTTAAGCCCTTGGTCATATAGACTGAGGGCTTTTTTCTGATTTTCGGTAAAGGCTGGAGGAGTTGATGGGTCCGTAGAGGGTTGCGCAGTGGAAATTGAAGCGCTAGTTTCTTGTACGTCGGTTGATTGTGCTTCTACAGAGATGGCTGAAGAGGGATCGTTTTTAAAGAAGGATCCGCTTACAAATTTTAGGGTAACGACAATACTGAGTAGCGCTATTAGCGTTATTAACAGGAATGACTTCTTTTTCACGAGGATTCCTCCGGTTCAAATGTAATCAATTGCACTAATTGTATGATAATTTAATTTCCCTCATTTTGTCAAAATAAGTTAGGATATTATGGGATAGTCCAAAGGTCCTGTTTGGTTAGGCTTATTCTCCCGATTTGCGAAAATAGGGTATTTTTAGTCATTTTATAGTTCTATAATGACATCATAAAGGAAAAGTGTAATAAAGTGTTATTTAAAAGGAAGTGGCTAAGATGAAAAAAATTAAGGCTTTAGCATTTGCATTATCGTTATCCCTTTGTACGCTCCCTCTGAGTGCTCCATTAGCTTTGGCCGTAGATGGTACAGCTACGACAGGGACTACAGGTACAACAGCGACTACGGATACGACAAGCACCACGGGTGCGACAGATACGACCAGTAGCACGGGCCTTGACCCAGTGGTTGATGCGAACGGAGACATCGTGGACCCGGGGACTCTCCCTGATTCTCCTTTTTATTGGCTAACCGAACTAATCGCTAAGCTTCAAGTGATATTAACAACCGATCCTGCGGCAAAGGCACAGCTCTTAGAGAAGCAATCCTTAGAAAAAATGGCTGAAGCTGAGATCATGATTGAGAGCGGAGATACTGAAAAGGCGCAAACAGCCATGGAGGGTTATACGCAAAAGTTAACTGAAGCCCAAGCTTTTTTAAACGATCTTACGGCAACGGATTCAGAAACAGCTCAGAAACTTGAGTTAGCCCTGAGTCAATCCCATGCTCAAAATATTCAAACGTTAGGGGGTCTCTTAGATAAACTGCCTCCTCAGGCCTCGGAAAAAGTCGCTCTTAACATTGTTCGGTCCATGGAAAAGAGTATCGCCAAGATGGAGAAGAAAGATCAAATCGAACTTGCTAGAGAGCTGAGAAAAGCGACTAAAAATGTCGAGACGAGCGAATTAACGCAAGAAGAACAAGATTCTTTGGATGAACTTCAGAATAGTCTTGAATCTGACGCCGTAAATTCAGCGGAGCCTGTCACAGTGGCAACGGATACATCAGTAGCCACCATGTCGGTAACGGATAATAGCAAAGCGAATGCGAATGGTCAGCTAAAACAAGCGGAACCTAAAGAAAAAACTGAGCTTGTTGAACAAGAAAAACTTGAAGAGCAAAATGACGGAGTGGAAGTAGAAAATAAACAGTTAGAACAGAATCAAAAGGAAGTAGAACAAAAGCAACCCGAACAAAAACAAGTCGCTCCGAAGGAAAATAACGGACAAGGGCGAGAAAATGCGGCCTCAAAGGGGAAAAATCAAAATTCTGGTAAAGCACAAGAAAGCGAAGACAACGAACGTTAAACAACGGTAAGCAAAAAGCTCGACCAAAAGTGGTCGAGCTTTCGTTTTTCTATGGCAAAAAAAAGGTCCTCCTGACGAGGACCCCAAAAAGAAACCAACTACATGAGAAAGAGGAAAACTAGTTCTCCCTAAACTAGCCCTCTCGAGGAATTATACGTCTTTTTGGGGAGTTTTCCTTCGCTTTAGTTCCTTATAAATTATGGAACTTGATGAAATTAGTATTATTATGACGAAATAATGGGAATTGATCTATTTTACGTCTATTTTAAGTTGGAAATTGATGATATTATATAAATATAGGACATCGACAAGAGCAAACTTGGCGAAAGCCAAGGACGCAAAGCTATGGGTCTTCCAGAGTTCTTCTGATGACTGCCAAGCCACCGAAAGCGTTTTAATACTGAGCTATTGTCGCCTGCCTGTTGCTTGCGATTTTTTTATTTCTGAGGGAATTTTGAGATAGAAACGATTTCGAGATAGAAGCTTTATATGACATGAAAGGAAGATTTTTAGTGCGCCAGTTAAGTATCAATCGGTTAAAACAAGGAGATGTGTTGGGGCGGACCATCTACGCTAATGATGGTCGCGTTTTGCTGGGTAGGGGAATTGCTTTTACTCCTTCCTACATTGAGCGCTTAAGAGACCTGGGGATAAACATTGTCTATGTAGATGATGAGGAAACAAAGGATATCGTCCTTGAGGATGTGATTACTGAGGAACATCGGCGTGAAGCGATGGCCTCCCTAGAGTTTTCTGGACAAGCCGTTCAAGTGGGGAAAGACTTTGATGGCTTCAAGGTAAAAAAGGCTGTGAACAATATCATCGAGGATATCCTATTTCAAAAAGAGATTTTTATCAGCTTGACGGATATGCGGAGCTATGATAATCAAATCTTTGCGCATTCGGTCAACGTCTGTGTCCTCTCGATTGTCTTAGGTAAGGCGTTAGGACTGGATCAAAATAACTTAGAGGCTTTAGCGATCGGCGCATTGTTTCATGATATCGGAACCGTGAAGCTGCCGAAAGAGCTATTACGCAAGCGCGAATCGTTTACGACGAAGGAAGAGGATCTTTATAAAACTCATACGAGTTTAGGGTTCGATATTTTGCGTTCAAAACGGGAGCTAAATCTTTTAAGTGCCCATATCGCTTTTCAACATCATGAGAGAATGAATGGATCAGGTTATCCCCGAAAGTTAGAGGGAGAAGGAATTCATCAGTTGGCCCAGATTGTCGGGATCGCTGACTTCTATGATAATATGGTTAATGACGGACCGGGACATACGCGAATGTTGCCTCATGAGGCTTGTGAAATTTTAATGGGTTGCTCAGACAAGTTGTTCCCCCATGATTTGGTGGTTACCTTTTTAAAACATATTGCAGCTTATCCCACGGGGTGTACAGTTAAGCTCAATACGGGAGAGATTGGAATTGTTGTCGATCAAAATAAGAGCTTACCGATGCGCCCGATTGTGCGCGTCTTACTCGCGGGCCAAGATTTAAATCAGGTCAAAGCAAAGGAATATGACTTAGTTAAGGAACGGACCACGTTTATTGAATCGATTTTCGAGTGAGGTTTGACAAGAAAGTCTAAAAAGAATACACTAACAAAACAGATAAGCAGCTATAAGCCTATTTGCATACGGTTAAATAACCTTTGGAAAAGGAGTTCGAGCTATGAAAGACGTCCCCATTCCTTATATCAGAGCAAATCAGACTGGAATTATCGCCTTTTTTATTCTTGCCTTTTTTGAACAGCTGCCTTTATTTATTGCGATATTATGGTTGATTGAAGGGGTTGGACTTCTTTTTGGTATGAAAGCGAATTTGTTCATTCTTTTCGCGAAACCCTTTTTTAGCCAATGGATTGATCGTGTTCCAACGCAAGCATACGAGTTAACTCGTTTTGATAATCAATTAACAGTCGTTTTATTGACCCTCTCCTTTGTACTTTTTGAGCTGAGATGGGCATCGGCTGGCTATATTGTTGCTGGAGTTGTCGCGGGACTTGCCTTATTGGCGATGTTCGGACTCTCTTTGGGATCCTTTTTCTATAAGCAAGTTAAAAAGTTTTAAGTCAAGGGAAACTGAGCTGCGGAGTGAATACTTCGTGGCTTTTTTTCTGCTTTTTTCATGCGTTTCCCGCATAAAGAATCGCTTGACGAACCTCCTAGGGTGAGTTGTATAATACTCATGAGTGACCGAACGGTCGGTTCGAGGATGAGGAGGATGTAAGGGCTTGAAGAAACAGACAAATGTACGATTATTAGTAGCTACAATAGGAGTGGGCCTTCTTCTCTTGACAGGGGGATGCGGCTCCCAGAAAACGGCGGCCACCTCGGTTGAGGAGCAATACATACCGGTAGAAGTGTTACCTGCTGCGGTTCAAACCCTGGTAGAGACGACGAATTTCAGTGGTAAGATAAATTCTGATCAAGATTTAAGCCTTGTGCCGAAAATGCCAGGGAAAGTGAGTTCAGTCCATATTCAAGTTGGAGATAAGGTCAGTGCAGGTACAGTGTTATTTACCCTGGACACAACGGATTTGCAAAAGGCTGTTGATATGGCTTCGTTTGGGGTACGTTCAGCGGAGACGAATTATCAACGGACGAAGGAACAAATCGATCTGGCTAAAACCAATTTGGAACGTCAGCAACAGCTTTTCGCGGCTGGCGCGATCTCGAAGGCTCAGTTAGAAACGGCTGAAAGCCAGGCTTCAGAGACGCCTTTACAACTCGTGCAAATTCAGTGGGATCAGGCGAAGGTGAGCTTACAACAGGCACAGGAGGGATTAGGTAATGCGGTGATGACAGCACCGGCCGAGGGGACAGTGACGGCTGTTAATGTCAAACCGGGCGAAATGGCCTCAAGTGCGCTGCCTTCGGTGACGTTGACTCAACTTAATGCGCTTAATGTGACCCTTAATGTCCCTGAAAATATCGTGAATTCACTAAAAGTCGGAGAAGAGGCTAAAGTGACGATTCCTTCGGCAGAAGCGCAAGAACTCACCGGAAGAATTTCCAACATCGCTCCTGCAGCAGATGCTCGGACGATGCTTTATGCCATAAAAGTGGCTATTGATAATCCTGAGGGCAAGATTAAACCCGGGATGTTTGCTAAGGTGGAGATCGCTACGAAATCAAGGTCTGATGTTTTAGCGGTGAATAGCGAAGCGATTGTAACGAAGAATGGGAAATCGCTTGTTTATGTCGTGGAAAATGAGATGGCGGTCGAGAAAGAAGTGACAATAGGCCTGGACACGGGGGCGAAAGTCGAAATTACAAAGGGTTTAAACTCAGGCGAACAAGTCATGATTAAAGGGCAAACTCTGGTCGGACAGGGAAGTAAAGTCAAGATCGTGGGGGGGAGCCAATCTTGAAATTAGCTGAGGTATCCGTTAAACGTCCTGTTACGATCATCATGGTCATGCTGATCATTATTCTGCTCGGTTCAGTTTCGCTTAGCCGTCTGCCGATTGATTTACTTCCCAATATGGAAATCCCGATCGCGGTCGTCGTGACCTCTTATACCGGGGTTGGGCCTGAGGAAATTGAGAAATCGATTACGAACCCGATTGAGGGTGCCCTTTCCACAGTAGAAAACATCGACACGGTGACTTCGACCACATCGGAGGGAAATTCTGTGGTCGTTGCCCAATTTAAATATGGAACAGATATGAATTTTGCCACTTTGCAGATGCGGGAAAAAGTCGATCTTGTGAAGCGGATGTTTCCGTCGGAAGTTCAGGCACCGATGATTATGAAAATTGACCCTACGATGGCACCGATTGTTCAATTGACGGTTTCACAAAAGGATGGGGATCTGGCTTCTTTACAAACCCTAGTGGAAGATCAGATTAAACCTCGTTTGGAACGCGTCAAAGGGGCAGGTTCCGTCACTGTAAGCGGGGGGTATACAAAGCAAGTTATTATCAAAACCAATAGCGAAAAAATGAATGGGTATGGTTTAAGCGTAGCTACTCTTTCAGGAATACTTGGAGCGGAGAACCTGAATGCTCCAGGCGGGCAAGTGAAAAAGGGCAACCAGGATTTGACCATTCGAACGATGGGCGAATTCCAGACGCTTGAGGATATTGAGAATCTGTCCATTCCTTTGTCAACGGGCGGGCACGTTAAATTGAAGGATATTGCAGAGGTCAGTCTTGGCCATGCTGATATGAATGCGATCTCACGGATCAATGGGGAGCAGAGTATTACGATAGCCATTCAAAAACAATCCGGGACAAATACCGTTCAAGTTGCGGATGATGTGGCGCAATCGTTAACTGAACTCAAGACGACTTATCCAGAGCTTGAGTTTAATACGGTTATGGACCAGTCTATTTATGTCAAACAATCCATTAACAGTCTTGAGAGAGAAGCCTTGATGAGCGGACTGTTGGCGGTTTTCGTCATCTTTCTGTTTTTCCATAATTTCCGGACGACGTTTATCACGGCGACGGCGATTCCGATTGCGCTTATGGGAACCTTTATCGTCCTCTATTTTGCGGGAGTTTCCCTGAATATGATGACTATGGGCGGATTATCCTTAGCGATGGGACGTTTGGTGGATGACAATGTCGTCGCTCTCGAGAATATCTACCGTTTTCGACAGGAAGGCTATGATAAAAAGGAAGCAGCCATTAAAGGCGTTTCTGAGATTGCGATGGCGGTTATGGCTTCAACGTTGACTACGATTAGTGTCTTTT
The DNA here is from genome assembly GCF_000231405.2 of Desulfitobacterium metallireducens DSM 15288. Lineage (NCBI taxonomy): Bacteria > Bacillati > Bacillota > Clostridia > Eubacteriales > Desulfitobacteriaceae > Desulfitobacterium > Desulfitobacterium metallireducens. Next base: position 2,768,805 of record NZ_CP007032.1, on the reverse strand, counting down.
TACCGATGGCTTTTGTCCAAGGACTGACGGCGACACTTTTCCGAGACTTGTCATTAACGGTCTGCGTGTCTCTTGCGGCTTCACTGCTTGTTTCCCTCACGTTAGTCCCCACGCTTTCTTCAAAGATCATGAATGCTGAGAATATACCCGAAAGCAGACGAGGTTTTTTGGGAGTGATGGATCGTTTTAGCCGGGGGTTTGATCATCTTTTTGGAAAATTAGAGGTCGCTTATCGAAAGTTCTTGCATTATGCACTCTATCATCGGAAAACGGTAGTTGTGATTTCACTGGTGATCTTTGTGCTTACGGGATTATCAACGACCCAGCTGGGGGCAGAGTTCATGCCTGTGACAGACGCTGGACAATTGACCGTTACGGTGACTATGCCAGAGGGCGCAAAATTGCAGGATACGGACGATATCGTTGATCGAATTGAAAAGCAGATCAAGGAAATAGCGGAAGTCAAAACTGTTTTTGCTTCGATCGGTAATAGCGGAACGTTGTCGCTCAGTGGAAATTCCCCGAATGTGGCGACGGTTAATGTCCAACTGACGAGCCTTCAAGCACGGACACGTAGTGTGAGTCAAGTGGCAGATGAGATCCGGGGCTTGACTAAAGATATCGCCGGGGCCCAGATCCAAGTTAATGTGACAGATATGATGTCGATGGGGAGTACGGCCCCGGTCGATGTGGCAATTAAAGGCGATGATCTTAATCAACTCAAGCAAATAGGTAATGATATCAAAGGGATTGTCACTTCAGTTGATGGGACGAGAGAAGTTAAGACGAGTATGAATGAAGGGGTTCCTGAGGTTCAAGTGCATGTGAATCGCCAAAATGCCTCTCAATTTGGTCTAACGGCTGGACAGATTTCTCAGGCTGTTAAAGGGACGATCTCCGGCACGACCGCGACGCGTTATCGCTATGAGGGCAAAGAAATTGATGTTGTGATTAGCGGCGATGAGACGTTGAAGTCGAGCATTACCAATTTGCAGCAAACTCAAATTCCAACCTTATTGGGTATTAGTGTACCGTTAAGTGAAGTCGCTACGGTGACGTTGGATCGCGGTCCGGCTGCGATCAGTCGGACAGGTCAAACTCGGCAAGTGAATGTCACGAGTCAGATCATCAATCGGGATGTGAACAGTATTTCGAAGGACATTGAAGCGAAGCTCAAGGATTATTCAATGCCTGACGGTTATACGTATGAATTAAACGGTCAGAACAAGCAGATGACGGATTCTTTTTCCCAATTGGGATTAGCGATGGCTTTGGCGATTGTTCTGGTTTATATGGTGTTAGCGTCACAGTTTGAGTCCTTACTCCATCCGTTTACGATTATTTTGTCTTTGCCAATGGGTTTCTCAGGCGGGATGCTGGGGTTGTTCGTGACGCGGCAAAATATCAGTGTACCTGCTTTTATCGGCTTGATTTTGCTCATCGGTATTGTTGTGAGTAATGCGATTGTGCTCGTCGATTATGTTAATAAACGTCGAGAACGAGGGGAAGGACGTGAGGATGCTATTGAAAACGCGGGGCAAATCCGTTTACGCCCCATCCTTATGACCTCGCTGGCGACGGTGTTGGGTTTGATTCCTATGGCATTAGGTATTGGCGAAGGTTCGGAGACGATGGCTCCGATGGCCATCGTGGTTGTTTTCGGGATGGCTTTCTCGACGCTTTCCACGCTTTTGCTGGTCCCCGTTATTTATACGATCTTTGAAGATATTCGTTACAAACGTTTCTTTGGGAGAAAAAAGGGGAAAACTCCGCAGTCACCGATGATGACGGAGCAAATCTAAAAAGACTGGGTTATTGAATCGTAATGGGATATATATAACAAAGGGATGAAGTTCCTTGAATTTTGAGTTCAAGTGCTTCATCCCCTATTGGTTATTCACTTATCTCTTGCCAGGTTACGCTATGTTAAGTTATTATAGAACAGTAGGATTGTAGGCGGATTGGTTTTTGAACAATAATTGTAGGATTTGGGAAACTAAATCAGGGTAGTATAGTAGGAGGTGTAGTCTTGTCTTTTAGGCACCCCTTTGGGGTGCTTTTATTATTTATTCAGGAGGCTTTTTAAAATGAAACAGGAGTACAAGCTTAAATACGGTGAAGGATATTTAACCTTTAATTTAGAACAAGAAAACGTTATTCAGGAGCTAAACGCTCAGGAAATTCAATGTGTTGAAGATGTGGAAAAGGAAGTTCAAATGATTTTGGATCATCCTGTGGGAACGCTTCCTTTTAACTCCCATTTTCAAGCCGGGGATAAAGTGACGATTGTTGTTAGTGATGTCACACGGCTTGTGAAGCTCCATGAATTTCTTCCTTTTATCGTGAAACGGTTGAATGAGTTGGAAATTCCGGATCAGGATATTCTGATCTTGGTCGCAACGGGTACCCATCGTGGGCAAACCCCTGACGAACACAAGAAAATCGTAGGGGAAGCGCTGTATAATCGAATCAAGGTTGTCGATCATGATTGTGATCAGGCTGATTTAGTTCATGTCGGAATAACCCCGCGGGGAACGGAAGTTGTGGTCAATAAGTGGGTTGTGGAGCGCAAAGTGATTCTGACGGGGGGGATTGTTCATCACCTGATGGCAGGTTTTGGTGGGGGACGGAAATCGATTCTCCCAGGAGTAGCTAGTCGTAAGACGATTGCTCAGAACCACTTACACTCGCTTGATCCTAATGCTGAACGCTCTAATCCGCTAATTGGGGTGGGAGCCTTAGAAGGGAACCCTTTGCATCAAGATATGGTCGATGCGGCTGAACTGGTTAATCCGGATTTTCTGGTGAATGCGATTATTCATACGAATGGTAAAATTGCTCGTTTAGTCGGTGGACATTGGCTGACGGCATGGGAAGAGGGCTGTCGCTGGGCCGATGAAAAGTTCGGAGTTCCTATTGCTAAACAAGCTGACCTGGTGATTGCAAGTTGCGGAGGCTTCCCTAAAGATATTTCTCTCTATCAAGGGACGAAAACCCTATTCAATGCGGCCTTGGCGGTTAAACCCGGGGGGACCATCTTGATGCTGGCTGAGTGCCGAGATGGTGCAGGAGCGGATGAATTTTTCGGTTGGAGTGATCCTCTCCTCAAAGGGACATTAGATCCGGATTTACGGAAGAATTTTACGATTCCAGGCTACATTTTTTATGCAGCTGTGGAGTCTGCTCGTAAGGCTAAAGTCGTTCTTTGTTCCACGATTGCGCCTGAACTGGTCAAACCGATGGGCATCGTGGGGGTTAACTCCTTAGAGGAAGCGCTGAAGAGTGCAGGTGTCGATCAAGAGCAGCAGGATATCATCTTGATGCCTTATGGTGGTGCAACGATACCGCTTTGGAAGGGGAGTAGTAATAAGTGATTAATATTCCATTGATTATCGTTTTGCTGTATATTATTGTTCTTTTTGCGATTAGTGCTTATGCTAAAAAGCTGGCGAAGGGGAGTGAGGGGTATTTGCTCGCCGGTCGTCAGTTGACGACTCCTTTGGTCGCCGTCTCGATTACGGGGTTAGCCATTGGTGGGGCCTCCACGATTGGAGTTGCTGAGCAGGCCTATAACGTAGGGTTAGCTGCAGGTTGGTATAATGTGGCTTGGGGCGCAGGTGCGATTGCTATGGGTCTGCTCGCAGCGGGAAAATACCGTGAGCTTCATGTGACGACTGTACCTGAGATGTTTGAGAAGTTTTATGATGTCAAGGGACGCGCCATTGCGGTTGCGAGCCAAATCACGATTCTTTTAGTTACAACTTCGATGCAATATCTCGCGGGTGGAGCTATCCTCGCTTCCATGCTCCCTTCGATTTTTACCCTGCGCACAGGCATGATCACGAGTGCCCTCGTTTTCATCGGAATCACCTTTGTGGGAGGAATGTGGTCGTCTGGGCTTTCTAATATCTTAAATGTTGCTCTCATTTATGTAGGGATTGGGATTGCCACCGTGATAACGGTCACTAATCAGGGCGGAATTGGCGCTATAGCTGCGCAAGTTCCTCAAGAAGTGCCTTATTTTCATTTAGTGGACGGTCTAGGCTGGATGGCGATTGCGAGTTGGTTTGCCGTCATGGTTACGCAATGTTTTTCTGCACAGGGTGTGGTACAAATCGCATGTGGCGCCAAAGATTCAAAGACGGCTCGCAATGGTTTTATCATCGGGGGTTTAATCATGCTACCAATTGGTTTTCTTGCTGCTTTGATGGGCATTGCAGGAAAAGCCATGTTTCCTTCAATGAGTGCGACACTCGCTTTACCGCAGATGATTATGTCTTTAAATCCTTATATTGCAGGAGTGACGTTAGCAGCACTGTGGGCAGCGGATGTTTCGACTGCAGGAAGTTTATTGCTTGGTTCGGCTACGCTCTTTTCACAGGATATTTATAAACGGTTTTTGAACCCCGGGTGTGAGGATAAGAAGCTGACAAAGGTGACCAAAATTGCGGTTATTATTTTAGGTGCGCTCACTTTTGGTTTAGCTTTGACGGTCAGTGGCATTGTCAAAACGCTCTTGATTGGGCTAAGTTTAACCACTGCCTTTACCGTAGTCTTCTTATTCACCACGTTTTTCCCGAGCATGGCTCGTAAAAACTCGGCTTTCTATACCACGCTGGTAGGAATCCTGGTGTTAGTGCTGTGGCAGTTTGTACCGGCGATTCGGGTGTTCCCGCACGTGATCTATTTAGAATGGATTACTTGTGTCGTAACATTCTTAGGGGTTCCCCTTTTTGATTCAAAGCGAATTCATGATCGAGCGGGAACGGAAATTGTTAACCTTTGATGACGGTGAGCAGCATTTTAAATCTTTGTTTAGCTTCTAGCCCATGAGGGATATTAGATGGCATTATTACTGTTTCACCGGCTTTTACAGTAAGAACGTGTTCCCCAATTGTAATTTCTGCTTCTCCGTCAATGACTTGAACCATGGCATCACCTGCAGTTATGTGTGTACTAATTCCTTCTCCTTTATCTAAGGAAAATAGAGTAATACTCACTGCGGGTATCTGTGCGATAGTCATGCTGACGACCTGACCTTCTTGGTAGCTTATTAATTCCGTTAAATTTAGGGGTTCCGAGAATTGAATGTTTTTCATTAAGTTATTCATTTTCTTCCTCCAATGCATTACTATTCGGTTAAATCTATTTTAGCTAATATTTTAGGAATAATGTGTGATTAGCATCACTCTTGCCCTCATTATACCTTTCTCGTATTAGAAAATTACACCTAGCCGATAAGGATTAAGATAGCAATATAGCTTATGCTTTGTTTATTAATCTACACAATGTGGTAGGAAGAAGTGATGCACTTAACGTTAGCCATGACGAACAGGATTTTGGTTGCATTGTCTCTGGTAAGAAATACCGTTAATTAAGTTAGGCTATTCAGAATAGGATAAAATGGGTTCGGGATTCTTCCTTCTTAGCAAATAATTCTCTTAATCTAACTTCTTAAGTTTAATTCTCATTTGCGGGTTTCTCTGGGAAGAGATTCCCTGAACCCTTTTTAAACTAAAAGTAAACAATTTTTCGTAGCATAACCCAATAAGGTAGGAGAGATTAGGAGCTGTCTCTTTAATGTCCTTAGACATTATTTGAGACAGCTCCGCTTTACGTTATTTTTTTATTGGAGATTCTGACCCATTTGTGAGCCTTGACCCTTTTGCTGCGAGTCTTGACTCATTTGTTGTTGTGAGCCCTGAGCCATTTGTTGCGGATTTTGTGACATATTCTGAAGCTGGGATTGAGCTTGTTCTATAAAATCATTCATTTGTGTTAATGCTTTTGATGACTGGATGGATTGACTCGCTTGATTTAAAGATTGAGTCGCTGTTTGAATAGCTTGTTGTAACTGATCAAAACTTTGTAATTGCTCTTGTTTTGATTGATTTTTAAATTGATCCATTTGACCAAATAATTGGGTAAGTTGTTGTTGACCTTGAGCTTGCCCCATTCCACCATTTTGCGATCCTAAATTTGATTGTAAGCTAGAGATGGCTTGTTGCATTTGAACATATTGTTGTTTAAGAGCACTTAATTCTTCAGCGACCTCCATATCTGCTTTAACTTCCGCAAGATTTTCTAATGTCGTCATCTCTTTCTTAGTATTCATAATCACCCTCCTGAAGTTTACTTTTCCAAACCGTAAATATGTTGTCCTAAAACAATAAATTATATGAACCTAAATATAACTAATTCTTGTGTTTCAAGTAAAAATAAAGGATAATAGAGTGATAACAATCTTTCGTGATGTTCTTTTTGTTCTAACAGAAAATTTAAGTTTTCTGCTGATAAACTCTAATGCAACCCGCAGTTTTCTTATTCTGGAATAAAAAGTTTCTTTATCGATGCTCGTTTTAGATTTGAGATGCTGGGTTAAACTAAAGCGTGTAAATATATAATTTGTTGGGAGAAAAATAAATGGCTTTATTTCGTGAATTAGGTATGAGTGAACAAGTGCTTCACTCCGTGGAAAATATGGGATTTGAAGAGGCAACTCCGATTCAAGAACAAACAATTCCCAAAGCTCTTGAGGGAAAAGATCTGATCGGGCAAGCACAGACCGGGACAGGCAAGACAGCAGCCTTTGGCATACCTTTGGTGGAGAAAATAGAGGCTGGTGCAGAACAGCTTCAAGGTATTGTTCTGTCTCCAACTCGTGAACTGGCTGTGCAGGTTGCGGAGGAACTCAATAAGATTGGACAATTTAAAGGAATTCAAACCTTGCCTATCTATGGAGGGCAAGAGATCGACCGTCAGATTCGGGCGTTAAAGAAAAGACCGCAAATTATTGTGGCTACACCGGGCCGTTTGATGGATCATATGAGACGAAAAACAATTCGCTTGAGCGAAATCAAGATTGTCGTCTTAGATGAGGCGGATGAAATGCTGAATATGGGCTTTGTTGAAGATATTCATACGATCTTACAAGAAGTCCCGGAAAACCGTCAGACATTGCTTTTTTCGGCGACGATGCCGAGAAGCATTCAGAATCTCGCCCAACGCTTTATGAAAGAACCGGAGCTTATTAGTGTTAAAGCAAAAGAAGTGACGGTGGCTAATATTGAGCAACACTATCTTGAAGTGCAAGAAAAACAAAAATTCGATGTCCTTTGTCGGCTTTTAGATATGCAGTCTCCAGAGCTCGCGATTGTGTTTGGTCGGACGAAGCGACGGGTTGATGAACTTGCGGAAGGGTTAAATAAACGAGGCTATTCGGCGGAAGGCATTCATGGCGATTTGACGCAGAGTAAACGGGATAGCGTATTACGTCAGTTCAAAGAAGGAACGATTGAGATCTTAGTGGCTACGGATGTGGCAGCACGGGGTTTGGATATTAGTGGGGTAACCCATGTTTATAATTTCGATATTCCCCAAGATCCAGAGAGCTATGTTCACCGAATCGGACGAACAGGTCGTGCAGGTAAAACCGGATTAGCGGTAACCTTCGTGACTCCTCGTGAGATTGGACAATTACGCATGATTGAACAGCTCACGAAACGGAAGATGATCCGTAAACCCATTCCGACCTTGGTTGAAGCGATCGAAGGACAGCAACGGATTACGATGGAGAAGTTAATGCGTGTTATTGACGAAGAAGACCTTAGCCCTTATAAAGGATTAGCAACAGATCTGCTGGAAGAAACGGACTCGGTGACTTTGTTAGCTGCAGCGCTTAAGATGTTAACGAAGGAACCGGATGCAGTAGAAGTCCACCTAACGGATGTTGCTCCGCTTCGTTCAAAGGGGGCTCATCGAGGGCCTTTTGATCAAAGAGGGTATCGAGGAAATGATCGGGGTCGTGGTAGTAATAACCGAGGCTCTGGAAACGATCGTGGGGGTTTTGGTAAAGACCGTGGGAGACGGGATAATAAACGGAGCGGTTGGAATCCAAGTTCTTTTCCAAAAGAATAAATAAACAGTAAAACAAGAGGACATGTCCTTCGTTTAGGGTTAAAAAGCAGAAATTGTCTCAAATTTATTTGAAGGCAATTTCTGCTTTTTTAATGTTTTACCATTAAGTTCATAATGACAAGCTTCACATTTTCTTTTAATCTTGTCAGGTAAGTGTATTTATAGATTTGAAGGGAGAATGTGAATGAAGCCCACGTTTACAAAGAAGGTTGCGCCGATCCTTGCGGTTACGTTGTTATTAGGTTCAATTTGGGTAAGTCCTGCTTTAGCTGAGGAGAATAGTATTGCCAATACCTTGACTTCACTTTCTCAACTTAAAATGAGTGAGTTACCTAAAGACCCGGCCGAGAGGCTGGGAGGAGTTGACCGTTATGAAACGGCTGCACAAATTGCTGAGGCGGGTTGGGCGGATAATTCAAGCGATTATGCTGTTCTTTCTGCTGGAATGGATGAAAACTTAGTCGATGCTTTGACGGCCGCGCCGCTAGCCCATCTGCGAAAAGCTCCGATTCTTTTAACAGAGGGAGATACTCTTAATTCTTATACCGAAAAAGAATTGAAAAGGCTGGGCGTAAAGACGGTTTATGTCACAAGTGGTAGTGGGGTTATTAAATCCTCTGTTCTTGATACACTCGAAAATGGTCTCGGACTTAAAGTTGTTCCTTTAGGGGGGCAAGACCGCTTTGAAACGTCGTTAAATATTGCGAAAGAGTTGGGTAGTTTTGATCAAGTGATCGTGAGTACGGCCTATAATAATGCGGATGCGTTATCGGTGGCAGCAATTGCGGCAAGTCAAGGAATACCGATTTTTCTTTCGGAGGCCGATCAACTCCCACAAAGCGTAAAAGAATATCTAAAGACGAAGCAAATTAAACAGTCTTATGTATTAGGAGGAGAGGGAGCGTTGAGTTCTGTCGTGGAACAGGCGCTCACGAATCCAAAACGGTTAGGAGGAAGCGACCGTTTTGGGACCAATGTAAAAATTATCGAAGCTTTTGCCGGGGTAATTCAAGGGAAAAAACTCTATTTAGCCAGTGGTAATGATAATAATCTTGTCGATGCTTTAGCAGGATCATCTTTGGCATCTCAAACTTCTTCAGCGATCTTTTTAATTGATAATCAAACTTTACCAGCAGGAACTCGGGATTTCATTAAGACGAACTTCTTTCCGATTGTGCCCGCTGATTTAGTGGCGCTTGGGGGTAAACCCGTTGTTCCTGATCAAGTGCTTGAGGATATGTCCTCAATGGCCCTTTATGCACAAGATGGAGCGATGGTTGGTTCTGCTCAAGCGAATCTGCCAGAGATTTTGAACGATAATGGAGTTGTAACAGGCAATAATGTTACGGTAAATGGACTAAGTACTCCTTACAATCTGTATATTGAGGGAAATAATGTGACCCTTAAAAATGTTACGGTTCAGGGCGGGATCATAATCAACCCTGGTGCTCAAGGCGAAATTAGAATGGATAACGTTAAAGCGAAGAGTATCTTAGTTCTATCGGGCGGACCCGATGGAATCCAGATTGCTAATAGTGAGATCGCGACGCTGATTGTGGAAAGCACAAGTCAGGTCGGCGTAACGGTTACTACGGGAACGACTATCGAAAACACGGTAGCCAGTGCCCAGGCAACACTTGATGCATCTGGTGGAAGTTTTGGGAAAGTTGTTATTAGCAAGCTTGCACAAACGGAGCCGAATATTGAGCTTCAGGGGACCTTCGATGATCAAGGGGTGGCTGTAGTGGAAGGGGTTGTCACCAACACAAGCCCGAATCGAATTCCTGTCTTATATGTTGTTTCACTGAACCCTGAGCAGAAAGTTGAGCTTAAGGGAAATTATGATCAGATCGTGGTAGTTACACCCTCAAATGTAACCTTTAATGAGGGATCGGCTATTAAAATGATTGCGAATAAGGATGCAAATCTGACGGTCGATTCTTCTATTGTATTAGAGGGAATTACTCGGCAGTAAAGCAAAAGGGGCGTTACACAACTTATGGTCGTGCAACGCCCCTCATCTTATTTCTTTTCAATAGATCTGAATTCACTTTTTTGTTGAAATGTGGTATGCTTCTGCGATATAATAAACCTTAATTTCATAATGAAACAACTGGATGATGCTTTGCAGGAGAGCAGTCGCTTCACTGTAAGTGGACAGATCTCTGGAGAGTTCCGATAAGGACGCCGAAGGGGCAAACAGCGTAAGCTGCATAATCTCTCAGGCAAAAGGACAGAGGGTATTAGCCTGAAATTCTCCAGAGTCTTATCCTTAAGGATGAGGCTTTTTTCATTGAGTTATTCGTTTAAAGTAGGATGAGAAGAGAGTCAAAATGCTAAAACTATGAAAAGTATGGAAAATTGAAGGGAGTTCTAGAAAATGAGCAACAGTCTTACTCAGGAAAAGTCTAATCGTGTAATCGTCACAGTGATCGGAAAGGATCAAATCGGAATTATTGCCTGGGTGACCGGGCGTTTAGCGGAATACTCGGTAAATATTCTCGATATCAGCCAGACGATTTTACACGACTTTTTTACCATGATGATGGTGGTTGATATGAGTCAGTCCTCGATTTCCCTCGGGGAACTTTCGAAGAAGCTCAACGAAGAAGGGGAAGGCCGCGGGCTCAAAGTGACAGCTCAGCATGAGGATGTCTTTACTTTTATGCATCGAATCTAAAGCTCTTGCAAGCAGAGTTACGTTACAGACGCTCGGAAGGTATGCTCGCAGACCAAGCTAAGGGCATAACTGCTGGATGCAAGTTGCGTAATGCCCTCCAAATTCGCCGCGCAGATCTGCTATGCCATCCATGGCGCAGTCTGCACTAGGCACGTCCTGTGCCGTCGCCTTGGCTCAGTGTCGGCGAGCGAAACACTCCAGTGAAGTGTTTCGGCCTTGTGACTCGTTAAGCAAAGGTAAGAGCAATTTTGACCAAGCTTGATCAATGCTCACTCAGAGTCCTCGCTAACTGTAATTGTAACTTGCTTCGAAGAATTGCTTGAAGATTGACCTGCAAGAGTAGCTTCCCGCACAGGAGTGAACGATTTCGCGGAGGGGCGGGACGGCGCACGATGCTTCCGTAGCATAGCGAAGCCACCTGGTTCACATGCAGAAAGCAGAAGGGTTTGGCGAAGCTGCTACGGAAGCGCGTGTGCTAGCCCTGGAGCGCGAAGTGAACGGATGTGCGGGAAGCTACACGACCCAGACAAACTACAAATAACTTAACAAGTTAGGAGAGAACGGAATGACTCTAAATATAACACCCCAAGAGATTATGCAAACACTAGAGATGGTTGAACAGGAGAATTTAGATATTCGTACGATTACGATGGGAATCTCACTTCTCGATTGTGCAGGAGATGACATCAAAGTCGTGGAGCAGAAAGTCTATGATAAAATTACCCACCGGGCGGAGAATCTCGTTCAAGTTGGGGAAGAACTGGCGGCGCGGTATGGAATTCCGATTGTTAATAAGCGGGTTTCGGTGACTCCGGTGGCCCTATTAGGGTCGAATTTTAAGCCAGAGGAAATGGTACGCCTTGCTAAAGCCCTAGATCGAGCGGCGAAAACAGTAGGGATTAACTTCTTGGGCGGATTTTCAGCACTTGTCCAAAAAGGCTTCACCAAGGGAGATGAGGCTCTTATCGCGGCGATTCCTCAAGCGCTAGCCGAGACAGAGTATGTGTGTTCCTCAGTTAATATTGGGTCAACTAAAGCTGGAATTAATATGGATGCTGTTTTGAAAATGGGCCATGTTGTGTTGGAAAGCGCACGGCTTACAGCGGATCAAGATGGAATTGGTGCGGCTAAGCTCGTTGTATTCTGTAATGCTCCGGAAGATAATCCGTTTATGGCGGGAGCGTTCCATGGAGTGGGTGAACCGGAAGTGGTCATCAATGTCGGCGTGAGTGGACCTGGTGTTGTGGCGAAAATGGTCGAAAAAAATCCAGATGCGGATTTGAGCGAACTGGCTAATCTAATTAAACGAACGACGTTTAAGATCACACGGGCTGGAGAACTCATTGGACGCGAAGCTTCGAAGGCCTTGAACGCTCCGTTTGGAATTATCGATTTGTCCTTGGCCCCGACGCCTGCGATTGGCGATAGTGTAGCGGAGATCTTGGAAAACATGGGTCTTGAACGTTGCGGAGCGCATGGGACAACGGCAGCCTTAGCCATGCTGAATGATGCCGTGAAAAAAGGAGGAGCAATGGCTTCTTCCCATGTTGGGGGATTAAGTGGAGCGTTCATTCCTGTTTCGGAAGATGCGGGGATGGTTTATGCTGTAGAAACGGGAGCGCTTACTATCGAAAAGTTAGAGGCGATGACCTGTGTCTGTTCCGTGGGACTGGATATGATTGCAATTCCAGGGGATGTGGAACCGGAAACGATTGCTGGAATTATTGCGGATGAGGCTGCTATCGGTATGATCAATAAGAAGACGACGGCGGTTCGTGTGATCCCGGCAATAGGAAAGAAGGCAGGAGATCGTGTTGAGTTTGGAGGTTTGCTTGGTGGGGCTCCTGTTATCAAAGTAAATCCGTTTTCAGCGCGCAAATTTGTACGGCGGGGAGGCAGGATTCCTGCTCCAATCACGAGTTTGTCGAATTAATATAGCGAGTTAGTTTGAGCCGATGTTCCGGATTTTTGAAGGAGCATCGGCTTTTTAATTGCTTTAGGTGACTAGGAAAAGAGGAAAAATAATGGTACAATATGGATTAAAGGGAAGTATTTAGAGACTGTGTTAGAAATATGGAGATTGAGTTTATTTAATGAGTAAGAATTGAATGGCTCGGGTTAAGATAATTTAATTAAATTTAGGTTAGGTTAGGTTAGGATATGGCTAGGGAATTGAGCCCATCTCTTATCAGAAAGGGCGGGAAAGCATATCATGACTGAGACGTTTGAAGAAGGAAGCGATAGACTGATGCGAGCGGACAAGCTATTGAGCCAAATTGATGAGCAGAGAAATCGGCTTTATAACCTAGCCAATGGCCGGAGACTTGTTGATCCAGAAGTGGTTCAAATGAGTCAGGAGCTTGACCAATTGTTGAATCTATACACTATCTTGATTAAACGGGAATGAATTATTCCCCTAAATCCCCCCTAAATCCAAGGCAATTTCAAGTGAACTTTTGAAATGCCTTGGATTTCTTACTTTATTTAGGAAAATATCAAATGTTTTGAGGGAATTAGGAAGATTTTATGGAATTATGGGGGTTTTATATGTATAATTAGAATTGTTCTATTTTTTAAGGAGGATTATCTATGGAAGAGAAAAAGTTCAAGGATAAAACTCCCCTAGAAATTACGATAATTTACGCTGTCATAGGAGGCGCTTGGATCCTTTTTTCCGACCAATTCCTTAAAATGCTGGGGTTTGATCAAGAGATGTTAACATGGGTGCAAACGGAAAAAGGATGGGCGTACGTCGTAGTGACTTCTTTACTTTTATATGGAATGATCAATCGTTCTGTTCAATCCTTGATGGACTCAGAAAAAAGACTATATGAAAGTTATTCCCAATTAGAAACGGTTCATGAGGAACTCGGAGCGACACATGAGGAACTTGTGGCAACTGAGGAAGAATTAAGACAGCAATTTGACGAACTTCAGGAGCGGGAAACCTATTATCGAGGAGTCTATGAAGGGGTCTCAAGCGGAATTTTGGTGCTTAATCAGGAAGGCCAATTAGTTCATGCTAATAACTCGGCCAGACGTTTATTAGAGCTCGAGTCAGGCCCGAAATTCCGTGTCGACGGAATAGAATTATCTTGGGATGAATTGGTTCAGAAATGCCTACATACCTTGGATTCTGAGCGAAATTGCCTAGTTGAAGTCATCCAGAAGAGTGGACATAAACTCTGGCTGTTGGTTAATTATGATCCCCTTGAGAATTTGGAGACAGGGGAAGAGGAGATGGTCCTCACACTAGTTGATCATACTGAGGAAAAAAGATCAGAGATTAAAACGGCAATTCTTAATGACATTGACCAAATGGTCCTTTCAAAGATTCCTCTTGAGACGATTACTAAATCACTCTGTCTGGAATTGGTCGAAAAACTGGACTTTAGTTACGTTTGGGTGGGTTCTAAAGAGGAGGATGGGCGAGTTGACTTCATAGCCCATGCTGGAATTGAGGCCTTGGACCATTTAGTGGTGCGCTGGGATGATTCGGAATATAGTGAGGGCGCTGCCGGCAGAGCAATACGATTAGGTACACCTCAAACGTTATCCGTGGAAGGGAATCCAGCTTATCAGGTTTGGAAGGATTTTGAGGGGAGTAGCATTTGTTCAGTTGCTGCATTCCCACTGCTTCATGAGGAAACGATTTTGGGAGTTTTTGTTCTTTATTCAGATATTCCGGACTATTTTGATTCCAGACGCAGGACGCTTTATTCGCATTTTTCACATCAGTTAGCACTTGCATTTGCTTATGCCGAAGAACGGGAGCATTTAGAACGTTTTCGTATTTTGGCGGAACAGGTAAATGATTCTATATTTTTCATTGACACAGAGGGTCAAATTATTGATGCGAATGAATCGGCTGAGACGATGTATGGCTTTAAGCGTGAGGAACTTTTAAGTTTAAACATTCGAGACCTTGGTGCGCTGAAGAAGGAGTCGCATTTTGAACGCTTTCTTCGAGAAGGAAAAGAGGAAGTTCGATTTGAAGCGATTCATTTTACTAAAGATAAGGAAAACTTTCCGGTCGAAATAAGTTTAGCCAGTGCCAATCTCAACGGCCAATCCGTGACGCTTGGTGTGGTTCGAGATATTTCTGAAAGGAAACAGGCTGAAGAGGCGATCTGGAATCAGGCCCACTATGATGCGTTGACCGAGTTGCCAAACCGGTGTTATTTTAAAAGCCTTTTAGACAGTTCGCTTAAGCAGGCCCAGATTGAACAGCATAAATGCGCTGTCCTCTTCCTAGATCTTGATCAGTTTAAGTTGATCAATGATAGCTTAGGGCATAATGTAGGAGATCAGTTGTTGAAACTCGTCGCGAATCGAATCGCAAGTTTATGTATGGAAGGGACGCTTGGACGTCTAGGAGGCGATGAGTTTGTTATTCTTTTATCCGAGTTGAAGCAACCTGAAGAGGCAAGCTTGATCGCCGAGAAAATTATCCACGCCTTTGCGATGCCCTTTTATATTGAAGAGAATGAGGTGTTTATTACACCAACCCTAGGAATCAGTATTTTCCCTGATGATGGTGAAGATCAAGAAACGTTGCTCAAACAAGCGGATACAGCGATGTATTATGCTAAGGAGCTGGGGCGTAATAATTATCAATTCTTTACACGTAAGCTTGATGATAAGATCCAAGAAAAGCTAGCCTTAGGTAATCATTTGCGCAGGGCGCTGGAACGAGAAGAGCTTTCCCTGCATTATCAACCTCAAGTTGATATTCGGACAGGCCGGATTAAGGGGTTGGAGGTTCTTCTTCGTTGGAATTCTTCGATCCAAGGGAGTGTGTCGCCGGCAGTGTTTATTCCCATTGCTGAAGAAACCGGATTGATTGTCCCAATTGGGGCGTGGGTGTTGCGCTGTGCTTGTGATCAAAATTTGAAGTGGCAGGAGATGGGGTATCCCCCTCAGTCCATTTCGGTGAATATTTCGGCCCGCCAATTCCGTGAGCCGATGTTCATTGAGAGCATTGCTGAGGTTTTAAAGGAAACCGGCTTGGATCCGCAGTGGCTCGAGATTGAGATTACAGAGAGCATTGCAATGGAAAACGTCGAAAGTTCGATTAAACAATTGAAGCGCTTGAAGGAACTCGGTGTGACTATTGCGATTGATGATTTTGGGACAGGCTATTCGTCCTTGAATTACTTACGGAAACTTCCTATTGATACGTTAAAGATTGATCAATCTTTTGTTCAAGATATCGGAAGGGATGAAAATGGGGAGGCTATTGTTATTGCCATTATTCAGTTGGCCCATAACCTCCATTTGACGGTTATTGCTGAAGGGGTGGAAACAGAAGGACAATTGGATTTTCTGAAATATAAAAACTGTGATGAGATTCAAGGCTACTTCTATAGTAAACCTCGTCCACCGGTAGAAATTGAGCAATATTTGAAGAGGGAGAAAGTTTCATTCGCGTAAGGAGACTTTCTCCTATTTTTTAATTTGAATAAAGGAGTAGTCGTTAATGGATGTTTGGTCGGAGTCTCTTTTACAATGGTTTTGGAAGGTTAAACGAGACTTGCCTTGGCGAAAGACGAAGAATCCGTATGCTATTTGGATATCTGAAGTGATGTTGCAGCAGACTCAAGTCAAAACGGTTATCCCTTATTATCTTGCCTTCCTGGAGAGGTTCCCTACAGTTCAGAGTTTAGCACAGGCTGAACTTGAAGAAGTTCTGGAAATGTGGAGAGGACTCGGTTACTACTCACGTGCTCGTCATCTTTGGGAGGGCGCCCGCTTTATCTTAGACAATAGCGACGGGAAGTTTCCGGAACATTATGAGGGATTGCTGAAAATTCCAGGGGTGGGTGAGTATACGGCTGGGGCGATTGCTAGTATTGCGTTTGGGGAAAGAGTACCGGCCATTGACGGAAATGTTAACCGGGTTCTGGCGCGGATCCTGGCTTGGGAGGAACCGACGGGGAGAGTGAAGAGCCGTCGTTTTTTTCGTGAGGTTCTAGAGGATTGTCAGCCCAGCGATTATCCGGGTGATTTTAATCAGGCGTTAATGGAATTAGGAGCGACTTTGTGTGCTCCGAAAATCGTCAAATGCGAAGACTGCCCGTTAAACAGAGCGTGCGCTGCTCATGAGCTGGCGCAAGAGCTTGCTTTTCCAGTGAAACAAGGGCAACAACGGGTGACCGAATCTTTACGTTTAACGCTGGTCCTTCGAAAGGGAGATCGATTCCTTATCAACAAGCGACCTGCGGAGGGGCTCTTAGCGAATCTTTGGGAGTTTCCTGGGGAAGAAATTTTTCAGCAGGATAGGAAAGCATGGGCGGAGCAAACTTGGCCTGCAGCGGTTGCGGAGTTCTTTGAGAATGCTCATTCTGTAGTCTTGGATACGAAGGTTTGGTATGAGCTCTATCAGCGTGTGATCTGGGACCGCGTACAGGATCAGAATGTCTGGTACCAGCTGGAACAACACTTAAAAGTCAAGGGTCCTCTTTATCATGTTTTTAGTCATCGACGCTGGGAAATGTATTGGATCGTTTTAGACTGCTCTGAAGAGCTACAACCCCAAGAGGGTATGCGTTGGGTTAGCCGGGAAGAGCTCGAGAAAATTGCGTTTCCTGTAGCTTTTCAAAAAGTGCTAATCCAAGAATTATAAATGATGAAATATATTCACCATAAATGTTAATTATTGTTTGAAAAACAAGGCGATATGGATTAAAATAGAAAAAGTGCGTTAGAATCTTTTATTTTTTTTGAACTATTCGCAAAACGATGTTCCGAATAATGAAACGATATTCAAACTGCGCAGAAGATTAAGAGTTGAATGAAGTGAGGTAAACATTAATGTCCGGGTATTTACTCGTTGTCGAACAAGAGAATTCTACGCGAATGCGTCTCCAGGAAATCTTGCAGAATAGTGGGTTTGTAACAAAAGCGGCATCTTCAGGAGATGAGGGCTTGAGGTTATCATTTTCTGACGATAAACCCTCTCTTATTATTCTAGAATGGCAAATGCCTGTTTTGACGGGTCTTGAGATTCTTACGCTCTTGAAGTTGAATGAGCGGTCAAAAGCTATTCCCGTGATAATGGTTGGCGGGGAGCAGCAATGGGAAGAACAAGCCCGGAAAGCGGGTGCTTATTCCTTTTTAACAAAGCCGATCGCTTCGAACACACTTCTTCTCAATATTCGAGGGGCTTTGGGGTTAGTCTAAGTAGGGGTTTTCTCGGGTCTCTATTTCCTTGATGGATTAGTTTATGACAGGAATCAGGCGATTGATGTCGAATCAAGGAAGGAAGAGAGGACGGGGAAAAGATGATGTTTAGATGGAATTTTAAAATAAAGACAGCAGTAGCTTTAGTGTTATCGATGAGTTTACTTCTCACAACTCCAGTTCTGGCAGTAGAAAATACACTCCCTGAAGTGAGGACGCTTCTCCAGAATCAATATGTTGACCCGGTATCGAGTGAGGTCTTAACAGCGCCAAGTATTGAAGAAACGTTACAGAAACTTGGGGATCCGCATACAATCTATTTCACTGCAGATCAGTATCAAAAGTTTATCAACTCAATGGATATGACGTTTTCCGGGATTGGAGTTTATATTGAACTCGTTCCGGAAGGGATTCGGATTACTTCTGTGATGGCAGGTTCTCCGGCTGCAGAGGTTGGACTCCAGGCGGGTGATCTTATTACCGAGGCTGATGGACAAGCTTTAGCGGGGCTCCCCCAGGAAACAGCTGTGGGTCTTTTGCGGGGACTAGATGGAAGTTCAGTTCAGATATCGGTGCAACGGGGTGGGACGACTTTGAATTTAACGGTTATGCGTCGTGCCATAGAAATTCCGACCGTTGAAGGAAACCTTGTTCAAGATAAAATTGGATATATCGCCATTCATACGTTTGGGGCTACGACGCCGGCAGGATTTGATCAGGTTGTCAAGGAGCTTAAGGGAAAAGGAGCGAAAGCGTGGATCATCGACTTGCGAGATAATCCCGGAGGGTATTTGAGCACAGCCTTAAGTTTGTCAGGATATTTTATTGGAGAGCAGACAGCCTTACAAACAAAGGATAGAAGCGGAGAATACGTGACTTATCCTGGGGTCAAACAAGAGGTTACCTTGAGTGAACCGACGATGTTTTTGACCAATGAGAATAGTGCGAGCGCTTCGGAGATTCTGACGAGCGTCGTTAAGGATTACAACAAAGCGACGATCCTAGGGAACCGGACCTATGGCAAAGGTTCAGTTCAGACGATGTTTCCTTTATCCGATGGAAGCGTGCTCAAGATGACGATTGCTAAGTTCTTTTCTCCTTATGGACATGAAATTAACGGAGTAGGGGTTAGCCCGGATATCAAAATTGTGAATTCAGATTCGGAAAAAGCAGCGGAGCTTCTTCTGGTGAGTACGGGAGGTTCTGAAGAAAATACACGGCAGAATAAATACGTTCGGATTTTTGCCGACGGGAAGTACTGGGATATTTCTTTAGAACAGGCTAGAACTCCTGATTTTTGGCGAGCCTATGCTGACTTAATGGCGACGATCAACACTGCGAACGTCCAAATCGGGATGGGGCAAGAGCGGATCAATGTGAGTGAGGTTGAAAAAGAGAAGGGGTGGCCTCTTTTCTATCCGAATTATCGAGAACTAAACGGGTTACAAGAAGTCCCGCTGGATAAGAAGTTCACCGTTAAATTTACAAGCCCAATCAACTGGCAAACTGTGACGGCGGATAGCTTGGAACTCATCGAGAAAGAGAGTGGGCAACGTGTACCGCTCGAATTTGTTCCGCTCAGTGATCATGAGCTTCAGGTTATCCCAAGCGATCTTCTGCAATCCGGAAAAACCTACTGGTTAGTAACGCATCGCACGATTCAGGGTGAGCAAGGGGTCGACTTACAGGAAGGGGCCATAGCTGTGGTTCAAACTGTGGCTGCAGAGAGTTCATCGCTCAAAGTTCAAGCGAGTCAATCTCAGAAGCCTCAGAAGCCTCAGAGCGAGCTGTATCCATTGCCTGATTACGGGCAAGCCCTTATGGATATCCCCATCAAAAATTGAAGAAACGGCCAGGCCAAGGAGGGTAAACTATGGAAGAACTTCGGCGTTCAAAAACGGTGACATTACCGCGGTTAAATCGGCTCAGTCCATCACTAGAGAGTACAGCTTTAAAGATTATGGAAGAGTCAGGGGAACTGGCTCAAGCCATAGGGAAATTTCGAGGGTTGAGTGGCGAGCGATTACGGGTGGAAGATGCTGAAGCTATGCATATGGTGGCTCAAGAGCTCGTCGATGTGGCTCAAACTGCGGTGACGATGATGTTCGTTTTAGAGGAACAATATGGGATTGATCTTGAAGAAATTCTTGAAGAGCATGTTCAAAAATTACGAAAAAAAGGGTATTGCGATTAAGGAAAAAATTCAAGAGTTATAAAAATCACTGTCTTTGGGAAAGAATAGAAATAATTCTTACTGAAGAGGTGATTTTTTTTGCCACACCGACGATGCCGGAAATCCTCGGCAATGTTCTTATGCGGGGTGCTTGTGTTATTTTTCTGGCAAAGCACGATTTATCCTGTAAGTGGACAAATGGGTAGTGAACGGATGGAACAGTTAGCTACCAAGGTAGAGAAACCCCAAAAACTTAAAATACAATCCCAAGTGCCAGATCAGGCACAAGTGAACAGTCTGTTTTCGGTGCTAAGTCAGGGACTGTCGCTCAGTTCTAGTCAAGCTCAAACCGTCGAGGGAGTCATAACGGTCGAGATTATGATGGAAGATAGTATTAGTCAGGGATCCGCAAACGTGAGTGAGAATTCTCTTCACCTTTCCCGAGGACAACAGACTCCGGAACGCACTTTGGAAGAAAGTCTAAAGGATCACGATGCGAAGAAACAAAATTTTCTGGAACAAGATGCGAAGAAACACGTTGCGCAGGAATACGTTGTGAAGGAAGAAAAGCCGGAGGAGAAGACGCCAAAGGTTAAAGTTTCACAAGCTGATATCGATTTGTTAGCTCGCGTAATTTATGCGGAGGCGCGCGGTGAGAATTTTGAAGGACAAGTGGCCGTGGGAGCTGTTGTGCTCAACCGACTCGAGGGTTCAGGTTTCCCCAAGACGCTTCATGGCGTAGTTTATCAGCCGGGGGCATTTACGGCTGTTATTGATAAGCAAATTCATCTCACTCCCGATGAAGAAGCTTACCGGGCGGCAGAGGCTGCTTTAGCGGGTGAGGATCCGACCGGAGGCGCGCTTTATTACTTTAATCCTAGGACGGCGACAGATCGCTGGATTAAGAGTCGCGCAGTGATTAAACAGATAGGGAACCATACGTTTAGTATTTAAAAAGATAATGAATAAGCTAAGCTCTGCGTCATGATCTAAGGGTCATTATGATGTAGAGCTTTTCTTCTCAAGATGTCTATAAATTGAGAATTTATGTCTATAAATATAGACATTCTCTTCAGAATTGATAAGGAGGGGATAGGTTAGCTATTTGCAAGCCCTTCCCTATTATTTTGAAATATTACTGTAGAAATTTGGAGACAGTCTCGCGTAATAGTGCATTTTTTTACAAATTCTCAGCATATTCTAATCATTTTTATTTAGGAACAGAGAACTGTATATTTATAGGGGTTTGGGAGCATGTGAAAAACTACACCAGAATTTTCGGAAAATTGGCATATGTCTTGCAATACATAAAGTAAAATATCGTTTTAAAATTACAAAAAGTGCAGGCTGAGGAGGGGGATTCGAATGCAGGATGTTGTCATTGTTAGCACTGCACGTACGCCGATTGGTGATTATCTTGGTGCACTTAAGAGTGTTTCTGCAATTGAACTGGGCGTAGCAGCCTTGAGAGCTGCTTTAGTGAAAGTATCAATGGATGCTTCACAGATCGAAGAGGTTGTTGCTGGAAACGTTTTTCAAGCGGGGTTAAAGGGAAATCCAGCTCGTCAGGTTGCCTTAAAAGTGGGTTGCCCTTTGGAAACGGTCGGTGTAACGGTTAACCAATTATGCCCTTCATCCATGCGGGGAATGGAAATCCTAGCCCAGGAGATTGCTCTGGGCAAGGTTGAAATCGGGGCTGCCGTAGGTATGGAGAGTATGTCTAATATTCCATTTCTTTTACCCAAGGCACGGAGTGGTTATCGTATGGGAAATGGCGAAGTGGTTGACGCGATGCTCCATGATGCGTTGAACGATGCGTTTTACGACTATCATATGGGAATGACGGCTGAAAACTTAGCAGAAATGTATAACATTACGCGAGAAGAACAGGATGAACTGGCTTATTTAAGTCATCAGCGTGCGTTGAAAGCAATAGAAGAAGGAAAATTTACAGACGAAATCGTCCCAATTGAAATTAGGACTAAAAAGGGACTTGAAGAAATAAAAACCGATGAGCATCCCAACACGTCAACACGTCCTGAAAGCTTAGCCAAGCTCAAGCCTGCTTTTAAAAAAGATGGGACGGTTACGGCTGGCAACGCGTCAGGGTTAAATGATGGGGGAGCTGCTCTGATCCTCATGAGTGCTGCGAAGGCAGAGGAGTTAGGACTTAAACCTTTGGCCAAGATTCTATCCACGGCTTCAGCAGCGGTAGATCCCAAAATTATGGGAATCGGCGTGGTGCCTGCGGTTAAGCGAGCTTTGAAGTTCGCGAACTTAGAGCTTGACGATATTGAATACTGGGAATTGAATGAAGCATTTGCATCCCAGTTCCTAGCAGTTAACCGTGAACTTAAACTCAGCATGGATAAGGTTAATGCCAATGGATCTGGAATTTCCCTGGGACATCCCGTTGGAGCTACAGGGGTGCGTCTTATTGTCACACTTTTGAATGAAATGAGACGCCGCAAGGTTCGTTATGGTTGTGCTTCATTATGTGCGGGGGGCGGTCCGGCAGTTGCTACAATTGTCGAGCTTCTATAGAAAGATTAAAAACAGCAAATGGGAGGATGGGTTAGATGAGTTTAAATGAGGAATATCAAAAGAAATTGGTCACTCCTGAGCAAGCCGTTCGTGTTGTTAAATCCGGGGATTGGGTGGATTATGGTTCATTTGCGGGTCAAGTCGTAGAACTTGACAAAGCATTAGCAGCGCGTAAAGAAGAACTGAATGATGTAAATATCCGTACTTTTACTTCCTTGCGTGTGCCTGAAGTTGTAAAAGTTGATCCAGAGGCTGAACACTTTATCTTTAATAACTGGCATTTTAGCGGTATCGACCGTAAACTTCATGATCAAGGCTCTGCTTGGTATATTCCAATGCTTTATCACGAGGTTCCAGGTATTTATCGTCGCTTCCTGGATGTTGATGTTGCGATGATTCCCGTTACGCCGATGGATGAGCATGGATATTTTAATTTCGGTATGCAAGTCTCTCATACCCATGCCGTTTGTGAAAAAGCTAAAATCGTCATTTTAGAAGTCAACCCGAATATGCCAAAGTGTCTTGGAGGAAAAGAAGAAAGCATTCATATTTCAGAAGTAGATTATGTTGTCGAAGCAAACTGGCCAATGTTCCAGGTCCCGAGCGGTGAACCGAAAGAAATTGAAAAGAAAATTGCTTCGTATATCATGCCGTTACTCGAAGACGGCAGTTGCATCCAGCTCGGCATTGGTGGTATGCCTAATGCAGTGGGTGGGATGATTGCTCAATCGGATTTAAAAGATCTAGGTCTTCATAGCGAGATGTTCACGGAATCCATGGTTGACATGGTGGAGTCAGGACGTGTAACAGGGGCTAGAAAGAACATTGATAGGTATAAAGTAACATATACGTTTGGTTTTGGTACCCAGAAGACGTATGACTTCTTGAACAATAATCCCCAGTGTGCGACCTATCCTGTTGATTATGTCAATGATCCGTTTATCATTGCTCAAAATGATAAAGTGGTTTCAATTAACAACTGTATTGAAATCGATTTGACAGGTCAAGTTGCTTCAGAATCCTCAGGAACGCGTCATATTAGTGGAACAGGCGGACAGTTCGATTTTGCCTTTGGTTCCTATCATTCAAAGGGCGGCCAATCCTTCATGGCTATGGAATCGACCTTTAAAAAGAATGGAGAACTTCACTCAAGAATTAACCCGATTATTACTCCAGGAGGAGTAGTCACTACGCATCGTGCCCTTGTTCAATACATGGTGACTGAGTATGGGATTGTGAATTTGAAGGGATTGTCAACATGGCAACGTGCTGAAGCTCTGATTTCGATCGCTCATCCTGACTTCCGGGAAGAATTGATCCAAGAGGCTGAAAAAATCGGAATTTGGCGTCGTAGTAATAAGCACTAAGGAAAATGCGTCATACGCGCTAGAGTAAGTAATCGTTAAATGAAAGAAGCTTCCAGGTAAAGTTTCATTACAAAATGAGACTTTGCACTGGAAGCTTTTTTTACGATCTTGTCACGTGAACGGGTTCAGCCTGACCTTTATATAAGGTGAAGATCGCGATTTCTGGCGGGACGTTAAAACGGAGAGGAATTCCGCTTTCTCCAATTCCTCGGTTGATGTAGAGGGGGACTCCTTGGATTACGTGGTATCCTTCGTAGATGCCTTTATCCCCAAGATAAGTATTTGTTATGAGGGGTTTCATTCCGGGAATCCGGATTTGCCCTCCATGAGTATGTCCGGTCAAAAGAAGATCAGCGCCATACTTAGCGATGTCATCAAGGGAATCGGTAGAGTGGGAGAGGACGAGACGAAAGGGAGCTTCTGAGGAAGCCCTTTTAGCTAATTTATCATACGACTGGGTAACATCATCATGAGCGGTTGCAGGGTCATCGACCCCAATTACCCAGAGGTCTAAATTTTTGAGCTGTTCAGCATCATTGATCAGTGGAATCCAACCGATTCCTTGAAGAAGTTCGATGTAGCGATTAAAAAGGGTTCGTGAGAAATGAGAATAGTCATTATTCCCCATGACCATATACTTACCGAACCGTGCTTTGAGGGGTTGCAGGTATGCGGAGACTTTGTCTAAGTCAGACCGGTCGGAAATGAGATCCCCGGTCAGTACAAGAAGATCCGGATTTTGAGCATTTACCTCAGTTTGTAGGAAGGTTGAGCTTAGGGAAAGTTGTTCAAGGTGAAGGTCGGAAAGTTGAACAATACGTTTCCCGTCGAGTGCAGCGGGGAGAGTAGGATAGGATAAATCCCAAAATTCTTTTTTTAGAGTGCGTGTATCATGTTCTGCCCGGGCTAAAATTCCCGCTCCTCCAGCTACAGTACTGGAGAGAGCCCAATGACTAGCGAATATGCCTCCTAGCCCTTGTAAGAAACTACGACGGGTTATCGTTTTTGGAGATTTTTCTGGGGATCTTTCCATTAACAAAACTCCTCACTCGAAATAGGTGTAAATCTATCTTTAAATATGATGTTAACATACCAGAACGGAGAGTGCCAAACTAGGGAGAACCAAATTTCTGAATTTGACATATTATGTTTTGAAAGAGTGACCGAAATGGAGGGGTATACGTGAGATTTGGCGGGGATATGGGAAGGCTGCAGGGGTTTGGACAGGCTACTCCGCAGGGGTTACCCGTTCGCCAACCTGGAGCTCCACAGGGTGGAGGAATGGGTTATCCGGGGGCTGGATATGGAGCAGGCCCGGGGACTGGCATGGTTCAGGGACCGGGATCGAGTATGCCCACGAATGGGGGAATGCCCGTGGGTGGAGGAAGGTATCCAGGGGGCATGTACCCGGGGGGGATGAGTCAAGCTCCTGGTGGGATTCCTCCAGAGGGTGGGATGCTACCGGGTGGGACTGGAATGACGCCTGGGGGTTCAATACGTAATACCTTAGGGGCTGGGTTAAAAAGTCGGGGCGTCTTTCAAAAGGATGGAAAAATAAACAATAGTCGCGGTGGATTTATTGGACCCAAGCAAGGGGGTGGAGGAGGAATGGGAAGTGGTCCGTTTTCATTCCTTGGACAGGGAGGCGGTGGGCAGGCGCTGAACCAGCCCCGTCAATTGATTCTAGAGCCGACTCAGGCTGGGATATCGGCTAATGGGATTGCCACAATCTCCCCAGATAATCTCTTTACGTGTATTGCTAATTTGCCGTCGCCTAATACCCTCATGGGACAGGGTAATGGAACGTATGCCGCTTATTTAGTCGATGAAAAGGGAAGTACAGGGTTTTTAGCAGGTGTGCTTAGGCCAGTAGGAAGCGGAGTTTACCAAACTCAGTTTCGAAGTCAAGTCCCTCTTCTGCATTATAGTCGGGTTTTGATTACGGTTGAAAATCCTCAGAACCTAGGGCATGTACCCAATGGACCCATCATATTGCAAGTTAAACAACCCATGGGGGCTTCTCGCTTTTTGAACCCTGTTAAAAAAGCAGGAGGATCAGTCTGGCAAAAGATTTCTGGATTTGTCCGAGGAAGGGGAGCGACTCCAGTTGCCCCGCCGGTGCCAGAAATGGTTCAAGCTGTGGATCCGACCACTCCGCCAATTCAACAATAGTCCATGATTATTTTGAGCATCGAAAAAGGGGCTGTTACGTTGTGAACAGCCCCATTATGTTGTGGACATATTAGAAATTAGGCATAAATAAAGCACCCTCCCTCGATAAGAGGAAGTGCCTAAAGCGAAAACAGGATTAAGAGGATTAAAGCGATAAAAGCCAAAGTACTTAAAGCCACGATAATTCCAATCGTAGCGAGATTTGCAGAGGTAAAGAGGATATTTGTTGAGAAAACGATTAAGAAGAAAATAGTGATAGCAATAAAATCTGCTCCGATTGCGGGAGATTGAAGAAAGGTGATCGTTTTGCGAAAGCCTGATTCGCTATAATCTGGTCCCGTGGGAGAGAAAATTCCTCCTGGAGGAATTCTAGCAGGAGGCATTTGATTAGGAAACGTACGGCCTTGAGGATTTCCAACAGGAAAAGGCCCAGGCCCATAAGAATTCATAAGATCTACCCCCTTATTGAGAAGCTGGGGTGGGAGTGCAACCTGGTGTTCCAATGCCGGTTCGTTCAATCAAGTATTGAGAAAGAATCATTGCCAAAGCGAGGATGAGATTCCCAGGAACGCCCGGTATTTCAAAGAGGGGAACGTTAAAGTTGGTATCTGGGCTTCCATCAAAGCTGGCAATAGGAGCACTTACACTTAAGGAAAAGCTAAGATTATCCGGAAAAAGGGGTTCATCCTCGCCAACAGGACCCAAACCTTGCCCACTAGGCGAACCGTTAGGGAGGGTAAGAGTTCCTTCAGAAGCATGCTGTAAAAGGTTCATCAATTGGGGGAGAGTTAGAGTTATGGGGGGGGATAAAGAGGGTTGAACGGGATGCAGAGTGGGGGCTTGGACAAGCGAGCGTTTCACCAGTAAGTTTATAAAAATATTGATTCCAGCGACGATTAAAGAGGCAAAGGGTAGCTCTACCGTTGCAAAAGGGAAAATCATGGCGCTGACAGGGCTAAAAGGTAGATTACAGCGGATGGGGCTACTGACTAATAGAGAAAAAGAGAAGGGGGCGACAGGCATGGATGGATTACAAGAGGATACTGTAGCCATGTCGCACACCTCCTTTTTGCCTTATCTTCTAACGAAAGATTCTTTTGCTTAAAACCAAGTATGAATAATTAGCCATGTTCCTAAAGCGAGAACGATCAGAAAAGCGATGAGTGTAATGGGGTGGGTAATATCATTTTTAAGAACGGGTCGACCATAAGGCGTTTGGGACATAATAAGAACCTCTTACTCTGGTGTTCCAGGAAGTTTAAAGTTTGAGGGAAGTTTCATTCCTGCAGGGAGTTTAAAGTCTTTCGGAATCTCCATTGTTTTTGTGGGGGTTCCTCCACCGATTGAATCAAAGATTTTTTGAGCCATGTTTTTAAGTTCATCAGGTAAAGGGAGTTGGTCAGCACTAGGCATACCATGAATAGTTGTTGTAATGGTAAGATTGACCATTGCCATAACGCGTTCGAATTTTTGCTGCTGCAGAAAGTAGGTCTTAATGAGGGGATGCTTGTTCATGATGCGAATCTTCAAGTCGATTAGGGCGAGAGATTCTTTTTCTGGAACGACTTTGCTAATCATTTGAGTTGTTACGATTTGCCGTTCTTTTTCTTGGTATTGTAAAAACGATTCATTGGCTTCCTGGTCTGCTCGAATTGCGGCTTCAGCGGCAACTAAAGCTTGCACCTCGGGGGTCTGGGCCAAAGCTTCCCCAAGTTCCCTGGCCTTGTCAATGTAGCTCATTTTAAGGGGCACCTCCTTTGATTCCTGATATTACAGTATGCGGGTAGACTTCAGGACGTGAGAGAGCAGGAATGGACAGAGAAATGTAGAATTCAGTTTAGTAAATATAAGTGTTTTTTAGCAGTTTTTATATATGGGGGGATGAAAATGCGGACTTATCGTTTGGAGATCCGGCTGATTCAACTATCGGTTGCGTTGAGTGTTTTGGTCGTGATCGTTGGATTTTTAGGGGCTTGGGGAGGATCAAAGGGTCAGGAAAATGGGGCGCCTGATAGGAGTGAAACGGCACAGACGCAAACTAAAACGTTAGAAAATACAAAAATTGTGGCCTTAGGAGATTCCTTTACGTATGGCTACCCCGGCAAGACAGAGCAATCCTGGGTAGCCGTTCTCGAGAAGAGCCTAAAGGTTTCCGTTGTGAATAAAGGAAAGGGCTATCAAAGAACAATGGATTTGCTTTCTCGTTTTGAGGCGGATGTTGTCGCGGAGAAACCGGGTCGTATCATTATATTCAGTGGAAATGGGGATGCCTTAAGATCAGTCCCGCTAGAGGAGTTCCAGACGAATATTAAAGCCCTTGTTGATAAGTCGCGTTCTAATAACATTACTCCAATATTGGCTTTGCCGATGCCCTATCCTGGCGTCCAGCAAACGATCAAAGAAATGCGGACTTGGATGCTGCAATATGCTGAAACAGAAAGCATCGTCGTTCTGGATTTTGCTTCAGCTGTAATGGATGCGGATAACAAATATCGAGGCGGGTTTTCGGACGATAATAAATACCCTACGGCAAAGGGGTATGAGGCGATGGGGGAATATGCAGCTCGCGTGCTAAAGTAATAGCCCAATAATTGAAAATGCACGTGTAGGTCGGGCTTTCGCGAGGTCTTTGAATGAAGGTGTCTGGGGTGAGTTGCGATTACAACTGCTCCGGCCAGGCGCTCGCAGAGCAAACTAGCGGCTCAAACTGTTCGATAATAGCAGGCGGGGTTTGGCGCCAGAATCGGCTCCTGCCTCTGTTGGCGCCCGGGCACGTCCATGTGCCCGCCCCGCTAATGCAAGCCAGTTTTCGCCAAGTTTGCTAGCTGCTCTCTTAAGGCCTCCGCATCTGTACTCGCAACTCTCCGGGCTGCTTCATGGGTCTCTTGTATGTGGGAATTTCACGACCCAAGAGGTAGCGTGGTACATAATGTACCACCGGCTACAGATGCATGCATAAGAAGCAAGAAAGACCTGCACGTGGATTTTGATTTACGGGAGAGAACGACTTAAGCAAGCTGTTACCGAAGCTTAGGCAGTGGCTCCTGCTTGAAAGAAAAGGGTTGCGCACACGACGTGCGCAACCGCCAACAGAGTCAGGAGACGATTTTGGCGGCGTCCCGCGACCCAGAGAAGGAGACAGTGCCTTAGCTTCGGTCTGCGAAGCGCCCGGAGTGAACGAAGTAAACAAAATCCACACCCCAGAGACATCCTCAACCTTCAGAGCAGACTGAAGAACAGCCCCCTTGTATAGTTAATGAAGCAAACTAATGATCGCGAAGAAGACGTAGCCGATGACTCCTCCGAGCAAAGCATAGTGCGGATGGCGTTCCCGGGAGAGCGGCCAAAGCTCGGCAAAAACCAAGAAGGCCATGGCTCCTCCAGCGAGGGCAAGGAAAAAGGCGAGGGAACCTTTTACGGCTTCAACTGCGATTACTCCGAGTAATGCTCCGAGCGGGGTGAAAAAAGCGATCCCAATATTAAGAAGAAGGATTTTCCACCGGCGGATATTAGCCATTTTTAGGGGAGCTGTGGTCGCCATGCCTTCGGGTAGATTATGAAGCGTAATGGCTAGCGCAATGATAAATCCCAGTCCTTCGGTTGCTTCTTGACCGACTGCAATCGCCATGCCTTCAGGGATGTCATGTAAAGCAATACCTGAGGCGACGAGCAGGCCGACGCGTTTCAAGCGTTGACGTCGAGTTAAGGGAAGTGTAGGGGAAGTGGAATTAAGTTGATGATCAGCCACTGCCATAAAGAGCAAGCCGAAGATTAGCCCAAGCAAGACTTGAAGAGGCGGTCCGATTTTCCACGCTGTTGGCAATAGATCTAAACTGACAACGGCCAGCATCACCCCGCCGGCACCTGCAAGCAATGTTGCCAGTACTCGTTCTTGAGGTCGTCCGAAAAGGAGAACGAGGATGCTGCCTAAGGTTGTTGCAAAACCAGCAATTGTGCTAATCCACAGAATTTCAAGTATAGGTGTCAACGGAATTCCCCCTTATCTAAAGAAAACCCTATTATGGATGTATGCTTAAATATCTTCTTTAGACGAAAGATAAGAGGTAAAGTTTAATTTTTCACAAACGGAAGTCTAAAACCCCAATTCATCTGGACATACTGAAAGTAAGAGAGATTCAGTAAAGAAAAGTCCAAAGAAGAGGGGTTTAGAATTAAGAATGAAAATTAACCGTTGGATCGTTATTTTTATGGTTATGATTATATCTTTAGGGAATATGGGACAAGGATCAAAACCTGCAAGTGCAGGAGAAGCAGTTTCAATAGAAGCAGAAGAGTCTTTAGCCGTGCAGCCGGAAGATTTGATTCGTTTTCATGTTATTGCGAATTCGGAGAGTGAAGAGGATCAAGCTCTCAAACGGGCCGTTCGAGATGCGATCTTAGAAGAAGTTTCGCCTAGGCTGGCTAAGTCCCAATCGCTAGAAGAATCTCGTCAGATTCTTACAGGAATGCGGCCGGAACTCGAGCGAATCGGGCAAGAAGTCGTTCAATCATGGGGAAAAACGTATGAGGTAAAAACGGATTATGGGTACTTTACTTTCCCGACAAAATCCTATGGTTCACTTGTTTTACCTGCGGGTGAGTATGAGGCAGTAAGAGTTCTGATTGGTAAAGCTGAAGGTTCTAACTGGTGGTGTGTGCTGTTCCCACCGCTTTGTTTCGTAGATATTGAACATTCGACAGCTGTTCAGGTGGACGGAAAGCCAGGGATCCCTATTCAAAAGAAGGCCAAACCCGAAGTGAAGTTTTGGGTATGGGAGAAGCTTAAAAAATTAGGAATGGTATCCTCGCTATAATCCTAAAATTTCTTTTAACTTTCGGGCTTGCGTACGGCTCACGGGTATCTCACTTTTTCCATGGTCATCTACAACGACGGTGTAGGTCCCATTGAAATAGGGGATAAGCTCGCGCATTCGCTGGATGTTCACAAGGTAACAGCGATGGGTGCGGAAGAAGAGGTTAGAGTTTAAGCGGGACTCTAATTCTCGGAGCGTAAAGCGGGCGAGATAGGATTCTTTTTGGATTTTAGCGAAGACGTTATCCTTATCGGTATAAAAATAAATAATTTCTTCGGGCCGCAGGAGAATTGTTTTGCCTCGATGCTCGACAGGGATGACTTCGAGGGGGCGAACTGAAGTGGCTGTGGGAAGGACGTTTGGACTTAATTCGACTGGAGGAGACTCGTGTGATGTTAAGCTGGCGTAAAAAGCGATGATTTTTAGCAGGGATTGCTCAAGTCGTTTTGGATTGATGGGTTTTAATAAATAATCGAAAGCATTTACGGAGAAAGCCTCAACTGCAAATTCTTCATGGGCTGTTATAAAAATAATGGCTGGGGAATTTCCACGCTCTTGGAGTTGCTTCGCTAATTCAATTCCTTGGAGACCTGGCATATCGATGTCAAGAAATACGACAGAGTACTCGAGATTACTAATGAGTTCTAAGGCCTCTAAAGCATTGTCTGCTTCACCGACAATCTGAATTTCTGAAAACGGTTTGAGCAGATAACGTAACTCTTTACGTGCCGGGGATTCATCATCGACGATTAAGGCGCGAAGTTTCAAAATTTCCCCCTCTTTTCCACTGTATTATATAATATATTTTCATACTATTTTGACAATGAGAGGAAGAATCCCTCCTTCAACCTGAGAAATTTCTATAAAGAACCTGTACTATTTTTCAGGACAAAGCATAGCATTTAACACATAGCTTTTGATCGATTAAGGTTAGGGGGAAGAAGGATGGAAAAAACACAGGATGTTGCCAAACGACCCCACTGGAGGAGGTTCTACGTAACTATCGGGGTGATTGTTATGAGTATTGTCCTGAGTGGATGTGGAACTTTGGAAACATTGGTTCAGAAAGATGGAGCAACGACTCCGTTATCCCAGTGGATCGGAAGTAATGAACAAACGGTTCCGGCGACAACTAATCTTGGAGATGGAAAAGCGGTTAGCCTCTATTTCCCAGATAGTACAGGAAAGGCCTTGGTTAAAGAAGAAAGAAGCTTGCCCAAGACCTTAAGCGTGGCTCGAGAAACCATTAATGAATGGCTTAAGGGACCTGCTCAAGGAAAAGGTCAGGCTGCGGTGTTACCGGCAACGACCCTTTTAGATATTGCCGTTAAAGATGGCGTGGCTACTGTCGATTTAAGCAAGGAGTTTACTGAACCGGTGAGCAAAGTGTCTCAGGAAATGACTGTCTATGGCTTGGTTAATACCCTGACCCAGTTCCCGACGGTTCATCAGGTTAAAATCAGGGTTGAAGGGAAACCTTTAGCAAAGCTGGGTAATTTGGATTTGAGTAAGCTCTCCTATAAAGAAGGGTTTGTCAAAGATACTGCGACTCCTTCAGTTCCTGCAGGTTCTGCAGGGTCTTCAGGTACATCATCAAATAAATCAGGAGTGCCGAGTGAGGATGTAAAAGCGAAGTCTGATTCTCCGAGTACACTTAATTTATTCTCCGATTCTCCGATTACGACTTAATCAATCGCGGCTAGCAAAGATAGGAATAAAAAAATAAAGAGGAAAACTAGTAGGATGAAGAGACGCTCCCTTAATACCAGAAGGGAGCGTTTTTATGACTACAATTTGGAAAATTAAATACAAAGAAAATTCGGATATTAACGAGAAAATATAGGACAAAAGTCCTGTATGGGTATATACTTAGGATAAGCACAAACAGGATACTCATTGATAATCAAGTTAAAGAGGGGTGATGGATTCATTGTGTCATCAAGCGGTTGTGAAAACAAATACACTTAAAAACCAACTCATAAAGTTTATGCCTGTGCTTTTACCAATTATAAGTGTTATT
This sequence comes from Desulfitobacterium metallireducens DSM 15288, assembly GCF_000231405.2. Classification (NCBI taxonomy): domain Bacteria; kingdom Bacillati; phylum Bacillota; class Clostridia; order Eubacteriales; family Desulfitobacteriaceae; genus Desulfitobacterium; species Desulfitobacterium metallireducens. The sequence continues at coordinate 2,735,936 of NZ_CP007032.1, read as the reverse complement.
TTATGCGCCATTGTTATCATACTCGATGAATTTACAATGATATCTAACGAATTAATCTTTTGGTCACCCTTTGTCATAATCGAATTATCAATCAGTATAATTTGCGGGATTTCAATCAAGAAATTACATTATGGAGCTCATAATGATGAGCTAACCGGTTTATACAATAGACGATATCTTAATGATAGACTTAACGAAACAATATCCCGTTTGAAGCGAACTCATTCCTCACTATCGTTAATCCTTATAGACATTGATAATTTCAAAAAAGTGAATGATAGCCAGGGTCACTTAACAGGGGATAAGGTTCTGCAAAAACTGGGAGATATATTTAAGGAAAATACGCGGTGCATTGATATTGCTGCTCGTTGGGGTGGCGAAGAATTCGCAATTGTACTCCCTGAAACAGATTTTGATTCTGCCAAACTCGTCGCCGAAAGATTAAGGGAAATAGTTGAGAACTATGATTTTGGGTTTCAAGTTACCATAAGTTTGGGGATTGTTTCTACTTCAGATGAGGTGACTTTGGATGAAATATTAAAACAAGCTGATGAGGCCCTTTATGCTGCAAAGGAAAAGAAAAATACAGTTGCTGTCTATTGCAGAAATATAAAACAATCTATATATGTGATGACATCGTATTCCTAATTATAGGCTCAGCGCTATTGTTTTTAGAAGGCGATGTGCTAAAATATGTTTATAATAAGTAGAATTTGGAAAAGTGAATCATTCATAGCCGATCAAAAGGGAGGGTATCCCGTGGAAAAATTGCAAGAACTGAGCGAGGGTTTGGAAAAAGCAATTCGTCGTGCGCATACCAATATGTATCGGAGAGGACGTTCCCTCTTTTCCAAAACGGGAATTTCTGATTCCCAGTTTAGTGTTCTCTTGGCTTTAGAGGAACTCGGACCGCTGACGATGGGAGAATTGTGTAAACAGATATTTACAGCCTGTAGCACAGCTACAGATTTGGCCAATCGCCTCGAGCGAGATGAACTGGTCGAAAGAATTAAGGATGATAAAGATCATCGCGTTGTGCGGATGCACCTTTTGCCTAAGGGGAAAAAGATTGTGCAAGATTATATTCAGGAGCGACAGCATTTTTTAGAGGCGGTCTTAGAAGAATCTCCTTCAAACGAATATATCGCATTGCTGGAAACGTTAGAAGGATTCGCAGAGAGGATGGATATAAGCGAGAATAAATCTCTATCTGCGGATTAAAATTTCATTAGGTTAAAAACTAAGGCGGGGTAATCCCGTCTTTTATTTTTGGGAATAGCTTAACAAATTCTTATAAACTTCCTGAGGAACTGTTAAAATATACTCGCTATAATTAGCTAGGGTAAATAAATACCTGTGGAGAGGGTGGATTATGGAACCGAAGATTATCTTAGTGGATGATGAACCGGAGCTCCTCAATCTGGTACACGACTATCTGGTGCGTGAAGGGTTCAATGTTCTTACAGAAATAAATGGTATAGATGGTTTAAAACGAATAGAACTTGAAAAACCTGATCTTGTCCTTCTCGATTGGATGCTACCGGGGATGAGTGGGCTTGAGATCTGTAAGCATCTTCGCCAAACGAGCTCGATCCCGATTATCATGTTGACGGCCAAATCAGAAGAGGTGGATCGAGTTTTAGGTTTGGAGTTTGGTGCGGATGATTATATCGTAAAACCTTTTAGTCTACGTGAGCTTTTAGCTCGGATTCGGACGGTTTTAAGGCGAACTTTATCCGGTGTTCAAGATCCCAACGCGGGTGTACTCCATCGCGGAGAGCTGACGATAGATGGGCCCAGCCATCGGGTATGGAAAAGAGAGGTTGAAATCCAACTGACCCCAACGGAGTTCAAAATCCTCCAACTTTTGGCTGCTCGCCCTGGTATTGCCTATAGTCGATTGCAGCTTTTGCGCCAAGCGATGGGGGAAGAGTATCTCTATTATGAACGCTCGATTGATACCCACGTTTCCAACCTCCGCAAGAAAGTGGAGGATAACCCTGCAGAACCGATCTATATTCAAACGGTTTTCGGAGTCGGTTATCGCTTTGGTGAACCCTCATGAAATGGACTTTAAGACGAAAGTTTTTAATGGCTTTAGTAGGGTTAGTTTGTTTTATGGCGATTGTTTTTTCGGGCATTGCACTAACCTCAGTTCAGTTTTTGCTTGGGCATGCGGTGAACTATGTTGAAGAGGGCTTTAAACAGCAATGGAACAGGACACTGACTTCCTATTATATGGAACATCAGTCCTGGGAAGGCGTTCAGGAACAGGTGAGTAAAATTTTGGAGAATCCGCCTCGACAAGGGACGGAGATTCCGATAGCAGCCCCCCGGCCTAACGAAAGATTTTATGTTTTTGATATCAATCAGGTGATTGTTGCCAGTTCTGGGCCTCAGGATGTGGGGAAGAGTTTAAAGGAAATTCCTGATGATAATCAACTGACGAAAAATTGGACTGAGATTGTTGTCAACGGAAAGCCAGTCGGATATTTCTGGCTGGATGATAAAGCTTTGCTAAGGCAAAACCGGCTCGCGCAATCCATTGGAGAATCAATTATCCGGTCCATGTTGATCGGGCTGATCTTGACGACTCTCTTAGCGGTCCTCTTAGGAAGTATATTGACGGGCCGTTTAACGGGACCGCTTAAGGAACTCACCTCTGCTGTGCGTCGGGTGGGTAAAGGAGAGCTAAGCACCCATCTTGAGGTTAAAGGCCACGATGACATTGCGATGCTGGGGCAAGCATTTAACCAGATGACAGAGCAGCTTACTCGCAATGAAGAAGTACGTCGGAATATGGTTGCCGATATTGCGCACGAACTTCGAACACCGTTGGCGATCATCTCAGGCAAACTTGAGTCGATTCAAGAAGGCGTTTTACCTTTGGCTGCAGAAACCTTGTTGCCGATTCAGGACGAAACGATTCGCTTGAACCGATTGGTTCAGGATTTGCAACAGTTAAGTTTGGCTGAGGCCGGTAAACTTCCTTTGCATCGGAGAACGATCGATATTTATCGTCTTTTGGAACGGATTTTTGAACAATTTGCCTTTGAATTCGAGGAACGGGGAATTCAAGGGGAGTTGCGTGGTGAGAGTCGAATCCTCCAGGGGGATTCAGATCGGTTGACCCAAGTTTTTGTCAACTTGATCGGGAATGCACTCTTGCACACCTCAGCGGGTGGAAAAATCAGCGTGAGGGTGGCTCTCTGGGAGCCTAATGTCTCAACCGCAGTAGAGAAAAAAATCGGAGGACGTAAATCTCGCTTAGCAAAGGGAGAAGAGGATTATGAGTCCTTGGAGGACAATGAGCTGAGGCCAAATAAAGGAAAGAGTCTGGATTGGCTTCAAGTCACAGTTAACGATACGGGGGAAGGTATTCCTCCAGAAGAATTGGACCATGTCTTTGATCGTTTTTACCGGGTGGATCAGTCCCGAGATCGGGAAACGGGCGGAACGGGCTTAGGTCTGGCGATTGCTAAGGAGTTTGTGCAGGCCCATGGAGGGGATATTGAGGTTACAAGCGAATTGGCCCGTGGAACGTGCTTTAGCGTGTTTTTGCCAGTAGACCTCCAAGCAGAACGAAGGGACATTTCTGAATAAAATCATGGAGACGAGGAGATGTAGGTATGAAAATTAAGCTGCCCAAAAAGAAATGGATAACGATAGGCGTGCTTGGAATTATCTTAATTGGAGGAGGGGTTTGGGCCTATAAAAGCTTTGCGGTAAAACCGGCGACTTCAACTACGATTACCGGCCAAGTCCAGCGCGGAGATGTGCGTAACGTAATTTCAGCGACGGGATCCGTCAGTTATCCTAAAACGGTTAACCTCACGTTTGAACAGACAGAAAAGCTTGTCGCTTTGAATGTAGCTGTAGGTGACAACGTCAAAGCGGGTCAAGTCTTGATGCAAATCGATCCTAGCAATTTACAGCAAACGGTTAATCAACAGCAAGCAAATCTAGCGTCGGCTCAGGCTAAACTATTACAGGCACAGGAGAATGCTCTACCTACCGCCTTAAGCGCCTTAGCTCAAGCTCAGCAAAATATCAACACAAAGCAAACGGCCTTAACGACAGCTCAAAATAATGCGGATTCAGCCTATTTAACGAATCAAGTCTATCTTGCTGAACAAAATGTGACCCAGGCCAGTAATAGTTTGGCACAAGCGATGGCGAGTGGAGATAGCACGATTCAATCCAAACAGACTGCGTTGAATCAAGCTCAACAGGCATTAACGACGGCCCAAAACAATCAAAATGGGGGCGCGGCTGCAACTTTGACTGCTGCACAGTCGGATTATGAGGTTGCTCAACAGAATCTAGCCTTGGCCCAGAAAAAAGTGGATCAGTTAAACCAAGGGCAGAATTCGGCGGATATTTTAACCGCACAAACGGCTGTACAGCAAGCTGAGGCTCAACTCCAAACCGCGCAGACGAATTTGGGTAAGGCGACCATGGTTGCCCCATATGATGGCGTGATTACGGCTGTATCAGGACAAGTCGGTCAAGTCATGGATTCGTCTTCAGGTTCAAATGGATCGAGCTCAAGTACAAAGCCGGGGGTTACTTTAGCGGCTAATCCTGATGCCCTTCAAGTAGTCACATCGATAGGGCAGGCAGATATCAACAAAATTAAAGTGGGTCAAAAGGCAGAAATCACCTTAGATACTGAACCGAATACCAAAATTCCCGGAACGGTCAGTGTGATCGCCGTTCAAGGGACATCAACATCAAATGTCACGACGTTTGAAGTGAGAGTGATGATTGATGAACCTACGACGATTTTAAAAGCGGGGATGAATGCGAATGTCAATATCATTCTCGACGAAGTCAAAGATGTTCTGACGATTCCTAGTCAGGCTTTAAAAACAATCAATGGCAAAAACTTCGTTTTAATTCCGAACTCTTCTGGAAGTTCTAATTCTAGTGATGCAGCAGGGGGGAAAAGGAATAATCAGTCTGCAGGTGCAAATAATAGCAGCGCGAGGAACGCATCAGGTATAGCGGCTAATACACAAATGGTTCCCGTCGAGATTGGACTTAATGACGGTACCCGTGTTGAGATTAAGAGCGGCTTAACAGAAGGACAAGAGATTGTCGTTTCGATCGTTGCTAATTCTACTTCGTCTTCATCTTCATCACAAAAGTCAAGTAGTACGAATCCCTTCGGCGGAGGTCAAGGGGGTTCGAGCATGGGTAATCTAAATCGGGCAACAAGTACAGGAGGTGGCAATAGAGCCCCTGCAGGTGCGCCCGCTTCTGGTAATTAACCTGCGAGGGAGGTTTAAAATTGATTACCTTAAAGGAAATTAAAAAGATTTATACCACAGGGGATATTGAGGTTGCTGCATTACGGGGGGTTGATTTAGAGGTCGAAGCGGGGGAATTTGTCGCGATTATGGGACCTTCCGGTTCGGGCAAATCGACGATGATGAATATCTTGGGTTGCTTGGATACACCAAGTACAGGCGAATATTTTTTGGATGGGACAGATGTTGCAAGGGCATCCGGGAATGAACTTGCGGAAATCCGCAATCGCAAAATTGGATTTGTCTTTCAGGGCTTCAATCTTCTACCCCGCACGACCGCCTTGGAAAATGTGGAACTGCCGATGCTTTATGCGGGAGTTTCTCCTAAGGAAAGAAAAGAAAGAGCGATTGCTGCTTTAGAATCTGTGGGACTTGGCGAGCGTATTCATCACCGCCCGAAGGAACTCTCTGGGGGTCAGCAACAACGTGTAGCGATTGCCCGAGCTTTAGTGACGCAACCGGCTATTATTTTGGCGGATGAGCCCACAGGTAATCTGGATACTCGCGCAAGTATTGAGGTAATGGCCATCTTTCAGAAGGTTCATGAAGCAGGCAATACAATTCTCATTGTGACGCATGAACCAGAGATTGCGGAATATACCCGTCGAGTTGTCCGTTTTCGCGATGGACATATTGAGGGGGATGAGCAGGTCAAAGATTTTAAGGTTGCCGCGCTTGAACTCCAAGAACAAGATGCAGGGCAAAAATAAGCAAGCCCCAAAGTTTCTTGTATCATTGAGTTTTATTTGAGAAAAAAGGAATTAAGTTAGAGAAAACGAGAAGAAGGGAGGTACATCTAATGAAATTTCTCGAATTACTCCGGGTATCCTTGAGGGCTTTGCGAGCAAATAAGCTACGCTCGATGCTGACGATGTTAGGCATCATTATCGGGGTGGCTGCAGTTATCGCTATGGTTGGAATTGGAAATGGAGCGACAGCTTCTATTACTTCGCAAATTCAGGGATTGGGATCCAATTTGTTGATCGTTTCACCGGGTCAAAGCAGCAGCGGCGGAGTAAAAGGTGCAGCCGGGAGTTCCAACACGTTAGTGATGACGGATATTGCTAAGATTGAAGCAGCAGGTTCTGCAGTCAAAGGGGTTGCTCCTTTTGTGAGTTCAAATGTTCAGGCGGTATACGGAAGCGGAAATGCCTCGACAAGCGTTGCCGGGACAACAGCAGCTTATGCTGAAGTTAGAAATTTACAAATCGCTCAGGGACGTTTTCTTACGCAAGAGGATGTGACAGCTTTTACTCGTGTGGCGGTTGTGGGTCCAACGGTTGTGAAAAATTTAATGGGGGATGAGAATGCCCAGATAATAGGTAAAACCATTAAACTTAAGAACATTCCCTTTTTGGTTGTGGGGGTAACTGCGAGTCAAGGGTCCTCTGGATTTACTAACAATGATGATGTGGTTTATATCCCGATTACAACTGCTCAGGATCGTCTTATCGGGAATAAGTATTTAAGGCAAATCTTTATTGAAGCTTCAAGTCCACAAATGATGGCAACAGCGCAGAATCAAGTCACCTATGTTTTAAGGAGTGCGCACAAACTCCAAGACAGTCAAGCAGATGATTTTACAATTACGAATCAGGCTGATGTGTTGCAGACGATGGAAGGGGTAACCAAGACGTTAACCATGCTTCTTGGGGGAATAGCCGCTATCTCCCTCTTAGTCGGCGGGATAGGAATCATGAACATCATGCTGGTTTCTGTGACCGAAAGAACCCGGGAAATCGGAATCCGTAAGGCGATTGGCGCAAAGGGAAGAGATATCCTCGTTCAGTTCCTCATTGAAGCGGTTGTTTTGAGCATCGTAGGAGGAGGAATTGGAATTCTGCTGGGCTGGGGTGGCTCGATTTTAGTGGGAAAACTCATGAGTATGGCTACAAGTGTGAGTATGACCTCGGTACTCCTCGCTTTTGGATTCTCTGCCGGTATTGGAATTGTGTTTGGGGTTTTTCCCGCGAAAAAGGCAGCGAATATGGATCCAATTGATGCGTTGAGGTATGAGTAAGGGAGTGAGGAATAGAAGATGAAAAACAAGAATAGGCCGAGAGATAAATATTTAGCATTTTTGATTATTGCGATGATGTTAGTTATAGGGATATATCCGAGGGTAGCAGATGCGGCAATGACAACAACAACGACCTTAGATTATCTGGTTTTCGGCTCGGATGCTGATAATAACCTGATTACTGGGGTTACAAGTACCATCAATTTTACACTCTATGGGACGATTACGACTACGGATCCTTCAGCAACTCCACAAAGTGTAAGTACTCCAAACACTCTGCTTAAATCTGGGTCATATACAGCTTACATTACCGATCCAGATGGTAAAGTAACCTACTATCCTACGAGTGGGTCTTCTATCAGTAATGTGACCCTGGACAAGGCGGGAACCTATTATCTTTACGTATCCGATTCATCGAATAATACTGCGAGTGGCACAATCACCGTAACCGATGCCAAAACAGCGATAACGGGAAAACTATCTCAAAATTATAGCAGCACGGTATCCGTTAAACTGATGGATGGAGCGGGCAATATCCTCCCCCGCAAAACCGTCAATGTTGACGCTACAGCTATCGGGGGTAATGTCTCAAGCTATACAACGCTCTATGATGGTACATTTAGTTTTACGATGACCCCTACCAAAATGGGCACGGTCAATATAACCGTGGGTGGGCATATTATTGGAAGTATCAATGTGACTCCAGCCTATACAGAGATGGACCGCATCGGGGCCAATGCTTCAGATAATGCGACACGTTCCGTGCTTGTCGCTCAAGCGGGCTGGACGAGTTCAAAGTATGCAGTCCTTACCCGCGATGACGGTGTTGCTGATGCGATGGTTGCGGTCCCTTTAGCGAAGAAATATGATGCCCCAATATTCATGACATCGACGAACCAGTTAAATAGCAGTGTTTTAACAGAGCTTAAGCAGTTAGGCGTTGAGACTGTTCTTATCATTGGCGGGGAAGGTGCAGTTTCGAGTTCGGTACAGAATCAACTCATCAGTAATGGAATCCATACGAGTCGGATTGCTGGAACTGACCGCTATGAAACAGCTGCCCAAATTGCGTATTGGGTTGGTTCTTCAAGAACGGTTTATTTAGCCTATGGCTACGGAGAACCTGATGCTTTAGCAGCAAGTGCCCTCGCCGCGGAGCAGGGAATACCGATCTTGCTGACGGATTCGGGTGCTTTACCGGAGAGTACTGCGAAAGCGTTAGCCTCTTTAGCTCCCCAGAACGTTAAATTGCTCGGAGGTACGGGTGTAATCAGTGCAGACTTGGAACAGTCCTTGAACCAAAGTTATATGGTTGAACGTTGGGGCGGAGTAGACCGTTATGCGACCCAGCAAGCTATTTTTCAGAATTACTTTGCCGATCAAAAAGCGGCCAATAGTTTTCCTGTCTATTTTACATCTTCTTCAGTTTTGTCGAGTGATGTAGGCGGTGGCACGCCTTATGGTGATGCTTTATTTACAGCAGCACTGGCTGCTAAAAATCAGGGGTTTGTCATTGCCCTTCCTCCCGATAATGTTCCTTCATCCATTAGTACTTTCCTTCTTTATAATAAGGTCTATATTCCTTCGAGTACGGTCGTGGGGAATGGTTCAGCTATTAGCTATTCAGTAGAAGCAAAACTGAATCAGCTTTTAGCGAGGTAAGGATTATGGACGTAAATGAATAACTTTATAAAGTAGAAAATCCCAAGAAGAGACTTGCTTTAAATTTTAAGCCGGGTCTCTTCTTGGTTTTTTAAAGGGGTTCTCTTTTTGCGGGAAATATCTCAAAGCAGGAATAAGATTTGCTTTGTCGAAATAGCAGTTAATCTTAATTGGACAATACGATACGACTGAATAATTAAGCCAATATATTAAACTCATGCATACATTACTTCAAGAAGAAGTAAGATAGGGTTTAATTAATATTAATATCGAAGTGGTCTAATAAATAATGGAGGTGCCTTGTGAAACGTCAACACGTTATTGGTATGTTTGATTCAGGAGTCGGTGGGCTCACGGTGATGAAAGAGATCCTTGAGCAGATTCCGGAGCTTCGAATCATTTATTTGGGAGATACAGCACGAGTTCCTTATGGAAACCGAAGTAAGGAAGAACTGATTGATTTTGGCGAAGAAATTATTACCTTTTTAATCAGTCAAGGCGCAGAAGCTGTTGTTGTCGCATGTAATACGAGTTCTGCTAATGCGTTGCCTGATCTTAAAAAAAGTTTTGATATTCCTCTTATTGGCACGATTGAGCCAGGAGCCCGTCTGGCTGTAAGTAAAACCTCAGGCGGGAAAATTGGTCTCATTGCCACAGAGGCAACGGTCCGAAGTAAAGCGTATAGTTCAGCCATTAGTCGGGTCTTGTCGAAAGGAGTGCTCCCTGAGGATCAAGGGTTAAGGGAAAGTTGGCAGCAGGGAGAGCAATCGATAGCGTTAGTGAAATCTCAGGCTTGTCCTCTGTTTGTTCCTTTGGTTGAAGCTGGACTTTCTAAAACGCCTGAAGCTCGAGGTATTGCACGCACTTATCTCTCTGGCTTTGATACTGCTGGAGTGGATGCACTGATTCTTGGATGTACTCATTACCCCTTCCTTGCGCCGGTCATTCGAGATATTTTGGGAGAACAAACGGCCTTGATTGATCCAGCGCAGGCGATGGTGGATGAGCTTAAGTCTGTTTTGGACAAACTAGATGAAGTTCAAGAAATGAAGGCAAAGAGCACAGTCAAGGAAACGTGGAAACTTCGATTTTATGTCAGTGGCGATCCCGAACTATTTCAAAGTGTCGGAAATACGTTGCTTCCTGGACTTATTCAGGAGGTTCGGCAAGTCATCTGGGGAGATTGAAAGCGAAGCAGGTTAGACTGGAGGGATGACAGTGGAACAGAAAACATTGGTTCTGGGTGTGATTGGCGCAGATGTCCATGCTGTGGGAAATCGAATCTTGGACTATGCGTTTTCCCAGGCCGGATTTAAAGTCATTAATATTGGGGTGCTTGCATCTCAAGAGGAGTTTATTCGTGCGGCAATTGAGACAGCTGCTGAGGTTATTTTAGTCTCTTCGCTTTATGGACATGGAGAAATCGATTGCCGTGGACTTCGTGAGAAGTGCCAGGAAGCGGGAATTGGTGATATCCTCCTTTATATTGGAGGAAATCTTGTCATTGGCAAGCAAGATTTTTCTGAGGTGGAAAAACGTTTTAAGGATATGGGTTTTGATCGGGTTTACCCGCCAGGAACCATGCCTGAGGTCGCGGTTGCGGATTTGCATAAGGATCTGAAGTTCTAATCTGAAGTTCTATTGGAGAGGAAGGGGTAGTATGCAACACGTCCTTCTGATCGATTTTGGGAGTACTTATACAAAAGTAACGGTTGTCGAGCTTAAGCAGGAAGAGATTATAGGGACGGCCGCGGCAGGAACGACGATTGATACCAACATTATGGAGGGGATGAATCAGGCTTTAGCGCAAATTCCGGAGCCGAAGGGGGGGTGGAACTTTGTGCGCAAGCTGGCCTGCTCGAGTGCGGCAGGTGGGCTTAAAATGATTGCTATCGGCCTAGTCAAGGAGTTGACTGCTGAAGCAGCTCGGCGGGCAGCTTTAGGGGCTGGGGCTCGTGTTTTAGAAGTGTTTAGCTATGAATTAACTGCACAGGATCTCGAGAAAATCGTATCAGCCCAACCGGATATTCTGCTACTCGCGGGAGGGACGGATGGGGGCAATAAAGAGATCCTTCTGAAAAACGCTGAGCGCTTGTGTGAGTTACCGATGAGCGTACCTGTCGTGGTCGCTGGAAATAAAGTCGTCTCAACGCAAGCTGTCGAGCTTTTAAAAAGGCGTCATTTTCCCGTCGTCTTAGCTGATAACGTGATGCCCGAACTTAATGTTTTGGACGTTGATTCGGCTCGTAAGGCGATTCGGGATTTATTTTTATCTCAAATTATTCAGGCCAAAGGCTTAGATAAAGCGGAAGCTTTTCTTGAAAGGGTGTTAATGCCTACGCCTGCCGCCGTTCTTTCAGCGGCCGAACTTTTAGCGAAAGGGTATGAAGAGGAAGCAGGTTTAGGAGAACTTTTGATTATCGATGTCGGTGGAGCGACAACGGATGTGCATTCCCTTGCGTCGGGGGATCCCAGCAAGCCCGGAGTAATGCTTAGAGGCTTGCCGGAGCCTTATGCTAAACGGACGGTTGAAGGAGATTTGGGGATGCGTTATAGCGCTGAATCTTTAGTGGTATCCTCCGACCGACGGTTAATTCAGTATTTAGGCTGGAGTGCAGAAGAAGTGAAGGCGCAACTCAACATGTGTAAGCTAGAACCTTGGTGGATCCCGAAAAATGAACGGGAGTATCAGTTTGATACAGCTTTAGGTCGGGTGGCCGTTGAGCTTGCGGTGAAGCGTCATGCTGGAATGTTGGAGGTTGTGTATACACCCTTTGGGGTCTCGTATGTTCAGCAAGGGAAAGATCTCACTCAACTTCCGGTGGTGATTGGCACGGGAGGGGTTTTGCTTCATCATTCTCGGCCGATCGAGATTTTACAGGGAGTGTTGTTTGATTCATCAGAAGCGACTGTACTGAAGCCTCAGAATCCAACGTTCTATTTGGATCAGAAATACATTTTGGCAGCAATGGGGCTGCTACGGGAAATTGAGCCCTTGAAGGCCTTGCGTATGATGAAAAAATATTTGCTCAAGCTATAGGAATCAGGAGGTTGAGTTCATGGAATTGACGGTTAAGCAGATGGATCCTGAAGAATTCACGCGTCAACGCCAAGAGGTTTTGGCTCAATGGATCACGGGAAAAGATGTCGATTTTGAGGAAGCTGTTGTATACCATAAAAATATACCGCTCAGTAAGGTCTTCGCACATAAACTCGAAGAGGGGAAACGTCAAGGGATTACGTTTGCTCAACCGCGTGCAGGAGTGGCTCTGCTTCATGAACATTTAGAGCTCTTGCAGTATCTGCAAGATGAAGGTGGCGCTGACTTTTTGCCGACCACAATCGATTCCTACACTCGACAAAATCGTTATACAGAGGCTCAGGCGGGGATCGAAGAAAGTCGGGCGGTAGGGCGATCCATGCTGAATGGTTTTCCTGCGGTTAATCATGGGGTCGCCGCTTGTCGCCAGGTTGTGGAAAAAATGCAAGTGCCAGTCCAAGTTCGTCATGGGACTCCAGATGCTCGTTTGCTGGCAGAAATAACTCTTGCAGGTGGTTTTACAGCCTATGAGGGCGGGGGGATTTCTTATAATATTCCGTATGCTAAAGATGTATCTATAGAAAGTACAATTAAATACTGGCAGTATGTGGATCGTTTGGTGGGTCTCTATGAAGAAAGAGGCGTAAGTATTAACCGGGAGCCGTTTGGCCCTTTAACGGGGACATTAGTTCCACCAGCTATATCTCATGCTGTAGCCGTAATCGAAGGTGTGTTAGCGGTTGCGCAAGGTGTTCGAAGTTTGACATTAGGGTATGGTCAGTGTGGAAACTTACTTCAAGATGTGGCTGCATTGCATACGCTGCCTGTCGTTGCAGAAGAATATTTGAAAAAACTGGGGTATTCGAATTTTGACCTAACCACTGTATTTCATCAATGGATGGGTGGTTTTCCACAAGATGAAGCGAAAGCTTACGGGGTTATTTCTTGGGGGGCAACGGTAGCCGCACTGGGAAAAGCAACAAAGGTGATTGTGAAGACTCCGCATGAAGCTTTAGGGATTCCGACGAAGGAAGCCAATGCGGCAGGGATTCGGACGACCAAGCAGATTCTTAATATGCTTAAGGATCAAACTCTGCCCATGACGAAGGAACTAGCACTTGAGGAGCAGATGATTCTCAGGGAGACACGAGCGATTCTGGATAAAGTGTTGGAACTGGGTGAAGGAGATATCGCCGTCGGAGCAGTTCGAGCTTTTCAAGCGGGAGTGATTGATGTGCCGTTTGCGCCCAGTCGTTTTAATGCAGGAAAGATACTTCCCGCTCGGGATTCGCAAGGGGCAGTGAGAATGCTGGATTTTGGGAATCTACCGTTTGACACAGAGATTAAGGCGTTTCATCAGGAACGGATTGCTCTGCGAGGGCGTGATGAGGGCAGGGATCCCTCGTTTCAGATGGTGATTGATGATATTTATGCGATCGGTAAGGGGATGCTGGTGGGGCGGCCTCGGTCGAAAGAGGCGGGGCTGCGTTGGAGCGCCTTCGAAGAGCGGGGCGCGATGAGTGGGATTAGCCAGTGTGAAATCAAGTAGCCCTGGTATAATAGCAGCATCCATAGAAGTGAGTTTTAGGTCTTGCTTAGGTAGGGCACTGGCGCCGCTTTGGCCACGGTTGCTTGTGGCGCTCGCAGACCGAACTAGAGCTCAGAAGCAGTCTCCGGCAGGGTCCCTGGCAAAATCGCCTTCCATGGCTCAGTTGCCAGCTGCGCACGTCGTGTGCGCAGCCCTGCCTACGACTGCTTTCTTCGCTAAGTTCGGTGAGCTGTTCGCTTTATGCCGCTCCCTTAGGCCAAAGCGGCGCCTGGGGTCATTTCTAGGAAACGGCAAGGAGCACTTGAAAGTAGCACTGCATGCATTTAGCGTGTCTTTAGTCGCTGCTCGGGTCGGGCATTGGCAATCGCACTTTAGTGTCCGCTTGCCGAGCCTTCTTAGTAGGTGGGTGCATGCATAGCCCCGCCTCTTTACGAGGCGGTGGCCTTTGAAATTATAGATGGTAGAAGTGGATTGAATACGCCTAAAGGAGGGTTTATGATGAAAATTGTAGAGGTTCTGGCATCTCCGGGGTTAACGGGGTTTTATTTTGACGACCAGGCCGCGATTAAGGCCGGGGCTGCTCATGAGGGTTTCGCTTATTCAGGTGAGCCGCAAACTTCGGGGTTTACGGCTGTTCGTCAGCGTGGAGAGTCGATTTCAGTCATCTTTATGCTTGAGGATGGGCAAGTGGCTTATGGGGACTGTGCCGCGGTCCAGTATTCTGGGGCTGGGGGTAGAGATCCGCTCTTTTTGGCTCAAGATTTCATTTCGATTATTCTTGAGGAGATTCGGCCCAAGCTAGTGGGTCAGGAATTGGATTCCTTCCGGCGGCTTGCGGATGGGGTGGAGCATTCGGTTCGCCCGAATGGTGAGCGCTATCATACGGCGATTCGTTATGGGGTGAGTCAGGCGATTCTTGATGCGGTAGCGAAGGCGAAGAAGGTTACGATGACGGAAGTGATTCTAGAGGAGTATAGTTTGCCGCTTGTGCTTGAGCCAGTCCCAATCTTTGCGCAGACAGGGGATGATCGCTATGATAACGCAGATAAAGCGATTCTCAAACGGGCGGGCGTTTTACCGCATGCGCTGATCAATAATGTGGAGACGAAGTTGGGCTCCAACGGGGAACTCCTTTTAGACTATGTTAAGTGGTTGGAAAATCGGGTTTTAGAGTTGGGTGATCGAAATTATCGGCCGACTTTGCATATTGATGTGTATGGAACGATCGGATTGGCGTTTGAGGATAATATCGAGCGCATGGTGGATTATTTTGCAGCGTTGGAAAAGGCAGCAAGTCCGCTTCATCTGCGGATTGAAGGGCCGATGGATGCGGGGAACAAGCAAGGGCAGATTGAACAAATTAAAGCTCTGCGCGATGCGCTGAAAGCACGGGGAGTTAAGGTAGAAGTCGTTGCCGATGAGTGGTGTAATACGTATGAGGATATTGTTGAATTTGTGGATACTCAGGCGGCAGATATGGTGCAGATTAAGACTCCGGATTTAGGTGGAATTCAGAATACGATTGAAGCGGTGCTTTATGCGAAGAAGTATGGAGTAGGGGCTTATGTCGGTGGCTCCTGTAACGAGACGGATTGTGGTGGACGGACTGCTGTGCATGTAGCTTTGGCGACGCGGCCAATTCAAATGTTGGCTAAGCCAGGGATGGGTGTCGATGAAGGATATATGATCGTTCATAATGAAATGAATCGGACGCTTGAGATTTTACGGTATAAAGAGAAGGCGAAGACGCATGCGACGGAGGCGTTCTGGAACGGTTAGGGTACGGCTTGGGCAACGTTTGCTTGTGGCGCTTGTAGACCGAACTAGAGCTCAAAAGTTGGGCTACGGAGGGATACCCTCCCAATTCGCCGTCCATGGCTCACGGTCGGCCACGCACGTCGTGTGCGCGGTCCCGCCTTCGCCCGACTTCTTCGCTAAGTTCGGTGAGCTACTCGCTTTAAGCCGCTCTCTTTTGCCCAAGCCGTACCTGGGGCTTTTGCCAGGGTAGTGTTTTGGAGTGGATAGATAATGTTTTGGGGTCTTGCATGGGATGGTATTTGTACTTGCACCTGTGGTGCAGTACTTCGCCTCACGTCCTAATTAGAAATTGAAAAGGTAGATATTAAATGCAAGAATAGAGGGAGAGAGGACGAGAATGAAAAGCATTCATATTAACTCGATCATTGATGCGGTAGAAAAATTATGTATTGAAGCGAACTATGACTTAGGGGAAGATGTGATGCTAAGCTTTAAAACAGCATTAACCACTGAAAAATCTCCTTTGGGTCGGGAAGTGTTTGAACGTCTCATTGAAAATGCCACGATTGCTCATGAAGAGCGGGTGCCGATGTGTCAGGACACAGGGATGACGGTAATTTTTGTGGAGCTGGGGCAGGAGCTTTATATTGAGGGCGGATTGTTAACGGAGGCCCTGAATGAAGGGGTGCGTCGAGGGTATGAAAAAGGATATCTTCGTAAATCTGTAGTGAAAGATCCGTTTGATCGGGAGAACACGAAAGATAATACGCCGGCCATTATCCATTATGATCTTGTTCCTGGGGATGAGCTTCATATCACGGTTGCTCCGAAAGGTGCGGGCAGTGAAAACATGGGAGCTATAAAAATGTGTAAACCTTCTGATGGTTTGGAAGGGGTTATGCAGTTTGTGGTGGATACTGTCGATAAGGCGGGAGGAAACCCATGCCCGCCGATTATTGTTGGCGTAGGAGTAGGCGGCAATATGGAGAAAGCCACTTATTTGGCGAAGAAATCGCTTACGCGTGATGTGGGTGTACATAATAAAGAAGAACGTCTCGCGAAGATCGAAGAGGAATTGCTGGAGCGGATCAATAAGCTGGGGATTGGACCGCAAGGTTTTGGTGGAGAAAACACGGCTTTAGCGGTTAACTTAGAAGTTTATCCGACTCATATTGCGATGCTTCCTGTGGCCGTTAATATTAACTGTCATGCAGCGCGTCATAAAGAGATTACGCTTAAGGGGAGGGGTGAATAATGGCTGAGGCGATTCGAATTGAAACACCACTCACTCATGAAAAATTAGCTCAATTAAAAACCGGGGATAATGTCCTGATTAGCGGTGTGATCTATACTGGTCGGGATGCTGCCCATAAAAAAATGGTTGAAGCTTTGGATCGTGGGGAGGAGCTTCCCTTTGATGTGAAAGACCAGGTCATTTTTTTCGTAGGACCCACTCCGCCAAAACCAGGACAGGTGATTGGTTCCTCAGGACCGACGACAAGCTATCGGATGGACGCGTATTCTCCAACACTGATCGAGCGGGGCTTAACGGGAATGATTGGTAAAGGGTTGCGTTCAGAGGAAGTCATTGCTGCGATGAAAAAGTATGGGGCTGTTTATTTTGGGGCCATTGGGGGTTCGGGCGCACTTTTGGCGAAACGAATTGTGGTCGCTGAAGTGATCGCCTATCCTGAACTCGGTCCAGAAGCCGTGCGACGGCTTGAAGTCAAGGATTTTCCGGTGATGGTGATTATTGACCAAGAGGGGAATAATCTCTATGAAACGGGGAAGGCTCAGTATCGCATGATCTAATACACAAAAAATCCGGCTCTTTAAGAGAATCGGATTTTTTTGTGGGAATTTCCCGGTCATGCCTAAAAAATAAGGAAAAAGGGCAGGGAAATCTTTCAAAAAGAGAGAAATAAAAGAAGAGAGGCGTAAGTGAAAATATACGCCAATGTTTGAAGGAGGAAGAGGTAGTTGAGGCGGTTAAGAGAAAATTCCCTAATCTTAAGAAGTTTATCGTGTATTTTAGTTTTCATGCTTGCGTTCGGAGTAGGCTTAACAGGTATGCCAAGGTTTGCTCAAGCTGCTGGCGGGAACACCTATTATGTAGCTCAGAGGGGGAATGATCCAAATCAGTTTCCCTATGGAAGCGGAACGATTGAGGATCCCTACCCTTCAATTGGACGTGCAATGGATTATATGAAACCAGGAGACACGTTAATAATCCGGGGTGGGACTTATAACGAACTGATTGACTTGTATAGTAAAAAGGGTTCACCCGATGCTTGGTTTACGGTAAAGGCTTATCCTGGGGAGAAAGTTGTTCTGGATGGTCAAAATAAACTGGAAGAAGGAATTATTTTTAACACGAGTTCTTATTGGCGAATCGAGGGGATTGAATTCACGGGGTACACGGGAGCGGCGCTCTATATCAAGGATCAGTGTAATCATTTCGATTTAAATAACCTCCTCATTCATGATTTGAATGGCCCGGTGGGTACAAATGCTGGTACAGAAGGGATCATGGGTGAAAAGGCAAGTTATATTACGGTAAGAAATTCAGAAATCTATAATGTTGGACTTGCCCAGAAAAAACAGACGGATCATGGTATATATGTCGGGTATGGTGCCCATCACTGGACTTTTGACGGTAATATCATTCACAATAATTCAGGTGCTGCTATTCAAATGATCGGAGAACCCAATGGTGCGAGTAATTGTACAGTAACCAACAATTATCTTTATGATAATCTGCAGTGGGGTCTGGTTATGGGGTCCCATGCAACAGGAAACGATGTAGAAAACAACACGTTCTTTGGTAATTATGATTCGGATGTCTATCTACTATACAATGCTAATGGGAACACGTTTAGAAACAATATTTTTGGATCTTATGATGCGAAATTTAGTGTGGCAATTTCAGATAATGGTTCAACTGTGAATTCCTTTGACGCTAATACCTATCGCAAAAGTAATGATCGCGTTGTTTTTCAAGTAACGGATAACATTACCTTTAGTGAATGGCAAGGAAATTCACAAGAGCCTCAGGGTCAGTATATTAATGCACCGCTTTCTGAGGAGGAAAAGATAATTCTTAAAGCCAGCGGCAAAGATTATACCAGTAAACGATTAAGCGGACTGTCTAGGTATTCTACGGCGACAAGTATTGCCCAAGAAATAAATAATGGAACTGTTGATCAAGTGCTTATCGCTTCAGCTCTTAATTTTCCGGATGCGTTAAGTGGAAGTGTGCTTGCTTATCAAAAGAAGGCACCTATTCTTTTAGCGGGCCCGACTCCGGCTGAAAGCCAGGACACTTTAGAATATGTAAAAAACCACTTGAGCCCAAGCGGTACGATCTATCTGCTGGGTGGCGTCGGTGCCGTAGCAGATTCCTTTCGAGATTCTTTTAAAGAAATGGGTTACTCAGAAAATCAAATAAAACGTTTATCTGGAGATACGAGATATGGTACAAATCAGGCTATCAACGGCGAGATCTCAGCCGCTAAAGGAACGCCTGTCGTTATAGCCTCAGGGGAAGGCTTTGCTGATGCGCTGAGTATTTCCAGTATTGCTGCAGCCAAGGGGTATCCCATTCTTTTAACGATGCAAAATGAACTCCCCGAAGAAACGATAATGACCTTGGAAGATATTCAGCCGTCGAAGGTTTTCGTCGTGGGAGGAACAGGGGCTGTTACTGAATCAGTTCGAGCACAATTACAGAGTCTGACTGGACTAAGTAGTGATAATGTTCCTCGTATCTGGGGTAACAGTCGCTATGCCACTTCTCTCAGTATTGCTCAGGCTTTTGAATTCAGTGGAGATACCGTGACCTTTGCTTATGGGGAGAACTTTCCGGATGCTTTGGCAGGGAGCGTATTAGCTGCGAAGCTCGATGCTCCAATCGTGCTGATTAGTCAGGATAATTGGTTAGAGGCCAAACGCTTTGCTGATAGAAGTCAGTATACAAATCAGATTATTTTTGGAGGTTCAGGAGTTATTGGAGATAGTTTGAAGAATCAACTTATGAAATAAAATCGCATAGTTTTCCAGTACAAAAACAGCAGATATCTAGCAATCTGCTGTTTTGATTTTAGTTCAAAATTAACTTATCAAAGCTTTTGCTTAGAATTCTTCACAATAAGTTCACAAATTTTTAAGTTTCCTTTCATATTTTTCTGATATACTAACTTACATCTTAAGAATGAGAAGATAGAGTATAAAAAAGCAATTCAGGTTGAGCTTAAATGAAATTAAAAATAAGAACTGAAGAAAGATGAATAACTGATGTCTTGAAAAGATAAGGAGATGAAGATTGTGTGGACTTGTCCAATTTGCGGTTCGAGGGAAATTGGTAAGATTAGCCGAGAACGCTATTTTTGTGGAGACTGCTGTAATGAGTGGACTGTGGATAAAGGAGAAATCGCGATTTATCAAATTGCCTCGGATGGGAGTGCGGTGCGTTTAAGAAGTAGAGGGATGGGAAGAGGAGCTGCTATGAGCACGAAAATGAGTTCCCGCTATCCTACTCGAAACGTCAGCTGAAATAATTGAAGAAAACATGTAAAAAAATCCTGCCGTTAAAGAAAGATGGCAGGATTTTTCTGTCAAAATAAAGAACTATTAAACTAGTAATTGAATTTATTTTAATTTAGATTGTGGGGGATGAGGGTATCAGTGGTTCATTGAACCCCTGTTTGTAATCTTTTTATGGCGAAGTAAAGTCATATTATTGAAAGGAGAACATGTTATGATTCAACTTCATCAATTTGATCTCAAGGAATCGTTACAATTACTTCGGATAGATGGACAGCAGTTAACGTTGCTGAAGGAATTACGTCCATTGATTGAACATGATATCGATGATATTGTTCGTAACTTCTATAGTCATGTTTTAACCGTACCTGCACTCAAAGCGATTATTGATCAACATTCTTCCACTGATCGACTTTATGTCACAATGAAAAAGTATATCCTTTCGATTTTCACGGATAAGGTCGATGAGGAGTATATGACTTGGCGAGTCACTATTGGAAATGTACATAAGCGGATCAATTTACCGCCCTTTTACTATTTAAGCTCTTATCAGGTGCTCTATGATGATATTTTGCCGCGTATACAGCAACAGTATCGAAAAAAGCCGGAGCAGGCTTTTCGTTTGAGTCTTGCCCTGCTTAGAATTTTAAGTTTCGACCAACAGGTGGTTATGGCTAGTTATATCCAGTCCTATATGCAAGCTATCGATAAAAAAGAAGAGCTTGAACATGCATATGTAGAGATTGATAGTCTGCAACGCCGTGTCAGTGAGGCGAGTCAAGCTTTGGCGGCGACTTCGGAAGAAACGGCAGCTTCCGCGTCACAAATGCATGAAGCCACAGAAATGATCTCTCAAAATGCGGGTGAAGCGGCACAATTTTCACGGAAGGTTGATAGCTTAGCCCAAGAAGGGTCACAAAAGATCCAAAAGATTTCTGAGCGTATTCTGGGATTAGCCGATATGACTGCTAAAATGCAGGACAGAATGATTGAACTTGATGAAAGCTCAGCTCGAATCGCCAGTATTACAGATGTGATTAAAGAAATTGCTTCGCAAACGAACCTTTTAGCCTTAAATGCTGCAATTGAAGCAGCTCGTGCTGGGGAGAGTGGTCGGGGCTTCGGGGTTGTGGCTGAGGAAGTTAAAAAGCTCGCTAGCAATTCCGAACAATCCGTAAAAGAGATCAGTGCAATGATCACTCTAACGAAACAAAACACGGCAGCTGTTAATAAAGCGATTGTAGAGACAACGCGGGAGATGCAAGGGGCAGCTACGGAAGCGCGTGAAGTGGTGAATCGGTTTGCAGATATCATGTCAGCGATTAACGCAAGCATTCAGCAAGTTCAAGAAATTGCTAGTCAGATTGATGCCCTTACACAAACGGCAGGGCAAATCGGAGCGGCTTCTGAAGATGTAGCGAACTCAGCAACATCTTTGGCTCAGATGGGTCTTCGAGAATAGGGGAGGAAAGTAAATCATGAGGCCAGAATATGCATCCCTTATTCGGAGGATGTGGAGTTTCTCTAAAGCGCTTGACCTTGCTTTGGTGGATGAAGAGATCGAAAAGGGATTTCATACTCATATTGGTCAACGTCATGGGGAACGAGTTGCATATATTGCGTTAAGTCTTGCTCAAAAGCTAAAACGACCTGAAGAAGATTTAATCAATGTTATGGTGGCGGGGTTACTCCATGATATCGGGGCAGTTGGCGGGTTTCGAAAGTTTCATGGGGATAGCCGTCTAATCAGGGAACATTGCATTTTAGGTTCGGAAATAGTCATTCTTTTTCCCGAGGGGGATATTCTTGCTCCGGCGATCCGGTTTCATCATGAAGCTCCGGATGTTAACTATAGTGCCCTAAAAGAGGATCCTGAAAAGGTTCCTTTGCTTGCGAAAATATTAGGACTTGCAGACAGAATTGATGTTGCTCTGAGCAGCAGGAAAGTGCTGACAAAGTCGGAGAAGGATAAGCTGATTCGTTGGGTAATAGAACATGAGGGCATTTTCTTCTTTCCTGAGATTGTGCCTGCCTTTCTAGGACTTGCACAGCAAGAAGCGTTTTGGCTTGATTTAGAGCAACCCAACTTAATGCAGATTGCTTTTCAAATGCTAGGAATGAGTTGTGATATGTTAGCCCATGGCAATTTAGGATCCCAATTTACGTCTATGCTAGCGATAACCTTTGCTGATTTAATTGACCAAAAAAGTTCATTTACAGCTCGGCATTCTCACTCCGTATCGGAAACGGTAGAGAGATTGGCGAAAGCGGTAGGATGGAATGAGAAAGCGGTAGAAGAAATACGGGTAGCGGGACTTTTACATGATCTAGGTAAGCTCTCCATTCCTCGAAGGATTCTCGATAAGCCCGGACACTTAGATCCAGATGAGATTGAGGTGATTCGGACCCATACGTACTTTACATACCGTTTACTGGATGAAGCAGGTTTCCCTATGCAGGTTGTGCGTTGGGCAGCTTACCATCATGAGCGGCTTGATGGCACCGGTTATCCTTTTGCACTGACTTCAAGTGAACTAGATACGGGATCTCGTTTGATGACGATTGCCGATATATTTGCCGCGCTTACGGAGGAACGTCCTTATCGAAAGGCCCTAAGTGAGGGAGTCGCTTTAGATATTCTTGAAAAAGGGTCGGGTATACAGGTAGATCCAGAGTTGATGAAAGTCGCTTGGAAAGCGCTGGGCTAGTCTTAATAGGTAAAATAGTCTGGGTCGTGTAGCTTTTCGCCCATCCGTTCACTCAGCGCTCCGGGGCTGGCACACTCGCTTCGGTAGCAGCTTCGCCAAACCTCAGGGTAATACCTGAAGTGCGTCGCTCCTGTGCGTCCATGCACCCGCGACATCAGTCCATCCATGGACAAGTCCGGGTGGCTACGCTAAGCTACAGAAGCTTTGTTTGCCTGACCGCCCTTCCGCGAAATCGTTCACTTCTGGGCGAGAAGCTACGCTTCTACGTTATTTAAGTATTTTTGGAGGATATAACCCTAGCGATTTCGGAGCTCCTTAGGGTAGTGATTTTTGAGCAACCCTTGGACGCGTTTTCCCCAGCCGAGTGGAAATTCTTCGACGCCGACGAGGACCCAGCCATTAGGACCTTCATTGGGGATCGCTTCACCGTGGAGATAACGCTCGAGTAGAGGATCTTCACGTGACAAGGCCAGGTAGGAAGAAACAGAGTCTGGAGTTAAGGCTAGGGCTAGGGATTGACCCGGTTGGAAACGACCGGGTTTTTTCTCGCCCAAATAGAGACCTGGCCGAAGAATCGATAATCCCTGAAAATCAAGATGAGGTTCGGGAACGGAATAAAGATGATCTCCAAAGGCGAGAATATTCTCCGATGAGAACCGTTGAGCTCCGAGGAGATCAGGGTTTAATGAGGATGAGGATAAGGTTTCTTTAATAAATCCATCAAGTTCAGGATTGAGAGAGTTTTGCGGAGAGCGGTAAGATGCATTTGCTGAGGCAGCTAGACGTTTTTGCTTTTTTGCTTTTTTGGCGGTGCTCACAGAGGGGCTACTCGAATCAGACATTTTCTCTGCTTTAAGGAGTGCTACGATAAAATGCCCTTCGCCGCGAATGCGATGGGGATAAAGTCGAACACCTTCAGGAAGTGTCGAGGGATGGACAAAATCTGGGGCAGGGTCAGGAAGGGAAAGCGGGCTAAACTCGGGATGAGACTCGAGAAAACGCAGAATGACCTCTTCATTCTCTTGGGGTGCAAACGTGCAGGTAGAATATACGAGACGTCCTCCGGGGCGAACAAGTGCTGCAGCTGATTCTATAATTAATGCTTGACGATGGGCACAAGATTGAACATGTTCTAAGGACCATTCTTCCATAACTTCCGGGTCTTTGCGAAACATACCTTCTCCAGAACACGGTGCGTCAAGCAGCACTTTATCAAAGAAACCACGGAAATGATTCGCAAGGTGATCAGGGTTTTCGTTCGATACAATGACATTAGGTGCTCCCCAACGATCCATATTTTGAGCGAGAATTCTGGCACGAGTGGGATGAATTTCATTGGACCAGAGAAGTCCTTTTCGGTTTAAACGAGCAGCAATTCCTGTGGATTTGCCGCCAGGGGCTGCAGCCAGATCGAGAACCCGTTCACCGGGCTGAGGATCTAAATAATGAAGAACGGCCATGGCTGAAGGTTCCTGCAAATAATACACTCCAGCAGCATGATAGGGATGTTGCCCTGGTTGAGTGGTATAATGATAGTAAAAGCCATCCTTGGCCCAGGAAATGGGTTCGAGTTCAAAGGGCCAGCGCTTAAGAAAAGCTTCGGCACTTAACTTCAGGGTATTTACTCTTAAGCCATTAAGGCGTGGAGAATCATATGAGGCGATAAACGCCGAAAATTCATCCTTGAGGTCTTGAGCCATGCGCTCATTAAAGAGCTGCGGAAGTTTTGATGAGAGCAATGTAAATCCTCCTTGTACTGATGCTTCTGATATTATATCAAATTGAAAAAAGAAAGGGAGAGACTGTGTTTTATTCTTTTGAGTTGGAACAATATCTAGGAGAACTGTTGCCTGAACGAGAGGAACTTCTTAAGGAAATGGAGTCCCAGGCTTTGCAAGAGACGATCCCAGTCGTAACTCCGCCTGTGGGTAATTTTCTCGCCTTTTTAGTGAAGACAAGTCAAGCGTCACGAATTTTAGAGATTGGAACGGCAATTGGCTATTCAACCTTATGGCTAGCTCAAGGGTTCGAGGGGCGCAAGGGACAGATTACGACGATCGATCTCAATGTGGATCGAGCCAGGCGGGCAATTGAATATTTTAAACGGGCCGGGATTGAGGAACATGTTGAGGTTCTTTTTGGAGATGCCCGCAAAATCATACCGACGTTAGAGGGCGATTTTGACTTTGTGTTTGTCGATGCCGCTAAGGGTGAGTATTTGGACTATTTAAACTTGGTTTTGCCACGGATTGCCCCTGGAGGAATGTTGGTCGTTGATAATGTATTATTTCGAGGCTGGGTGGTTCCGGGGTCAGAATTTGCTCCAAAATATAACCGGTTGATTAGTCATCTACGCGAGTTTTTAACTAATCTAACCCGAAATCCTGATTTTCAGACGAGTGTGCTTCCGTTAGGCGATGGGGTATCGGTCAGCATTCGGAAGCGCTAGATTAGGATTGAATTGCTTTAAGTATAGCTTTTGTCTACAATAAGCATAGTAGAGAGGGGATGGCGATGATTTCTACATTCTTTGTGCACGATCATCTCATGCAAGCCGTCTATTTTGCGCCCCGGGGGAAGAAACGTTTGCTTTTTTTAGGGAGCAATCTGCAACAGCGCTATTTAAACCCTGAGGATAAGTTAATTGGTTTTATAGGAGATGCAGGTGCCGGAAAATCTCTTTTAATTCGGGGTATGTTTCCGGGGCTAGAACTAACCAATGATGATAATGGGATCAATGTTCGTCCCCTTCCGTTAATCGAAGATGCGGAACGCGATCATTTCCGTTGTCACACCTATCACCTTGATGTGCGCTTTGAAACGGCGTTTACCCAGCCTTGGAGGATAGCAGAGGCCATTAAAAAAGCCTTGAGTAAAGAACGGCGCGTGGTCATCGAACATTTCGATCTTATCTATCCGCTTTTAGGACTCAATGCAGAGGTCCTGATTGGTGTAGGTGAAGAAGTCATTGTAACCCGTCCAACGGTTTTCGGCCCAGAACCGCAAGCCATTGGGGACATTGTTTTTGAGTCCATTAAATATCGGAGGATGGCTCATTCGGCTGAAGATATTACGTCCATGATTCTCGAAGAGATGGGACTTGAGAAGCCTGAGGTCCATAGTGATATTAAACACGGTTTTGTCTTAGAGCTTCCAGGAAAACCGGATATTGATCTTGATCTCGTAGAGGAACGGGTTAGACAAATTATTCAGGCTGATTTGCCGATCGGCTTTTGCGATGAGGATCACATTCGATTGGGTGAAAGCCTTTATCCGTGTACCGGTCCCCGCATACATATGAAGAGAACCTCAGAGATTAGGAATTTTCGACTCCTCAAAGAATTTCGCTTTGATCCCATTCAAAAGCTTTACACCATTGCTGGAGTCGTGGGGGATGAAGTTCCGTCACGGTCAGTGGCTTTGGTGGGAAAACGCGATGTGGAAGTGTAATGAAGTATAATTAGGATTGACGCTAAGCGATAAGAAGTTCGCTAGAAAGAAGGACATTAAAATATGAAACGATATGATGGACGAGAAGCAGATCAATTACGTTCGGTTAAAATTACGAGAGGGTTTACACAGAATCCAGAAGGATCTGTACTCATTGAAGTGGGGATGACACGAGTGCTTTGTACAGCCTCGGTGGAGGAGAAGGTTCCTTCTTTTCAAAAAGGGTCGGGTCTGGGTTGGGTCACTGCTGAATACTCCATGTTGCCTAGAGCGACGCAAACACGGACGCCACGAGAAGCATCGAGAGGAAAACTAACGGGGAGAACCATGGAAATTCAGCGTTTAATCGGGCGGGCCCTGCGCTCAGTCGTGGATTTCAAAAAACTGGGTGAACGCACAATTTGGATTGACTGCGATGTATTACAAGCGGATGGAGGCACGCGTACAGCTTCAATCACGGGGGCATATGTAGCCCTGGTCGACGCGATTCAATACCTGATTCAGAAGGGAAGCTTAAAAGAAAGTCCGCTTCAAGATACTTTAGCAGCAGTGTCTGTAGGAAAAGTGGAAGGTGTTCCTATTTTAGATCTGGCTTATCCTGAAGACTCTCGTGCTGAAGTGGATATGAATGTTGTCATGACGGGTGCAGGTAAGTTTGTAGAAATTCAAGGGACAGCTGAAGAAGTTCCGTTTGATCGGAGTGAACTTGACCAATTTTTAGCGCTTGCTGAAAAAGGGATCCGTGAATTGATGAGCGAGCAAAAAGCCGCTTTAAAGTTAGTTTAAGAAAGCAGGTTATCCAGCGATGAAGATTTTGCTTGCTACTCAGAATCAGGGTAAGGTGAAGGAACTCCAAGAGATGCTGTCTGATGCTTCAATTGAGGTGCTGTCCTTGAGAGACATACCGGATTGGGAAGAAGTTGAGGAAACGGGTTCGACGTTTGCTGAAAACGCAGCGATTAAAGCGCATGCTGCAGCAGAGCGGACGGGATATATTGTTTTAGCGGATGATTCAGGCTTAGAAGTGGATGCACTTGGGGGTGCGCCTGGAGTTTTTTCCGCACGTTATGCCGGGGAACCTAAAGATGATGAGCGGAATAATGATAAACTACTCGAAAGATTGCAGGAGATTCCAGATGAAGAAAGAACAGGACGGTTTCGTTGTGCTTTGGTGATTGCGACGCCAGAAGGGCAAGAGTTTTTGACTGAAGGAACAGTGGAAGGACGCATTCTGCGCGTTCGGCGTGGACAGGAAGGGTTTGGCTATGATCCGCTCTTCTTCATCCCGGATTTTGGACGTACAATGGCGGAGTTAACGATGATTCAAAAAAATAAAGTGAGTCATCGTGCTCAAGCAATGCAAAAAGCGATTCCTATTTTAAAGGATTTAGTTCACCCGTAATAAATATTTTAGTTTTTTTTACTTTTTGACTTGACTATAGGACAACAATTAGATAAAATAATCATTGTCACTGAACGGGGCATAGCGCAGTTTGGCTAGCGCGCCTGCCTTGGGAGCAGGAGGCCGGGGGTTCAAATCCCTCTGCCCCGACCATGTTTTT
Source organism: Desulfitobacterium metallireducens DSM 15288 (assembly GCF_000231405.2). Taxonomy (NCBI): domain Bacteria; kingdom Bacillati; phylum Bacillota; class Clostridia; order Eubacteriales; family Desulfitobacteriaceae; genus Desulfitobacterium; species Desulfitobacterium metallireducens. Next base: position 2,708,333 of record NZ_CP007032.1, on the reverse strand, counting down.
TTAAGGTTCGTTTGGGTTCAGGAGATACCTCTGCGCCTGTAGCTCAGTTGGATAGAGCATCTGCCTTCTAAGCAGGTTGTCGTGAGTTCGAATCTCTCCAGGCGCACCATTTAATCTAATAAAATCAAATCATCTCATCATGGTGGATGTGGCGAAGTGGTTAACGCACCGGGTTGTGGCTCCGGCATTCGTGGGTTCGATACCCATCATCCACCCCATACCTCTAAAAATGGCATCGAAACTGAGTTTTCGATGTTTTTTTATATTAAGCAGACTTTCTTAATTTAAAATTGAACTTAAATTTATCTTGACTAAATAATTTAAAAAAGTCATACTATTTGTGTGATAATATTGAAACAGAGTTTTAGATATTGGAACTATTATACTAAGAAATGGAGGCTTTTTTGTGGCAGAGAAATATGTACAAACCCTTGAGCGTTCCTTAGACATCCTTGAGGTCTTGGCTCAGGCCGAAGAACCTTTAGGCGTAACTGAAATTGGGAATCGTATTAGCCTTCATAAGAGTACGGTTCATCGTATTTTACAAACGTTATGTTACCGAGGTTATGTGGACAAGGAAAAGGAAAGTGAACGCTATCATCTAGGAATCAAAATTGTAGAATTGGGAATCCGCTTCTTTAATGACTTGGAAATACGGAAAGTTGCATCACCTTATTTATCAGAGCTTGCAAAATCACTGGATGAGGTTGTTAATCTTGTTTTACACGACGATGGAGAAATTGTTTATATTGATAAAACGGAGAGTTCTCATGTTGTGAGTATGCAATCGAAGGTGGGACGAAGAGCGCCCATGCATTGTACTGCGGTTGGAAAGGCTATTCTTTCAACTCTTCCAGAAGATGAGGTGCTTCGGATTCTTGATGTCAAGGGAATGCCACGACAAACCCTTAATACCATCACAGAGCCGGAAAAACTGTTGGAAAATCTTCGCGAAATTAGGGGAAACAAAATAGCCGTAGAGCAAGAAGAAAATGAGATCGGCATTATTTGTCTGGGGACTCCTGTTTTTGATTATTCGGGGCGCGCGATTGGTGCGGTAAGCGTTTCTGGTCCGGCAAGCCGCATGGAAGAAAAAGGGGTTCAAAAAATTGGAGAAGCCTTAAAACAGGTGGGAGAAGAAATTTCGAGAAATCTCGGTTTTTCTTCAATGATGAAACATCGTTACGACTCGTGATTCATAAGCATTTTAGGCACCTCCTGATAGAGGTGCCTTGTTTTATTTAGGCAGAAATAAAGAAATATATTGAAACTAAGTTTTAAATGTTAAAACAATTTTATTCATTTTTCACATATTGTTCTTGAATTCAGAAAAATTTGAGTTATAATATTCATTAGTTAATTCAATTTTAATCTTTAATTATAAGCCTAGGTGGTCTAACCATCTGACATGGGGAAAAGGAGGAGATTTCAGTGGGGCTTTTGGCAGATGTTTATGAAATGCTCAACACGTGCAACAAATGTGGGTCATGCCATACAGCTTGTAAAACATACAAGGTGGATGGAGCAGAGACTCGAGTTGCACGGGGTAGAGTGCAATTGATCAAGGCAGTTGCTGATGGGAATCTAGATCCAAACGATCCAGTGTATGAAGATGCGATCATGAGCTGTCTCGTATGTGGAGAATGTGCTCTTGCATGTCCGAGTGGGGTTCATGCAAATGAACTGGTTATGGTGGCAAGACGCGATCTAAAATTAAGAAAAGGAATTCATCCTTTTGCTAAATCGTTTGCCTTGAAGACTTTAGCAGATCCCCAAAAACTCGATCGTGGTTTTAAACTTTTCAGAGGAATGGGAAAAAGTACACTTGAAAAGATCGATGGCATGGAGTTCTTCCGTGGTATTGATATCAAAAATATGCCTGTTGCTAAGAAGGCTTTCCTGGAGCAAGTTCCGGAGCGGATTACAGTTGCCCATCCGAAACATAAAGTCGCTTTCTATGTGGGTTGTTTCTTGAATCAATCCTTAGATGGAACGGCTCATTCTGTTGTTAAGGTTTTAACCAAAAATGATAGTGATGTAATAATCCCTAAGGATCAAGTTTGTTGCGGCTTGCCTCAATATGCTTATGGTGATTATGAAACGGCTAAAGTGAATGCGCGCAAGACGATTAAAACATTCTTGGATAATAATCGCGATGCAGAAGTGGTTTTGACGGCATGTGGTTCCTGTGCTTCGATGCTCAAAGAAGAATATCTAAAACTCTTTGCCGATGAGCCCGCCTTCCTCCCTAAAGTAAAAGAATTTAGTGACAAAGTCGTTGAATTCTCGCAATATATGGCACAAATCGGTGTTGATAAATCACAACTCCATAACAGTATTCCAACAAAAGTGACTTATCATGACCCTTGCCATATGGTTCGTGGCCTTCATATCACAGAACAACCTCGTCAAATGCTGAAAATTCTTCCAAGGGTTGAATTTGTTGAAATGAATGAAGCAAACCGTTGCTGTGGTGCTTCTGGTCTTGTTCAAGCCTTCTACCACGAGATATCGACTAAGATTACTCGTGAGAAAACGAGTAATATCAAAGATACCGAGGCAGATGTTGTGGCCACAACTTGTCCAGCATGTATGCTGCGGCTACAGAGCGGAATCAGTTTGGCAGGTCAGGATCAAAAAGTAATGCATGTAGCTGATCTAATGGCACAAGCTTATCAAGATTAAAATTGTAAAATTGCAAAAAGTAAAATTCTCGCGCCGCGAGTTCGATTAAATAATGAAGGGCGGGTAGTCATGAGCAACGCAATCGTAAGTAATTTAAAAGGGATTGTTGGCGACCAATACGTTATTGACAACCCATCGGAAATGGCTAACTATCTGAAAGGAACTGGAAAACCAGCAGTGGTAGTCCTTCCTGGAAATGCTTCCGAAGTATCCAGTGTTGTTACATTGGCAAATGAGCAAAATATTAAAATCTCGGTCGGTGGACAAGTGGCTGATACTCAAGATTTAGGTGAGGGTATCGTCATGATCATGGCTCGTATGAATAAAATCATCGAAATTGATCATCAGAACCTTGTTGCTGTAGTCGAGCCAGGAATGACTCATCAAGAGTTTGTTAAGCAAGTGGAGGAAGCAGGGCTGTATTTCCCTCCAGAACCCTATGCCGTGGATACTAGCTCCATCGGCGGCTGCTTTGCAATCGGTGATTCGGATTCGAAGACCTTTAAGTATGGCCCGACACGGACGTTCCTCTTAGGCTTTGACATGGTTCAGCCTACGGGTGAGATTATGGAGATCGGAAACAAATGTATTAAGAACGTTTCCGGATTAGACTTCATCCACCTTGCAGTGGGGAGTCAAGGAACGTTTGGGATATTTACCAAACTTTTAGTGAAACTCTTACCCTTGCCTGGAGTAAAGAAGGCCGTTGTCGCACGTTTTGCATCCTTGCATAAAGCCAATGCAACTTTCAATACGTTTATTAAACGAAACATTCAACCGGATCGGATCAATCTGATCAGCGAAAACTTGGTGAAAGACGTTCTTCCCGGTCAAGGGCACCTTGCTTTGATCGATTTGGAAGGATACGTTCAGTCTTCTCAAAACGTGGCCAATGAAATTGCGGCCGTTTTTACCTTGGGTGGGGGAACGGATGTCCAAATTATCGAAGATGCAGCAACCTATGAGAACGTCATTAACGCATGGCTCAAGGTTCGTCAGGCTATGAATAATAAGCCTGAGCAAGTTATCGAGTTTGCTGTAGGACCGATGAAAATGCCAAAAGCGCTTGCTCAATTAGAAGGAATTGTTGGAGAACTGGGAGCTTATCCTGGAGTTGTCGTTGAAGGACTATTAGGATGCGCTCAAATCCTTCTGCCGGAGAATGCGGATATGATGGCTTTGGCCAAAAAAGTCAATAAAATGGCGATGTCCTTGGGTGGCAATGTGACTGGACTTTTTGGACACAAACTGATGTGCGAAGAATATAATGACGCGGAAATGTGGTCTGCTACCACAGAAATCATCAATGGACTTCGCAGACAATTTGACCCTAAAGGGATTATGAATCCTGGAGTAAACCTGCAGGCATAAAAGATAAGGAGGGCTGAACATGTTATCCCAAACCGTTATAAATCGCTTAAAAGAGATAGTTGGGGAGAAAAACGTGGTAACAGACAAAACAGGTTTGTTCTCCTATAGTTATGATGGTACGTTATTATCGGGTGAACCGTTAGGCGTTGTTTCACCGCAAACCACGGAACAAGTGGTTGAACTCGTTAAATACTTGAACGAGCAAAATATTAAACTTATTCCCAGAGGTGCTGGAACGAATGAGAGTGGTGGATCCATTCCTGTTGAAAATTCTGTGGTTGTTAACTTTGCCCGTATGAATAAAATCATTGAAATAGACACGGAAAATTTTGTTGCAGTCGTTCAACCTGGAGTTATCAATTTCGATCTCCAACTCGAACTTGAAAAGAAAGGCTTCTATTATCCCCCGGATCCATCTTCTTATAAAGCCTCAACATTGGGTGGAAATCTCGCTGAGTGCTCAGGTGGACCTAAGTGCTTTAAATATGGGGTCACTCGCGATTATATTTTGGGTATAGAAGTTGTTCTCCCGAATGGTAAAGTCATTAACACAGGGGGGCGTAACTTTAAAAGTGAGCCTGGTTATGACTTAACTCGGATCTTCTGTGGCTCGGAGGGAATCTTGGGATTCGTCACGAAAATTATCGTCCGTGTCATTCCGAAACCTATAACCACGAGAACAATGCTAGCTACCTATGAAAAAGTTGAAGATGCTTCGCAAACGGTTGCCGATATCGTTGCAGCCGGTATTATCCCAACCACTCTCGAATTCATGGACCACCTCCTTATCAATACGACTGAGGACTTCAGTCATGCCGGGCTTGACCGTGACGCTGGAGCTGTTCTTATTATCGAGATTGACGGTTATCCGGAAGATATGGACGAGCAAGTCGAAATGATCGGTGAAATCACCAAGAAAGCGAATGCGAGAGAATTCAGAGTTGCGCAAACGGCAGCTGAAGTCAATCAAATTTGGACTTCCCGGCGTTGTGCTTTCGGATCAGTTTCTCGTGTTAGACCGTCATATGGTGTTAATGATATTACAGTTCCGAGGAGTAATTTCCCGCAAGCGATTGAGGGAATCCTTAAAGTCGCCAAAGATTTTGGCGTGACGATCGGAGTCGTAGCCCATGCTGGTGACGGGAATCTTCATCCGTTAATTCTTTTCGATCAACGGAATAAAGAGGAAGTTGAAACCGTTCATGCCGCAGAACAGGCACTCTGTAAGATGGCTCTTGGTCTCGGCGGTACCATAAGTGGTGAGCACGGAATCGGGCTCGTTAAGAAAAAGTATCTTGATTCGGAGTTCACACCCGCTGCGATGGAAGCTTTCAGAAGGATCAAAAAGACGTTTGACCCACAAAATCGCGTTAATCCGGGTAAGATTGTTAATATGTAAATTGAACCGTACATTTAAGAGGCCGCTGACCATATTTGTTGGCGGCTTTCTTTGTACGAATATTGACAATAGGGCGATAACGGATAATAATGGTAGTAATAAGGTCTGACCATCCTACATAGAGAATATGGGGAGGATGCGAAAGATCTTTAATCTAACCAATTGTGACGAAAGGGGTGTGAAAGTTATCACTAGGTTAAAACATTGTTAAATTATAAAACAGTGTTTTGAAATTTAAAATGGAAGGGTGGAAAAGTATATGCAATGGTATCAAAACTATTCTACGATCGGTGATAGTATCGGTTTAACAGCTTTAGTCGTAGCCATACCTATCTTCTTCCTTTTCTGGGCCCTGGCGATTAAAAAAATGAAGGGCCATGTGGCAGGTGTACTTACTCTGTTAATAGCCTTTATTGATGTCGTCCTTGTTTATAATATGCCAGTGAGTATAGCCCTTTCCGCTACAGCTTTAGGGGTTCTTAACGGTCTTTTCCCAATTGGTTGGATTATTATTACCGCTGTCTTTTTCTATAATCTTACTGTTGAAGCAGGACAATTTGAAATTATGAAAAATTCAATTGCTACGCTCTCTAGTGATCGAAGATTACAAGCCTTGCTTATCGCCTTTGCCTTTTCAGCCTTTATGGAAGGTGCGGCGGGTCAGGGAGCTCCGGTCGCTATCGCTGCAGCAATGCTGATCGGGCTAGGATTTCCTCCACTGCCTGCTGCAATCATTTGCTTAGTGGCTAACGTTCCTCCCGTTCCGTTTGGCCCGGTGGGAACCCCGACGATTACGATGGGCAAAGTAACAGGAATAAGTGATTCGATTCTCTCGTTAAGTGTAGGCCTTAATGAAGCCATCATGGCGATTATTATTCCGATTGCTATGTTGATCGTCCTTTGCGGCTGGCAAAAAACTAAAGAAGTGTTACCGGCTGCTTTAGTGACAGGATTAAGTTATGCTATCCCTTCTTATTTTATGGCAAGCACCTTAGGAGTTACGCTTCCTGCTGTTGTCGGCTCTATTACATCCTTGATTTGTACGGCCCTCTTCTTAATGGTATGGAAGCCTAAGACCATTTGGCGTTTTCCTGACGAAGAAGGGGTGAAAGTAAACGATATAAAATATTCAGGTGGGCAAATCTTTAAAGCTTGGTCTCCCTTCTTGATTCTGATGGTTTTCATGGGCGTTTGGGGAAGCCCTGCTTTCAAAAAGTGGGTCGCTAATGATCTTCAATGGTTTGTCAATATTAAGCACTGGCCAGGTCTTGATGGTTTAGTCATGCAGGCAGCACCCATCGTTTCCAAACCAACCGTTTATGCAGCTAACTTCAAGTGGGATTTCTTTGGATATGCTGGAACTGCGGTGCTGATCGCATCCATTATCGTTATCTTCATCTTGGGTATTAAGCCCAAGACAGCCGTTCGCGTTTTGGGTGATACCCTAAAACAATTGAGTTTTTCGCTGGTCACGATTATGTCGGTTTTGGGACTTGCTTATTTAGCCAATTACTCAGGAATGTCCTTCTCCTTGGGCTTAGCATTTGCTTCGACAGGCGTGCTTTTCCCCATCTTCTCACCTGTTTTGGGTTGGTTAGGGGTATTCTTGACGGGGTCTGTGACTTCATCAGCAGCTTTGTTTGGGAAATTACAACAAGTTACAGCCGGACAACTTGGATTGAACCCCATATTAACAGTTTCAGCAAACCTTGTCGGGGGATCAGTGGGTAAACTTATTTCCCCTCAATCGATTGCAATTGCTTGTGCTGCAACTGGTCTGGTCGGTAAAGAAAATCAAATTTTCCGTAAAACTGCGAAATATTCCGTTATCTTACTAGGAATCGTTATTGTACTCGTTTTGTTACAAGCATATATCGTTCCAGGAATTGTTCCGCAAATACCGGTAGCGGCTAATCCGTAATTGCGATAGCTTTAAGTACAAAACATAACAAAATAGGAGTGTAAGAAGAATGGAAGACAGAGTATTTAATTTAACAGAAGGACTTGCCCACTTTGATGAAAATGCGCCTCAAAAAATAGCGGTTTATCAGTCCGACAAAACGTTAGGGGCTATGTGGTGCCTCGAGCCGGGTCAAGAAGTATTCTTGCATGCTCACCCGAATGCTGATGATGTGTGGGTCTGCCTGGAAGGGGAGTCAGGACTCTATTTTGCAGGGGATGGGCAAGAAGTTCAGATTAAAAAAGGAATGGCTATCCTGGCGAAAGCGGGTCAGACCCACGGAATGCGTAACACAGGTAAGGATCGCTTCGTATTCATTGGTATTTGTGGGCCTGTTCCTGTGGAAACGGTGAAGCTCTAAGTTATACGCGATAGTTAAGGACGAGAGGTTACTTGCAAGTAATCTCTCGTTCTTTTTATGCAGATCTTTAATTTCCATTTATGCCCTTTGTTTCTTATCCTTTAGTTTACCCCCTCAAATCGTGAGAGGCTTGTCGTATTGGTAAATGTATGGGAGAAATGCGATGCCCCAAGAAGTAAATTTACCTAAGTATAAGGAGGAATTATTTTGAAGAAACACATTGCTCTTGCTTTAACAGCTGCTCTTTTATCATTCCCAGTTGCTCCTGGCCTGGTAATGGCTGAGACATTGCCGACAGGGACATCAACTGTTACCTTGACAACCACTCAATCTAGCGATCCTTCTACGGTAACCTCTTCAACTCAAACTGATGCTACAGTAACGACAGAAGACCCTGCTGCGACAACGGTGCAGGATCAGAATGGTGAAACAGTTGACCCTGGAACTTTACCGGATTCTCCTTTGTATTGGTTCGAAACGTTGATCGGCAAACTTCAAGTTGCGCTAACCTTTGATCCCGTGAAAAAAGCTGAAGTTGTCGAACAACAGGCTGTAGAAAATTTAGCAGAAGCGAAAGTCATGATTGAGAAGGGCGATATGGATAAAGCCGAGAAGACACTCACTGTATACAACGAAAAGATTGAGCAGGCTCAAATGTTCTTAGATCAAGTTAAGGATCCTAATTCTGAAACGGCCCAAAAGGTTCAAGCTGCTTTGACCCAAGTCAACAGCAATAACATGGTGGTTCTAGGAAACCTGTTAGAAAAGCTCCCACCTCAAGCGGCTCAAAAACTTGCACTGAATATTGTTCGCTCAGTTGAAAAGGCCGTGACCAAAGCTGAAAAAATGGACGGCCGTACTGATGATCGTGACAATACAGCCGATTCTACAACTACAACCACTGTACAAACTTCTAACGTAGATAACACAACAAATATGACCGAAACTCAGAATCAAGCGCAATTGAAAAAACAAGAAAAGCAAGCTCTCGAGCAATTCCAAGTGGATCTTGGGTTAAAGAAAGCTGAGCATATTACAAATGGTAACGAATCTAATAAAGAGGAGCAAGATAAAGAAGATCAAGAAGATTTAAATATGGAGCAACAACAAACTCTACAAGCACAGCCAACACAACAAACTCAATTAAATCAATCTGAAAAGATTTCTACTGAGAAGGAACACGGGGATCAAGATAATAAAAACAAAAATAATCAAAACAAAGATTAACAAAAAATAACAATATTAAAGTCTTGTCAATCTGAGAGAAATACGTTACAATATTATTTGTTCGGCTCTTCTACGGGCTTGGACAAAGATGCGGGAGTGGCGGAACTGGCAGACGCACTGGTTTTAGGTACCAGCGGGTAACCGTGCAGGTTCAAGTCCTGTCTCCCGCACCACTTATATACGTATATAATAAAATCCTCCTTTAACCGTTTGAATGATGAACGGAAAAGGAGGATTTTTTATGTCGAAAAGAATAAGGAAAATCAACAAAGAGTTTCAGTGGGATGAGATATTGAATATTTCCCCAGAGGGGAATTTATTAGCAATGCGTAAGCTGTTTATAGTAAGAAATATGTCGGAATAATTCGAAAAAAAAGTAAAAAATATGGGGAATATTGTGATATAGTAGAAATCGATGTAAATCCTACTACTTTAAGATTATTTTAAAGTAAAATGTTTGAGATTGAACAAGGAAGGGATATTTTTAATGGATTTGGTGAAGAAAAGGTTAAGTCCAAGTTCATTTTTGAATGAGACAGCATGTGCAGACTTATTTGATCCAAAAGGGAATTTGTTACTAAAAAAAGGTCTTTTCATTAATGAAAGCATACGTAAACGCATCAAAAATCATGAAGTTTATGTGCTACAAAACCACAATTCTTTGATACACCGAACAAAGAATATCAAAAAGATTCCGAAAGATGGCTACGTCAATCTCGTTGGTTCTTTATGGAGTATTTATCATGAAGCAAGGATGATTGAAGCTGAACAGATTGAAAAGACAGTAGAATTTGTAGAAGAAATTCTCAATAAATTCTCGGTACAAGATATTCATATGGATTTTTATTCGGGTAGACTAAATTATAGTTTATTTAAGAAAAATGATTATGAGCTTTTTAAACATGTCATTAACGTCGCATTGCTTTCTGCACTCATAGGAACGCGTTTAGGGTATGAAGAGAAAGAACTTAGAGATTTAACCTTGGGAGCATTCCTTCATGATTTAGGGAAACTAAGAATACCCAGGGCGATTCTTAACAAACCTGCAGGTTTAACAGAAGAAGAATTTGCAATCATGAAACGACATCCGTTAATAGGCGAAGGATTGTTAATAAACACCCCATTATTACCGGGTGTTGTGGCAATAATTAAAGAACATCATGAACGATGGAATGGATTGGGATATCCTTATGGATTGAAAGGAAATGATATTCACAGGAATGCCCAAATTGTAGCAGTCGCTGATGTTTTTGAAGCCTTGACCGCGGACAGACCGTACCGAAAAGGGTTGCCTCCTTATCATGCATTGGAAATGATTATTGCTGAATCAGGGAAAGACTTTAATCCGAAAGTGGTTCAAGCTTTAAAAGAATCGTTAACCCTCTATCCCGAAAACACAAGAATTTCCCTAAACACAGGTGAAGTTGGGGTGGTAATAGCTGTACCTATCCAAAAGCCAATCCGACCTCTTATTCACTTGCTGTTTGATAGGGAAGGAAGATGTCTCCATCAGGATACTTATGTAAACTTAATGCAAGATTCGACGCGCTTTATAGAACGGGTGGAGTTTGAAGAATGAGAAAATCATATAAAAACAATGACAAAGGCAAACCTGGCGAAAGTCAGGGACGCAAAGCTATGGGTCGTCCAGTGTGGCTGACGATTGCCAGGTCGCTAATTGTGTAATGAGAAAGATTGCCGTCATGATGGAAAAAAGAAATAAATGATTTTAAAGAAGCGGAGGAGTAATTGATGAAAAAGAAAATAATATTGGGGCTTGCACTTCCGATTTTCCTTACTTCCATGACCCTTGGAAGCATTCCTGTCCAGGCTGAGACAGCCCAAGCCGTTAGAGTACAAGGGGCTGCTGTTCAACGCCTGTTTGGTACATCCCGATTCCAGACCGCTAAAGCGATTTCAGAACAACTGAATAACGGCACAGCTAATGATGTCATTTTGACTTCAGGGAATAACTTTCCCGATGCTCTATCCGCTAGTGTATTAGCCAAGAAACTGAATGCTCCCATTCTTCTTGCCGATAGTACGGCTCAGAGTTCAACCGAAGCTATGGACTATATCAAACAACATCTTAACAAGTCGGGAACAGTTCACATTATCGGGGGAGCGGGGGTTCTCGGACGAGACTTTATCGACCAACTCAATCAAGCAGGGTTCTCGAATATTGAACGAATTGGCGGTCAAGACCGATTCGATACAAACAACTTAATTACTCAAAAAATCAATGCCCCTAAAAATACACCCGTCGTCATTGCTTCTGGAGAAAATTTTCCAGATGCTTTGAGCATTTCGAGTATTGCCAGTAGTAAAGGATACCCCATTCTTTTAGTTGGGTCAGAAGGAATGCCTCAAGGAGTAAAAGATTTCTTGACCAGTGACCAACCTTCCCAGGTTTACATTATAGGAGGGATTGGAGCTGTTCCTGAGAGTATCAAGGCTCAAGTTCAGTCTCTTGTTCCTAGTACCTCAATTACTCGTCTCTCGGGTGCTGACCGTTACGAGACTGCAGGACAAATTCTTAAAACCTTTTCCTTAAATCCCGAAAATTTATACCTTGCCTCGGGCAATAATTTCCCTGATGCTCTTGCAGGAAGTGCTTTAGCCTCCCTTACAGGAGACCCGATTGTTTTAGTGAACAGTACTTCTTCTTCACTCCCTCCTGCAATTGCCGATTATTTTAAACAACTGCATACGGCAAATGTCACTCCTGATATTGTATCCTTTGGTGGACCCGCTGTGGTTTCCGATTTAGCTGTTAGTGATACAGCAAAATATTTACAAGGACAAACTGTTATCAGTTCAGATAAGCCTTTAGATAAATTAGCAACTCAATTAGGTATGATTAAACAAACTAACGGTGAATATATCTTTTACGGAACAACAAAATTTGGTGAATCCATGGATGCTATCTATGTTAGCTCACCTACAGGAGATTCAGACAAAGGAACAATGCTTGTTAAAGATTTAGAAAATGAGTCTATGCAAAACACAGCGAAACATCTTTGGGAATTCTTCCTTCCGGGACAATCTGATTATTTGGCTTCACTAATTCTTCCTCTTGCTTGGGAAGATACGAGTAATGTAAATAAGGATTATACTCTAGATGGTAAAATCGTAAGAATTAAATATGATAGAAATGTAGGCGTAACATTCTACATCAATATGTAAGTCCTGTCTCCCGCACCACTTGTATCGTATATGATAAAATCCTCCTTTAACCGTTTGAATGATGAACGGAAAAGGAGGATTTTTTTATCGTTCCCTTTGGCAGCAACTAAACTATTTCTAGAAATAGTTTTGCAAGCGTAGGATCAAATTGGCTTCCAGAACATCGAGTAATTTCAGCAATGACCTTATCTTTACTTAAAGCCTTCCGATAAGGCCGATCGTTGATCATCGCATCATAAGCGTCAATTATAGCTATAATACGGCATTCAAGGGGTATCTGGTCACCTTTTAAACCGAAGGGGTAACCACTGCCATCCCATTGTTCATGATGCTTTAAGATGAAATCAGAAATTGGTGCAAGCTCTATAGAAGCAATGGCAATCTCATATCCTAGTTTGGAGTGTTGTTGAATCGCAAGTCTTTCTTCATGAGTTAAGGGCCCTTGCTTTAAAAGAATTTTATCAGAAATTCCAATCTTGCCTATATCATGAAACTCAGCAAGCAAAACAATTTGGTTTAATCTATTTTCGGGTATACCGCTTTTTATCGCTAAAACAGCAGCAAGGTTAGCCGTTCTTTCCACATGTTTCTTGGTCGTTATATCTTTTGTTTCCAAAGTCTTCAGAAGTGTTTTTACGATTGTACTGCACTTACTATTGCTGTTGAGTAATTTTTGAAGGTGCATATTATCGAAGGCTTTATGATAAATATTAAGCATATCTGTTTCAGTTTCTGAATTAGGGTTAATGTAAAATCCATGCGAAAAGCTAAGCGGTAAATCTGGATTTTCCCTATTATAAGAGTTCTTACATTCGTTGAACTGTTTTAAGACTCGATCGAGACGTTTAGCATCTGCGTTATTGACAATGACGGAGAATTCTCCTCCACTCGTATAGGCAACAAGGCTTTCTTTAGAGATGCAAGTGCTAATGATCTCAGCAGATTTTAAGATCAGTTTATCTCCCTCGATATAACCAAAGGTATCATTAATCAACTTTAGTCCATTAATATCAAAGACCATCATTCCGGGAGAGGTCCATTTTTGTTCTTTCATCGCTTGAAAAAAGAAATTGCGATTATATAGTCCAGTCAGTTTATCATGAGTACTATCATATAATATTTCCTTATACGGAAGCAGAATTAAATCATTGAGTAAAGAAATGTAGATAATAATAAAAGCGATAGCTCTAATATAATGGCCGAAGAAATTATAGATACCATATACATCATTATAGAGCGTAAAACAGTAATCGGATAAGATGAATAAACAGATGACTGCAATCATTCGCCTATAGAAGGGAACCTCCAATTTTTTTGTTCTTGATAAGGCCAATAAGCATAAAAGATAGAGAAAGATAATAACATATTCACTGACTTTTTTAAAAAGGGTAAGCCCTTGACCCTCGATATAGCAGTTAGGGAAAAAATGAGTGAAACACAATACAGATAAGCCTAGTGAAATAACGAGAGTTGAAACTAAAACAGCAGAATAATTGATGCTTTTATCAAAAAACAATATCGAAAATAAAAAAGCAAAAACCAATATATAGCTTAATGCAAGCCAAAGCTGGGTAGGTAAATTTGCACTATATCCGGGGATAAGATTCATCCCTTTAAAAGTAAGCGTATGTAGGATCCCCATGAGTGAAGTCGTCAAGAATGCGGGCCCCACTAAGGTGAATGGATTCTTTTTCACAAGTGTTCGAGCAATAAAAGAACTACTAAAAATCAAAATACCGATAACAGAAATACCGAGTTCAATAATGATATGATAAAGCAAATAATTATATTTTGATAAACTAAAAGTCGCTAAGCCAATAATGACCAAAAGCAATGTTTGATAAAGTCTTTTTTTCATTTTATCAACACATCCTGTCATCTTACTGTCATTAATATCTTATCACTTTGCTAATTCTCGTACAAGAATTCACGAGTATGATGCCAAAATAAATCAAAATTTAATAGATTTTAGGAATATCTGAAGAAAATATATTTTCTAGGTATGAGACTCTGAGAATTTCGAATACTAAACAGGAAAATTATCCTTGTATTCGAAGGGGGTTCCTTAACGTGGCGAAAAAGATGAAAACTATGGATGCTAACCAGGCTGCAGCTGAGGCATCATATGCCTTGACTGAGGTTGCCGCTATCTTCCCAATTACACCTTCATCACCAATGGCTGAAAGTGTTGATGAATGGGCGGCTCATGGGAAGAAAAACGTGTTTGACCAACCCGTAAGAGTCGTGGAGATGCAATCGGAAGGGGGAGCTGCTGGAGCGGTTCACGGTTCACTCCAGGCGGGAGCTCTCACGACGACATATACGGCTTCTCAAGGGTTACTTCTGATGATTCCAGAAATGTATAAGATGGCGGGCAATCTGGTGCCAGCTGTATTTCATGTCAGTGCGCGTGCTTTAGCCACGCAATCGCTGTCCATTTTTGGCGATCACCAGGACATTAATGCGTGTCGCCAGACGGGTTTTGCAATGCTCTGCTCGAATGATGTTCAAGAAGCCATGGATCTCGGTTTTATATCTCATTTATCAGCGATAAAATCCAGGATTCCGTTTTTGCACTTCTTTGATGGGTTTAGAACGTCCCATGAGATTCAGAAGATTGAGGTTACCCCTTATGAAGAGATCTCTAAGCTTGTCGATTATCAAGCGATTCAGGAATTTAGAGATCGTGCGCTGAATCCTGAACACCCTGTTTTGAGAGGAAGTGCGGAGAATCCAGATATTTATTTCCAAGGACGCGAGGTATCTAATCCTTTTGTTGAAGCTGTCCCGGATATTGTTGAGAATTATTTTAAGGAATTCAAGAAAATCAGTGGGCGTGAATATCATCCCTTCGAATATTATGGAGACCCGGAGGCCGAAAATATTATTATAGCTATGGGCTCGGTCTGCAACACGACAGAAGAGACAATTGATTATCTTCGAGGCAAAGGCGAAAAAGTGGGACTGCTTAAAGTCCATCTTTATCGTCCATTTTCGAAAAAGTATTTCTTTGATGCTCTTCCTCAATCCGTACAGAAAATTGCGGTCTTGGATCGTACGAAGGAACCGGGCTCAACGGGCGAGCCACTTTACCTCGATGTTGTACAAATGTTTAATCATGAGACTCAAAAGCCCTTTATCATCGGAGGACGCTATGGATTGGGCTCTAAAGATACCACGCCTTCGCAAATCCTTGCTGTGTATGAAAATCTCAAGCAAGATCAGCCGAAGGATCGGTTCACGATTGGCATCGTCGACGATGTTAGCCATACGTCTTTACCGCTGAAAGAAATCGTTGATACCATGCCCGAGGGTACAATCAGTTGTAAATTCTGGGGACTTGGATCAGATGGAACAGTTGGCGCGAATAAGAGTGCGATCAAAATCATTGGGGACAATACGGATCTTCATGTGCAAGGATATTTTGAATATGACAGTAAGAAGTCCGGGGGAACCACGATTTCTCATCTGCGCTTCGGTAAAAAACCCATCAAATCTTCTTACTTTGTCTTTGATGCAGATTATATTGCTTGCCACAACAAGTCGTTCCTCTATAATTACGACCTGTTAAAGGGGCTAAAAAAGAAGGGTACGTTTGTCCTGAACTGCTCTTGGAAGCCTGAGGAAGTAGAAGACCACTTACCTGCTTTATTCAAACGTTATATTGCGAAAAACGATATCAATTTCTATATTATTGATGCGATCTCCATTGCGGGAGAAATTGGCTTGGGTGGCCGGATTAACATGGTCATGCAAGCGGCTTTCTTCAAATTAGCTAACGTTATTCCGGTTGATGACGCAATTCGCTATCTGAAGGATTCAATTCAGAAGGTATACGGTAAAAAGGGTGCCAATATTGTCGAAATGAACCAAAAGGCTGTGGATAAAGGGATTGAAGCTTTACATAAAGTTGAAGTTCCAGCGTCCTGGGCTGATATCCCTGATGAGATGATGCCCATTAAGGAGGAGCCTGACTTTATTAAAAACATTCAGCGCCCCATGGCACGTCACGATGGAGATGATCTTCCGACCAGCGCTTTTGTGGGGATAGAGGATGGAACGCATCCGCTGGGTACGTCCGCCTATGAAAAACGAGGGATTGCGGTTTATCTCCCGGAATGGCAAATTGATAAATGCATCCAATGTAACCAATGCTCATATGTCTGTCCGCATGCCACGATTCGTCCTTACCTCTTGGATGAGAATGAACTCACGAAAGCACCGGATACCTTTAAGACGAAGAAGCCAATAAATAAGAAGCTAGAGAGTTATCATTACCGAATTCAAATTTCTCCGCTCGATTGCACGGGATGTGGCAATTGTGCTGATATTTGCCCGGCTCCAGGCAAAGCGCTCGTGATGAAGCCTGCAGATCATGAAATCGAGATGGAATCAGAAAACTGGGAGTTCGCGTTGACGGTTTCCGAAAAACGCAATTTATTGGATGTAAAAACGCTTGTCGGGAGCCAGTTTGCAACGCCCCTTCTCGAATTCAATGGTGCATGCCCTGGCTGTGGCGAGACTCCTTATGCGAAGCTGCTTACGCAATTGTTTGGTGACCGTATGCTGATCGCGAATGCGACAGGGTGTTCGTCAATCTGGGGCGGCAGTTCTCCTTCGATCCCTTATACCACGAATGCGGAGGGTAAAGGGCCAGCTTGGATGAATCCCCTCTTTGAAGATAATTCTGAGTTTGGATTTGGGATGTATATCGGTTCGAAACAAATCCGTGAGAAAATAGCCGATCTTATGCGCCAAGGGTTAGCTAGCTCCATCTCAGAGAATCTAAAACAAGCCTTCCAGGAATGGCTCGATAACATGGATGATGGAGAAGGGTCGAAGAAGGCCTCAGCACGGGTGCTTGAAGTTATGAAAACAGAAAATGGTTCGGGCAACCCTATTCTTTCGGAGATTCTGGCGAAAAAAGATTACCTCGTTAAGCCTTCCGTCTGGATTTTCGGAGGTGATGGCTTTGCTTATGATATCGGCTATAATGGGCTGGATCATGTTATCGCGAGTGGGGAAGATATCAACATCTTTATTGTTGACACAGAAGTTTACTCGAACACGGGTGGACAATCTTCGAAAGCGACACAAACGGCAGCGATTGCGAAGTTCGCGGCGGGTGGAAAAAGGATACGTAAAAAGGATCTCGGGTTAATCGCCTCAACTTATGGTTATGTTTATGTCGCCCAAATCGCGATGGGGGCGAATATGAATCAAACGATTAAAGCGATTGCAGAAGCAGAAAGCTATAAAGGGCCGTCCATCATCATTGCCTATGCGTCATGTATTAACCATGGGATCAAATCCGGTATGGGAACAAGTATGCTAGAGATGAAGAAAGCGGTTGATTCGGGATACTGGCATCTGTGGCGCCATGACCCCCGTTTGAAAGAACAAGGGAAGAATCCCTTCATCCTCGACTCTAAAGAGCCGACAGCTCCCTTCAAAGACTTCTTGAAGGGCGAAATTCGCTACTCATCCCTTATAACGGTGTTCCCTGAACGGGCAGAGGAACTGTTTACTACGGCTGAAAAATATGCCCAAGAAAAATATCAGACGTTAAAACGTTTCGCAGACATGCAGTATTAATGAAGCATTGATAGGAGGAATAAGTTATGGATGAAAATAAGTCGAAAGAAAAGTTCTTAGCTAATCCGATTGAACGGCATGATACGGCAGCTTGGCGGGGGCATATTGAAAGCACTAAACCTGAATCCAATGTCCCTATTCCAACAGAAGAATCGGTTATTGAAGCTAAGGATTGGGTGGATACAAATTCTTTATCCTAATGAGAAAAAGGAGCTGTTATTGCAACAGCTCCTTTTTCTTTGCTCCTGAATCTGTATAATATCGTATAGTTTAACCTAGATCAGTTTGCTATTTCCTTATTTAAGGGTAAAATGAGAGAAGGCGTTTTTGTTTTTTAGGTAAAGAATCAAAGGAGGATTTCTAAGTGGGCGATTTACGCATTATCGTCTTTTCGGCATCTTATGGAGCAGGTCACGTGCGCGCTGCCGAGGCGCTCATCGACGAGATACGGACGAAAGCTCCTTCAGCTGAAATTACCCACGTGGATTCAATGGCTTTTTTAAGTAAGCCCTTAAATAAAGTCATCAAGAGTACATATATCGAACTGATCAAGCACAGCCCTCGTTTATGGGGAAAGTTCTACTATCGAACCTCTAAAATCCCGCCGCATTCCGTTTTACAAAAGCTTTTGAATATTTTAGGGCGACGCGAGTTCCTGAGCTATATTGAGAAGCTTCAACCCGATGTGATTATTTGTACCTATCCTGTGATTGCTGGCGTTCTAGCGCAACTTCGTTTGCGGGGTGTACTGAAGGTTCCTGTTGTCACAGTCGTTACGGATTATGCCGTACATAGTCAATGGATTCATCAAGGAGTAGATCTCTATATTGTGGGGAATAATGATGTCTTTGAGGGTTTAGTGAGTCGAGGAATTGCCCCGCGGACCATTCAAATTACAGGTATTCCTGTGAATCCTCGTTTTGAACACGCATTAGATCGACAAGAAATTAGTCAGCAACTTCATATTTATCCCGATCGGCCTGTTTTCTTGATTATGGGTGGGGCCTATGGAGTGCTGGGCGGAATTAAAAAAGTATGCCAGCTTTTGGCGGATTCCGAGGTTCCTGTTCAATCCTTGATCGTTTGCGGACGGGATGAAAAACTATATAGGTCCATGGATGGAATTGTGGCTGAGGCTAAAAATCCAATGCACCGATTCGGATTTGTTCGTAATGTTGAGGAGTTAATGGCGGTATCCGATATCATTATTACTAAGGCCGGAGGATTGACGGTATCGGAAGCCTTGACTCGACATCTTCCCTTGTTAATCTATAAGCCAATTCCGGGGCAAGAAGAAGAAAATGCACACTTTATCCAACGGATTGGAGCAGGGTTAGTGGTGCAGACTGAGGAGGAATTGGGAGAAACAGTGCATCGACTTCTCCATAATCCTCAGGAGATAGAACTCATGCGTCAAGCGACAGCGAAAGCTTTGCCAGGCAAAGCGGCTGAACGAGCAACACACTATATTTTTGAACTTATTAACGATAAATAGGCTCAAGATCCCGCACAAGACCTCCCTATCGAGCGTAATCCCTTGATTTTCCTGAGGTTGTTTGGTAGAATAGTCAGGTAAAATTGTCACTAAAAATCTGCTTTTCACGGAAGGATTGAGAGCGATTTTGACGAAAAATGTCGAGTTTGTTCTTGGGTAATTCCGGAAAGACTATGGAGAGTTGCTAGGATCCAAGGAATCTGTTTTAATTATGATTGATGTAACTGCTCTTCGCCGGACACCGGACAAAGGCGGCTTACATATATTTTTAAAGGAAGTTTTAAGGGGGAGCATGCATGTCAGTCAAGATGGAGAAAATAGAGAAAAATACGGTTGAACTTGAAATCACCGTAGATTCTAAAGAATTCAGCGCTGCTGTGACTAAGCAAGCGAAAGTGCTAGCTAAGAAAGTTAATGTCCCAGGGTTTCGTAAAGGGAAGGCACCTCGGTCAATCATTGAGCATTATGTAGGAACCCAGACGCTCTATAGTGAAGCTGTAGATGATGTCATCGGACCAGCTTATACTAAAGCAGTTACCGAGACAGGGATCGAGCCTGTTGACCGTCCAGAGGTGGACCTCGTCCAAATGGAAGAGGGGAAAGACCTTGTTTTCAAAGCGAAAGTAACCGTTAAACCGGAAGTTGAACTTGGGGAATATAAAGGCTTAAAAATTGAGAAAAATGCGGCTACTGTAAGTGATGAGGATGTAGAAGCGGATCTTAAGCGTAAACAGGAACAATATGCAAAAGTTGTGACCCTTGAAGAAGAGGGTACTGTTGAGAATAAAGATTCAGTCACGATGGACTTTGCAGGGTCTGTGGACGGAGTTCCTTTTGACGGGGGCACTGCTGAAGGTTACGAGTTAACGGTGGGTTCAGGAACGTTTATTCCTGGTTTTGAAGAACAACTCGTTGGAGCCCAATTGGGTCAAGAAATTGATGTTAACGTAACTTTCCCTGAAGAATATCATGTAGCAGATCTTAAAGAAAAAGATGCTTTATTTAAAGTAACTGTGCATAAAATAAAAAGGAAAGAGCTTGCGGCTATCGATGATGAGTTTGTAAAAGATGTTAGCGATTTTGAGACGTTGGATGAATTGAAAGCCGATGTTAGAGACAAACTGATGAAAGCAGCAGAGCAAACTGCTGAAAACGAGTATCGCAATTCGATCATTGCTAAGGCTGTTGAAAATGCGAGCGTTGAAATCCCAGATGCGATGCTTAATACTCGGATTGACGCTATGGTTCAAGACCTTCAACAAAATCTTTCTAATCAAGGGTTGGATTTGGAGACATATTTCCATTTCCTTGGCACTTCAGAGCAAGAAATGAGAGAGAGATTCCGTCCTCAAGCGATGGAAAATGTCAAAACTGAACTTGTTTTGGAAGCGATTAGTAAGGCAGAAGGAATTCAGGTTACAGAAGACGAAGTAAATGCAGAGTTGGCGAAACTCGCTGAGCGTTATCAAACCCAAGCTGAAAACTTAAAGCAGGCTCTCGTTGCTCGTGGAGAATACAATCTGTACGCTCAAAGTTTAATCTCTGAGAAAACAATTGACTTCTTGGTTGAGCAAAACGCTTAACCGACGTGTAAGGGGAATTCTGCGGTAGAGAGGTGAGAGGATGGCAAAGTACAACGACGAGAAAAATCAACTCAAGTGCTCGTTCTGTGGAAAAACTCAAGATCAAGTTAAAAAGCTAGTTGCTGGTCCTGGTGTATATATTTGTGACGAGTGTATTGAGCTCTGCAATGAAATTATTGAGGAAGAACTTAATGAAGATTTGGGAGTTGAAATCGGAGATATTCCAAAACCAAAGGAAATCCGAGCAATACTCGATCAATATGTCATTGGGCAGGATGAAGCTAAAAAGGCCCTTGCAGTTGCTGTTTATAACCACTATAAGCGGATCAACTTAGGGATGAAAATTGATGATGTTGAACTCCAAAAGTCCAATATAATTTTGATGGGACCGACGGGCTCGGGTAAAACCTTGCTTGCCTCCACTCTAGCCAAAGTTCTGAATGTTCCCTTTGCAATTGCGGATGCGACATCCTTAACGGAAGCTGGATATGTGGGTGAGGACGTTGAAAATATCCTTTTAAAACTGATTCAAGCTGCCGATTATGATGTCGAAAAAGCGGAAAAAGGAATTGTCTATATCGATGAAATCGATAAAATTGCCCGTAAGTCAGAAAATCCTTCGATTACCCGTGACGTCTCTGGAGAGGGAGTGCAACAAGCTCTCTTGAAAATCCTTGAAGGGACTGTGGCAAGTGTTCCACCGCAAGGGGGTCGCAAACATCCCCATCAAGAATTTATCCAGCTTGATACCACGAATATCTTGTTCATTGTGGGTGGGGCTTTCGACGGGATTGAGAAACTCATCCAAAGCCGGATTGGTAAGAAAACAATGGGCTTTGGTGCCGAAATTCAAAAGAAAAGTGAATTAAAAATTGGAGAGACCTTAAAAGAGATCTTGCCCTCTGATCTTTTGAAATTTGGCTTGATTCCTGAATTCGTAGGACGGTTACCGATCATTGTGACTCTGGATGCCCTTGATGAAGAAGCACTTGTTCGAATTTTGACGGAGCCTAAAAATGCTCTAGTTAAGCAATATGAGAAGCTGCTTGAACTTGATGGAGTTGCCTTAGAGTTCAAGAATGAGGCCCTTACATCGATCGCTGAAGAAGCGATTCGCAGAAATACAGGAGCCCGCGGTCTGCGTGCTATCGTGGAAGAGATTATGCTTAACGTGATGTACGATATTCCTTCCCGTACCGATGTGACCAAGTGTGTGATCACTCAGGACGTGGTTCTGAAGAAAGAGGAACCGTTCTTAGTCACCACGGATAAAGCGAAAAAGAGTAAAAAAGAAGAAACGGCGTAAGTCGAAAAGTTAAAAGCTGTTATCCAAATTGGATAACAGCTTTTTTGCTTTGCAGCCCCCCTTAGGGCACAGTGTCAGTTCATTTAGGAGTGGTTCTTACGATATGGAGAAACGCTTGAAGAATTTTTGCGCCCTCTGGAGTTAAGATGCTTTCAGGGTGAAACTGAACTCCGTAGAAGGGATAAGCCTTATGCTGGATGCCCATAATGAGTCCAGTTTTTGTCCAAGCGGTTATTTTGCAATCGGCGCTTAAATGCTGTGAATCAACAATCAAGGAATGATATCTTCCCGCAGGAAAACCTTGTTCTAAGCCTGAAAATAGACCTCCTCCATTATGGAAAATTAAGGATTGTTTACCATGAACAATTTCAGGCGCTTGCGTGATGGCTGAACCAAAGATCTGAGCCAGGGCTTGGTGTCCTAGACAGACCCCCAGGATCGGGATCATCGTTCCCCTTTCCGCTTGTGCTTTGAGTTGGCGGATAACATCAAGAGAGATTCCGGCTTCGTTTGGGGTGCAAGGCCCGGGAGAAATAATGACACCATCAGGGTTGGAGGCAAGAAAATCGGAGGCTCTGCATTCGTCGTTACGATAGACTTGGAGGGGTTCTCCTAAATCACCAAATGCTTGAACGAGGTTATAGGTAAAGGAATCATAGTTATCAAGAACAGCTAACACAGTCGTCCACCACCTTTAGAAGGGCCTGTGCTTTGTGTACAGTCTCTTCAAATTCCTGTTCGGGCACCGAATCAAAGACAATTCCGGCTCCGGCTTGAACCTGGACCTGCTTGTCGGTTATGACTAAGGTTCGGATGGTGATGCAAAAATCTAGATCTCCATTCCAGCGAACAATACCGAGCGCACCGCCATAGGCTCCGCGAGGTTCTGGCTCGAGTTCCTGCAGAATTTCTAAGGCTCTCACCTTGGGCGCGCCGCTTAACGTGCCTGCTGGAAAAACGGCTTTAAGTGCATCAAGTGAATCATAGGCGGGATCAATCTCACCTTCTACGGTCGAAACGAGATGCATAACATGAGAGAATCGCTCAATCTTCGCATATTGGCTCACTTTTACCGAGCCGTACTGGGAGACCCGGCCTAAATCGTTACGCCCAAGGTCAACCAGCATAGCATGTTCTGCCCGCTCTTTAGCATCATCCAGGAGTTCTTGTTCGCGTGAAAAATCTTCGCTTGGAGTTTTCCCACGGGGTCGGGTTCCAGCAATCGGCCGGGTCTGGATTAAGGGACCCCTTGAGGAAAGCAGAAGTTCAGGTGAACTTCCTACCAACGTTTCCTTTTCGGCGAAAAAGCAGAAGAGGTAAGGGGAGGGGTTAAGAACCCGGAGTTGCTGATAAACGGCCCAGGGATCAATTTTTACATTTTTAATAAATCGTTGTGAGGGAACGGCTTGAAAAATATCTCCATCCTGGACATAAGCTTTGATTCGCTCAACACGTTTTACAAATTCATCGCGACTTAGATTGGAGTGCCAAGCAGCAAGCTCTTTCTGTGGGATGGTTTGAGAGGAAGGGGCTTCGGGACTCACGGTCAGGAATGGAGAAAGTGCTGTGGAAGCAGAAGGGGCAGAAACAGGCAAAGTTACTGATGTAGGAGAAATAGGACAAAGTGAAGTGACGGGAGAGACAGTGGAAGATACCTCGGAACTAGCGGAGGGGTTTGAAAATCTAAAGTCTGAACAAGAGGAAAAAGGAGTAAGGTAGGAATTGAGTTTGGTACACCACGTCTGTAAGAGAAATTCCAAAGTTTTTTTATCATCCGCAAAAACCTCAAGTGTCAGTTTTTGTGCGAGGGGTAAGAGAATAAGGTTAATAGGGCAGAACCTGAAAAAATAATCAGGAGTTGCAGTGCTAGACGAGGGCTTATGCCAAGCTAAACCCCATTCATAGTCCAAGTAGCCGAGGAGACCGCTTTCTAACTCTTTTTCCGAGTCCAGACAATGAGTTTGGTGAAACCATCTTAAATGGGTGAGCGGATCTGGGGTTTCTGTAAGTCCGGTTTTAGAAAAGGTCTGGCGGGAAAGGGTTATGCCTTGGCCAAAGCCTAGATAGGTCCGTTGATGATCCCCTTCTTTACCTTCAAGCAAGGCAAAGCATTTTTCGCCCAAGTTCTCTCCTAATCGAACTAAATCGCTAATCCAGTTAGAGGGATCGCTGGGATAGGGATCAAGTTGCCATTCTTTTTGAGCAACATACATTGGGTAGCTCCTTTCTTTTGAAGATGATTAGTTGCAGGCGGTGAGTTCCGGCTGTAGAGATTGACGGAGTTGTTCAAGCTTTTCCAGAGCACGCCCGGAATCGAGACTTTCAGTAGCGAGAGCGATTCCTTCAGCAATGCTCTTTGCTTTATGCGTTGCAAAAAGTGCTGTTCCGGCATTAAGAAGAACGATATCCCGCTTGGGACCTTTTTCACCCTGAAGTATGCTGAGCGTAATATGAGCATTTTCTTCAGGTGAACCGCCTTTGATTTCGTTGATGGAACAGCGTTTGAATCCAAATTCCTCCGGAGTAATGACAAAATCGATTAGTTCGTCTCCGTTAACCAAAATGGCTTGGGTAGGTCCGGAAAGACTCACCTCATCTAGCCCGTCTTCTCCAACCATCACGATCGCTCTTTGAATTCCAAGAAGTTGTAACGCTTTAGCCATTGTGGGTAAAACGGAGAGTGCTGAGACCCCAAGAAGTTGATAAGGTGCGTTTGCTGGATTGAGCAAAGGCCCGAGTAGATTGAAAATGGTGCGGATGCCGAGTTCACGACGTTGACTTGCAACCTTGGCCATGGCGGGATGATAGAGTTGGGCGAAGAGAAAGGTAATGCCCACCTTTTTTAACGCTTGCTCACTTTGTTCGGGTTTTGCGGAGAGCGGAATACCCAGATATTCCAGAACATCAGCACTTCCGCAGTGTCCAGAAGCAAAGCGGCCTCCATGTTTGGCGACGGGGACACCTGCTCCTGCAACGATAAAGGCTGCTGTTGTGGAAATGTTAAAGGTTCCAGCTCGATCGCCACCCGTTCCACAGGTATCGACAGCCCCTTCAGGGGCTTCTATATGCTGACCCGCTTCACGCAGGGTACGGGCAAAAGAGGCAAGCTCTTCAGCACTTTCACCTTTGACGCGTAAACCAAAAAGTAGGCCCCCGATCTGGGTTGGGGTTAATTCGCCCGCAAGCAGGTCTTGGATGACGGCAGAGGCTAATTCGCCAGGTAAATCCTGATTTTGGGTTAAGAGGTCTAACGCTTGAAGAATGTGACTCATTTGTTTACTCCTTTCCTTATTGGGCGTTTTATGGTTTTGGGCTATTATGGTTATTGGTTTTTAAATTTTTAACCTTTTGAATGAACTGAAAAATAAGCTCTCGGTCTTTACGGCCCTCTTGCTCAACTCCCGAACTCACGTCAACAGCAAAGGGGTGGGTCAATTGAATCGCTTCCTCAATATTTTGGGGATTGAGTCCTCCTGCAAGAATTACAGGAAGCTTCGTTTTCTTAATGCGCGTGAGGATAGCTTGAAAATCCAAATCTCTCCAGGGAAGAGAGACTCCAGTTCCTCCAAATTGCCCTTCGATTTTGGAATCGAGGAGGATGCCTTGAATCAATCCTTGCTCAATTTCGGAATGTAGCGTTTGCAAATTATTTTCTCTAAAGGAATAGGCTTTAATTTTTACGGCAGGAACCTTGTGATAAAGTTTGGCATCCTCTTGTCCATGAAGCTGGATGATATCTAAAGCGCACTGCAGGGTAATTGAAGCGACGTGGTCTGGAGGTTCATCAGCAAAGACCCCGACCTTGCGAATAGAGGGGGGGAGATGGGCGATGATGTATTGGAGTTCTTTCGGTTCAATATAGCGTTTGCTCTTGGGGATCAGGATGAAACCCAGCGCATCGGCTCCGGCCTCAACAGCCCAGCGGGCTTCTTCTAAGGAGCGAATTCCGCAGATTTTTACTTGGGTCATAAAATATCCCTCCTTTTAGTTTTCGCTGACGACAACAGCTTTTGTTCCTGACCCGCTTCGAGCAAAGCACGGATATGCTCACCAGGGTGGTTGGAACGGACGCAGGACTCGCCAACTAAGATGGCATCTGCTCCGAAATGGGAGACGAGGGCAGCATCCTTAGGCTCAAGAATCCCGCTTTCGCTCACGAGAAAACAGTCCTTAGGAATAAGTTGGCTGAGTTCCGCTGTGCGATTTAAGTTAATCTCGAACGTTCTCAAGTCTCGGTTATTGATGCCAAGTAGAGTTGCTCCGGCAGCAAGGGCCTTAGCAATTTCTTCTTCATCTCTGCATTCCACTAGAGGGATGAGCCCCAGTTGCTCGGCTAAAATGATTAAAGCATGGAGCTTTTGTTGATCGAGGATAGAAGTGATGAGAAGGATGACATTGGCACCCAGTAGAGCACTTTCATAAACCTGGTATTTTGTGAAGATAAAGTCTTTGCGAAGGAGGGGGAGTAACGTGAGTTGACGGACTGTTTGAAAGAGGGTGTTGCTGCCGAGAAAAAAATCTTCTTCTGTTAGCACAGAAATCAAGGATGCCCCGCCGCTTTCATATTGCTTGAGCAGGTCTTCTAGGGAGAGAGCCCAGGGAATCTTCCCTTTGCTAGGGGAAGCCCGTTTAATCTCAGCGATGACTTGAAAAGTATTCTGCGTGAAAATCGGTTTGTCGAAGCCCGTTTTACTAGAGTCATTTTCTTTCTTGGACTTTGTTTGTGCATCTTCATACTGCGTCACTAGTCGAGAAAACGGTACGGCCTCCTGGAGCTGATCGAGCCGTTTGCTTTTCTCAACGAGAATTTTTTCTAAGATATTCATTGAATTAAGCCACCTCCATCCGCAAATTGGAAAATAAAAAAAGCTCTCTATCCTAAAAAGGACAGAAAGCTTCTGTGGTGCCACCTTATTCATACTTTGATCTCAGTCTAAGTCGTTTTAAACGTTCAATAGATTGACCCTAGACTTAATCTAAGTACCTCTACCAGATACGGAGAACCCTGATTTTCTTCTCTCTCTGAAGTAAGGCGCTTTCACGGTGAAAGGCTTGAAATAAAAAAACCTTCCATCCCGCAAAGGACAGAAAGTTTAACTTCCGTGGTGCCACCTTAATTTTACTTCAATCGGATGCGGAGAGAATTAAAAATGTGCTCTCGATATCCGTGTTTCTGTAACGGGAAACCCCCGGCTCATCTACTTAGCTTGACGCCTTTCGGATCGCGCCTCAGAGACCCATTCCACCTCAAGTTCTGTATCAGTTCCCACCAACACTGACTCTCTAGGACATTGCTTTAAGGTGTACTCTTTCTCATCATTGGCTTTCGCGATTTATATTAAACACATTATATGCGGATTGGTAATCTATGTCAAAGCTTTTTTAAAAAATATTGCCTCCGCAAGTTATTTTATGTGATTTTAGTTGTTTCCGGATTCCTTTCTTGGGCAATACTAGAAAAAGCGAAATTAAGCAGAAGTTGCCTGCAGGAGGGAAGATTGGATAGATGAGTGGATTAAGTGGAGTTGTGATGATCGTACAACTCATTTTTGCGGTTGTTATCGGCATGTATTTTTGGGGAATGCTTAAAGCACAACAGGGTAATAAGGTTTCGGTGGAAAAAGAATCACGCAAGGAGTTAGAGAAGCTCGAAAAGATGCGTAAGATTCAGTTGAGCACCCCCCTCGCGGAGAAAACTCGCCCCCAACATTTCATAGATATTGTGGGGCAAAAAGAGGGGATTAAGGCTCTGCAAGCGGCCTTGTGCGGTCCCAATCCTCAGCATGTCCTGATTTATGGCCCACCTGGAATCGGTAAAACGGCGGCGGCAAGGCTGGTTTTAGAAGAGGCGAAGAAAAACCCGCTTTCCCCGTTTAAAGAGTTTTCCAAGTTCATCGAAATTGATGGTGCGACGGCTCGCTTTGATGAACGAGGGATTGCTGATCCTTTAATAGGCTCGGTTCATGATCCGATTTACCAGGGAGCAGGGGCCATGGGTATGGCAGGAATTCCTCAGCCTAAAGCAGGAGCAGTGACGAAAGCCCATGGCGGAGTTCTTTTTATCGATGAGATTGGAGAACTTCACCCCATTCAGATCAATAAGCTGCTAAAGGTGTTGGAGGACCGAAAGGTGATTTTGGAGAGTGCGTATTATAGCTCTGAAGATACGAATATTCCAGCCCATATCCACGACATCTTCCAGAACGGTTTACCCGCAGATTTTCGTTTAGTGGGAGCCACGACGCGGAGTCCAGAAGAAATTCCACCCGCAATTCGTTCCCGGTGTATGGAGATTTATTTTCGAGTTTTGCTCCCCGATGAAATTGGGGCAATTGCTCGGGGAGCCGCAGCCAAAATGGAGATCCCGATGACTGAGGGTGCAGTCGAGGTGGCGAAGCATTATGCGACCAATGGCCGAGAAGCTGTGAATATTGTCCAGCTTGCGGCAGGGGTGGCCCAAGCGGATAAGCTCTTCGAGATTACTGCAGCAACGATCGAGTGGGTGGTTAATTCCGGACAATATGCCCCTCGTCCGGAACGGAAGGTCCCGACTGAAGCTGAAATCGGAGTCGTGAATGGTTTAGCAGTTTATGGACCGAATATGGGGATGCTCTTAGAATTGGAAGTTACGGCTCAACCGGTGTCAGCTGGAACCGGAGCTTTACTGGTAACGGGAATCGTTGAAGAAGAGGAACAAGGAAGTTCAACGAAAAAGATTAGGCGTAAGAGTATGGCCCGGAGTTCTGTGGAAAATGTTCTGACCGTGCTCCGTCGGCAGTTGAGCATTGATTTTCGTAACTATGATATCCATGTTAACTTTCCAGGTGGAGTCCCCTTAGATGGTCCTTCAGCTGGAGTGGCGATTGCGACGGCTGTTGTTTCGGCGGTTCGTAAGCAACGGGTCGATAATTATCTAGCGATGACGGGGGAGCTCTCTATTCGAGGAGCTGTGAAACCCGTCGGTGGAATTGTGGCTAAGCTTGAAGCAGCCCATCAAGCAGGGTGCCGAAGAGCATTTATTCCCAAAGAGAATTGGCAAGAACGTTTTCGAGCGTTGGCCGATGGTTTTCAGGTTATTCCTGTGGAAAGTTTAGCTGAAGTATTAAAAGCGGCCTTTTTATCGGAACCGGGTAAAAGCAATCTCGAGATCCAGCCCCCATTGGAGGAAGTTTTGGCTCGTTTAGAGATCAATCCTATTCCGCCTGTCAATTTGCCTGAGCGGGGGCAATCATGTTAGAATAGTTCAATAAAGAGAATGGCACACTAATTTAAGTTTAGTGTGCTTTCTCTATATCCAAGTTTAAGGCTAAATCCAGGGGAGGTATTAGATGAGTAAAGAGAGAGAATTACCGTTACTTCCGTTACGCGGAATTTTAGTTTTTCCATATATGGTTATTCATTTGGATGTCGGTCGTGAGCGTTCGATGGCCGCGGTTGAACAGGCGATGCTTGAGGATCGGAGGATTCTCCTTTCCGCTCAAAAGGAAACTGAAATCGATTCTCCTATGGCTGAGGATATTTTTACCGTAGGTACGGTGGCCGAAATTAAGCAACTTCTCAAACTTCCCGGTGGTACGATGCGTGTCTTGGTTGAAGGACTTAATCGGGGGCGGATTACTGAGTTTATCGCTGAAGAGCCTTACTTTAAAGTTCGAGTTGAGGATGTTGAAGATGACATAATCTCGGTGACTTCAGAGATTGAAGCTCTAACTCATGGTGTGATTCATCAGTTTGAGGAGTATGCCAAGCTGAGTAAAAAGGTACCTCAGGACACGTTAGGGACTATCCTTGGAATAGAGGAACCCGGAAGACTCGCGGATATTATTGCTTCGCATCTGAATCTTAAGATTGGTGATAAACAGTCCATCTTAGAATCTCTTGGGGTTGCGGAACGGTTAGAACGCTTGACGGAAATTATCATGCGGGAAATCGAAATTCTCGAACTGGAACGTCGGATTGGTTTACGTGTTCGCAAGCAAATGGAAAAAGCCCAAAAGGAATATTATTTGCGCGAGCAGATGAAGGCCATTCAGAAAGAGTTGGGTGATAAGGATGAGCGACAAGTGGAGGCGGATGAGTATCGCGAAAAGATTTCCCAAGCGAAGTTGCCCGCAGAGGTTGAAGACAAAGCGTTAAAGGAAACGGAACGCTTAGAAAAAATGGCTCAATCCTCAGCGGAGGGCACCGTCGTCCGAACCTATTTGGACTGGATTTTGGCTTTGCCGTGGAGTAAAGTAAGTCGGGATAAGACGGATATCAACCGTGCTGAGAAAATTTTAAATGAGGATCATTACGGCCTAGAAAAAGTCAAAGAGCGGATTCTTGAATTTTTGGCTATTCGGAAACTTACTCCCAAAATGAAGAGCCCTATTCTCTGCTTCGTGGGGCCGCCAGGTGTAGGAAAAACCTCTCTGGCCAAATCCGTGTCTCGGGCGCTGGATCGTAAATTTGTCCGGATGTCCCTAGGGGGAGTTCGGGATGAAGCAGAGATTCGGGGTCACCGGCGAACATATATCGGAGCCTTGCCGGGACGAATTCTCCAGGGAATGCGCACGGCAGGCACACGCAATCCCATTTTTCTTTTAGATGAGATTGATAAGATGGCTTCCGATTATCGGGGAGACCCCGCTTCAGCTTTACTTGAGGTTTTGGATCCAGAACAAAATAATAGTTTTGCGGATCATTACTTAGAGGTACCTTTTGATCTTTCCCAAACCTTGTTTATTCTGACAGCCAATACGCTTAGTACAATTCCCCGTCCGCTTTTGGATCGGATGGAAGTGATTTCGCTGAGCGGGTATACCGAAGACGAGAAAGTGAATATTGCGCGGAAGTATTTATTGCCGAAGGAACTGAAAATTCATGGACTAAAGGAGAAAATCTTAACCGTTCCAGATGAGGTCCTCCTTAAACTGGTCCAAGGATATACACGAGAATCCGGTGTTCGAAATTTAGAACGGGAAATCGCTAACCTGTGTCGGAAAGTAGCTATGCGTTGGGTGAAAAAGGAATGGGAACCCCATCCGCTGATTGAGATGGATTTGGAAGATCTGCTCGGTGCCCCTCGTTTCCATTTTCAGATTGCTGCGCCAGCGCCAGAGATCGGGGCTGTAACTGGACTTGCTTATACGACAGTGGGTGGAGACATCTTAACCATTGAAGTGACTCCGGTTCCAGGTAAAGGTCATTTGACGTTAACAGGGAAACTCGGAGATGTGATGAAGGAATCCGCGTATGCAGGCTTAACCTTTGTCAGAGCTCATGTGAAGCAACTGGGAATTCCTGAGGATTTCTATGAAAAAGTGGATT
The DNA here is from genome assembly GCF_000231405.2 of Desulfitobacterium metallireducens DSM 15288. Classification (NCBI taxonomy): domain Bacteria; kingdom Bacillati; phylum Bacillota; class Clostridia; order Eubacteriales; family Desulfitobacteriaceae; genus Desulfitobacterium; species Desulfitobacterium metallireducens. The sequence goes on along the minus strand of NZ_CP007032.1, from coordinate 2,676,856 downwards.
TACATATTCACGTTCCAGAAGGCGCGATCCCAAAAGATGGGCCTTCAGCTGGGGTTACGATGGTTACGGCAATGGCTTCTGCGCTATCGAAACGTGCCGTTCGCTCTGATCTGGCGATGACGGGAGAAATAACGTTGCGCGGGAATGTTTTACCGATTGGCGGGGTGAAGGAAAAAGTCCTGGCAGCTCATCGGGCAGGAATCAAAGTCATCCTTCTACCGGAGGAAAATCGCAAAGATCTAGAAGAAATTCCGGAAACCGTACAGAAAGACTTGGAGTTTCACTTTGTGAGTCGAATTGAAGAAGTGATCAACCTTGCTTTATTACCTGTGGCTGAGTCGGAAAAGTATTTAGACACTACGATGTTCCCTTCCATCTTGGGACAAGGAGAGATTGCGGTTCCTCAAGCTGAGGAACGGCCAGTCTCCTGAAACGAGGGCGTGAGTTTTGCGTTATAGGTATGTCTAGGGTTCTTGCTTGAGCAGGGCAACGGCGTCGCTTTGGCCACGGTCGCTTGTGGCGCTGGCAGACTGAACTAAAGTTCAGTTAGCTGCTCGCTTTAAGACACTCCCTTTGGCCAAAGCGGCGCCTGATGCAGTTGTCAGGAAAACGCGAAGGAGCATTCAGAGCATTTTAAAATAGTACTTGCAAGCATTTTGACAGCAGTGTCGTTGGGGTTGCTTTTGGGTCAGGCATTGGCAATCGCACTCAGCGTGCGTCTGCCTCGCCTCCTCAAGAGTGAGGACGTAGGTGCCTGCCTGTGTTCCCTGAATTCATGTTAATAGGTGTTATCCATCAAAGAATTATTAAGGATCCATGAAGACCGGACAGCGTAGCTTTTCCCGCAGGAATGAACGATTTCGCGGAGGGGCGCTGTAGCGTACGATGCTTCTGTAGCGTAGCGTAGCCACTTGGTTTACTTCAGGTAGTACTCAGAGGTTTGGCGAAGTTGCTACAGAAGCAAGTATGCTAGCCCTGGAGCGCTGAGTGAATGGATGCGGGAAAAGCTACATGACCTTAATTTTTCAGAATAAGTATAATTTTTCAGTATAAGTAATGGAAGCTATACATGCTTCCAGAGGAGATTAAGATGATTATTCATAAAGCCGAATATACCACTTCAGCGGTCAACCGCAATCAATATCCGGAGCATAGCGAGCCGGAAATCGCACTGGCCGGGCGTTCCAATGTAGGTAAGTCCTCCCTGATTAACAAATTTATTAATCGCAAAAATCTCGCCCGTACGGGAAACACACCTGGAAAAACACGTATGCTAAATTTTTATCATATCAATGATGCGTTTTATTTTGTGGATCTTCCGGGGTATGGCTACGCTAAAGTTTCGAAAGATGTGCATTCCCAGTGGGGAAAAATGATGGAGGATTATTTTTCTACACGGGAGAATCTACGGGCAGTTATTCAAATCGTTGATATCCGCCATAAACCGAGTTTGGAAGATCAGGAAATGCACGGTTTTTTACGGATTCGGGGGATTCCGGTTCTTGTTGTCGCGACAAAGGCGGATAAGATTGCGCGGGGGCAATGGGCTAAATATTTGAAAGTTATTGCTGAGGCCCTTGAACTTCCTGATTGGCACTTTATCCTGCCCTATTCGGCAGAGACTGGAACCGGAGTGGAGGAACTCCATCAAGCCGTTGAGGAAATTTTAGCTGAAGATCCTTCAGAAGAAGATACTCTCCAGGGAGAGTCAGATAACACGGAGGGCTGAGTCCAGACTAAACCTTATTAAGTAGTTTAAATGACAAAACTCAGATAGATTCTCAAAAGAATTTACCTGAGTTTTGTCATTTAATTTAGGAAAATAAAAAATCATAGGTCCTAGTAAAAAGTTAGGACTAAAGTCCTAAAAATAGTATATAATTGTAAGTATAAATCTACTTAAAAATGAAGGAATTAAGCTAAAAAGGTGATGGATTCGTTGTGGACCGATTGATTTACAATCTTCACTCAGTAATCGCTATGAAACCTACTCGTTTCGAAAAATGGATAATAAAGTTTATTCCTATCCTTTTACCTATTCTAAGCGCTATTTTATGTGCTATCGCCTACTTACTAGACGAATTTGCGGAGATATCTAACAAGTTTATTTTATGGTTACCCTTTGGAGTAATTCTAGTACTAATCAGTATGACTTGTGGGATTTTAATCAAAAAATTATATTTTGGAGCTCATAATGATGCACTAACAGGGTTATACAATAGACGATATTTTAATTATAAGCTCGACGACGAAATATCACGTATTAAGAGAACGCAATCCGTATTTTCTTTGATCCTTATTGATATCGATAATTTCAAAAAAGTTAACGATACGAATGGTCATTTAATGGGTGATGAAATACTTAAAAAACTGAGTTGTATTTTAAAGCAAAGTATGCGAAGTATTGACATTGTCGCTCGTTGGGGTGGCGAAGAATTTGCAATAATTTTACCTGAAACTGATCTAAACGGAGCTAGAACATTTGCGGAAAGATTAAGAAAAACGGTTGAGAAGTACGATTTTGGGTTACAAGTTACAATAAGTTTAGGGATTGTTTCTACCTGCGATGATTTAACTTTGGACGAACTGTTAACGCAAGCCGATGAAGCACTGTATACCGCAAAGGAAAAGAAAAATAAAGTTGTTGCATATTCGAAATTTGGATATTGCGAAACATAACGAGTCAAAATGGCAACCGTCACTTTTTAAGATAACGGGTTCCGTTGAGGGGTGCAAAACTTTAATTCTCATAGAAAATCACGAGTTATTTAGGGGCTAATAGTGATAAAATCACATTAGCCTCTATCCTTTTATTACCGGGTTTAAGGGCCATACACCCTGCCAATTTGCCCATAATTCACACTCAAAATCACATGGTTTATCGCACTAAATATAAAATAATATTCGATGTGAATTTGGGTGTGATTTTTGATGTGAAAACCATTGTGATTTTTGGCTATACTTAGTATAATCTGGGCAAAATATTAGAGTTAGTTTGACTCCAGGAGGTTTTGATTTGAGACCGGTTAAACCTAAATACGAAGGTTCTGTTAAAGTTGAATGGAAAATTTCAAAACGAGGTCGTGAAATTATTGCCCAATATTCTAAGTACACCAAGTATGATGAAAGCGAACTTGTTGATATGATCTTATCCCAAATCTTAGATGATGAAGAATTCGTAGCTTGGCTAAAATCAAGACGGTATCAACAAAAGATTAACGAACTAATCTTAAAGGATTTAAAGGGACTACCTAAAGAAGAAATTGAGAGCTTGGGAGAGGTAATTTCTGATGAGGAAGCTGCAAAAGATTGCCCATTCGAATGATCTACATATTTCTACAGCCGGTGCATTTTCAGATTCCGATGAACCGCGCGATATAGAATACAAAGAGCTATCTAATGTTGAATTCATGAAGAAGCAGCGGCCCTTACTCTATACTCCCTCTCATTTATATATCGAGGATGATGAATCTGAATTACAGTTTAATTTTTGTAATAATCCATTTTGCAAGTGGTACGGTCAGCCTCAGATTCGTTATTCGTTTTTTAAATACAAACCCTCACGCTATAAGCTTGATGATGGGGGCACAAGAATTAAATGTAATGAGATACCTGAAGATATGTCTTATGGAGTTGTATTGGGTAATAGGACGGAAACGGTTTCTAATTGGTCTGTGGCAGAAGAAATTAAGCGACTTATTACGATAAATACCGTTGTACCTTTTGAAAAGGAGTACAACTTTCATAGGCCAGATTGCGCCGCCGAAGGGCAGACTCCTTTTACCCATAGGACAGGGTTCTATAACAGGGGGAAAAGCACAGGCAACGCAACAAAATATCAATGCAAAGTATGTAAGAAGATAACGAACGTATTGCCTAAACAAAACGAAAACTTTAGCTACAACCAAAAACGAAACGATATTTTACTAAGATTTGCAAAAGCAATCACTTCAAGAACTCCTGTTAAAAGAGTCTGTGAGCAGCTTGAGATTGGATCACAAACATATTATGAAAAACTTGAATGGCTTTATAAGAAATGCCTTGAGTTTTTGGATCGACACGAAACACAGGCGCTTAAGAAGTTGGACTTTGATCAGTTATGGCTGAATACGGATTTCCTAATTTATAACCTTAATAACATTCGGCAAAGAGGAAAAGGAAAGCGTTTGGGCGATGAGGGTTTAGATAGGAAACTGCAAACCTCCCTGATTTCAAGTGGTGATTTGAAAACGGGTTATATTTTCCGAGCTGATATTGCTTATGACTTTACAAGAACACTGGATGAAGTCGAATCAGACACCATTCAATACCACTGTGACCACACTTATAGCTTTTTAAGAAAGAATGAAAGGCTAAAATACCCTTACTGCCCCCAGCCCCCAACTAAGAAGGATGAACAAACAGAAGCCGAATACTATTTTGAACTCCAAGAGTTTGAACTTAGAAAACAATATGTAGAAGGTTCTCATACCAAGACAATCTATACCGCTCTTGCGCACTACTGGTTGATTCGTAGGATGTTAAACGTTAAAGAATGGTTTTTTGTATCTGATGATGATTCAAACCTTCAAAATGCGATTTTTCGTGTCTTCTCAAAGAACTTCTTAGATGGATATGCCAATTATTTTGTCTGTCAAACTGATAAGTCGCTAGATTTGGAAGAGGCCGGAAAAGTGTTTTACAAAGGTAGAATAGCTTTAAGAAAATGGGGTAAAGCAAATGGCTATTCAGAAGAAGAATCATACGAGTCTCTAGGGTTGAAAAAACTCAAAGAAGATTTAATCGGTCATGATTTTTATAAGATGGTGAGCCAAAGAGATCGTGAGTATCCAATCCGTGGACACAATCCAATAATGCACACTTTGCCCGATAAAGATGAAGGACATAGACGGGTGGATTGCATCACTGATTTGAGACATCTTAGAACAGATGATTTAGCTGATCTAATTTTTCAGGTAAATAGTCGAACCATCAATAACTTCTTTCAAGTTATAAGACGACGTGTTTCAATACTTGAAAGACCATTGGTTACTGCCAGGGGCGAAGGTAAAAGCTATATTTACGCAAACTATAACCCGAAGTACGCCCAGTATATTACAACCATATTAAGAACATTTTACAACTTCTGTTGGGTAACAAAGGTAAATGGACAACTACAAACGCCTGCCCAACGCCTTGGAATCACAGATAAGCAATTTACGATAAAAGACATCATTTACTTTTGCTAGAATTTTAGGCAATGACGCATTCGTGCAGTAAGTCAAGAGGTTCCGGTATAGAATTATATTTGCGAACCTATTTCGTAAATAATACCTATATCGGAATTATTGCGCACTTTGTTAATCCAACGTTATACGATAGACTGTGGATTTTATGGTTTCTTGGGGATTAATTGTCATGATAAATTTGGAAAAGGATGAGAAATACGGTCTATTATAGACGTAAAGCCTTATGTTAAGAATGTGAAATGTGAGGTTGAGGGGAATAACAATGGATTTCACGATGTTTTCTAAAGTTGTCAACGAAACAAGAATCTGCCATCCGGTATGGTTTGGACTGGAATCCGATCTAAAGAGCAGTGATGAAGATATAACGTTTATTGAAACTAATTTAATGTTACGGCTTCCTAAGGAATATAAAGAATTCATAAAAGAGTATGGTGGAGGCTACTTCGCTTTTACAGTAATCTTTTCTGGAATAAAAGAAAGTGAATGGTTCATAGTTTCAAAGAATAAAGAAGCTGGAGTCGTCACTTCTTATAATTTTCTTGCTGTTTCCAATAATGGGGCAGGAGATTATTATGGTTTCAAGGTAGTTGATGGCATATGTGAATCCTCCATATCTGTTTGGGACCATGAAGAAAAAGGTGTCAAACCAACAACCTACAAAAATCTATATCATTATATTTATTGTGTTGGTTTAACCAATAGCTAATTTAGCACCTTAAGATACTTCTTAAGATTTTAGAATTTATCTGGGGCCCACAGTCCATCGGTATAACACAGCATTCCCGTAACTTTGCCAATATGAAAGCGGTATGGCGCTACGGGAATGCGAAAACGTTATACGCATTTTCTTATTTAACGAAAGTAGATTTAACGAAAGTAGACATTTCATAAAGGGGAATAAAATATAATCGGTGACCAAGCCCAAAGCTATGGTCACCTTTTTTTAACTGAAAACCATGTGATTTTTCATATTTTAGTTACGAAAATTTATGCGAAAGTCCTTGTGGAAATCCATGTGATTTTTTATTTTGCACCCCTGAACGGAACCCGTTATTTTTAAGAGTGGGGTTGCCATTTTGATTTGTTAAAAGTATAAGTACATCTTGAGCTCTGTATTCTGTTAAGAGGACATTCAGAATATAAATTACGGAAGGTTAGATTAAAGATTGGAGGGGCAGGGGCGTTGAAAGATGTTGTAATTATGCTCTTGAGTTTGGGACTTATCCTAGCCTCCGCAGAAGCGTTTACGAATGGGGTTGAATGGCTAGGTAGACGATTGAAATTGGGCGCGGGAGCAGTTGGAAGCATTTTAGCTGCAGTCGGGACGGCTTTACCCGAAACAATGGTTCCGCTCATTGCTTTTCTCGGGACTCAAGGAGAGGAAAGCATCACCGAGGTGGGAATCGGGGCTATTCTAGGTGCTCCATTTATGTTAGCAACGTTGGCTTTTTTGATTTCTGGATTGGCTGCCTTGATTTTTCGAAGGGCTAATCAGCCTTTACGCATTCAGGGGGGAGTAATTCAGAGGGATATTACGTTCTTTCTTACCACGTATACGTTAGCCATTTTCTCTTCCTTCTTGCCTTCACCTTCCCTGAAATTAGGTGTGGCAGGGATCCTCCCCTTAATCTATGTTGTCTATGTCATTATCACCGTGAAAAAGAGTAAGGGGGCTGAAGAACAGGGGCAGTTGCCTCCCCTTTATATTACACGACAAGTCCAGGAACCTGAGCTAATATCGATTCTTGGACAAATAACACTGGCCCTTTTGGGAATTGTCGCTGGGGCACATGGTTTTGTCGATGCAGTTCAATCGGTGGCTCTGACGACGGGAATTCCAGCACTCGTTCTATCTCTGATTATTACTCCGATTGCTACAGAGCTCCCTGAAAAGTTTAATAGTGTGATTTGGTTGAGCCGAGGGAAAGATACGTTAGCTTTAGGAAATATTACAGGAGCTATGGTTTTTCAGAGCTCCGTCATACCAGCAATTGGGCTTGCCTTAACTCCTTGGAAATTAGAGCCTCTTGCCTTGTGGAGCGGAATTTTGGCAATTGCGTCAGGCTTGATGTTATTGATGAATCTCAAACGTCGAGGAGTAGTTTATCCGAGTACGCTTATGGTCGGTGGAGGATTCTATCTCTTGTTCATTTTTACGGTCTTAACCCTTCTTTAGATTCTAAATCTTCTTGAGATCCACTCAATTCGGCAGTAAGCATCCCGGCGAGAACAAGAGCTGCACCGGTTAAGCCGCGGAGAGGCAAAATCTCTCCGGCGAGGAGGAAGGCAAAAAGAGCGGAAAAAACCGGTTCAGCTGAACAGATGAGTGCTGTTTGTGTTGGCGTTGTAAATTGTTGCATCTTGGTTTGAATATAAAAGGCCAGTGAAGTCGCGGGTATGGCTGTCAAAAGGATACCAAACCAAGCATACGAGGTAAATTGAAGGGACCCTTGTGGAAAAATGAGCGAAAAGAGGGTACTCAAAATGCTAACAGCAAGAATTTGTCCAGCAGCAAGCACTGTCGCATTCTCGGTAGGCGCATAACGGCCTACAAAGAAAATATGAAGGGCAAAAAAGAAAGCGCAGATTAAAACGAGCAGATCTCCTTGATTGAAGCGCAGATTATCACCCAAGGAGAGTAAGGCTAAACCCAGTGTCGCGCTGATGATTCCGAGGACAAGTGTGGGATGGGGGAGCTTGTGAGTGGTTGAGGTAACAAGGGCTGGAACGAGAACGACGCTTAAACCCGTGATGAAACCCGCGTTAGAAGCGGTGGTATATTGCATCCCAATCGTTTGAGTGGCATAGCCGCCAAAAAGGAAACATCCTAAAGCGAGCCCTTTCCAGATTCCTGTTTTGGTTAAATGATGACGTCCGACCCAGACAAAAGGAAGTAAGGTTATAAAGGCGATCGCGAAGCGAATGGCCAGAAAGGGAAAAGGCGCGAGATCTTCGGTCGCGCGTTTGACGACAATAAAGGTAGCTCCCCAGACGGCAGTAACGGCAAGCAGGGATAAATTAGCCCAACGACGTTGAATCAATTCGATACACTTCTCCTTTTGGTCAGATAAACTTAATAAAAATAGCGAAAGTAAAGCCGTTACGTATAGGTAACGGCTTTATTGGTAGATTTGCTTTAAACTCATTCCTTAAAGGATTGGCTGGACGAGAACACCGCTTTTTCTAGTATAGCTTAAACGCAGAATAGAAAAAAGACCCAATTTTACTTAGTTTTGTTTGGATCACCCTTTTCCGCCCTCAGGCCTTGTCTCTGGGGAAATAGGCATCTCAGGCATCATTGGAGCACTTCCCATATCCGACATCGGGGGTGAGCCCATCATCAGCCCTTGAGTAGGCAAAGGCGCGATTTCGGCACCACAGAACTGATGTTTAGCTTGCGCGAAGCAATGATAATGACGTTCTTCGTCTGCGGCAATCTGAGTAAGAATAGCTTGAATTTCTGGAATCGGGATTTTTTGCGCGAGTTCACAATAGTGCTGAACAGCTTTTGCTTCATCTTCCATGTTGTAGTCGAGGATAGCACAAAGTTCGGTCGTATAGTTTAAGGAACGTGCACGCCAATCAACCCAGTGTCCTTTATTAAAGGAGCCATAACGGGGATCTACTCCGAGGAAACGTAATGCCCAGCCGAACTGTTCAAGATGACGTAATTCATCATAGGCAATGGGGCGAAGAAGTTCATCAAATTCTGGACGATCGAGAACGACTGCTTGATATAAGTAGGTAGTTACGGCGGAAAGCTCAGAATCTTTTCCAGCATAAACCTCATAGAGCCACATTGCGTAGGTGAAATTGGGTTCAGGAATTTCTCCGGGGACAGGTTGGGTTGTATCTACAGTGGGTATCAAAAGAACTTGCCCGGGGTAGATGCGATCTGGATGTTTGAGATGATTGAGTTGGATAATTTCAGACATCTCGACATTATACGCTTTGGCAATTTTATAAATTGTATCTCCTGGTTGGACAACGTAACGCGCATAATCCATAGCGAATACCCTCCTTTCTCAGTTTCTCTTTACTATATTCCTAAAGTGCTTAAAGGTGAGTCGACCGCCCGCGTTAATGCTTGGTGCTAACCCAATTTTCTTTAAAAAAGGATTGGCTTTTAGCATGAAAGGGACAGGTTGTACGTAAAGATGAGATAGAAACCTAGAAATGGTGAATTAGAAATTATATAAGAAAGGAGCGCGTTCTATGGGAAATACTATTCTACGGGGGGTTAGTTCAGCATTACTGGTCACGGTTATAACCCTTCTTGCCGGAATTTTTTGGAGTTCAATGGGATATGGTGGACTTGATCCCTCAAGCCTAGTGGATATTGGGCTTGTTGCGAGTTGTGTTACGGCAGGTTATCGAAGTGGGAAAGAGAGTGGAATATGGTTATGGGGAGGAGTAGCTGCTCTTGGCTATGTAAGTTTGAGTATTATATTAGCGGCCCTTTTTTTACCCATTAGCGCATGGGGTACGATTCAGATCTTAGCTGAAGGGGGTCTTATCGGTATTCTCGCGGGAGCCTTTGGATCAGGAAAAGCTTCGGGGAAGGGGTCACTAAGAGCGGGAAGGGACCGATCGTTTCCTTCGCGAGCATCCCATTGGGGAGAGGAGAGCAATCCATGGGATAGATGGAATAATGGGGATACCCCTTCAGATCGTGAGGAAGTCCATGATTCGGGTATAAATCAAGAAGGGGAATGGGAGGAATGGATGAGTGAGGATTTAAGATCAGCAGCGATAGATGAAGGTAGATCCTATAAGCCGTATCAAGAGACCGGAAAAAATGAAAATCTGCGGATGAGAGCTGAAAAAAATGTGTGGTGGGAAGAGGATGTTTACTGAATATTATCGGGCAAGGGTAACAGACTAAGAGATAATAGACAACTTTGGGCGAAGAGAGGGAAAGCTCAGTGGAGAATACCCTTGTTCTTGTATTGTTCAGTGTTTTTATGAGTATATTTGGATTCGCTTTTCTGGGTCTGATCATTTTCTGGCTGGGGAAGCGCTATTTTCGGACGATTGTCCAACGGTTATTTAGCCTAGTCCTGGGACGACTTTTCGAAGATGACTATTCCGAAAATCTAATGGAATTGTGGAGTGCAACTCAGCGTACTTCAATTATCAATATTCTTGAGATCAGTCAGCGGGCTCAGTTTGGTAAAATCATTAAGCGACCCCTTGGTTCGCCCAGAAAATTTCCGCATTATGATAACTTACTGTTTGTTCCTGCCCAAATGGCGCGTCTGCCAATAGAGATCACGGAGAATATTCCGATGAAGGTCACTCTTGGGCCTAAAGCGAATAAGCCTTTAATATTAGAGATGCCCTTGATCATTTCGGGTATGGCCTATGGAGAAGCGCTTAGTGAAGAGGCGAGAATCGCCTTAGCGCGTGGTGCAAAACAAGTCGGAACGGCACTCAATTCAGGCGAAGGCCCTTTTTTAGCGGAGGAGAGGCAGGAGGCAGGGAAGTACATATGGCAAGTGAGCCGGAGCCCTTATGGAAGAAACCCACAGGCGATAGCTCAGGCGGATATGATTGAGGTCCAAATGGGTCAGGGATCTCGGGTAGGGGGTCAAGTTATCGATCCGAAATCAGTTCAAGGAAAAGCACTCAAACTTATGGGAATTTCTCCAGATCAGCCCACTGTTTTGAGCGCGGGTATTCCCGGCATTAAAAACCCTTGGGATTGGCCAAGATATGTTGCAGATTTGCGTAAGCAAGCCGGGGGAAAACCGATTGGGTTAAAAATAATGTCAGGGGGCAGATTAGAGACTGATTTAGCGGTGGCCATTGAAGCTGGATTTGATGTGATCGCCCTCGGTGGAGCGCAGGGGGGGAGCGCCGGATCCTCTCCCACGCTATCGGATGATTTTGGGTTGCCCAGTATTGTGGCTCTAATCCGAGCGCATCGTTATTTAGTGGAACAAGGAGTACGCAAAGAGATTAGCCTGATTGCCTCAGGGGGATACGCTACTCCAGGAGAATGTTTGAAGGCTCTGGCTTTAGGGGCAGATGCTGTTTATCTTGGAACTGCTCCGCTCTTTGCTTTGGTTCACGGACAAATCGGGAAGGTTCTGCCTTGGGAACCTCTGACTCAACTTGTGTGGTATGATTCTAAATATAAAGACCGCTTAGATATAGATAAAGCCGCTCAAAGTGTGGCGAATTTACTTCAGTCCTTTACTGAGGAAATGCAGGAAGGGATTCGAGCTCTCGGCAAGAAATCTCTGTTGGAACTAGGACCCAATGATTTAGTCGCCTTAGATGACTGGACGGCTGAATTAACGGGGGTTAAAAAAATATAAGCGACCTTATGGTCGCTTATATTTTTTTAACATCAGATAGAGTTAAGTTCGGTAGAAGATTTTTAAGCTAATTTAAATCTCCGGGCTGCGCTTTGAAGTTCAAGTGCTGTACTCGAGAGTTCTTCGCTGGATTGATTGATGTCTTCCATAGAATGCATTTGTTCAGAACTGCTGCTTGCGACTTCTTCAGTTTGAGCGGTCGTTTCTTGGGTAATGGCAGCAACTTGAGAAATTTCAGCCGAGATTTGTTTAGAGCTTTGGGCGATTCCAGAGGATAAGCGAGCCACTTCTTGAATTTGTTCATTAACCGTTTGTGTACCTTCCATAATCCGGTTAAAGGCTTGTTGTGCTTCTCCGATAGCTAGAGCCCCATTTTGAACAACAGCTTTTTCGGCATCCATACTCGAAATCGCTTTATCAAGGTTTGTCTTGATATCTTCAATGATTTGTTCAATTTGAGCGCTTGAAACGGTTGATTGTTCAGCTAGCTTTCGGACTTCCTCTGCAACAACACTGAATCCACGGCCATGTTCTCCAGCACGAGCGGCTTCAATCGCCGCATTAAGAGCGAGAAGATTCGTTTGATCTGAGATGGCTTTAATTGTTTCCACAATTGTGCCGATCACCGTTGATTTTTCCCCTAAAGTAGAGATGATTTTTCCGGTTTCATCCACGGTTTGATGAATATGATCCATTTGGGTATTAGCTTTAGTCATCGCCAAATCGCCTTCGTTGGCCACTTGTAAAGCTTGAGTGGAAGCGCGATCAGCAAGTTTAACATCCGTTTCGATTTGGGATATGCCCAGAGTCATGTCCTGCACAGCGACCATAATGGCCTGTACACTATTGGCTTGGGATTGAGAGCCATCCGCAACTTGGTTGATTGCACTGGCGACTTGTTTAGCGGATAAAACAGTAAGTTCTGCTCGCTGAGCAAGCGTTCGTGAAGAATCAGCAAAGATATCAGAACCATGGGAGATTTCGCTAACTAAAGTGCGGAAATTATCTAACATAGTAGTGAGAGATTGGCAAAGTTTACCTACTTCATCATCTTGATCCATACAGTATAAGGTTGCCGTTAAATCTCCTTGGGCTACTTGTTCAGCAAATTCAACACTACGACGTAAAGGTGAAACAATAAGAAAGGCGATGTAGCATCCATAGAGGAGGATTATGATACTTACAATTACAGTTAGCGTTAGAATTAAGCCAATGTGTTGTGCAATAGCCCCTTTTTCAACGAGGAAGTATACCGTTCCTCCTGATCCAAGAGTAATTAAGGCGTTAATCGCAAAGGCCATTATGAGTTTAGTGGCCACTCCCAAATTAAACCACCATCGGACGATACCTGAATGCTTTGAGAAGAAAAGACTCATTCGATCCAAAAAATCTCCCATATTAGCCTCCTTGTCTGTATTGCTTGATGAAAATAATTTTATTAATCAGGAGAATAAGATAAAATAATAGAATATAAAAAAAGTTTATAGAAAATTTTAACATTGTTATTTTAACATAGTTTATAAGCCGGAGAAATACTTTCCCTCTCTTTTTATTAATTTTTAGAATAATTTATTAGAATATATTTGTTTTTCAGGTTTTCTTTACACAATCACGGGGAATAGATATAATATATTGTAAAAACATTATAACTTAAACTCGATGAATGTGAGGAATTGCGGATAAAGACTGTGAAGAGAGAGAAGTTGCCACGCTGAGAGGCTTCTCCAGTTGATGCATGGGTCGCACAAGAGGGGCAAGGGGGAACAAGAGTACTCCTTGACGGGCTAGCCCGTTAACGCGATAGAGCCAAGACTTCCTGCAATGTGTAAGTCTTGGGAAAAAAGGTGGTACCACGAGCTCTTCGTCCTTTAGGGATGGGGAGCTTTTGTTGTAGAGTTTGTTTATGGAAGGTGGATTTATGAGCGAAGAATTTGAAATGGCCAAAGTTTATGATCCGAAAGATGTGGAAGGAAAATGGTATTCCTATTGGGAAGAGAAGGGGTTTTTTCATGCTGAAGTGGATGAATCCAAACCTGCGTTTAGTATTGTTATGCCACCGCCAAATGTAACAGGGGCTTTGCATCTGGGTCATGCGATTGATGCCACGATACAAGATGTCTTAACACGGTATAAACGGATGCAAGGGTTTAATACGTTATGGCTTCCGGGGACAGATCATGCGGGGATTGCGACCCAGGCTAAAGTGGAGGAGCAGCTTCGCAAAGAAGGAACCAATAAAGATGAACTCGGACGGGAAAAGTTCTTGGAGCGCGTTTGGGATTGGAAAGAGCAGTATGGTGGTCGGATTACGAAGCAACTCCGCCATCTTGGTGCCTCCTGTGACTGGTCCCGGGAGCGGTTTACGATGGATGAGGGCTGTTCGAAGGCTGTTCGCGAAGTGTTTGTCGATTTATATAAGAAGGGACTCATTTATCGGGGGAATTATATCGTAAACTGGTGCCCCCATTGCCATACTACGATCTCAGATATTGAAGTCGAGCATACAGATCGAGAAGGGCATCTATGGCATCTTAAATATCCGGTTAAAGATAGTGACGAATTCTTGGTGGTTGCGACGACTCGGCCAGAGACAATGCTGGGTGATACAGGGGTAGCCGTACATCCAGATGATGAGCGTTATGCCCATTTGGTGGGAAAAACGATTGTCTTACCGATTGTGAATCGGGAAATTCCGATCTTTGCCGATGACTATGTGGATCGAGAGTTTGGGACAGGTGCGGTGAAGGTCACTCCGGCTCATGACCCGAATGACTTTGAGATGGGACACCGTCATCATCTCGAAGAAATCCGTGTTATGGATAAAGAGGCTCGGATGAATGAAAATGCCGGGAAATACCAGGGCATGGATCGGGATGAAGCACGCAAAGCCATTGTCAAGGAATTGGATGAATTAGGGGTTCTTGTCAAAGTGGAAACCCTTCAGCATGCTGTTGGGGAATGTTATCGTTGTTCAACGGTCATAGAGCCGATGGTTAGTCAACAATGGTTTGTTAAAATGGAGCCATTAACCAAGCCTGCGATGGAAGTGGTACAGGATAGTCGTCTCGAGTTTGTTCCTGATCGTTTCTCAAAAATTTATTTAGGTTGGTTGGAAAACATTCGAGATTGGTGTATTTCGCGTCAGCTTTGGTGGGGACACCGGATTCCGGTTTGGTATTGTGAGGATTGCGGTGCAGAGATTTGTGAGAAAGACGACCCAACGGTCTGTCCCAAGTGCGGTTCGACGCATCTCCATCAGGATCCCGATGTGCTTGACACCTGGTTTTCGTCGGGTCTATGGCCATTTTCCACGATGGGTTGGCCAGAGCCGACACCAGAGCTCAAGCAATTTTATCCGACTTCTGTCCTTGTCACAGGAAGGGATATTATTTTCTTCTGGGTTGCGCGGATGATCTTTACAGCGCTTGAGTTCATGAAAGAAGTTCCTTTTCCGAAAGTTATGATTCATGGATTAGTTCTCGATGCTCAAGGACGGAAAATGAGTAAGTCCCTAGGCAACGGAGTTGACCCGATTGAAGTTATTGAACAGTATGGGGCGGATACGCTGCGTTTCATGCTGATTACCGGGAATACACCGGGGAATGACTTGCGTTTCCATCCAGAACGCCTCGAGGCAACTCGGAACTTCGCTAATAAGATTTGGAATGCTTCCCGCTTTGTTTTGCTTAATCTTGAGGATTATCAGGACGGGCCGCGTGGAGAACTGCAGCTTTCTGACCGCTGGATTCTTTCGCGCTATGAAGCGACGGTAAATGATGTAACAGATGCACTTGACCGCTTCGACCTTGGAGATGCAGGACGGGTTCTCTACGAATTTATCTGGAATGAATTCTGTGATTGGTATATCGAGCTGGCTAAAGCTCGCCTCTATGACAAGGAACATCCCGAAGCTCGTCACACGGTGCAATCGATTCTTTTCGAAGTGATCGAAGGAACGATGCGCCTCTTGCATCCGTTCATGCCCTTCCTTACAGAAGAAATCTGGCATAATCTCCCTGTTCAAGGCGAGAGCATCATGATTCAGTCATGGCCAGAAACGAGCGGTTATCGTGTAGAAAATGTGGAACAACAAATGGTGCTGATCATGGATGTGATCAAAGCAATACGGAACATTCGCGCGGAAATGAATGTTCAACCGGGTAAAAAAGCAGAGATTATTCTTGTCGCTCCAGAATCCGAGAATCGGAACGTATTAGCACTGGGTCAAGGAAATATCCTTCATTTAGCAGGCGGTTCGAAAGTTGATATTGTTGCGGAATTAGAAGCAAAGCCATCACAGGCAGCAAGCGCGGTGCTAGCGGGTGTGGAAGTTTATCTGCCGCTTCGGGGCCTTCTCGATCTTGACAAAGAGATTGCTCGGGTAGAAAAAGAGATTGCTCAAGCTCAGCAAGAATTAGCGCGCTTCGAAGGAAAGCTGGGGAACTCAGGCTTCATAGCCAAGGCTCCAGAACAAGTGGTTGCCAAAGAACGGGAAAAACTTGAGGCGACAAAATCTCGGATCAGTGCCTTGCAAATCCGTTTGCAGGAACTGCAGGAAGCCTAGAAGTTTGAGAAATCCAAAGGTGAGTGGGAAGAGAATTTTCTCTTCCCACTTTTTTTTGCAGGAAAGTCCAATCAAAGTGCGAAAATTATAGAAAATAGGGGAACATATAATTGATGAAGAGTCATGTGGAAAGAGGGTAAAGGTTTTGGATATAGAGGATGGGAATATGAAGAAAGGTTCCCAAGAGGAGCAAGCGTATCAGGCTGCCTTGGAGTACTTGGTTAATCTGACGAAGTTTGGGATAAATTTAGGATTAGGCCGAATCCAAGCTCTTCTCCAAAGCGTAGGAAATCCAGAAAAGAAATTGCGCGTCATTCATATTGGGGGGACGAATGGGAAAGGTTCAACCAGTATAATGGTCGCCGAAATTCTTGAAAAGGCGGGTTTTCGTGTTGGGATATTCACATCTCCGCATCTGAATGATTATCGTGAGCGGATGACAATCAACGGGAAAATGATTCCTAAACAAGAGCTTACGCGCTTAGTAGACACCCTTCGGCCTCATCTTGAAAAATTGGTCCAAGACGGAGTGGAACATCCAACTGAGTTTGAAGTGAGTACGACTCTAGCCTTCATGTATTTTGCTCAACAAAAGGTGGATTTTGCTGTAATTGAAGTCGGCTTAGGCGGAGCTATTGATTCCACAAATGTCGTACAGCCTCTGATTTCTGTAATTACAAATGTAGGCATGGATCATATGGATTATTTGGGAAAAACGGTCGAAGAGATTGCCTTGGTTAAGGCAGGAATTCTTAAACCGAACTCAGTGGCTATTACGGCTACCGAGAGACCTGAGGTGCTTGAGGTAATTCAGGAACGGGCAAGAACACTTAATATTCCACTTTGGGTTGTGGGCGAGGATGTTCGCTGGGATTTTCGCTGGAGTGGCGAGTTAGAACAGGAATTTGATTTGATCGGCTTACATAGCAATTATCCTCAAATCCATTTGCGTTTAGTGGGGGCTCACCAAATCAAAAATGCGGCGACCGCAGTCACGGTCTGTGAAGTTTTACAATCTGAGTATGGCGTCAAAATTACCCATGAAGCGATTTATTCGGGGTTGGAAAAAACACGCTGGCCGGGGCGACTTGAAGTATTATCGCTGAAGCCAAAGGTTTTAATTGATGGTGCGCATAATGTAGACGGCGCGAATTCCTTAGCGGATGCACTGCAACTTTTTAAGCGCCAACGTTTAATCCTTTGTTTTGGGATGCTGGGGGATAAAGAACGAGAAAAAGTGGCAGAGGTCTTACTTCCGTTGGCTGATGAAGTCATTATCACTAAACCTAATTCTCCTCGAGCAGGTAATTGGCAGTATTTAGCTGAGTTAGTGGCGAAAAGGGGACTGCCTGTGACGACAATTGAGTCTCCAAGTGCTGCAGTAATAGAAGGCTATAATCGATTAAACCCAGATGATATGCTTTGTGTGACGGGTTCACTGTATATGATTGCTGAGGCTAGAGTCGCTTTGCTGGATATGATCGAAAAATAATATTTTTTATGAGCGATGAGGGCGTATTATTAAAAATTAACAAAGACTTAACAATAGTGCTTTTTTTTTTTGGTAGAATACAATAGGCAAATGTGTCGAAAAAAAGGTGGAGGTTAAATCATGTTAGGTATTCCAACGAAAGAAGATAAGTTTTTTGCTCTATTTCGTCAATGCACTGATGTTGTATGTGAGGCCACAGAAAAACTCGAAACCTTATTTACTCAAGACTCTGTTTCAGAAGAAGATGCCGAAGCGGTTCATGAATTGGAACACAAAGCCGATGATATTACCACTGAGATTGTTGATCGGCTTAATTCGACCTTCATTACGCCACTCGATCGTGAAGATATCTACACCCTAGCACAGGTGTTAGACGATGTGGTCGATCATTCTCAGGGTGCGGTAGAACGGATGACGCTCTACAAAACACAAAAACCTTCCATTGCCACTCAGGAAATTGTACACAACATTGTATTAGCTTCTAAGGAAATCAAGAAAGCTTTTCTTTGTCTGAATAACATTCATTTTAAAAAATCCGAAATCTTGGCCGCTACAGAAAAAATCTACCAATTGGAAAGCGCGGGCGATAAACTTTATCGACATGAAGTGGCTCGTTTATTCGAATGTGAAAAAGATCCTATTGAAATTATTAAGTGGAAAGAAATTCTTGAGCATGTGGAAAACACGCTCGACCATTGCGAAACGATTGCCGATCTCCTTAAAGGAGTTGTTCTGAAATATGATTAGTACCGGTGCTTTGCTCGTTCTCGTCGTCTTTTGTGCTCTGGCCTTTGATTTTATTAATGGGTTTCATGATACAGCTAATGCAGTTGCTACGGTTATCTCGACTCGGGCCTTAAGCCCGAAACGAGCGATTATCATGTCTGCAGGTCTTAATCTTTTAGGGGCACTTGTGAGTACGGGGGTAGCACAAACCATCGCTAAAGATATTGTTTCTCCTGAATTTGCAACTTCAGAGGTTGTCATTGCCGCATTGATAGGAGCGATTGCATGGAATTTGGTGACGTGGTACTTCGGAATCCCAAGTAGTTCATCTCATGCCATCATCGGTGGGATGATGGGAGCTGCGATTGCCCATGCAGGATTCAGTATTTTACATTGGAACGGTCTAACAAAAATTGTGGCGGCTCTTCTTATCTCTCCAGTTTTAGGTATTATTATCGGTTTTATCGTGATGAAAATTCTCTTTTTTACGTTCCGTAATGCATCTCCTTCGAAAGTTAATCATGGTTTTCATAAATTGCAAATTCTCTCAGCTGCCATTCTTTCGTTTAACCATGGTTCGAATGATGCTCAGAAATCGATGGGAATTATCACCTTGGCCCTTATTGCTGCTGGAATGCAAGCTTCAACAAACTTGAATCCACCGCTTTGGGTTAAGATTGGCTGCGCTTTAGCTATGGCAGCGGGAACTTCAACCGGAGGATGGCGAATCATTAAGACAATGGGTGGCAAAATTTTTAAACTTGAGCCGATCAATGGTTTTGCTGCGGAGTTAAGTGCTTCCGTTGTTATTTGGGTAGCGACAGCTTTTCCAGGTTTACACCTTCCGGTTTCGACAACTCATGTTGTTTCTGGTGCTATCATGGGAGTTGGAAGTGCCAAACGGGTTTCGGCTGTTCGGTGGGGGGTTGCGCAGCAAATGCTTACCGCCTGGGTTGTCACGATTCCCAGTTCCGCTTTGCTGGCAGCAATGGTATTTAAATTAATTTCTCTCGTGATATGATGACAAATATATAGGATGCTAATTCCTTCCGCACTACGATTAAAAGTGGTGCGGAGTTTTTCTTTATTCAGGTCTGATCCCTTTTTCCAGAGCATAGATTGATTAAGAAGAAGTTGTCCAACATACGATTAGCGTTGAGTTGAGTTGGGTTTGGATAGGAGGAAGGGGCATGAGGGCGAGAGTTCGCTGGAAGGCTTGGGGACTCGTTCTAATTGGAATGGGTATACTTGTATGGATGACAGGTTATCTTGGCAATACTTATATTAGAATGATCACAGAAGCAAAAACGAACGTTTCACAGTCGGCAACTGAATCGACTTCAGCACCGGAGGCCCAGGTCACGCTGGCTGAACTTAATTATTGGACATGTCAAGTGGGCGTTTTTAAAGCGGAAGAAAATGCGATATTAGAAAAGAGTCATTTGGAACAGCTGGGTTGGGAGACGCAGATCGTGAGTCAAAGTCCTTGGACCGTAACCATTGGCTTTGCCCATGAACAAGAAGAACTGAATGAACTACGGGAAGGGCTCAAGGAAGGTGGAGTGGTAAATGTAGCGAAGCACTTCGTCGTACCGGGACAATCCTATAAGATTACTGGAAGTGGAGCTGAGCAAACAGCTCAAATTCTTCTTACAGTGCATAGTTTCCTTGAGACGACACCGGATCAGCGGGGGGATACTTTGTCCCTGTTAGAAAATGCAATGACGACCTCATGGCCGAAGAAACTAGAAGATTTACAACAAGCAACGGCCTATGTCCTCAAGGCGGAGCAGACACTAGATACAAATTCTAAACGTCTGGCAACCTTAAGACTTCTTGATAAATATCAGAATACACTGAATGAACTTAAAAAGTAGCGAAAAATGTAGAACAATTTAAAAATTGACACATAAGTTGTTTGCCTTTTTCCTGCTTAGTGATATAATTAACTTACTTTGTTAAATTGAAGGTTAGAAACGAGGGATACAGTTGAAGACATTAAAAATTCCCGAAGCAACCATTATTCGTCTCTCGGTATATTCAAGATACTTGACGGAAGTTGATCGGAAAGGGATTATTACAATTTCTTCTGGTGATGTAGCGGAGGGTGTGGGCGTAAGCCCAGCTCAGGTTCGGAAAGACTTGGCCTATTTCGGTGAATTTGGAACACGGGGTGTGGGGTACAATGTAAAAGATCTTCACCACCACATCTTAAAAATTTTAGGACTTGCTCAAGATTGGAGTGTAACGCTAGTTGGCTTAGGAAACTTAGGCTTGGCACTCACTTCCTACAAGGGCTTTAGAGAACGTGGATTCATTATTACGAGTGTTTTCGATAATGATCCCCAAAAGATTGGGACAACGGTTAATGGCGTTGAAGTTATGCCGATTGAAAAGCTTGAGGAAGTTGTCACTGCAAATAAGACACAAATCGGAATTATTTCGGTACCTTCATCGGTGGCTCAGGAAATTGCTGATAAACTTGTGAATTCCGGAGTTAAGGCGATTCTCAACTTTGCTCCAGGCGTTCTGAATGTTCCCCCTGAAGTTGAACTTCGAAATGTAGACTTGGCTGTTAATCTAGAGGTGCTTACCTTTAATGTGGGAGCGCAAAGATTTTAAGATTGAGTGATTGAATACATAGGTTAAGTAGGGAGTAAGGCGAAAGCCTTACTCTTTTGGATTTCTTCAACCTATTTTGCTTTTTTCATCATTCGAGTTATGCACTGGAGTTAAGATGTGGTATAGTATGCTGGGAGGTTGATAGCAAATGGAAAATCATGTGATCCCTTTCTCGCCACCAGATATTACAGAGCAAGAGATTAATGCTGTCGTTGATGTATTAAAATCCGGTTGGATCACAAGTGGCCCTAAGGCTGCATTATTCGAGGAAAAAATAAAAGAGTACTGCGCCGTCGAGAATGCGATGGCAGTAGCAAGTAACTCTCAAGGTATGGACTTGATTTTTAAGGTCTTTGAGGTTTCACCTGACAGTGAGGTCATAACGACCCCTTATACTTATGTAGCAACTTCGAATACAGCACTCCATCGAGGAATTAAGCCCACCTTCGTCGATTTGAAGAAAGACAGTTTCTTTATGGATGAAGAAAAACTGTTTGATGCGATTAACCCAAAAACGAAGGCGATTATCACTGTGGATATCGGGGGCGTGCCCGTTGATTATGATGCGATTAAAGCGGTTTTAAAAGCTAAAAATCGTGAGGATATCTTATTGGTTTCGGATTCAGCTCATTCCTTTGGAGCGAAGTATAAAGGAAAGCGAGTTGGGAATCAGTTTGATTTCCACATTTTCTCCTTCCACGCGGTTAAGAACTTAACCACAGCTGAAGGGGGAGCTATTACTTTCGATGGAGATCATGGCAAAGAAAATTTGAAAAAGATCTTTAAGTATACTTCTCTAAATGGTCAATCGAAGGATGCCTTATCTAAAATGAAAGCTGGAGCTTGGAAATATGACGTTTTAACCGATGGACTAAAATGTAATATGACTGATATCGCAGCTGCGATTGGCTTAGTCCAACTTGAGCGTTATGAACAAATCCTTCAGCATCGAAAGAAAATCTCGAATCTTTATCATCAAATGTTTGCTAATAAAGAATGGGCTCTATTACCGTTTTTAGAAGACGGAAATACAGAGAGTTCCTACCACCTTTATCCTTTACGGATTAAAGGTTTCACAGAAGAAAAACGGGATAAACTAATCGAAGATTTAGCGGAGATGGGGATTGCCACGAACGTTCATTATACGCCCATCCCGATGTTCACCTACTATAAGCAAATTGGGTATTCCATTAAGGACTATCCCAATACTTTTGCCCAGTACGAAAATGAGATTACCTTACCCCTCTATTCCATCCTTTCTTTAAGTGATGCCGAGTATATAGCGGAGAATGTTATCCGGATGGTAGAAAAGTAAAAGAATCTGAAAAAGACAGAAACCCGATCACTTTGAAAGTGGTCGGGTTTCTGTCTTTTTCAGAATAGAGAGTGGCTATCAGTGCGGTATATGGATAGGCACACTGGCGACGACGATATCTTTTCTTAGTAATAAAACCGCTTTAAGATGAAGCCCGGTTTGATTATGCAAAAAATATTGCCACCATTTACGCGTAACGAACTCGGGAACTAAAACCGTAATTAATTCTCCGGGACCCGTTTGTGCTTCGTACTCATTAATAAAGTTGAGCATTGGGGTTAAGAGAGCGCGGTAGGGTGAAGGGAGAACAACCAAGGGAATATCCGGCTCCAATTCTGCCCACTTCATCTTGAGCTTTTCGGCCTTTTCTTCATCTACAGCGACGTGAACAGCTACAATATCTGGAGAAAAAGTCCGAGCGTAGTCAATGGTGTGTGCTACAACTCGAGTTAAGCTGGCTATCGGGATAATGATTTTTTGACGGGTTGTTTTTTCCAAGGGTTCGCCGTGGTAAGCCAATTCTTGGGTCATGATCTGATAATGAACACGAATTTTTCGGAATAACAGAACAAGGCAAGGAATGAGGACAATAACAGTCCAAGCACCGCTTGTAAATTTAGTGATTGCAATAACAATGAGAACAATACCTGTAACCACCGTACCCGTACCATTGATGAATGCATGTAAACGCCAGCCTGAATGCTTTTGACGAATCCATCGTTTAACCATTCCACCTTGGGATAAGGTAAACGATAAGAACACACCAACAGCATAGAGAGGAATCAAGGCATGAACTTCTCCTTTGAAAATAATGACTAAAAGGGAGGCAAGCGCAGCCAAGGTGATAATCCCATTCGAATAAACTAACCGGTCACCTCGCATCGATAATCGCCGGGGAAGAAATCCATCTTGCGCGAGGATTGAGGTGAGTAGGGGAAACCCTGCGAAGCTTGTATTCGCAGCAAGAAATAAAATAATTGCTGTACTTACTTGAATAAGATAATAGAAGAAGTTGCGGCCAAAAACGGTAGCTGCAATCTGGGAAACGACTGTTTCGGTGGGACTGGGGATGATATGATTGACGTTTGCTAAAAACGTAATTCCACCAAATAATACCACAATTATACCGGCCATGGTGACCAGGGTAATGGCTGCATTTTTTGATTCCGGGTGTTTAAAGGCAGGTACGCCATTACTGATGGCCTCGACCCCGGTTAAGGCTGTGCAGCCCGCCGAAAAGGCTCTCAAAATTAGAAATAGAGAGATTCCTGACGGTAGGGCGGTGGCTGGCATTACGGGCATTGGGGGTCGACCATACATAGAAAATTTTACAATGCCGGTTACTAGTAAGAGCAGGATACTTCCAATGAAAATATAAGTGGGTAAAGAGAAAATTGTTGCAGATTCAGTGATCCCTCTCAGATTTAAGAGGGTTAAGAGCCAAATAAAGATGAGTGCAATCAGAATTTTATGATTGTGAAGTGATGGAAAGGCTGATGTAATTGCGGCAACTCCAGCAGCGGTACTCACCGCAACCGTCAAAATATAATCAATAAATAAAGATGCCCCAGCGACCAGACCAGGTGTTGTTCCTAAATTGTCCT
The DNA here is from genome assembly GCF_000231405.2 of Desulfitobacterium metallireducens DSM 15288. NCBI lineage: Bacteria > Bacillati > Bacillota > Clostridia > Eubacteriales > Desulfitobacteriaceae > Desulfitobacterium > Desulfitobacterium metallireducens. The sequence continues at coordinate 2,652,982 of NZ_CP007032.1, read as the reverse complement.
TCGCGACAATATAAGCTCCGCCCCCTGAAGGATAAGCAAAAATTGTTTGCCGATAAGAAAGAACGAGGATTGCGAGTAAGGCGATAATTGCGGCCGCAATCGGTAGTGAATAGGGCAGAGCCACTGTACCTGCTAATGTGAGAACTAAGAGGATTTCTTCTGTAGCATAAGCAACCGAAGATAAAGCATCCGAAGAAAATACCGCTAAAGCTTTTTTCTTCGTTAACCGTTGATGCATCAATTGGGCAGTATTCATGGGTTTACCAATAAGAAAGCGTTTAAAATACCTTAACAACACTCACACCTCTTCCAATGGAATCACGTAAAATTATGTTACCCCTTTTAAAATAAGAAAAACCCCATAAACGGGTTTTAGTAAAAAAATCATAGTAGTATTTAATTGCTTTCCAAGGATAATCTTTCTAAAAACAATTGTATAGCCTCGAATTTTGTCAAAGTGCCATAGAAGCGACATTTCCTGATTTTTCCCGTCACTATTCTTGCACTTCACTCAAGAAGGTGCTAAACTTTATATTGATTTGACAAACAGCCAGGAGCTTAGTATCCTGGCTTCATTGCTATTTGAAAGAGGGTTGCAATATGCCGGCAAGTCGCAATAATTCGGGAGCAGGCCGAACCGTTATTCTTATCTTGAGTGGAGCTGCTCTTGGAACGTTGATTGGCTTTGGACTCGAAAAGTATGGGATTTTCACCCCGTTTCTTCGACCAGCAGTCATTGACTTTCCTTCGCACACCTATTTAGATTTTTTCTTTCTCTCCCTTTCATTTGGTTTTAGATTAAATATTAACTTTGCCACCATCTTGGGGGCACTTAGCGGGTATTATCTCTCAAGGAAGTGGTAGAATGTTGGTCTTAGCCTCGACGTCACCGCGACGTGCGATGCTACTCGAAGAAGGGGGGTTTACCTTCGTCACTCTTAAAGCAGATGTGTCAGAAGAACTTCCCTCTGAAATTAAGCCTGAGGATGGAGTTAAAGCGCTGGCGTTACGCAAGGCCGTGGCGGGTCAAAAGGCTTGGATAGAGGCAGGCGGTTCTGCAGAAGATATTATTCTGGGGGCAGATACAATTGTTGCCTTAGATTCTCAGATTCTCGGAAAACCAGTTGATCCCAGAGAAGCTCAAGTCATGCTCCAGCAACTGAGCGGTCGACACCATGACGTCTATACAGGAGTGGCGCTTGTGAATGGAACGGGGTGTCAGGAAAATGAGGCGCTTCGGACCCAAGTTTATTTCCGTCCACTTACTTTGGAAGAAATCCAAACCTATATTGCAACAGGGGAACCTATGGATAAGGCAGGGGCTTATGCTATCCAAGGTGGGGCGAGGAAATTCGTGAAACAGTACGAAGGATCTTTGAGTAACGTTATTGGATTGCCCATGGAATATGTGAGTGAGAGACTGAGAGCGTGGGGGATTGAGCAGGAAGACATCGCCCTTCGCGAGGTGAATGATGGATTATCGCCGCTTAAAGGACCTACCCGAGGATGTACTTCCCCGTGAACGCTTATTCCAGTTTGGTCCCGAGATACTCTCAAATAAAGAGATCTTGGCTATTCTTCTCCGCACAGGCTTAAAAGGGGAAAATGTTCTTGAGTTCGCAAATCGGCTTCTTACTGAAGCAGGAGGCTTGGCAGGGTTAGCACGGATGAGCGTTCATGATTTAACGCAACTTCACGGACTGGGTCAGGCTAAAGCCTCTGAATTAAAAGCAGCTCTAGAACTGGGACGTCGTTCCGTGTCTTCCGATCCGGCGACTCGTCCGGTTATTAATTCTCCGCAGGATATCGCCCATCTGGTCATGGAAGAGATGCGTTATCTTGACCGAGAGCATTTTCGAATTGTGAGTTTATCGACAAAAAATCATGTGTTGGGGATTAGCTCAATTTCGGTTGGGTCACTCAACTCATCCCTAGTGCATCCAAGAGAATGCTTTAAAGAGGCGATTCGTCGAAATTCCAACGCCATTATCCTCTTGCATAATCATCCGAGTGGAGACCCCACACCGAGCCGCGAAGATATTGATGTGACGCGACGGTTAGCCGATGGGGGCCAAATCTTGGGAATTGAAGTTCTCGATCACGTGATAATTGGCGATAATCGGTACATAAGCCTTAAAGAACGAGGCATATTATAAAGACCCACTGAATTAATAAAGGTGATACGTAAAAAATAAGGTCCCATTTTATACAAAAGAGACGGAAGGAGCTTCTTACACTATGATGTTTGGAAAAGACCTGGGAATTGATTTAGGAACGGCGAATACGTTGGTATATATGCGCGGAAAGGGTGTTATCGTCCGTGAACCTTCCGTTGTCGCGATGGATGTCGAAAAGAAAAGTCCACTGGCCGTTGGGGATAAGGCGAAAGAGATGATTGGTAGGACACCGAGTAATATCATGGCGATCCGCCCTTTAAAAGATGGAGTCATCTCTGATTTTAATGTCACTCAAAAAATGCTGAAATATTTTATTTCGCGCGCTTTGGGGACGGAATCGCCTTTTGGTCGTCCTCGAGTTGTGATCTGTGTTCCTTCAGGGGTGACTCCTGTAGAAGAACGAGCAGTTAAAGAAGCGGCTTTAGCAGCTGGCGCGAAAGAACCGATCATAATGGAAGAACCTATGGCTGCAGCGATTGGAGCAGGGCTTCCGGTGAGCGAACCTACAGGAAATATGATCGTGGATATCGGCGGAGGGACAACAGAAGTCGCAGTTATTTCTCTTGGAGGAATTGTTACGAGCCGTTCCATTCGGGTTGCAGGGGATGAAATGGACGATGCAATTGTTGCTCATATTAAACGTCGATACAATTTGATGGTTGGCTATCGAACGGCTGAGGATATTAAGATGGAAATTGGGGCGGCCTACAAGGCGGAAGATGGAGTTCAGTATACTGTTCGCGGCCGAGACCTTCTTACGGGATTACCCAAGACGATTGAAGTTACTGCGGTGGAGATCCAAGAAGCACTCCAAGAGCCGGTGATGGCGATTGTCGAGGCAGTTAAATCTTGTTTAGAAAAAACGCCTCCAGAATTGGCGGCTGATATTATGGATCGTGGAATTATGATGGCAGGCGGAGGATCGCTGCTCCGAAATCTGGATCTTTTGATTGCTGATGAGACGGGAATGCCTGTCCATTTGGCCGAAGATCCACTCTCTTGTGTTGCTCTTGGCACAGGAATGGTTTTAGAAAATGCTGAAATTCTCCGCAGGATCGCAGCTTTGCAAAAAGCATAAGTTAGAGCGGGGAGGGAGCCTCGGTGGGGAAAAGAAAAATTACAGCAACGGGAATTATGGTTCTCATCTTCTTTCTGATTTTAGGAGTACTGGTCAGTATTCGCTTTACAGGAATTGGAAATAACTTTCCTAATCCCATTGGCGGAGCTTTGCATCGCGTGTTAAGTCCTGTTGAAGGCACTTTGTTACAAGTGGGGAATGGAATTCGGAATAATACGCGTGCAATTTGGAATTTTCGAAGTGTAGAAGCGGAAAACGAGCAACTTCGGCAGAGGGTGGAACAACTCACAGGAGATAATTTAGAACTAAAAGAACAGGTGTTAGCCGGAATGAGGTTTAACGCGCTGGATGAGGGCGTTTTTAATAGCCCTACCTTGAGCAAATATGAGAAGAAGGGTGCGAGTATCACTAATCGTAACCCAACGGCATGGTATCAAACCATTACCTTAAACCGAGGGAGTGACGATGGGGTATCCGTTAATAATCCTGTAATTGCTCAGTATGGATTAGTGGGTAAGATCGTAGCCGTTACGTCTAGTACGAGCGAGGTTCTGATGATCACTGACGGGGAGGGGAAAGTTAGCGCCTTGGTACGAGGTAGTACGGGCGTTGCAACCTTTGGCATTGTCGAAGGGACCTATAAAAGGACTTCGCGGCTTGATGCAAAGGGAAATTTGCAAATGCTTTTTCGCCGTGAGGATAATGTTAATATTGGTGATCTTGTGCTTACATCAGGACTCGGCGGAGTCTATCCTAAGGATCTCCCTATCGGCAAGATTGAACAAATTCAACTCGATAGCTCTGGACTCTTGAAAACGGCCTATATCAAGCCACTGGAGGACTTTGACTCGCTTGAAGAAGTGTATATCGTGAAGAAACCGGAGGGGCAATAAGATGCGTTATTTTTTAATGCTTGTTATGCTTCTTCTGGGCTTGATCTTACCGGGAACGGTTTTCTACTTTTGGTCATGGTCGGGGATAAAACCGGATTTGATTATGCTTTTCATAATCTATATGGCCTTACATCACCGCCCCTCGCATGGATTGCTCTGGGGCTTAGGTGCTGGCATTGTGGTCGATCTTTACCTCGGTCGGCACTTTGGCATGTACTCTTTGACGTTGACAGGAGTGGCTATTTTAAGTAGCTGGCTTGCTCAGCGTTGGAATCGGGAAAATTTCCCTTTAATCACTTTACTTGTTTTTTTAGTGACGTTTGCAGGTCAATCCATGATTTCCTTTTTGAGTCTCGGAGTGGGGGCCCAGTGGACATTTTTAGATGATTTACGACTCATAAGCGGAGTTTCACTTTATAATGCGATTTTAGTGCCAGTCACCTATCCGTGGATTCACCGCTCCTTTTTGAAGGGCTGGCTTAAATACCGTCCCAAGTACGAACGGTAAAGAAGTCGCACTTATCTTTATTGTAGTTAACCAGGAGGATCTTTATGGATGAGAAAGAGCGCAAACCCTATTTGCATCGGCTGTGGGGGCTAAGCATCGTTGTGTTACTGGTTTTCGCAATTCTCGGATTTAATCTTTGGCGGTTGCAGATTGCCCAATCTTCCTATTATGCGACAAAGGCTGCAGGGAATGTTATGCAACTGGTTACGATTCCGCCGACGCGTGGAGATATAAAGGATCGTAATGGGATGTTACTTGCAACGAGTGTTCCAGAATTTGCTTTAACCATCGATTGGTTGGATTTACAAAAAGCGACAACTGCGAATTGGAAAGAGGTTGTTCATCGTCTAGCTGAGTTTATCCAACCGTATTGGTCGAATCAAGCAGAGTCTGTGGATGCCATTACTGAGGACATCTTTGTCATGATTCAAAATCAGCAATGGGAGAGATATCGTCCAGTCACGGTGCTATCGAATGTGCCGGAAACACTTCAAGCCGTAATTGGTGAACATCAAGATGAACTTCCAGGAATAAGTATTGATGCCTTACCTGTACGTTCTTATCCTCAGAATTTCTTGATGGGTCAAGCCTTAGGTTATGTCCGAGAAATCAGTGATAATGAGATCGACCAATTTAATGAACAACCGTTGGCTCAAAAAGATGGCTTTAAATATTCCCAAGGAGATCTTGTGGGAAAGATGGGGGTCGAGAAAAGCTACGATTATTGGTTGCGGGGTAAAGAAGGGACTCAGCAAGTCATCGTGGATAATAGTGCGCGGCCGATTAATAAAGAGGTCATCCAGGCGGCTCAACCCGGCAAGACAGTACAACTCACGATCGATGCCAATTTACAACAGGTAATGCAGACCAGTTTAGATCAGGTTATTGCTAATGTTCAGAAGTCTCACTCTGATGCTCAAGTTGGAGCGGCTGTAATGATTGATGTTAAAACGGGCAAGATTTTAGCTATGGTCTCGCGTCCTTATATGAATCCGAATGATTTGACAGGGACGATCTCTGATGCGGTTGCCGAAGCGTATTTCAGCAGTAAGGATGCGGCATCGTTTAATCGGGCTCTTTCAGGTGCTTATGCACCAGGGTCGACGTATAAAATGTTAACGGCAATGGCTGCTTTAGAGTCAAAAGTAACCAATCCCTCGGAATCTTTCTCCGATGTCATGTCTTCCCTCGGTCCTGCCAATGTGCAGATACAAGGGTTTCCGGAGTGGGGCGGAAATAATTTTGGAATGGTCAATATGACGCGGGGGATCGCACTCTCATCTGATATTTATTTTGAAATTCTTGGACGCAGGATCTTTGACGCGAATCCGGAACTGATGAAACAACTGTCTAATGAGTTTGGCTTAGGTGTAAAAAGTGGGGTTGACTTACCAGGCGAAGCGATCGGAGTCGCTCCTTCTGAAGAGTGGAAAAAAGGGTATTATGGGCCTTATTATGATAAGATGCGTGATGAAAAGTTAAAAACGATTGAAGACAATTATGCGACGAAGATTTCTCAGGCTGCTGATGATAAATCAAAACAGAGTTTGTTATCCAAAAAAAATGCAGAGATTAAACAAGTGGATGTTTGGTATCAGCAAATGGAAAGTCAGAACATCGATTGGAAGATCTATGACAGCTTTAACAATTCTATTGGTCAAGGCTATAATTCGTACACGCCTCTTCAACTCGCGAATTATGTGGCAACTCTAGTTAATGGGGGAAAACGAATGCAACCCTATGTTGTCGATAAAATTCTCGACCCTGCCACGGGTCAAGTTGTTTACCAAAATCAGCCTCAGGTCTTAAATAACGTCTCTGTTTCCCCGGAAAATTTGGAAATTGTTAAAAAAGGAATGGCTGCGGTTACGAGTGGTGAAGGGACAGCGGCTTGGCTTTTCGCTGATGTCCCCCAATTTTCGGGGGGAGGTAAAACTGGTACGGCACAGATTGGTTCAAAGAATACAATTTCTGGAGATCTCTATAACGGAATGTTTGTGGCTTTTGCCCCTTATGATGATCCACAAGTTGCTTTTGCTGGGGTTGTCGAATATGGGGGTCATGGTGGTGAGACTGCAGGACTTGTCGCTAAAGCTGCTTTTATGCAATATTTTAGCTGGAAATCGACTTATGGTGGTTAAAAAACGAGGAAAATCATCCTCGTTTTTTTTTGCACGGATAAAGGGTATTTGACCTGTTTTGTAGAACTTATATGAACGTCTGAAACTGCAGAAAGATCAATAACTTCCTTCGAGCCGTTTGGACAAGCATCTTATTGGGCGGGGGATTATCATTGATAGAACACATAGCCTTAAAGGGAACTCGGGATGGATTGGTTTTATATCTTGATCCTGAGTCGGATTTCTTAGTTTTAATGGATGAACTTCAAAAGCTTTTAAGAGATTCAGAACAATTCCTTCAGGGAGCGGCTGTACGTTGCTATGGAGGAAATAAGGTTTTCACGGTTGAGCAAAAAGAAGAATTGAGCCAAGCTTTAGCCCAATATGGACTTACTTTTGCTGGGTGGTTAACGGATGAGCAAGTCTATACTCCGGGCAGTAAGACCGATTTCGCAAACGAGGAATCGGAGAAAGTTCGAGTGTGGGATGAAGGGATGGATGAGGGTCCTTGCCTTTTTGTAGAACGGACCTTACGATCTGGAGCGAGTATCCAATTTGAAGGACATGTTGTTGTCCTAGGGGATGTCAATCCTGGAGCTGAAATCATTGCGACGGGAAATATAGCGGTCATGGGTTCACTCCGTGGGGTTGCTCATGCTGGTGCGACAGGAGAACGAAAAGCAACGGTTAGTGCATACCATCTTGCTCCGACGCAATTACGGATCGCGGACCTTGTTGCTCGCTCACCGGAGGGAACGGAGGATTGGCGAGGCCCTGAAATTGCTAAGATTAAAGAGAATCAGCTTATGGTTGATGCAATACAAATGACCGGGCTGAGAGGAAAAGGGAGATAGAACGACATATTTTAAGCAAAGTACATGAAAACATTTTGGAAAGGTAGGTTTAAATATGGGAGACGTTATTGTCGTGACATCGGGAAAGGGAGGAGTTGGTAAAACGACCACCTCGGCCAACATTGGTACTGGTCTTGCAGCAGCAGGACATAAAGTGGTTTTGGTGGATACGGATATCGGCTTGCGCAACTTAGACGTGGTAATGGGTCTGGAAAACCGGATCGTTTATGATATCGTCGATGTGACTAGCGGAAACTGTCGTTTAAAACAAGCCTTGATTAAGGATAAACGCTTTGAGAATCTTTATTTACTACCGGCTGCTCAAACGAAGGATAAAACAGCAGTTAATCCTGATCAGATGAGAGCTTTAGCACAAGAACTGAAGAATGAGTATGATTATGCAATCATTGACTGTCCTGCAGGAATTGAACAAGGTTTCCGCAATGCGATTGCCGGCGCTGACCGTGCTATCGTCGTTACAACACCAGAAGTGAGTGCTGTCCGTGATGCGGATCGGATTATTGGACTATTGGAAGCCGCTGATCTCAAGAGCCCACGCCTTATTATTAACCGGATTCGTCCGGCGATGGTGAAGCGTGGGGATATGATGGATATTTCGGATATCATGGATATTCTAGCAATTGATCTCATTGGAGTTGTCCCTGATGATGAAAGCATCGTCATCTCGACAAACCGCGGAGAACCTGCGGTGACAGACCATTCCTCTCATGCAGGAGAAGCTTATCGCCGCATTACTCGAAGAATCCAGGGGGAAGAAGTACCGCTAATGAACCTTGATGCTCCAGAAGGTTTTATGGATAAGATTAAGAAATTTTTCGGGATGCGTTAAGTGCTTGGACGCAGAGAGGAGGAAAAAAGCTTGTTAGAGTTTATTAATAAGATGCTTGGTCGTGAAAGTTCTTCGAAGAATATTGCCAAAGAACGCTTGCGGCTTGTCCTCGTACATGACCGAGCCGATATTTCACCCCAGATGTTAAACAGTCTGAAAGAGGATTTAATTAAAGTGATTTCTAACTATATGGAGATTGATGAATCAGCGTTGGAGGTTAATCTCAGCCAGGAAGAACGAGAGGTCGCTTTGGTTGCAAATATCCCTGTCGTTCGGATGAAAAGAGATTATGCGTCTAAGGAAAAGGTTCAGCTATAGACTTCAATAAGATTCCTCCATTTTAAACGATGAAGGGTTGGTTCAGTTTACAATAGAACTGAACCAACCCTTTTCTCAATTTAAGTTCCTTATGTTATAATGAGAAACAAGAATCGACAAAGGGGTACTATTTATGTTTGAGCGACGCTTCTTTAAGAATCTAGATTTTCTTTTTGTATTTATTCTTTTACTACTTTTGGGTGCTAGCTTATTGATCTTGAGTACAGCATCCTTGAATGTTATCGCTTCTCAACCGTATTTTTATGTAAAGAACCAGGCAATGTGGATTGGTGTTGGGCTTGTTATTGCCGTTGGAGTTGCTTCGATTGATTATCAAAAGTTTAGAAAGTATAGTTGGTGGATTTATGGTTTGAATCTTGCCTTGTTGCTTGCTGTTTTTTTCATAGGGTCCTCTGCCAAAGGGGCGCAACGCTGGATTCCGGTGACCTCAGGTTTTAAAATTCAACCTTCCGAGTTTGCCAAGATTTTTATCATCTTAACTTTTGCTGATTTTTTAGCCAGACGGCAAGGTAAGTTGAACCGTTTTCGTGATTTTATTCCGCCCTTTTTGTATGTTGTTGTGCCGATGGCTCTTATTTTTAAACAACCTGACTTAGGTACGACTTTAGTTTTTGCCGCGATTTTTGTGGGGATGATGTTTGTGGCGGGGGCTAATCCTTGGAAATTTGGAGGACTTTTGGTCGGCGGTATTTTACTTGTTGCCCTTATCTTATGGTTACACTTTTCAACCGATTTACCCGGCTTTCTGAAATTTGCACAAGGTCTCCCTCTGCCTTTACAGGATTACCAGTTGAAGCGTTTGACGATCTTTATGGATCCGATGTCTGATACCTCAGGAGATGGGTATCATATCATACAATCGATCTGGGCTATTGGCTCGGGAGGTTTGTGGGGTAAGGGCTATCGCGGAGGGACTCAGGCTCAGCTCAACTTCTTGCCTGAGCATCATACGGACTTTATTTTTTCAGTGGTGGGAGAAGAGTTCGGATTTATTGGAACGATTACGTTACTGTTTTTATTTGCAATGTTTTTACTTCGCGCGATTAGTATAGCCACAAAATCGCAGGATATATATGGAATGCTCGTGAGTAGTGGAGTCATAAGTATGTTCGTTTTTCATATTCTTGTAAATGTTGGAATGACTTCTGGAATTATGCCTGTTACGGGAATTCCTCTTCCTTTGATCAGTTATGGCGGAAGTGCGATGTTGACCAATATGATAAGTATAGGCCTTTTATTAAGCATTAATATCAGACGACAGCGATTGATGTTTTGACGTAACTTCTCACTCATCCGTTCACTCAGCGCTCCAGGGCTGCCACACTTGCCTCTATAGCAGCTCCGCCAAACCTCAGGGTAATACCTGAAGTGAACCAGGTGGCTACGCTAAGCTACAGAAGCGTCGTGCGCCTTACCGCCCTTCTGCGAAATCGTTCACTCCTGGGCGAGAAGTTGCGTTTTATGGGCTTTTAAATGAAGAACTGTCTTTGCAAATGCAAGGCAGTTCTTTTTACTTTCTCTTAGCATAAGTATAAGTAAGTGTACGAGCTAAGGGGTGGAAAAGATGAATCCATTTGAACGCTGGGATGATTGGGAATGGGAAAGAGCCGCCCAAGAGGTAGGACGCGAGCGAGGAATGAAGTATGAGGATTGGCCAGTTAAACGGACTTCTCAGAAACGCCGTAAACGAGAAATTCTTTATACCTGGACAGGAATCCAAAAAAAAGCGGTCCTTGCCGTCACATTTTTTCTTTTAATCTTTTTCGCATCGAAAGGCGAAGATGGTCTGTCCCAAACGATCCACTCGATGTATAAGGGAACGGTCCAAAATGGCGATTTATATGCCGCAATGAATGATATGGCCAAGGAAGCCTTGGGCATGGGTCCTATCGGCGTAAAATCAACTCCAGTTGATGCAACCATGAAAGAAAAGTTTGTGCCCCCTTTATCTGGTCCAGTTATGGCTGCCTTTGGGACAATGGATAGTGAAGGGAAGGGAAGTATTCATAATGGAATCGATGTTGGAAGTGCTTTAGGCATCCCGGTGGTTGCGCCTTACATAGGCGTTGTGACCCAGGTGGGCGAGGATCCTCAACTCGGTCGGCTTGTGAAATTGGATTTTTCGAATGGATGGACAGCTGTTCTTGCTAATCTTGGGGAAGTTAAAGTCCAAAAGGGGCAAGCCGTTCAGACGGGTGAAGTTATCGGTACTGTTGGACTTTCAGCTCCACTGAAAAAGCCCTGGCTCCATTTTGAATTACGCAAAGATGGCCAACCTATAAATCCAATGCCTTACCTCGTTCCAGCAGCAAAATAATCGTAAGCTACGCTTTCGGGTCACCTTTAGTCATTCTTTTGGAGAAGTGTCTGACGGAGGAGGTTTCGGTGTGGAGGTTTTAAGATTACGGGGTTTGAGCATCAGAGTTCATCCTACATTTTTACTTGTATTAGTTGCTTATGGAGTCCTGGGGCTAATAACCCAGGCTCTTTTCATCTTCGCTCTTGTCATTGGGCATGAATTAGCACACTTGTTTACGGCCAAAGCGTATGGGTTTAATGTAGTGGGTCTAGAGATCTTTCCCTTTGGCGGGGCTGCCTACTGTGATGATCTTTTTGAAGGACGAAAAATCGAAGAAAGTATTATGGCTCTAGCCGGACCTGGGTTTAATCTTCTTCTATTGTTTGCAGCACAGGCTCTACGGTGGTTGGGTTATTGGACAGGGCCGAGTGGAGAAGAGTTTGTACGCATCAACTTTTGGCTGGCTGCATTTAATTTGCTTCCGATACTTCCCTTAGATGGAGGTCGGGTCGCTCGGGCTCTTTTTTCAGATATGTTCGGTTTTGTTCGGACGACGAAAGCACTTGCTCGTCTTGGTCAAGCTTTTGGCGCTTTTCTGGCCATTCTCGGTCTAACTCTGTTGGGAAAGGAACATTTTATTGAGAATCTAATGACGTTCCTTATCTTGGCCGCCTTTTTTTGGCTCTCAGGAAACAAGGAAATAGCGTCAGCCCGAATTACCTTTCTCCGTCACCTCACCCGCAAAAAGGAGGAGCTCCTCAGGAAAGGGTTGATGAAGAGTAAAGTCCTGACAGCTTATGCGGAAACTCCGCTCGTTCGGATTGTGGAGGAATTAACGCCGGATCGGTATGCTTTGATTCATCTACCGGGGAAGGAGTTTCAGATGGAGAAGATGCTGACTGAGACAGAGGTTGTTGAGGGTATGCTAGCGCATGGGATTTATTATCCAGTGGGTAAGCTATAATTGGAATTAACAGACAACCTGTGTTATAATATTTAATTACAACGAAACAAGGAGGAACATCTTCAGCATGGGTGACATGACAGCGGCAGAAATACGTAAGCAGGTTGAACGTTTCCTGCCCAAAGTTCAAAAGCCGAGCCGATATTTAGGTTCTGAGTGGAATTCAATTCACAAAGACTGGGAAGAAACTGCGGTGCATATGGCTTTTGCCTTCCCTGATGTTTATGAAGTTGGAATGTCTCATTTAGGCACTCGTATTCTTTACGCACTTATTAATTCAAACGAAAATGCGCTCTGTGAACGGGTTTTCGCTCCCTGGATAGACATGGAGGAGAAACTGCGGGAGAAGAAAATTCCGCTCTATACGTTAGAGTCCTTCCGGCCACTCGGAGATTTCGATATTATCGGATTCACGTTGCAATATGAGATGAGTTATTCGAACCTATTGAACATGCTTGATCTTGCAGGAATTCCGCTCCGAGCGAAGGATCGCGGCCCAGAACATCCATGGATTATTGCGGGCGGGCCTTGTGCTTACACTCCAGAACCGTTAGCTCCCTTTATCGACTTTTTTATGCTGGGCGACGGGGAGGAGACGGTACCTGAGCTTCTTCAACTCCTCAAGGAGCAAAAGGAAAATCCAGTTTCCCGTGAAGAGTTCCTTTTTAAGGCCGCTAAAATCCAAGGGGTTTATGTCCCGGAATTTTATGAAGTTCAGTATAAATCAGATGGACGAATTGAAAAGATTATCGCCGATCCAAGAGCCCCCAAAGTGGTCGAAAAGGCGATTGTTCAGAATCTTGATCAAGCCTTTTTCCCAACGAATCCGATCGTACCTTATATGGGAATTGTTCATGACCGAATGATGCTGGAAGTCATGAGAGGTTGTTCAAGAGGTTGCCGTTTCTGTCAAGCCGGGATGGTTTATCGACCGGTGCGGGAACGTTCTCAGGAAACTCTTTTACGGCAAACGGAAGAACTGGTGAAATCGACAGGGTATGAGGAGATTGCACTGACTTCTCTTTCAACAGGAGATTATTCTTGCGTTCAGCCTTTGATTCATGGGATTCTTGAAAAATTTAATGACGAAAAAGTAAGCGTTTCTTTACCTTCACTAAGACTCGATTCCTTCGATGTGGGACTCGCTCAAGAAGTACAAAAAGTCCGCAAGTCGGGGTTAACGTTTGCTCCAGAAGCTGGGACCCAACGCCTTCGCGATGTGATCAACAAAGGGGTTACTGAGGAGGACTTGATGAAAGCTGCAGAATCCGCGTTTAGAGGGGGCTGGTCTACGATTAAGCTCTACTTTATGATCGGATTACCGACGGAGAATCAGGAAGACATCGATGGAATTGCTACGCTTGCTAAGAAGGTTGCTGATCTGGGGACCAAACTGGGGAGACGAAATGTTAAGGTGACGGTTTCAACCAGTTCCTTTGTACCTAAAGGCCATACTCCGTTCCAATGGGAACCTCAAGAAGGAATGGCTTCCCTTCAGCAAAAACAAAGATATCTCCGGGAGAAGCTTAAGGATCGGCGCATAAAATATAATTACCATGATGTCGACACGAGTTTTTTGGAAGCCGTTTTTGCTAAAGGAGACCGCCGTCTCGCTGATTCCCTGGAGTGGGCGTTTAAAAATGGGTGCAAGTTCGATGGTTGGGCTGAGCATTTTAAATATGAAACTTGGATAGAGAGCTTTAAAGTCTTCGGTTTAGATCCTCACTTTTATGCTAACCGAGTCACCGATTATGATGATGTACTTCCATGGGACCATCTGGAAAGTGGGGTAACCAAGCGGTTCTTAATGGAAGAACATCGAAGGGCTTTGCAGGAAGCCAGAACCTTAGATTGTAGACATGACGATTGCACCGGGTGCGGAATTTGCCCGGGCAGAGGGGTACAGATTGATTTGAAAGGGTGAGTGCCTTGCGGGTAAGAATCGCCTTTACTAAAGTAGAAGAAGCTAAATATATTGCCCATTTAGATTTAGCACGAGTGTTTGAACGCTCGTTGCGTAGGGCTGGAATTCGGATGGCCTATTCTGAGGGATTTAATCCTCATCCGAAGATCTCCTTTGGCTCGGCCTTGGCCGTTGGCGTCGAAGGGGAACGGGAGTATCTTGATATCGAAGTGGCTCAGGATTTAAGACTTAAGGAAATTTTGGGACGCCTTCAGGAACAACTGCCTACGGGAATTCGTCTTTTAGAAGGTCAGATCATTTCTTTAGGAACGAAAGCCTTAATGGCTGTTTTGAATGCTGCGAGTTATCGAATCACGGTAGCTATGGGCTTGCCTGTGACCGAGGAACGGTTGCAAGAAGCCATTGATTCCTGGTTAGCGCGAAATGAAATCCAATATTTACGATTTAGTAAAAAGGGACAGGTTGAAAAAGATATTCGTCCCTGGGTTAAACAATTAGAGGGTCATATCGAGGGCGATGAGGCTATTTTCGAACTGGAAGTTGAAGTGGGAAATCAAGGGAGTGTGCGTCCTGAAGAAGTGATTGGGAGCCTTTGTGATTTAGAAAAGCTTCCTCTCGATTTGGATATTCTAAGAACTAAACGGACGGGAATCTATGTGAGTTATGAGGGGCAGAAGTTTTCCCCGATGGAACATGAGGCCTTTGGGAAGTGAGGAATGTCCCTTGAAAGAGATTATTCTGCAAGGACAGGCTCAGCAAATGCGAGCTGCTGTATTAGAAGATGGTGAGCTTGTCGAAGTGCATGAAGAAGAAGGAGCCTTTTCTCATCTGGTCGGGAATATCTATCGTGGCCGAGTGGAAAATGTTCTTCCCGGTATGCAAGCGGCTTTTGTCGACATTGGCTTAGAGAAAAATGCGTTCCTCTATGTTGCAGATGCAGTGCCTCCGAGCCTAGATGAAGAAGCCAAATCGAAGATAAATCCTTTGCCAAGGGTAGAGCAGGTTTTGAAACC
Source organism: Desulfitobacterium metallireducens DSM 15288 (assembly GCF_000231405.2). Lineage (NCBI taxonomy): Bacteria > Bacillati > Bacillota > Clostridia > Eubacteriales > Desulfitobacteriaceae > Desulfitobacterium > Desulfitobacterium metallireducens. The sequence continues at coordinate 2,637,963 of NZ_CP007032.1, read as the reverse complement.
GCGTCAGGAGCTTTTGGTTCAGATCACCAAAGAACCGGTGGGCACCAAAGGGGCTCGCATCACGACAAATATTACGATTCCTGGACGCTCTACTGTTTTGATGCCTAATACAGACTATATTGGAGTGTCGCGACGAATTAGCGATGAGGAAGAGCGGACTCGCCTAAGAGAAACAGCAAAAAGCATCTGCCCTCAAGGGATGGGTGTGATCATTCGGACGCTCGCCGAAAAAGTTGAAGGCAAAGAACTTGAAGAAGATCTGAAAGAACTGATCGACCTCTGGCATCAAATTACTGAGAAAATGCCCCATGTTTCGGTTCCGGGGCTTGTTCACGAAGATGTGGATTTATTATCCCGCATGCTTCGCGAATGGGTGGATGGAAAAGTAGAAGCGCTTACGGTTAATCAGGCTGGAGTTGCTGAAGGCTTGCGAAAGACGCTTAGTAAGCTTGGACATCCTGCAGCAAATCACGTGCATTTGGTTTACAAGGATAATCTTTTTGATGATTATGGTGTAGATGAGGAGATCCGCAAAGCTCTGCGCCCTAAGGTCTGGCTGAAAAGTGGGGGCTATTTAGTCATCCAACAGACGGAAGCTTTAACGGTAATTGATGTTAATACGGGTAAATACGTGGGAAAAAGTTCCCTCGAACATACCGTTTTGCATACGAATTGCGAAGCGGCTGAAGAAATTGGTCGGCAACTGCGCTTGCGCAATTATGGCGGAATTATCATTATCGATTTTATTGATATGATTTTAGAAGAAGATCAGAAAGAGGTCCTTGCGACTCTTGAAAAAGCGTGTTCTCAAGATAAGATTAAGTGTCAAATCATGGGCTTGACGCAACTCGGTCTAGTGGAGATGACCCGCAAAAAAGTGGGACAGACTCTTGCCGTGCGTTATAGCAAACCCTGTTCAAACTGTGACGGTCTAGGGTGGACTCTAAAGTGATAGAAAGCAACCGTGATTAGACAATCCAAAATTGTCCGTTGGTACTATTAAAGCACAAGGAAACAATCCGAATATGCGGGTTGTTTCCTTGTGCTTTCTTAATTAAATAAAAGCGCGTATAAAACCCTTTGCCTTGGCAAAACCTTACAACTAGAAAAGATCTATAGGGGGAATATGTTATGAAAAGTAAACAAATCATTACTGCCATAGGCCTTGCAAGTATCCTATTCGTCGTTGGTTGTAACAAATCTCAGCCTAGCCAACCAACTCAGCCCGCTCCTCAACAACCACCACAAACGACACAAACACCACCCACGACGAATCAATCAGCTACAACACAAGTTAGCGGAGCTGCACTATATACTGCAAATTGTGCCGGGTGTCACGGTACCACAGGTGCTGGCGGATCGAGCGGGCCAGCCATTAACACTGATGAGTTTATAAACAACTCTGCCCGAGTTCAAGATGTGATTAAAAAGGGAAAAGGCAGTATGCCTAGTTTCTCTGCTAAAATAAATGATGACCAAAATAAAGCTATTGGTGACTTTGTGGCTGGATTGAAAAAATAATTTCAGTTATGGTACGTGTACCATAACCAAAAAGAGGGAAATCAATGTTTTTATGATTTTCCTCTTTTTGTATTATATTCTGTGCTAGGATTATTAATTTAAATTGCAGGAATTAATAACTGTATGATATACTCTACTCATGATATGAACTATAGTTCATTATTTGAATATATCTAATCATATTAAAAATCAATAGGAATAGGGCGATATGTTTGATTTATCAACAGAAAGAAACTCATTTAAAGAGTCCGCTCTCATTTTGGCAGAACTTTGAGCATGAAGAACGTGTTTTGTTCTATAATCCTCTTGAAAATGAGCTTATCATCGGAGCAAAACGCTTAAAAACCTTTAAGACAGGGGAAAGCTATATTCACTTTCCTTATGTATTCTCCACGAGGACCTTCTTTCCAACTCTTAAGGATCAAAAATGGAGCGGGTTGGGCAATGAAACAATTGCCTTTGAGTTCTATTTTGTGGAAAAGAACGGGAAACAAATTCTATATTACGCACAAGATGACTTCGATATTCAGGAAAGAGAGTTCACACCACAGACTCACGTTTACAAAATGCTCGCCGATGATTACGAAGACTGGCAAGAATTATTTTACAACGTAAAGCAAGAAATTGCATCGGGAAAGGTCAAAAAGGTTGTAATTTCACGAGAAATAACTATTGAGTGTGAGACAACCGTCTCAATTGAAAGCATGGTAAAAAATCTTCTGGAGAAAAATCCAAGCTCTTTTGCTTTCGCTTATTTCAAAGACGGTAAAACATTTCTAGGAGCGACTCCGGAGATTCTCGTACAAAAGAAACAAGAAGAGATTATGAGCTATGCTTTGGCTGGAACAATTTCACGCGGTGATAAGGAACATGATGAAGAGCAAAAAACTGCGCTCCTTAATGACCCCAAAAACTGCCATGAGCACCAAATTGTCAAGGATTACATCGCCAAGGTGATGACTTCGTTTTGTGACGACGTAAGTGTCGGCGCGACGACAATTTTAACCCTTAAAAATATACATCATTTACAAACCATTATTAAAGCAAAACCTAAGGAAAACAGCTCATTAACGGATTGGGTATTTCGATTGCACCCGACACCAGCCTTAGGAGGATATCCTGTACAGGGCGCGTTAGACATCATTGAACGCTGTGAAAAGCATGAGAGAGGATTATACGCCGCACCGATCGGGATGATGAATGAGCAAGGAGACGGCATATTTGTGGCAGGAATACGATCGGCACTCATTGATGGAAACCGGGTTTATGCCTATGCAGGCTGTGGTATTGTGAAAGACTCCGAGTGTGAAGAAGAATATTTGGAGACGAGTAATAAAGTGAAAACGATTGTGGAGAGTTTATAATCTGAAGGTGAATGAGATGACAAATTATATTGCTGCGTTAGTCGATGAACTATATCAGTTGGGCGTACGTGAAGTTGTGATTAGCCCTGGATCACGCTCAACTCCATTATCTGTATTATTTTACGAACACGACTTCGAGACCTTTATTAGTATTGATGAACGATCGGCAGGATTTTTTGCGTTAGGAATAGCCAAGGAGAAAGAACGACCTGTTGTTTTAATTTGTTCTTCAGGTTCTGCCGTGACCCATTATTTCCCGGCAATTGTTGAAGCAAAGCATTCAAAAGTGCCCTTAATCATCTTAACCGCGGATCGTCCCCCTGAATTACGCCAAGTGGGGGCTCCTCAAACCATTGATCAAATTAAAATTTACCATGATTACGTTAAATATTTTGAAGAATTAGCTCTACCTGAAGAGACAGAGAGCATGTATCGATATGTTCGTACAGTGATGCGAAAGGCTTATATGAGTTCAATGTCAGAAGAATATGGCGTAGCGCATATCAATGTACCTTTACGTGAACCCTTGAGTCCGGATTTAGATAAGCTAAATTTTAGCTCAGGACGTTTAAAATACCCCTTTGAATGGATAAAAAATGAAAGTCAGTTGACGATGGATGGTACGGCTTTCCAGAATAAAAAAGGGATCATTATTTGTGGTGGCGATGCCTATGCGAATTATCATCATGAAGTATTGGAATTGGCAGAACGCTTAAAAACGCCCGTATTAGCAGACCCCATTTCTAACTTTCGTAATTACGATCATGAGCTGATTATTGACAGCTATGACGCCTTCCTTAAAAATGATGATCTTAAAAAAGAGCTTAAACCTGAATTCATCATTCACTTTGGACAAACACCGGTATCAAAACGTTTGCAACAGTTTTTAGCGATGCACCAAGATGTCTTGTATTTTCAAGTTGGGGAGTCTTTTCAATACCGTGCTCCGTCTTTATCTATTAATCGCTATATCATTTCACAACCCCAGGCTTTTGCCCAATCTATTGATGTCCAAAATACCCACGAGGAATACTTGCGTCAGTGGCAACATTATCAGAAAGAAATGCGCCAACGATTAAATCAGGCGCGTGAAGAAGTGGGGCTATTTGAAGGAAAGCTTGTTCAAAAGATACAAGATATGCTCCCTGAAGAAAGTCGTTTTGCGGTTGCCAATAGTATGGCGATCCGTGATGTCGATTACTTTTGGGAATCACGCCAGCATTCTCTTAAGATGTTATGCAATCGTGGTGCTAATGGTATAGATGGAACGGTTTCAACCGCTTTGGGGATTTCGACGAGTCAGCATCCCACAGTATTGTTGACCGGTGATTTGGCCTTTTTCCATGATTTAAATGGTCTGCTCATTGGGAAAAACAACTCACTGAATTTAACTATAGTTGTGGTGAATAATGATGGGGGAGCGATTTTCAAATATTTACCGCAGAGCAAGAATAAGCATTTCGAGTACTTATTTATGACTCCGCACGGAATGGATTTCTCCGGGTTGAAAGCTTTGTATAATTTAACGTACTATGAACCTGCAGATTATGAGGCCTTTGAGCATGATTTTCAGGAGGCTTTAACTTTAGATGGAATTAAGGTATTGAATGTTCGTATTGATGCTGAACTAAGTAAAAGTTTGCATGACTTATATACAAATCTGTAGTATTTATCGATTCTAGATACCTATATCGATAATTGTCTGGGAGAAAGATGAAATGTTAATTGACGTTGAGAACGTTCACTATTCTGTGGGCGTTAGAGGTACGGGTCAACCTGTCATTTGTATTCACGGCTTTGCTGAAAACTCAAATACCTGGGAATTGATTCAACTGGATAACTGCCAAATGGTTCTCGTGGATTTGATCGGACATGGGAATAGCGAAAAACCGTATTCCCTTGAGCCTTATCATTTATCCGTTATCCTTCATCATCTCCATGAACTTATACACCACTTAGGTTTTGAACGATATTCCTTACTCGGCTATTCAATGGGGGGGCGCATTGCCTTAGGTTATGCCTTAGCCTATCCTCAGGAAGTTAGCCGACTGATTCTTGAGAGTTCATCGTATGGCCTTTGTGATGATCAAGAAAGAGCTGATCGTCGCAAACATGATGCTTGGCTTGCTGATTCAATCCAGGAAAACGGGATTGAGTGGTTTAATACCTATTGGTCGAGTCTCAGTCTTTTTGCTTCGCAAATCCATGTGTCTCCGGATATTCGTCAAAAGATAAGCGAAAGACGTCTGCAAAATGAACCCTATGCATTAGCCAATATCTTATTGGGAACGGGACAAGGAATATTTCCTTGCTTGAAACCTCAAGTTTCAGATTTATCCATGCCTGTTCTCTATATCAATGGTGAATATGATGAGAAATACCGAAAAATAGGTCAGGAGTTCACCCGATTATCCCCTAGAATTAAGAGAGAAATTATGTTGGGTGTTGGACATAATACGCATATTGAAAATCCTCAAGGTTTTACGGATATCGTAAAATCGTTTCTAGAGAGAGGACCTGCTACTTAATCACTTAAGTAAAAATTAAAGTTATAAATAAATCTAAATCAAATTGGAGGAATGTGTTGTGAATTTTCCATGGAAACAATTAAACCGTAATTATGAGGATATTCGTTATGAGATTTATGATGGGATTGCAAAAATCACAATTAACCGACCAGAAGTTCGTAATGCTTTCCGACCGAAAACGATCATGGAATTGATGGATGCCTTTACGGTAGCCCGTGAAGATCGTCAAATTGGTGTCATTATTTTAACGGGAGCAAATCATGGTCAAGGACAAGATAAGGAAGCGTTCTGTTCTGGAGGAGATCAAAGAGTTCGCGGAAATGGCGGGTATGTCGGAGACGATCAGATTCCTCGGCTCAATGTTTTAGACTTACAACATTTAATCCGCATTATTCCTAAACCAGTCATTGCTATGGTTAATGGCTTTGCTATAGGCGGAGGGCATGTCTTACATATTGTTTGTGATTTATCCATTGCTTCGGAAAATGCTAAATTCGGCCAAACAGGACCTAAAGTGGGCTCTTTTGACGCGGGTTATGGCGCTGGGTATTTAGCTCGCATCGTTGGACATAAAAAAGCGCGGGAGATTTGGTATTTATGCCGTCAATATACGGCGCAAGAAGCGTTAGAGATGGGATTAGTTAATACCGTAGTTCCCTTTGAGCAATTGGAAGAAGAAACGGTCAAATGGGCAAAAGAAATTCTACAACATTCCCCGACAGCCTTACGTTTCCTGAAAGCCTCGTTTAATGCAGATACGGATGGCTTAGCCGGCCTGCAACAATTCGCCGGAGATGCGACACTGCTCTATTATACAAGCGAAGAAGCGAAAGAGGGACGAGACGCCTATTTAGAGAAACGCAAGCCTGATTTCGAACAGTTTCCGAAGTTCCCGTGATCGATTCCTATTCTGCAGCTTTGCATGTCAGTGTACAGTATCGTTAGATGATAAAGAGTCTGGGTCGTGTAGCTTTTCCCCTTCGAGGATAAGTCGACTAAGCCTTGAGTTTCGTACCTCAACTCTAAGCCAAGTCTTCTATATCGCATATCCACTCACTCAGGCGCTTCGGGACTGGTTCACTTTGCTTTCATAGCAGCTTCGCCAAACCTCAGGGTAATACCTGATGTGAACCAAGGGCTTCGCTACGCTAAGAAAGCTTCGTTCACCTGCACGTCCCTACGCGAATCGTTCGCTTCTATGCGAGAAGCTACGCTTTCGGGGCTTCTTGAGATATAACGTTATGAAAGCTACATAGACAGGCGAAACGATTTGGTGAGCGAAGACTTAAAGCATAGGGGAGCAGTGAACGCAAGCAACGCCTCCCCTTCGCAAACTCTGGTTCGTCTCCTAAAGACCCAAAAAGCCTCTTTCAAAATAGCCCCGGCACAGTGATAGGAAAGAAAACAAAGCAGGTGAAGATACGTGAACTGGCTTAATCAGCAAGCCCTTCAAAACCCAAATAAGAAGTTTCTGAATGAGCTGACCTTTAAAGAAGTGGATCAACGCGTAACCGACCTGGCAGGCCGCTTATATCGATTTGTAAAAGATGAACAGAGGGTCGCTCTTTATGCGAATAACTCTGAGGGAATGGCTGTCTTTTACCTAGCCTTGCAAGCGTTGCAAATCGAAGTGCTGATGCTGAATACCCACTTAACTCAGGAGGAAATCTCCCAAAAATTAAAGAAATTGAAGATCAAACGTGTTTTTTCTCAAGATGATCCGTTTATTTTATCGCAAAGACTCGGCGAAAGCCGGGTTTTCTTTACCTTTGCTGAAGTTCTCCAAAGTGAGATTGCTGAAAATGTTAAGTGTGCTGATGAATATAATCCAGAACAAATTGCGGTTATTATGGATACCAGTGCAACCAGCGGTGAATATAAGTCGGTACCTCTGCGTTGGAAGCAGTTTTATTCACATGTTCAAGCCTCTCAACAAAGACTTGGGGTCACTGAAGAGGATAACTGGTTGTTAGTCCTTCCAATGTACCATGTTAGCGGATTAACGATTCTTATGCGCAGTTTGTATAATGGGACTCGCATTACGTTAATGGAAAAATTTGATGAGGAAAAAACTTTAAAATTAATTGCAAGTGGGACGATTAATATGTTATCGCTCGTCCCCACCCTGTTCATGAGAATTGTCGACCGAATCCATCAGCATCATTTGCGGATGGTCCTGGTGAGTGGTGAGTTTATTCCCAAACCGTTGGTGGAAACGTGCTTAGCTCAAAATATCCCAATCTACAAAAGCTATGGGATGACCGAGACCACCAGTCAGTCAACCACGTTTTGCGTCTTAGAGCATCCGGATAAGCTGGAATCTGTAGGATTACCCTTGCCGGGAGTTACGATTCGCATCGATAATCCAGATGAAGAGGGAATTGGTGAAGTTTTAATCCAAAGTCCGATGCTCATGGATGGCTATCTTGGGAAAGAACCGCTTTCGGGTGTTATCAATACTCAAGATATTGGATATCTCGATCAAGAGGGTTATCTTTATATCCTGGATCGTCGAAAAAATATCATTATCTCCGGGGGCGAAAATATTTATCCTCAGGAAATTGAGAATGTTCTCTATGCAAACCCTGCTGTATCAGAGTGTGCCATCGTGGGGATGAAAGACGAAAAATGGGGTCAAGTCCCTGTCCTATTTGTTGTTTCATCTTTGGATGATGAGAGCATCCTCAACTATCTGACCCAAAAAATCGCTAAATATAAGCTTCCGAAAAGAATATTTCACTTAGATGAACTTCCCAAAAATGCAACCGGTAAAATACTGAAAAAGAATTTGGTTGAAAAGTACAATGTGGATTAATAAAATTGAAGTCTTTCATCTCAGCATGCCCATGAAATTTACCTTTAAATCCGCTCAAGCCCTTCTAAATCATCGGGAAACGCTTGTGATCAAGGTGATTGATGAACTCGGAACTGTAGGTTACGGAGAAGTCGTTGCGTTTAATGAACCCTTTTATACCCAGGAAACGCTTCCTGATTCTAAACGTGTACTGCTTAATCGCTTTCTTCCACAGCTCTTGGCAAGAGAAATCAAACATCCCTTTGAAATTCATCCATGGATGGATAATGTGACATATCCCATGGCAACGGCCGGAGTGGAAAATGCCCTTTTGGATTTGTTCGCAAGGCGTCAACACCAGTCCATTATGGATACCGTATTTCATGAAGAAACCCAGGATGCTATCTACGCAGGTATGGTTTTGGGAGATTTAGAGATCACGCATTTGTTGAATCAAATAGATGACTATTTACAAGAGGGATATGCTCGTTTCAAAATCAAAATCAAGCCTGAAGACGGTTTTTTCAAGTTAAAGTGTATTCGCGAAAAATACCCTGACCTTATGTTATTAGCGGATGCCAATCGAAGTTTTAGAGTGGAACAGATACCGGAGCTGAAAAAAATCGATGAGTTAGGGTTGCTCTGTCTGGAAGAGCCTTTAGCGGAGGAGAATTTTTTAGCGTATCAAAAACTCCAAGAGCAACTGACGACGCCGATCTGCATGGATGAAAGTATTCAAACCGTGGAAGATTTAAAGAAGGCCATTCAATTTAAGGCATGCCAAGTGGTTAATATTAAAGTGGGTCGTGTCGGTGGCATGTATTATGCCCAACAAATGATTGAACTCTGTCGCCAGCATCATATCCATTTTTGGATAGGCAGCATGATGGAAAGCGGAATTTCTAAAATCTTGCATGTCCATTTAGCCAGTTTAAAAGACAATTATATCCCTGGAGACTTATCTTCATCACGGCGCTATTTTTCAGAAGATGTTATTCAGCCTGAAATTATAGCCTCGCAGGGTCTCATCCAAGTCCCTAAAGGACCGGGTTTAGGAGTCGAAATAGATGAAGATATTTTAAAATCTCTGACTATTAATCATGCCATTCTCGACCGAGATATGTTGTGAGGAGACTAAAATGAACTTAATTGAGGGCCTGAATATCGAATATTTTCATATGGAACCCGATCAAAAGGCAGATCGATTTGAAGCCAAAATGAATTTAACCTCGTTTCACAGTCAACCCTTTGGTCTGTTGCATGGCGGAGCAACGATTGCCTTTGGCGAAACGGTTGCCGGTCAGGGTTCGAATGCAATCCTTGACAAGGATCATGTGGCTGTGGGCTCTAACGTTGTCACATATCATTTTAGACCGAAAAAGATCGAAGGCTATATCCTGGCCAAAGGAATACTCATGCACAAGGGAAGAACATCGCATGTATGGCAGATCGAGATGTACGATGAAAATGATAGATTGATCTCCTGTGTAAACGTGACCAATACCATTGTTGATAAATAAACTATTGTTTTGACGCTTTATTGACAGATTACGTTAGTTAATGCTAAAATAACTAAATGTGGTGACTTCTCACCGCAACCGCGCGAATCAGGCATTGAACAAGTTTGAAAAAACTGGCCTGCACAGGCGAGTCTAGGCAATGGGAGGTGTAATTAATATGTACGCAGTGATTGAAACAGGTGGCAAGCAATTCCGTGCTGAAGAGGGTAATACTCTTTACGTGGAAAAGCTAAATGCGAATGTTGGAGACACAGTAACGATCGACCAAGTTCTTTTAGTAGAAAAAGACGGCGTAGTTAAAGTGGGAACTCCAGTTGTTGACGGTGCAAAGGTTGTGCTTAAAGTTGTTGAGCATGGCAAGGGAGAGAAGATTATTGTCTTCAAATTCAAATCCAAAAAGAACTACCGTCGCAAACAAGGACATCGCCAACCGTATACAAAAGTTCTCGTCGAAGCTATCCAAGCTTAAGATGAGGCAAGGAATTCACTTGATTCTCTGGCTTGACGAAGATCAGAGGATTCGGAAATTTGAACTCACTGGGCATGCAGGATATGCAGAGTATGGACAAGATATTGTCTGTGCAGCGATTTCGGCACTCAGTATTTCAGCGGTCAATGGATTGGAGCACTTTTTGCCCCAGCAACCCGAGGTTCAAGTTAGGGATTCGGATGGGTATTTGACCTGTTCCCTTCCTGAGTTAGATCCTCAGACCCTGGAACAAGCTCAATGGATACTAAAAACAATGGTTTTGGGGATTGAAGAAATCCAGCAAAGCTATGGTCAGGAATATGTGAATATTACTCAAAGGAGGTGGACTCCATGTTAAAAATGAACCTGCAACTGTTCGCTCATAAAAAAGGGGTAGGTAGTTCCCGAAATGGTCGTGACAGTAATGCACAACGTTTAGGTGTGAAACGCGGAGACGGTCAATTCGTACTCGCAGGCAACATCATCGTTCGTCAACGCGGAACGAAATTCCATGCTGGTAAAAACTGCGGTCTGGGCAAGGATGATACCCTCTTTGCTACGATCGATGGCTATGTGAAATTCGAGCGCAAGGATCGCAACCGTAAACAAGTTAGCATTTATCCTGAGCGCCAGGTTGCTCAAGCTTAATTGACAACATGAAGAAAAAGCCCCTGGGGATTCCCCAGGGGTTTTTTGGATGATTTGGTGAACTGATCTTTAGGCCGTTATTTAATGGAGGATTTGAAAATGCACGATGGGGAGAGTCTAGATCACATCCTATTGAAGGAGCAACTGGAATACTACCGTCTGCAACGTCATGATTTTCTTAATCACGTTCAGGTGATTAGGGGTTATTTACAGTTAGGAAAAGCAGATAAAGCACTTGAGTATATGCGCGAGATGATCGATGACTTTGAAGCGGAGCAGACCGCGGGACAAATTCCCCAGGAAACAGTGGGTGCGCTCATTCTGGGTTTTATCCTCGCTTTGCGTAAAGAGCAATTCCCGGTTGAAATTTATTTGGATGAGCAAATGAAAACTACTCAATTCTGGAAAGAATTTTGGCGGGAAGAATACGGACAAGCCTTATACGGGTACACTAGAGAATGTATCAGGAATCTGTACGATAAATATCGTGAGACCGAAGTAGAACACCCAGATGTCTTTCTTTACATAGATGGAGATAAAGGGTTGTTTTGTCATTTGAAAGTAATGCGCAAAGAACAGACGGTTTGGGAAAACCGGTTGGCGCTCTGGAAGACGGAATAAAAGGGGATTCGTGGTATGTTTTATGACCAAGCGAAAATTTATGTCAAAGGTGGAGACGGCGGCGCTGGAGCAGTAGCCTTTCGTCGAGAAAAATATGTTCCTGAAGGGGGCCCAGCAGGCGGAGACGGAGGTCGAGGCGGAAACGTTGTTTTTGTAGCGGATGAAGGACTACGGACACTTGCTGACTTTCGTTATAAGCGCCATTATAAAGCGGACCGCGGCGAGCATGGCCAGGGGAAGAATATGCATGGCCACGGTGCTGAGGACCTGGTTGTGCGCATTCCGACGGGAACACTGATCAAAGATCAGGATACGGGAGAGGTTATTGCCGATTTAACCGAGCATGGACAGAAGGTTGTTGTTGCCAAAGGAGGACGCGGCGGACGGGGAAATGCTCGTTTTATGAGTAACACCAACAAAGCGCCGACTTTAGCAGAAAATGGTGAACCTGGGGAAGACCATTATCTGACCCTGGAACTGAAGCTTTTAGCGGATGTGGGTCTTGTAGGGTTCCCCAACGTCGGAAAATCGACGATTATTTCTCAGGTTTCGGCGGCTAAACCCAAGATTGCTGATTATCATTTTACAACGCTTGTTCCGAATCTGGGTGTGGTGGATTTGGAGGACGGGTATAGTTTTGTCATGGCAGATATTCCAGGCCTAATTGAAGGAGCGCATACAGGGGCAGGCTTGGGTCATGAATTTTTAAGGCATACGGAGAGAACCCGCTTAATTCTGCACGTTTTGGATATTTCCGGTTCGGAAGAACGCGATCCGCTTGAGGACTACCGAATCATTCAAGAGGAACTGCTCCAATACAGTCCGGAATTGGCCAAACGTCCGATGATTGTTGTGGCTAATAAAATGGATATTCCCGGCGCGGAGGAAAATTTAAAGCGTTTGCAAGATGAATTAGGAAGTGAAACTGAGATTTTTTCGGTTTCGGCGGCGACGGGTGAAGGGCTTAAACCGTTGATTTACCGGATTGCTCAGCTGTTACCGGAAATTCCGGCACCAGAGATTTTTGTCCACAAGGATGAATCGCATAAAGTCACTCATGTGGAACAGAAAGAACGCTTCATGATCACGAAAGAAGACGGTGTCTTTATCATTACGGGTAAAGAGATTGAAAAGCATGTTAAGATGACCCTTTTCGAGAGCGAAGAAGGGGTTTATCGTTTCCAAACTATCTTAAAAACCATGGGTGTGGACGATGCTCTCCGATCAGAAGGAATTCAGGCCGGGGACAAAGTCAAGATCGCTGAAGTGGAGTTTGACTGGGAGGACTAGAGGAGCGAAGAGGTCAATTTAGGTTAGCAGGGCTAAGGAGGGCACTGAATTGAGTCGCAAAAAGTGGGCCTGGAGTATCGTTAGCGTGGCTATTTTGCTGGGAGTCATCTTTAGTGCTTGGTGGTTTGTGCGGACACCTGCAGGAGTAAAGGTTAAAGTAGCAGCAGTCGAAAATACCTCAATTCAACAGGAAGTGTATGCTTCAGGAACGGTTGCCCCTGTTCAGCAACAGCAGGTGGCACTGATGGCTCCGAGCAAGGTGGCTAAGGTTTACGTTCACACAGGGGATACGGTGAAGAGCGGACAAACCCTAGTGCAAATGGATACCACTCTTGCCGATGCTCAAGTGGCTCAAGCCAAAGCCGGAGTGAATACAGCGCAAACCAATCTTTCAGTTGCGCAGAAGAACTTGGACTCCATAAAAGGTGTCCAGGTTGCATCAGTAATGTCCCAAATTGCCTCTTCCGGAACACCTCCAGTGCTCCAAAATTCTTCTTCGATTCCTACAGTTGAGGTTCCGATGAACTCAACTGTGAGTGCTTCAGACAATCCCATTCAGCAAGGCTCGGATTCTGCGCTGCAACAAGCAGAGGCAGCGGTTTCCCAAGCTCAAGCGATGCTGCAACAAGCTCAGGAAGGACTGAAGGTTGCTCAAGCTCAACGTGCCCAAAATGTTTATGTGGCAAGTATTGCGGGTACGGTGCTTGAATTAAATGCTCAGGATGAAAGCATGGCTCCGCTGCAGACTCCTTTGGTTGTAGTGGGTGATTTAAGCAAGCTTCAAGTGTCAACCCAATTGAACGAAGTAGATGCGGGCAAGGTACAGCTTGGACAAAAGGTAAGAGTAACAAGCAAAGTTCTCGGAACGACACCTATTGCGGGTGCTATCTCGGAGGTTGCACCTCAAGCGGTGAGTAAGGTTAGTGTCCAAGGGAATACGCCTCCTTCAGTTGGAGTCAAAATCGATCTTGATAATGTTCCTCCAGAATTAAAACCGGGATTTACCGTGGATTTAAATATCGCGACAGCATCTAAAGATAATATCTTGGCCATTCCCCAAGAAGCCCTTTTTCAAGAGGGTGGAAAAAGTTTTGTTTTTCAAGTTGTCAACAAGATTCTTAAGAAAACGGAAGTCAGTCTGGGAATAGCCAATGACACCTTGCAAGAAATTACTTCAGGTCTTAAGGCCGGTGATCTGGTGGTAATTAACCCGACTGCCGAGCTAGCGAATGGGTTACCTGTGACCCTGGATATGGGAAGTGGAACACCATGAGCTTACTCGAGAGCTTGCGTGGGGCCTTAACCAGTTTAAAGGCGAACAAACTTCGGGCAGGGTTAACAATGCTCGGGATTATCATCGGGATTGCTGCAGTGATTACCGTGGTTACGATTGGGCTGGGGGGCAAGGCTGCGGTTATGCAAGAATTAGAGAAGACCGGGGTTAATTTGTTCATTATTCATCCCAAGTCGAACGGACAAAGCAATACATCTGAGGGAACAAAATTGACTTGGCAAGATACGGATAGTTTGAAACGCGCCTTACCGCAGGTGAAGAGCCTGATACCTGCAAGTTCTGATTATGGAACGCTGGAAGTGAATCAGAAAAGTACTTCAGCAATCGTTGTAGGGACAACCCCTGAATTTGCAGAGGCTCGACGCCGAGAGGTTGCGATAGGACGATTTTTTTCAGAGGATGAGATGGCTTCCAACCGACGCGTTGTTGTGATTGATGAAAAAATGGCAGATATCCTTTTTGGGGCCGGAAATCCACTGGGACAACAGGTCATGATTCATCATGTTCCCTGCCGCGTTATCGGAGTCCTGGCGAAAGACGAATCAACTTTTGCTCAGTTTGACCCCATGGCCCAGCAAAGTTCTTTTAGTTATATGCCCTGGGGAACGTGGTCTGATATTTTTGGAACAAGGCGGGTAGATCAACTTGAGGGGACAACCTTTGATAAAGGGGATTTAGAAGCTGCGACCACGACAGCGAAACGAATTCTAAATCAGCGCCACGGGACGACGGATGGTTATGAGATTTTTAACGTTCAGCAACTTGTCGAAGCGGCCGATAAAATTACCAAGATTTTGACGAGCATTATCAGTTTGGTGGCTGCAATTTCCCTTTTTGTTGGGGGAATCGGAATTATGAATATTATGCTTGTGTCCGTGACCGAGCGTACTCGAGAAATCGGCTTACGTAAGGCAGTTGGGGCGAAGGAACGAGATATTTTAATGCAATTTCTATTGGAAGCTACTGTCGTTTCTTTGATTGGAGGCCTCATCGGGATCGCGCTGGGTTCAGTAAGCGCAGTCTTGATTGCAAACTTCCTTAAGTGGCCACCGCTTTTATCAAGTTGGGCCATCCTTACAGCGGTGACGTTCTCGATCGCCGTGGGTGTCTTTTTCGGGTATTATCCTGCTCGGAAAGCGGCAAAGCTAGAACCTATGGCTGCACTGCGGTACGAATGAGAAATTGAAATTTGACGTGTATGATATATAATGAGCAAGGATAATTAGGTGTACAACGAATAGCCTGAATTGGCGAAGTAATGATAGGGGGATTTGAGTGTTAACAGGTAAACAAAAACGTTTTCTACGGGCCATGGGTAATGAAATGGATCCGGTTCTTCAAGTCGGCAAAGAAGGAGTTACAGAGGCCGTCGTAACTTCAGCAAATGAGGTTATTGAGTCTCGAGAACTCATTAAAGGTCGCGTTTTACAAAACAGCGCTGAAGATCCGAAAGCAGCTGCGGAAGATTTAGCTAACCGTATGGGAGCGGAACTCGTACAAGTCATTGGACGTAATTTCTTACTTTACAAGGAGTCCAAAGATAAGCCGGTCATTATTTTACCGTAACTAAAAACGTCATACTTCACATCAAAAGAGACAGCTAAATGCAAGAAAATTGCACAAGCTGTCTTTTCTTATTTTTAAAGCGTTTAAATTTAAGACGCTTACTTAGATTGATGTTATAATATGGAATATAAGTAAATCTTAAGTTGTGCGCAATCGTAGCAAAATGTGACACATGAATTATTTGTAGACAATCATATAAATAAATTTGACGACTCATCAATAGAAAAGAGAGGGAGAAACATGAAGGTTAACAAAGGTTAACAAGCAAAGGTTGGAATCATAATTGAGATTATCGCACTTATAACTATGATTCTTTCTTGAGCTGTTTAATAAGACTATTCCGTCTGTATTGAGTTTGATTTTC
This sequence comes from Desulfitobacterium metallireducens DSM 15288, assembly GCF_000231405.2. Classification (NCBI taxonomy): domain Bacteria; kingdom Bacillati; phylum Bacillota; class Clostridia; order Eubacteriales; family Desulfitobacteriaceae; genus Desulfitobacterium; species Desulfitobacterium metallireducens. The sequence continues at coordinate 2,621,984 of NZ_CP007032.1, read as the reverse complement.
GCCATAGGCTTAGTGATTTCATTTATAGGAATATTTATCGACTTTTTAAAAAGAAAATGGATAACAGTTGAGAGTGCAATAAATTTCGATTTTATAGATTGGATTAAAATTATGATAAATAATGAAAAAACTTTAAATAAACTATCATTGCCGTTATTGTTAATATCTTTGCCTTTAACTGTAATGACTGTTTTATTGCCAATGTATACATCTGCCTTGGGGCTAACTCCATTGCAGGTAACTGGACTTTTTTCTGTTTTTTCACTTGGACTTGTCATAATGCGCCTTTTAATAGGGTATATAGCTGATAAAGCAGGGAGAAAACCTGTTTTTGTCCTTGGTTTAATATTTTATACATTATCATATTTCATTTACTCTAATGCTAAAATGATATCATTGATTTATATCGGAAGAGGCCTGCAAGCTATTGCCTCTGCTTTTATTAGCATTTCCTCATATAGTATGATTGCAGACCTGAATATGAAAAATAATGCACATAATTTTGGTAAAGTAGATAGCTATTCTGAAAAAGGAGGTTTATTAGGAATAATACTTTGCTTTTTTGTTCTTAATACTCCAAAGTTAGTTGATGGCTGGTCGGTTTTGTTTATGATATGTGCAATAGCTTCAATAATAGCTGTCATTTATTCTATAATTATTTTAAATGAGACAAAACCAATACTTAATAAAGATTTTTTGAACATTTCTTTACCTACTAAAAAGAATAATATAATAATATTCAATTTAATTATTAGTATTTTTACAAGTATTGTTTCTGCAATCTTTGTTTTGTATTTACAAAGCAGATTTAATTCAAATTTACTGCAGATTGGTGTTGCATTTTTACTTCCTACAGTAATAATCGCGTTTGCTTCTCCTAAACTTGGAAGAATCAGTGATAATATTGGAAGTAAAAAGATTTTAGTTACCTCCTTAAGTACGTTAATATTCATTTTGTTAATATTACCGTATACGGATAATGTTTATTTATATGGAGTAGTATGGACAGTTTACTGCATTGCTGTAACTTTGATTGGCATAACATTAAATGGCGTTTATGTTGAAGACATAGCAGAAGAAATCAGAGGAACTGCTATAGGCAAATTAACAATGGGAGCTAATATTGGTACTGTTATTGGTCCTATAATTGGTGGTCTTGCTTTCCAAGAAATAAGTATACAAGCCCCATTTTTTATAAGCTCTATTGGGTTTGCAATATTGCTAATGCTTTATATGAAATATAATAAAATAAGGTCACAAAGAAGAATTAAATATAGAAGTTATTAGCAAATGCGCATAATTCTTATGATGTGACGCATAGGAAAATATGAATTGAATTATTAAAGTAGGTAGGTTTCTTATGGATATTAATATTGAATTGGGACAAAAAAATGATATTGATGAATTAGAACAGCTTTATAATGATTTGAATGACCACCTGGCAAAAGGAATAAACTTTCCTGGATGGAAAAAAGGTATTTATCCTATTAGACAAAATGCAATTGATGGGATAGAACATGGCAATCTCTATGTAGCAAAAAATAATGGTAAAATTGTTGGCTCGGTTATTTTAAATCATATACCTGAAACTGCATATTACAAAGCTCAATGGAAATATGAGTCTGATTATTCAGATGTTTTTGTTATACATACATTCGTTGTACACCCGAATTATTGGAAATGTGGTGTAGGCAATGCAATAATAAATTTTTCAATTGAACATGGTATTAATTCACAAGTTAGATCAATCCGTTTGGATGTATACGTAGGAAATATGCCTGCCATAAGGTTGTATGAAAAGCATGGTTTTAAATATATTGATACAATTGACTTGGGATTAGGAAACTACGGATTAGATTGGTTTAAATTATATGAGAAATTACTATAGCACATTGAATTGATATAGTGACCAAAGCCTTATAAATATTTGAAGGGGCAGGAATTACTATGGAGAGATTTTTAAGTTCGGTTTTAAGTTATGTAAAGTTTCTTCGATGAACAGAGGATCGAACAGGCAAATCAGTTTCTTAAGCGTTATAGAAATACCAAAGATATACATTAGTTGCTTAGTCCATGGTTCATTCATGACTGGGGGTACGAACGTTACTATAATTGTAGGAAATGTGAAATGACTCACTAGATATTGGGGAAGGTGAAATCATGGACATCAATGATGAACAGGATAAACAAGAGAAACACAAAATAGAAGAATATAAAAAAAATCCAATGACCAATTTTGCAGACTCAATGAACCGTTCACAGTTTGGCGACTTAAGGGGGCTAACACAAGGGGGTTGCCTGAATCAGATTATAACTACAGTTATAATTATCGGGATATTATTTTTTCTCTCTCAATTCATAAACAAGTAACATATACTTTACCAGTATATGTTTACCTGCGATATTCTCGTGAATATAATGCGGGTACTTTCTCCATGTGGTATTTGCCAATAAAGATTGCGTTTTTGGGGTGTGGAGTAAAGTTTGACTCAGCTGTAATATTCTATAAAACACATAGAAAAATGAGTAAAACTCTAATTATGGAAGGAGAATGCTTATGCCATTTCTTTTGAAAGAAATTCTTAAAGCTGGGGGATATATTATTCTATTGACTTTAGTTCTATATTATTTTGCAGATAATAAGCTTTCTACAGCTTTCATAATAGCATTGATTTGTCAAGTAACTTTATTTATTTTTGACTTCAAAAAAATTAAAAATGATTATAAAGCTAGCAAAAAGCAATAAATCTATAAAATGCATTATTGCACATTATTCTGATGTGCTGGCAAATTTGTTATGAAATAGCGAACTTATATGAGGGAGGATGAATTGTGGCAAAATATGAAAAGAGTATTATTGGTCAATTTGGGGAAGTGGTCAATCGTTTGCAAAACGATATTGGCAATAGTGGAATAACTATGAATTTAGTTGATGAAAGTAACTATGCTTCCGGAGATACAAATATAGCAGTTCGAGTTTATGATAAATATTTTATGAGAAACGGGAACAGAGCAAGTTTAAACCTTACAATAGTAGGCCATGGCAGTGAGATTTTTATTTCAGCAATCGGTGCTGGTGGAGGACAAGGTATCCTTTTTAACTTCAGTCTCGGCGCAGAAGATGATATGGTGGTAATAGTGCAAAAGAGTGTAGAACGAATGGAGTAATAAGTAATGTCAACGTTAGAGGATATTACTGATAAGAAAGCGATGATCAATTGGATTTAGTCAAGATTAACATTAATACAGCCGGATATTCTGGAAATAAGACTGTCATTAAGAATGTAGCTTTATCTGTTGGTCCTGGGGAGTTAATGGGTTTAATTGGTCCGAATGGTGCTGGGAAAAGCACCACACTAAAAGCAATAATGGGTTTGTTGCCTGTGCTCGACGGCAAGGTTGAGTTTGGAGGGGTGCATAAAAATTATGCTTATATACCTGAACAGCCAGTGCTTTATGAAGAACTGACTTTATGGGAACATTTAGAGTTTGCGGCCGCCGTCTATGAAATAGACCAGGGAGAATTTTTAAATCGTGCTGAAGAATTACTCAAGCTGTTTAGACTGGCTCATGTAAGGCATAATCTGCCGACAACATTTTCTAAGGGCATGCAGCAAAAAGTCATGCTTATTTTAGGCTTTCTTCTCAAACCATCACTTTATATAGTTGATGAGCCATTTATTGGATTAGACCCTATTGGTATTAAAGACTTTTTATCTCTAATCCAGGGGGCAAGAGATGAAGGTGCTGGCGTATTGATGTCTACACACTCGTTAGATACAGCGGAGAAAATTTGCTCTTCCTTTGTTTTAATAAATGATGGAACAGTCGTTGCTAAAGGTAATCTTTTGGAAATCAGAGAACAATGCCAATTACCAAATGGCTCTCTGTTTGACTGTTTCAATAAACTATTGGAGAAAAGGATATGACCACAGCGAAAAAACTCTTTCTACACCGCCTTGTTTCTGGATGGGCATACCAGTATTCGGTCTGGAAAACCGTAGTCGATTGGATTGTAGCGTTATATATTGTCATTCCGTTTTCGGCTCTTTTCATAGACACCTATATTAGCTGGTGGAGGCACATTCCTACGGGGCTTAACTATATTCCTCTCAATGCCCTTTTAGTTATTGTGCTTTTATTCGCCTGGTCGGGAACCCTTAGGATATTTGTGGAGGATGCTGACCAAATTTTTCTTTTCCAACGTACTGCTTGGATTAAGAGGCTAATTAAGTATAGTATCGCTTATTATATTGGTTCTTGTTTTCTGGTCACATTACTATTTTGCATTGTGTTAGCGCCATTTGTATTGTTGCACTATGGATTTACCATCCATTCATTTCTTTGGCTTATCATGAGTACCTTTCTCATTCAAGCTTCTATTGGTATACTAAAGCAACTCATTGAATTCCGTTTTCAAGGATGGAAGCGGGGCCTTGTTAAAGTAATTTTATTGGTTATTTCAGGTGCTTATTTACAGATAACTGTGATTTCCCTGATAAATCAGCTAACACTCTTTTTCTTATTATTTTTTTTACTTCTTATGGTTTTGATTTTACTTATCGATCAACGTGTATCCCTTAAAGGGACATTGCTAAGAGATATATCCATGGGACAGGCCGCTAAAATGAAATTTGCTAACGTACTATTAAGGTATGCCGGAACTTATACAAAAAAGTCGATAACCTTCAGAACTCGCCCATGGTTATTCCGAAACTCAAATTTAATTTTTAAACAGCGTACTCCTGAAAACGGATTAGTGGAATTGTGCCTCAAATCCACCTTGCGACATCGTGCTAATATCATGTTTTATCTTCAAGTAATTGGCGCGTATGCCTTATTTCTTTCGATTTTTCCTCCGGTTTGGAAATGGGTCTTGTGGGGCGTATCTATTATTCTTTTGACTTCATTAGTTAAATTGTACTGGTTGGAATCGGTTAATTCTCCCTATGTTTCATTGCTTTCTATACGGGCTGAAACAAAGCTAGGTGCAGCAAGCCGTTCCTTGTTTATTATGGCATTGCCAGGAGAGGCCATCTTGGCTTTTATCGTGGCCTTTCAAACACAGGAATGGCTTTATGCATTGATAATATTACCTATCGGCTTTTTGCTGAGTAAATTCACAGCTGAGAAACTTGCTATGTTTTCTTAAATATTTACAAAATGCTACGTAAATCATAAGGAATTAAGGGAGGAAATCTTATGAAATGCGGATATGTTGAGTGGAGTATTGATAAGGTGAATTTATTAAACTGACAATAGTTTTTTAGCTTTAATGGATGCGAGAAGGGGCTATGGGAATAGCCTAATGTTATGCGACATATCATCAAAAAGACGGAATTTTTTTGGGTTGACTGGAGGGGAAAAAGTGAAAAAATATAGCATTTTTATAGCTGCTATCCTGGTTCTGTTTACCTTGGTGGGCTGTAGTTCAGTGAAAGATAAGGAGGCCCAAAATTTAGTAAGGGAATATGAAACTAAGCTGTATCATGTCGACTATGAAACCACCTATCTTGATTCGGAGAACGCGATAAAACGAATTGAGGAATATAGAAATTATTTTACTGAGCATGGATATACTCAATTCAAGTCAAAGAGAATCCTGCTGCTTCCGATGACAGCAGCTAAGAACGGAAAGTTTAATTTAGAGCTAAACGATATCAAACTCAAAAAATACTCAGAAGATAAGGACAAGTTGCTTTATGATTATGATTTAGCGATCAAGTTGTCGTACGCCGATGGAACTACTTCAACTATTACCCAATATGGGCAAATATCTTTATTGAAAGTAAATGGGGAGTGGAAGATAGACAACGACTTCGTATATCTGGACGATATAATTAGGAAGAACTTATCGGTTCCGCAATAAAGATGTGGATACGTCTCGTTATAAAAAATAGTAAAGAGAGCAGTTCAAAATGGCAGCTCTCTTTACTAATATATAGATAACTAAAAATGAGGTGGTTATTTATTGATACAAAAATCAATCGCAATTTGTTATCGGTTGTTGCATTTTTGTTAATATATTATTTAATTAACCCCGCACAGGTATTAGCAAGCAGGGCTTTTGCACCTGTAAAGATTACACCGATAATTTATAAGGACATTAAAATAGTAGCCGAAAATAATTCACCAGAAAACATGGGAATAATACAAGCTTTTGATATAAATACGAATAAACTAATATGGAGTAAACAAGTTTATAAAGTTAGAGTGAAACCTAATGTCGAAGCTGATACCCAATGGGTATTTATTAAAGATATGGAAATCGACGGAGACAGACTGGTTGTAATAAACGAGAAACAAAAAACGTATACGTTAGACCCCAATACAGGTAATAGTTTAGATAAAAGCTCTACCGCTAGCATTATTATCATAATTCCTATTATTTTAATTATTTTGATGTATATAGTTTTTAGGATGAAAAGGTTACCATAGGAGAGGAGCGCTCTTGTACTTTGGTTTTCAGATCAACCAATACTTACGCGTATTAGTAGGTAGAACATTTAAACCTATATCATTAGTGGTGTTTTTGAGCATCTATCCCATTTTTATTGGAATATTTTTAGCGTTACCTAATTTTATTTCAAAGGCAGAGGACAAGGAAGTTGGACAGTTGACTGCAATCGGACATTATGCACCACCTCAGTTCGTATTGTGGTTGAACCAATTTAATCAAGCCGTTACCATTTCTGGAGTTGTTTTTGGGTAACTAGTTCTTTTAATACCACAAAAGTTGATTGAAGATAAGAAAAAACAGACCCCTAAACGAGATCTGCGTTATTATGGAGGAATTGTTCATGGCTTTTGCATCAATTGATGACTATATCAATAGTTTGGATGAGAATAGAAAAAGCTGCATTTATGAATTTGTTGCATTTATGAAAACTGAATTTCCGAAAATCACACCTAAAATCTGCTTTGCGATGCCAATGTGGTGGGTGGGTGTGAAAATGTACGATGGTTATGTAGGAATTTCAGCTGCAAAAAAACATTATTCTATACATTTACACAGTGAAGACTATCTTTCAAATCTAAAAAATGTCTTGCCAAAATGTAACTTTGGAAAAAGGTGTATCAATATTGAATATGGTGATGAACAAACTGTTTCTGTTGTGAAACAGTTTGTAAAGGACTATTTTAACAGCATATTATGAGCATAAGAGATAGAAAGGAGTAAATTCAAAGTGGAAAAAGTAATACCATTCTTAATGTTTCAAGATGGTAAGGCAGAAGAAGCCATGAATTTTTATATCTCACTGAGTGAGGACTCTGAAATTACTAACATAGTTCGGTACGGTGCTAATGAAGGTGGAGACGAAGGGACTATTATGCAAGCCACTTTTACTTTAAAAGGACAAGAATTTATGTGTATTGACAGTAATATAAAACATGAGTTCTCCTTTACACCATCGTTCTCAATCTATGTTACTTGCAATACTGAAGATGAAATTCGGAATCTCTATGAGAGACTTAATGAAGGTGGACAAGCACTTATGCCTCTAGATGATTATGGTTTTAGCAAAAAATTCGGTTGGCTAAATGACCGCTTTGGAGTTTCGTGGCAACTAAATCTTCCTAAATAGAAACAAGAAATTCATTTTCATTTCAAGTGTCAATTCTGTATATAAATGATAGGCTGAAGTTATCATGAAAGCTGGAATAAAGGGGATATATAGAATATTTAGATTAGATATGCTAAAATTAAGTTTAAGTTAAATCGGAATTTGCAATAGGATTATAGAACAAGAACATAGGTAAAGAGGAATAAGATGAGGCAAACCCATCAGAAACCGCGCAATCATAAACGACTGGGAATTATGGGAGGAACATTTGATCCAATTCATTACGGTCATCTTGTGGCAGCTGAAATGGCTCGCAATGAATTTGAGCTTGAACGGGTGATTTTTATTCCAACAGGGGCTCCCCCTCATAAGACAGGTCGTAAGATTGCTTCTTCGGAATTCCGCTATGATATGGTTTCTTTAGCGATTGCAGATAATGAGCTCTTTGATCTCTCACGCATTGAGATTGATCGGATAGGGCCTACATATACGGTAGATACGTTGCACATGATGCAGGAACAATATGCAGATTATGAGCTTTATTTTATTACAGGTGCGGATGCTTTCCGGGAGATTTTTACCTGGCGGAACCCCAATGAGGTCTTAGAGATTACGCAATTTATAGGGGCCTCTCGACCGGGGTTTGATGCCTTCGTTTTTTTAAATCAACTTCAGCAGGAACATCCGGAATTTTATGAAAGGATGCACTTCTTGGAAGTACCTGCACTGGCTATCTCTTCGACGGATATTCGTTTACGAGTGAGAAAAGAGCAATCGATTCGGTATCTTCTCCCAGAGCCTGTTCGTTTGTTCATCAAGGAAAAGGGTTTATATCATGAATGAGTTATGATTTATAAAATCAAAAGGTTTGTATAGTTAATCCAGTTTTGACTATACTAAAAACGAATTCAGAAATAAGAGGTGACAGCACATATGTCCAAAACTCTATATGTTGGAAATCTACCCTGGAACACAACCACAGAAGATCTTACTTCATTTTTCGGGCAGTACGGAGAGGTTGTCAGCAGTCGGATCATTACGGATCGCGAAACGGGACGTTCGAGAGGATTTGGGTTTGTCGAAGTCGAAGATGACGATGCAGAACGTATGGCCCAAGATCTCAATGGTAAAGATTTTGGGGGACGTCCACTTACTGTGAATGAGGCAAAGCCAAAGCAACAGTATTAAACCAAGGTTTCTAGGAGAAGACCCTCTCAAGACGTAATAGTGAGAAGGGTCTTCTCGCTATTATAAATTCACTCTTATTTTGAGGATTCAAAGGGGATATTGGGAAAAGTGAATGTCAAGGAAGCGCGAGAGCTCGCTCAAAAATCGATGTCGAAAAATCGTTTTCAACATACTTTAGGTGTTGTGGAAATGGCACGAAAGCTTGCGGGGCTTAATGCTATAGAGTTAGAAAAAACCTTGCTTGCCGCTTATTTGCATGATTTGGCCAAAGAAGTTCCGCTTGAACGGCAAGTTGAGCTTGCCCGAGAGTGGGGACTCTTAAAATACCCAGAAGACGAAACCGCTCCTTATGTTCTGCATGGTCCGCTTGCAGCCTATTGGCTGGAAAAGGAAAAAGGGCTAAGCCCGGAAATAGGTGCAGCCATAGCTCATCATACGTTAGGCGTGCCGGGAATGTCGAGACTGGAAATGCTGATTTATAGTGCAGACCTGGTTGAACCTAACCGTGATTTTCCAGAAGTGGACAAATTACGCGAAGCCTTGTATGATGATTTAGAAAAGGGAACACTGGCTTGTATGGAACATACCCTGAATTACCTTAAGCAAACAAAGCAAATCATACATCCGCTTACCCTAATAACCTATGAGGATTTAAAAAGGAGGATTTAATTTGCTTACAGATAAGCAATTACAAGATGCATTAAGCATCGTTGAAGAGAAGAAGGGACATGATCCTATTCTTTTGAACTTGCAAGGGATATCGACGGTTACCGATTATTTCTTGATTGTTACAGGAAACACGACGACTCAGGTCAAAGCCATAACAGACAATCTCGATGAGAAACTTCCTAAGGTCGGTGTTTCTGTTTTGCATGTCGAAGGCCTTCCTGAAGCAAAATGGGTTTTAATTGACGCGGGAGATCTTGTTATTCATGTCATGACCCCGGAACAACGAGAATTTTATCATCTCGAGCGCTTATGGGGAGACGCAAAAGAGGTTTCCTTTAGTGTCAAGTAGGGAGTTTAAGATTGACACCTTGCGGGAAATTATACTATTATAGAGACAAAATATTTTTTTCTTAATTATGAGTGAATAATCCTAAAGCGTAGAAAGGGAATAGTAACTAAGAACTCGGGTGAAGAGAGGCAGCGGGTGGTGCGAGCTGCACTGAGAACTTGGTGAACTCACCCTGGAGCAGTGTCCAGGTCACAATGGACGCCGGTGCGAGCCGTTAAAAGCGACGAAGTGCGTATTGAAATTGGGTGGTACCACGGGAGCAGGCTCTCGTCCCTTTAGGGATGGGGGCTTATTATTTTTTATTATCGTATTTATATCATTTTCTAAGGGGGAAACTTTTTCATGCAAGAAAAGTATTCATTTGCTGAGATCGAGTCTAAATGGCAGAAAAAATGGGTTGAAGAAAAAGCATATAAGGCAGAAGATCACTCGGGTAAGCCTAAATTCTATGCTTTAGCTATGTTCCCATATCCCTCCGGCAATCTGCACATGGGGCATGTTCGCAATTATTCTATTGTCGATGTGATTGCTCGTTTTAAACGGATGCAAGGCTTTAATGTGCTTCATCCGATTGGCTGGGATTCGTTTGGATTGCCTGCAGAAAATGCGGCTATTAAGCATCAGACCCCTCCTGCTGAGTGGACCTGGAAAAATATTGCGAATATGAAACGTCAACTTCAAGAAATGGGGATTTCCTACGATTGGGATCGTGAGGTTGCAACGTGCCATCCTGATTATTATAAATTTACCCAGTGGATGTTCTTGGAGTTCTATAAACAGGGTCTGGTTTATAAGAAAAAAGCAGCTGTTAACTGGTGCCCTTCTTGTGCGACCGTTCTAGCCAACGAGCAGGTCGTGGATGGGGCTTGTGAGCGTTGCGATACGCCAGTGACGAAGAAGGACCTGGAGCAATGGTTCTTTAAAATTACGGATTATGCGCAAGTGCTGCTCGATGACTTGGATAAACTTCCCGGCTGGCCGGAGAAGGTCAAAACGATGCAACGGAACTGGATCGGACGTTCTGAAGGAACGGAAGTCGACTTCACAGTTGAAAACCGCACTGACAAGATCCGTGTTTACACGACGCGTGTGGATACGATTTTTGGGGTAAGCTATGTTGTCCTTGCTCCAGAACACCCCCTTGTTAAGGAACTTGTGGCGGGCACAGAATACGAAAAAGAGGTTAATGCTTTCATTGATAAAATGAAAGGCTTAAACGAAATTGCTCGGACTTCGAATGAAACGGAAAAAGAGGGGCTATTTACCGGTGCTTATTGCATCAATCCCTATAGCGGAAAGAAAGTCCCCATTTGGATTGCTAACTATGTATTGTTTGAATATGGGACGGGTGCTGTCATGGGTGTTCCGGCGCATGATGAACGGGACTTTGAGTTTGCAACGAAATATCAGCTCCCCATTCGCACCGTAATTATACCTGAAGGAATGTCTCTTGAAGCCAAAGATGAACCTGTCAAAGAGGCTAATCATGATGATGGAGTAATGGTTAACTCCGGAGAATATGATGGACTTACAAACCGGGATGCTTTGGGAAAAATGCGTGATAAAGCAGAGCGAGACGGTTTTGGCGAGCACAAAGTAAACTTCCGCTTGCGGGATTGGCTGATTTCACGTCAACGTTACTGGGGTGCACCTATCCCGATGGTCTATTGCGAACATTGTGGGATTGTGCCCGTTCCTCAAGATCAGCTCCCTGTGATGCTTCCTGATGATGTCGTGTTTAAAGCAGGAGAAAATCCACTCGCTACCTCTGAGCGTTTTAAGGAAACAACTTGCCCGACATGTGGCGGTAAGGCTCAACGGGAGACAGATACCATGGATACGTTTATGTGTTCTTCTTGGTACTATCTTCGTTATACCGACCCTCGGAATAATACGCTTCCTTTCTCGAAAGAGGCTGTAGATCAATGGATGAATGTTGATCAATATGTCGGCGGGGTTGAACATGCCATCTTGCATCTTTTGTACTCTCGCTTCGTTACTAAAGCACTGCGTGATTTCGGGTATCTAAAAGTAGATGAGCCTTTTGAAAATCTGCTTACGCAAGGCATGGTTTGTTTGGATGGTTCAAAAATGTCGAAGTCAAAAGGAAATGTCGTCAGCCCGGAAGAGATTATCGGAAAATATGGGGCAGATACTGCACGTCTGTTTATTCTATTTGCAGCGCCGCCGGAACGAGATCTTGAATGGAGTGACCAAGGGGTTGAAGGGTGCTACCGCTTCTTAAACCGTGTCTGGCGTTTGGTTGGACAATTTGCAGAGTCAGCTCAACAACTGACGGGTAACCACGATCAGGTCTTTGCCGAATTGGATTCAGCGGCAAAAGAGATGCGTCGACAAACTCATCTTACCATCCAGAAGGTTACGGCAGATATCGGAATTCGTTTTAACTTCAATACAGCAGTGAGCTCGATTATGGAATTGGTCAACGCACTTTATCTTTATAAAGAGCAGGCTACGGCTAAGAGCGAAGTGGAGCGCGAAGCCCTTGAAAGTATTCTTATCTTGTTGGCCCCTTTTGCTCCCCATATCACCGAAGAGCTTTGGACGGGACTAGGTCACAAGGAAAGTATTCATCAACAACCTTGGCCTCAAGTGGATGAAGCTGCTTTGGTTCAAGATGAAGTCACAGTCGTCCTGCAAGTGAACGGGAAACTTCGGGATCGGATCCAGGTTTCAGCGGAGATCTCAGCACAAGAGTTGGAGCAACACATCCGCAATTTGCCCAAGCTTCAAGAGTGGACTCAAGGCAAGACCATCGTTAAAGTGATTACGGTACCAGGTAAACTTGTAAACGTCGTTGTGAAATAGGATTAGGCAGAAACGATGGTAGTCGAGTTAGAAAATATCTGGTATACTCAGTTTGGGCAGTATCATTGGAACTGCACCTTTATGGAATCCAATAATTGAATTTTACTGCCTGTATCCATTATGGACCAGGACAGAGGGATAAAACGGTGATATGTTTAAAAAGTTCCTTCTGGCGAAGGAACTTTTTTTAATAAGAACCTTGTTTTGTCACCTCTCCTGAAAAAAGGAGGAAAAAAGATGAAATCAACAAAAGACTTCGTGAAGATGAAAAATGAAGGAAAAAAGATCGTCATGGTCACTGCCTATGATTACCCTTCTGCCAAGCAAGCTGAGCAAGCTGAGGTGGATATGATTCTTGTCGGTGATTCGTTGGGTAATGTTGTCTTAGGCTATGATTCAACGATTTATGTAACGATGGAGGATATGATTCATCACGCAAAGGCAGTTAAACGCGGGGCAGGTAACACCTTTGTTGTCGTTGATATGCCCTTTATGAGCTGTCATCTTTCAATCCGAGATACCTTAATCAATGGGGCAAGGATTCTTCAGGAAACGGGTGCTCAGGCTGTAAAAATAGAAGGGGCTGACGAAGTGCTCCCCCATATCGAAGCCCTTGTCAAGGCAGGTATCCCTGTTATGTCTCATCTCGGTCTGACACCGCAATCAGCGGCAGTCCTTGGCGGATATAAAGTTCAAGGAAAAGATGCTGAAGCTGCAAAGAAAATAGTCGAGGATGCAAAATGCTGTCAGGAAGCTGGAGCATATGCTATTACACTGGAATGTATTCCTAAACAGCTTGCCCAAGAAATTACATCATCCGTTGAGATTCCGACGATAGGTATTGGAGCAGGGGTTCAAACTGACGGCCAAGTGCTTGTTTATCATGATATTCTTACTTACGGAGTAGAACGTGTTTCGAAATTTGTTAAACCCTATGCCAATGTAAATGAGCCAATGATTAATGCTTTGAAGGCATATGCTGCTGAAGTGAGAAACGAAATTTTCCCGGATGACCAGCATAGTTTCACGATGAAAGAGGAAGAATTAAAGACTCTTTATGGGGGTAGGGAATAACCAAAAAGTTAAAATGGGCTGATTTTCCATGAACAAGTATGGGGAATCAGCCCTTTTTTATTTTGGATTTAAACTGAGGTCTTTTCTTGTAAATACTAGCCTAGCAGTAAGAATCGACAGAATTTTCCTGATTTCGAGAGAGGAACTTGAAGAAATAAGAGAGAAGATTAGTGTATTGTAGGAGCGTTATGTCTAAATATGGGGGGACTAAGGCTTGGAACGAAAAATACGTTATATCTGGTGGGGAGTTTTAGGAATCCTTTTCGTCGCGGCGATTTGGAAGTTTTTCTTGCCGCACAATGCTGCTGTTTCGATCGAAAAGACAAGTTCAAATCGTGAAATCGTGGTCTATGTTGCTGGTGCAGTTAAAGAGCCAGGACTTGTTCACCTGCCGATTGATGCCCGGCTTAACGATGCCTTAAAACAAGTCACTCCCTTGCCCGAGGCTAATATTGATCAAATGAATCCAGCAGAGAAGCTCAAAGATGGCCAGAAAATTACAGTCCCCTATAAATCCGTTGCGCAGGTTCCCGGAGAACAAAATTCCACGAATCCTAGTGTGAATGCTGCTCTTGGGGGTAACGGAAGTGCTTCATCAACGGTACCTCTACCAAATTCGGCGAGTCCAGTGAATTCAAACTCAGGACAAATCAATATCAATACAGCAGGAGTCTCCGAGCTAGATAAGCTCCCTGGGATTGGACCTGCATTAGCGGAACGAATCATTCAATATCGAAATGATCATGGCGCTTTTAGCAAGCCAGAAGATTTACAGGAGGTCTCAGGAATAGGCGCGAAGACCTATGAAAAAATGGCCTCCATGCTGACTGTCGGGCCATGAGGGATCTTTGGACAAGACGAATCGTCTCTCTGCTACTCGGGGGGCTTATCGGTGTCTATACTCTAGATTCCGCTCGCTTTGTTGTTCTAGGCTTTTTTCTGATGTTCGTTATACAGATCGGATTGTGGAGACCTCGGGATTTTTGGGGTCTTTCTTTTCGTCCGGAAATTTGGATCCTTGCCACGGGAATGATAATCGGCCTTCTCTATGGTTACACAGGGAGTATGACTTTAGAGCGCCCTTTAGTTCTCAATCGGGTTCAAATTACAGGTGAATTAACGGACTGGAACGTGAATGAGAATGAGGCTACGGGAATTTTTAAAATTTTAGACCAAACGGATCTTGAGGAGAAAAAGTACCGTCTTAAGGTTTATCCCAACGCTAAAGGAGAATTGCCGGAGGGATGGCAAAGAGTTCAGCCAGGTGATGTCCTCCATTTTACGGGGAAATTGGAACATCCCAAACCGCCTGGAACCACTGGACAATTTGATTTACCTCTCTACAACGCTGTACGTGGGCTTTCCGGAGGAATTACTGCCCAAGGCGACGTCGAAATTACTTCGTCAGGAAAAGCACCGTTCAGCTGGGTCGTTCGCTCCCGTGTCCATAAATTGCTTGAGAGAATTCCCTCTTCCCAAGCAGGAGTTCTTGAAGGAATTCTTTTTGGGGATACGAGCAAGATCCCTGAGCAAGATCTGGAACAATATCGGATTACAGGAGTTTATCACGTATTCTCGGCTTCAGGATCGAATGTCGCCTTCCTTTTGCTTCTCTGTTGGGGAGTCCTAAAGTTTCTGCCGGCCCCGTTTCGGGCAGGTATCACCATCACTGTCTTAATCTTTTATGCTGTTCTGTGTGGAGGAAATCCTCCTATTCTTAGAGCGACCGTGATGGGTATTTTTGTTTTACTCGGGAGATTAGGATCAGGACGAAGCAATTCTTTGCGAGGGCTAATGCTTGCTGCTTTTATCCTCTTTATTGGGCAACCCTTGATTCTAAAGGATATGGGGTTTCAGTTATCATTTATGGCGACTTGGGGAATAATCGTCTTAAGTCCGAGGCTCCTCCTGATTCAGGGAATGAAGAACTGGCCCAAGGCTTTAAAAATTGCGTTGGTCACAACCTGTGTAGCTCAAATTGCGACCTTACCCCTTTTAATTTCAACGTTTCATCGCTTATCCTTGATTGGAGTGGTAGCGAATCTCGGCGTTCTTTTTATCCTGGGGAGTATTTTCGAATTAGGAATACTCGGTGTCATTTTTTCTTTTTTGCCGCAATTAGCCGTACCGATTTTTCAAGTGAGCTTATGGCTACTCATGGTTACGCGTGAGCTCCTTTTCCAATTGGCTCGAATCCCTTTAGCGGATGTTTGGGTTATCAATCCGGGTGTTCTTTTCTGGGTCTGTTGGTATGGTGGAATTCTCGTGTTTTGGGTTGGGAAGGAAAGGGTGCGCTTTACACTCCAGGTATGGGTCTCTATCTTGAGACGATGGATCGAACCTGTTTTTCCTGATCAATTAGGACGAGCGTTTAAAAAATTAGAATTTAAGAAAAAGGCAGGAATCAAAAAGAGAGTAAGATTTAACGGGGAACGTGTGTTTTTCGTTTTTTTAGCTATACTTATACTTTGGAGTCCTTGGAATACTCCGCGCGGGCTCGAAATTACGTTTATAGACGTAGGGCAAGGGGACAGTATTCTGATTGAAACGTCAACAGGAGCGAAAATCTTAGTGGACACGGGACCGAAGAGTGAACGTTTTGATGCTGGGGAACGGATTGTTTTACCCTATCTTCTGCAAAAGGGGATCAACCACTTGGATGCTCTTATCCTTACCCATCCCCATGCGGATCATGTTGGGGGAGCGGATGCGCTTTTGGAGACGCTGCCTGTGGATTGGGTGGGTATACCCGAGGATGGACGGGATTGGCTGAGCATAGACGAACAAAATGATAAGAATTCTTCCGGGAATGGATGGGGAGAGACAAATGGAATTGACCCAGAACTTGTAACCCAATTAGCTCAAGAAGATGTCAGGACATTGACAGCTGGAGATCGATTAGTTCTCGACTCTGATGTTCAGCTCAACGTTTTAGCTCCTGGCGAAATCTTAACGGGGACTCATTCAGATGATAATAGTAATTCCATCGTCCTTCGCTTGGAAACTCGAATGGGACAAAATGTGCTCCTCACAGCGGATATGGAAGCAGAGGAAATGGAAGAGATTTCGAAGATGGGGGTAGATTTCTCAGCCAATCTTTTTAAAGTGCCTCATCATGGAAGTCGGTTTTCCTTAGTTACAGGTTGGCTTGATCGGGTGGATCCCCAAGGAGTTATTATCTCCGTTGGCAAGAATTCATTTGGACATCCAAACTCTGGGGTAATTCAGTACTGGGAAGAACGGCAGATCCCGCTTTATCGAACCGATGAAGCGGGGACAATTAGAGTAAGACTTGATGAGAAGGGGATTGAGGTAATCCCATAATTGAAGCATAAAAAGTTTTTACCTTTTATGGTATAAAAAACCGAATGCCGGTAAGAATAGTAGGGAACATCTCTTTTCTCCTCCTCTTTCTTTTGCCCCTTCACATGTTGGAGGGGTTCTTTTATTATGTACCTCTCTGCGAAATCACATCTGTGCGGGAAGCTACGCTTTTGGGTCATTTATGGGTAGCTTTCTCGAAGATTCTTGTTTAGAATAAGAGAATAGGGGAGGGTAACGAATGCGAGAGATTGAACAAATTAAGAAAGCAATTCAGACAGGCCTTCCTTTGGTCTACCTGTGGTATGGGGAAGAACATTATCTTCTTCAGGAGGCTGTGCAACTGCTGAAGAAATCTTATCTGGAAATGGATTCATCTGGAAGCGGCATTGAAGTTATATCCGCTAAAAATGTGACCCCTGCTGAGATTGTTGAACGCGCGAATACTGTTTCCTTTTTTCAAGGACGGTTAGTGATTGTTGAGGATATTCCGTATTTTCAAGAGGGACAAGGGAATGCCTTAGATCCTTTTTTTGAGTATCTCAAGAACCCGAATCCAGGCACCTGTCTTTTGTTTTTGGCTGAAAGTGTACATAAAGGGCGTAAGTTTTATAAAGCGATTGAGCAAGCGGGTGTGATTGTAGAATTCACAGCGCCGAAACGACCTCAAGACTGGCAAGCTTGGCTTGATTTTGAGCTGAGTGCCCGAGGGAAAAAGATGCGGCCGGATGTTAAAACCCTTTTTTTAGAATGGGCAGGGCATCAATCGGGCGTGCTGAGTCAAGAACTCGATAAACTTGTGTTATATGTTGGGGAACGGGAAACGATTCGAGCAGAAGATATTAACGAAATTGTTCCACAAGCGTCTGAAGCTACGGTTTTTGAACTCTTAGATGCTGTAGCAGCACGTTCAAGTGCAGTTGCTTTGCAAAAGCTTTATCAGGTTCTACGTCAAGAGCATGCGCTTAAAGTTCTCACACTCTTAGTTCGACAAGTTCGAATGCTCTTAGGCACTCAAGCCTTACGCCAAAAGGGTGGAAATGTAAATGATGCGCCTCGATTATTGGGAATGAAGCCTTTCGAGGCACAAAAAGTATGGCGGCAGTCGGAAAAACTCAGTTGGAATCAGTTGGAGACCGCTCTCGGGGAATGCTTATCTACAGAGGTCGGGATCAAGACAGGCCAAGGGGAAGCTAAATTTTTATTGGAGTTAATGGTGACAAAATTCTGTTCACTGTGAGTGGGTTTGTCCTACGCATATAAAAAACATAATAACTTCATTGTACAGGCAGAAGAAGTTAAAGATATGTATATAATTGGTATAGATAAAGGTGTGAATTGGGTTAGGGAAAAATAAAAAAAGAGCAGCGAATTCGCTACTCTTTTTTATGTCGTTTAATTTTAAATTAAAACGCAAAACAATGACTTAGCCGACTTGGGCAAATTGTTTCGCAAAACGTCTTGTTAAACGAGACTTTTTGCGGGCAGCCATGTTTTTATGCACTAACCCTTTGGAAGAAGCTTTATCCAAAGCGCGGGTTGCCTTGCTCAAAGCAACTTTAGCGGTATCGGCGTCTGTGCTTAAGGATTCTTCAAAACGACGAAGTGTTGTCCGTAAAGTAGATTTAGCTGCAGCATTTTTAAGCGCGCGAGCTTTGGTCAATTCAACTCTTTTGATAGCGGACTTAATATTTGGCACTGGTGGTCACCCCCTTTGGATTCAAACTTTCCAACAGTTTTCACAACCTACATTCTACCATTCAACCTAGAAAAATTCAAGCAATAATCTTATGATCTCGAAAAATCATTTAAAACTCAAGCCAACTTCGAGCAAAAATCTGCGATTTAGAGATCCTAAATTCTATAAAAAATCATACCGGATAAAATAGACAAAAATTGTTTAAACTATATTCTGAAGTCTAAGTCAAAAAGACTTAAGGTCAATTAAGATTGGAGGGTTTTTAATGTTAGGTATGATTGTTCGGTTTATTGTTTCTGCGATTGTCTTGCTCATGGTGAGTTACCTTGTTCCCGGTCTTAAAGTAGCCGGATTTACAGGTGCACTGATCGCCGCTGTTGTTATTGCTGTTTTGGGCTATGTCGTTGAACTCGCTTTTGGCAAAGACAAGATCACTCGTTTTCACAGGGGGACGATAGGCTTCATTACATCTGCGGTCGTTATTTATCTGACCCAATTTATCGTTCCCGGATCCATTCGGGTCTCGATAATTGGTGCTTTGATCGCTTCTTTGGTTATTGGGATTATAGACAGCTTTGTCCCCACAGAATTGCGTTAATTGTAAGTTCTAACGAAGACTTGTCCTTCATATTCCTTTAATAAAAAGGAAAGGGGGACAAGTTTTTTGTTGCACCTAAAGACCTACTCGAAATGGAGTTTTTGGCCCACCTCTCGTTGGGCTCGTGGAATAGTTTTTGCCTTACTTGCGCTTCTCTTCTTAGGGTTATTTGCTTACGCACTGGAACAGGGGAGTTCTCGTCAACTTGTTCGATTATTAGTTCAGCAGGAATTTCCGTTTGAAGCTGTAGTGATGGAAGGGATCCCTGGATACTCGGCTTCTGAACGTCCCCGTTTAGAACAGGTCCGGAATCAAGGGGTATCATTAGGGACGTTTCTGTTGACAGGAGTTAATATGTCTGATGCACGAACCTTCTTTTTGAGTTATTTTACGCCACCCCCTGGAGGCCCTGCATGGATTGGCTGGGCCTATAATCCGAATGACCCAGAATTCGAGGGCTTTAATTCAGGCCCGAGTCTTGAACCGATTCCTCAGGATCAAGCGAATAATCCAGCTCCGCAGAATCAGACACCGACTCCTCAACCCAACTTGGGTAAGGCAGAGGCTCTCGTCGGAATCTATCACACCCATAATGCCGAGAGTTATACAGGGGACGGCGGTCCTGAACGACAGGAAGGGGAAAATGGCGATGTCGTAACCGTTGGTGCAACATTAAAAAATGCTCTCGACAAAAAGGGCATACCAACGCTGCATTCTTTAGAAATTCATGATGCTGTAGACTTTAACCATGCGTATAGTAAGTCTGTCGTTACAGCAACTCAGCTTTTGCAAGATAATCCATCTCTGAAGTTATTGATTGATTTACATCGTGATGGACTCCCGCCCAATGTGAGTAAAGCAACAACGACGATCAAGGGTAAAGAAGTGGGGAAGATTATGATTGTTATTGGTCAGAAAAACCCCCATTGGAAAAAGAATTTGGAGATTTCCGAAGAGCTGATTTCTTTGGCAGAGGATAAATACCCGGGCTTATTCGACACACAAATTCGCTATGCTTCTGATGCACGTTATAATGAACATCTCGCTGATGGAGCACTCCTATTTGAAATTGGAAGTCAGTTAAATACGCTTGAAGAGGCAGATGGAGCAGCAGAGGCTCTGGCCGATGTTCTTACGGATTGGATAAAAGCTCATTAATTATACTTTTCATTATTAAACCTGATTCTTTCCCCTCGCTTAGAAAGATGTTATAATTCTAAAGTTAAATAGGGTGCTTTTCTGAATGATGATTGAAGGGAACAGAAGGTATGTCAGGGACAAAAACCGTAGCGAAAGCAGCTGGGCTGTTGATGTTGGCTCAATTGGCTTCGAGAATTTTGGGGTTCTTTCGGGAATCGATCATGGCGGGTTATTTTGGCAAAACGAGTGCGACAGATGCCTATAATACTGCATTTATTCTTCCTGATTTAATTTATTGGCTACTTGTTGGCGGAGTTTTAAGCTCTGCCTTTATTCCTGTGTTTTCCGAGTATATCCATAAAGGAAACGAGGAGGAAGGTTGGCGTGTTGTAAGCTCCATCGTCAATATCATTTTTATCGGGCTGGGTATCTTGGTCATCATCGCTCTTATTTTCACGCCTCAGTTTATTCAATTACAAGTCCCTGGATTTACACCGGAAAATAAGTCATTAACCACTAATCTGACCCGAATTATTTTGATCCAGCCTTTGCTTTTAGCTTTAAGCGGGATAACGATGGGGATCCTCAATTCGTATAAAATATTTTGGCCCTCGGCCTTAGGAACTGTGCTCTATAATGCCAGTGTTATTCTCTTCGGAATTATACTAGCTCGCCCGGATCATCCGCAGACGATCTCCGGTTTTGCGGTCGGTGTCGTGGTGGGTGCACTGATGAACTTTCTTGTTCAAATTCCAGCTTTGCGCCGGGTAGGCCTTCATTATTACCCCGTCATCGACTGGCATCACCCAGGCGTGAAGCGGATTGGGATGTTAGCGGTTCCTATTATTTTGAGTTATGCCTTGAACCAGTTTCAGGTCGCCGTCAATTCGAATCTTGGCTCACATCTTGTTGCAGGAAGTATCACCTCAGTTTGGTATTCTTATCGGTTGTTTCAGCTCCCTGTTGGGATTTTTGCATTAGCTATTGCCGTGGCCGTTTTTCCCACACTTAATGAACATGCGACACTCAAGCATTGGAAAGATTTTATCCATACTTCTTCCAGCGCTGTACGAATGGTCATTTTTATTACGGTGCCGATTTCAATGGGGATGATTGTTCTCCGTTTTCCCTTAATCCGTGTGCTCTTTCAGCACGGGGCTTTTACAGCAGAGGACACTGCGGCTACGGCTATTCCACTCTTCTTTTTTGCCGTTGGAATTTCGGCACAATCCATTATTCAAATTCTTCCTCGCATGTTTTATGCTTTGCAGGACACGTGGACCCCAGTCACCCTGGGGATAATTTCAATGATTGCCAATATTATTTTTATGCTGCTTCTTGTAAAACCACTGCAAGCCGGAGGGTTAGCCTTTGCTACATCTTTAGCGGCAGTTGTTAACATGGTTATGCTCTTCTATGTTTTGCGCAAACGTCTGAAACAAATCGACGGTCGGCGAATTCTTCGAACATCTCTGCAAACTTTAGGCGCGTCCTTGTTAATGGGTGTTGTTGTTTCGCTTTGGGCTAAAGGGCTGACTTCTTTTCTCGGTTCAAGCACTGTAGGGTCAATCATTATCCTGATTACAGGAACGGCTCTAGGTGCTCTCAGTTTTGCTGGAGCAGCAAAGTTGATGCGGATGGAAGAATTTAATCAGACCTTAGGGATGGTACAGAAAAAGTTACATCGCTAAGTCAAACTATGGTGTTATTCATTTAGGGTTGCCTTAAAAGGCAACCTTATTTATTTTTTGCTTCAGTTTTAAAGGGAAACACCTAACGTATAGAGAAATAAAAAGTGATTTACAATTTATTCCAATTAGCTATACGGAGGAGACCAATGTGGGTGTTGAGTTCGAGCATTCGGCAGAGGTAAGGGTAAAGAAGAAACCACGGAGTTGGAAAACGTTAGTTTTTAAGTCTTTAATGTTTATTTCATATTTCATTTTTATTGCGGTAATAACGGGATATATTCTTATCTTTCACGGGCCGCTTACGGCCTTGAAGGAGCTTTATGTCACGACAGCGATGACAACTTATACTCATCAATATTTAGCACATTGGTTTGTTAATGATGAAGAAATTCAACAGATTATGGATAAACATAAAGTACTTGAGCCGATGGAAAATACGGATGAAAAAGCGATAAAGGTAGAACAACTGCTGATTCAACAGAACCCCCCATTGGAGTTCATTGAAATCAATGAGAACCGATATCGGGGATATCTTTTAAAAGTGGCTAATCCGCAACGAATTCAGCTTGTCGCCACGGACCAGCTCGGAAATAAGGGATTCAAGGTGGAAGACTTTGCAAATCAAAATCACGCAGTAGCGGCTATTAATGCAGGCGGATTTTCTGATCCGGGAGGAGAGGGACGGGGCGGGAATCCGACTGGAATTCTTATCACGGATGGTAAGATTTTGCATAAGGATCCGCTCGTATCATATAACTTGATTGGCTTTGATCAAAACGATGTTATGGTCTTGGGTCAATATTCTTTAGAACAAATCGAGCAACTGGGTATCCGAGATGCCGTAAGTTTTGGCCCGTTTCTGATCGTGAACGGCGAACCCATGATCCGACAAGGAGATGGGGGCTGGGGAGTGGCCCCACGAACCGCAATCGGACAGACGAAAGACGGGACGGTACTTTTGTTAGTCATAGATGGAAGGCAGTGGGGAAGTATGGGAGCCACATTAAAAGACGTTCAAACAATAATGCTTGAACATGGTGCAGAGAACGCGGCTAATCTTGATGGAGGGTCTTCTTCCACACTTGTCCTTGAGGGAAAGGTGAAGAACAAACCCAGTAGCACCTATGGTCCCCGTGAGGTTCCTTCAGCTTTTATTGTGTTGCCAGAACGAAATCTCGGGGCAGAAAGCCGATTGCTTCGATCAGAGGTCAAGATTAACGATTCTCCCTGAGATGGCTTGCTCGTTCATTTTTTCGTTTTCTTGCTGATTTCCCCCACATTCTGGTATAATAATTCTTTAGATATTATATTAAAACGAGAATGGCTAGAAATGAGGGGAAATCTGTGGCACAAGCGTCACAACGAATACGGAACTTCTCAATTATTGCGCATATTGATCATGGCAAATCGACGTTAGCGGACCGCCTGATTGAATATACAGGGGCACTTTCTAAACGGGAGATGGAGGACCAGGTTTTAGACTCGATGGATTTGGAGCGAGAGCGTGGGATTACGATTAAACTCCAAACGGTTCGTTTAAATTATAAAGCAAAAGATGGTCAGGTTTATGAGCTGAACCTTATTGATACCCCAGGACATGTGGACTTTACCTATGAAGTTTCGCGGAGTTTAGCTGCCTGTGAAGGAGCACTTTTAGTTGTAGATGCTGCTCAAGGTATTGAAGCGCAGACTTTAGCCAACGTTTATTTAGCTCTGGAAAATAACTTGGAGATTATTCCGGTTATCAATAAAATCGATTTACCCAGTGCCGATCCAGAACGGGTTAAACAAGAAATTGAAGATGTAATTGGGCTGGATGCCAGCGAGGCGATCCTCGCTTCAGCCAAATCGGGCATGGGTATCGAAGATGTTTTGGAAGCCGTTGTTAAACGGGTTCCACCCCCACAAGGAGAAGATAGCGCTCCTCTCAAGGCGTTGATTTTCGATTCGAATTTTGATGCTTATAAGGGAGCTATTTCGCACGTCCGTATTATGGAAGGCCGTGTGGCTAAAGGAACTCGAATGAAGATGATGTCTAACAATCGTGTATTCGAAGTTACAGAAGTTGGAACGTATTCACCAGCGATGCGTCTTGTTGATGAACTAAAGGCGGGTCAGGTAGGTTTTATTTCAGCAAGCATTAAAAATGTCCAAGATACGCGCGTTGGGGATACAATTACAGATGCAGATCATCCTGCACTTTTCCCACTCCCTGGTTATCGCAGTGCAACTCCAATGGTGTTCTGCGGGTTGTATCCCGTCGAATCAAGTGATTACGAACGACTGAAGGATGCTTTGGAAAAACTTCATCTTAATGATGCGAGTCTCGTGTTTGAAGCAGAAACTTCAGTGGCGCTTGGGTTTGGCTATCGTTGCGGCTTTCTTGGACTTTTGCATATGGAAGTCATCCAAGAACGGCTGGAACGGGAGTATGATCTTAATCTGATTACGACGGCCCCTAGTGTGGTGTACCACGTGAATAAGACCAATGGAGAAGTCGTTAAGGTGGATAATCCGACGAATCTCCCTCCGATAGATGAAATCGCTAGCATTGAAGAACCTGTCGTTAAGGCGACGATAATGGTCCCTTCCGACTATGTAGGAGCGATCATGGAGCTTAATCAGGAGAAACGTGGCACCTATCTGAATATGGATTATTTGTCTGTTAACCGAGTCAGTCTCATCTATGAGCTTCCTTTAAGCGAAATTGTTTATGATTACTTTGACCAACTGAAGTCGCGGACGAAAGGGTATGCTTCGTTAGATTATGAGTTGTCCGGATATAAAGCGGCGAGATTGGTGAAACTTGATGTTCTCTTAAATGGAGATTTAGTCGATGCCCTTTCCTTTATCGTCCACAGAGATAAAGCGGATAGCCGAGGACGTAAATTGGTGGAAAAATTAAGAGGAATTATCCCGCGGCAAATGTTTGAGATACCGATTCAAGCTGTAATTGGCTCGAAGGTTGTTGCTCGGGAAACCGTGCGTGCGATGCGGAAGGATGTCCTTGCGAAGTGTTACGGTGGCGATATTTCTCGGAAACGCAAACTCCTCGAAAAGCAAAAAGAAGGAAAGAAACGCATGAAGCAGGTTGGAAGCGTAGAGATTCCGCAGGATGCGTTTATGGCGGTTCTACAGATTGACGATTAATCAGGGGATTGATACCCTGTTTCGGTGGGGCGCTGGAGATCTTTATTGAGCAAGAGCCTGGGGCGAATTGCGATTACAGCTGCTCCGGCCGGGCGCTCGCAAAGCAAACTTGCGGCTCAGACTGGTAGATGAAAGCAGGCGGGGTGCCCGACAAAATCGCCATCCCTGGCTCTGTTGTCGGCGTGGCACGTCCATGTGCCCGCCCCGCTAATGCAAGTCAGTTTTCGCCGAGTTTGCTAGCTACTCGCTAAAGGCCTCCGCATCTGTACTCGCAACTCTCCGGGCAGCTTCTTGGGTCTATTGCATGTACGGCTTGCATGACTCGGGAGGCGGCGGGCGCATTCTGCACCCAAGGCCGCGGATGCATGCACAAAGAAGCGAGAAAGACCTGGACGTGGATTTTGATTTACGGGAGAGAACGACTTAAGCAAGCAGTTATCGAAGCTTAGGCAGTGGCTCCTGCTTGAAAGCAAAGGGTTGCGAACAGGACGTGAGCAACCGCCAACAGAGTCAGGAGACGATTTTGGCGGCGTCCCGCGACCCAGAGAAGGAGACAGTGCCTTAGCTTCGGTCTGCGAAGCGCCTGGAGTGAACGGTGTAAACAAAATCCACACCCCAGAGACCTTCTCAACTCTTTTAAGACAGACATAAGAACCGTCCCCGTGTATGAAATCGTCCCTTAATTAAGAGAGGACTGAAATTGATGCCATCACTCTATGTTCACGTTCCCTTTTGCGTACGGAAATGCGCTTATTGTGCTTTTTATTCCGTACCGCTGAAAAATTCAAAGGTTCAGGATTACTTGAAGGGGTTAAAGAAAGAAATCGACCTGCGGAAAAAGGATGCCTCTGAAGGGGTATCCTCTCTTTTTGTTGGGGGCGGAACTCCAACAGCTCTTGCGGAAGAGGAGTTAGAAGCGCTCTTTGCCCTTTTAAAACAGGGATTTGATATTCCTGAAGCAGTGGAGCAAACGATCGAAGGAAATCCGGGAACGTTGACTCGAGAGAAGTTACAAATTCTCAGACGCGCGGGAATAAATCGGATTTCTCTAGGGGTGCAGTCATTTGATGATTCTCTTTTAAGGCAGATCGGTAGGATACATACGGTTCAGGACGTTCGAGAGGGAGTGCATCTGATTCGAGAAGCTGGGTTTAGAAATCTCAACCTCGACTTAATGTTTGGACTGCCAGGTCAAACTCTTGGGGCTTGGCAGGATACCTTAAAGAAGGCTGTTCAACTTGGACCGGAACACTTATCTATTTATGGACTGATGGTTGAAGAAGATACGCCGCTGGCTCAGAGTTCAAAGCTTTTGACGCTTCTTCCCGATGATGATGATCAGGCGGAAATGTATGATTGGACGAGAGAATATCTGCGAGAATCAGGCTATCTTCATTATGAAACCTCGAATTTTGCGCGACCTGGGTTTGAGTGTCAGCACAATTTAGGCTATTGGCAGGGAGAAGATTATCTAGGTCTTGGACCAGGCGCTGTCGGTTGTGTTCAAAACGTTCGTTCCAAGAATCTTGAAGATATAGACCGATATCTAATGAATCTAGAACAAAATGGGTTGCCGCTTGAACCTACTGATGTGGAAGATCTCTCTGAACAGGAGCGGATGGCCGAACGGATGATCCTTGGGCTTCGTCTTTCACAAGGAGTGAACCTCGCGTCCTTTAAACAAGAATTTGGGCTGGATATTCGGGATATTTATCGATCGGTTTTGGAACGCTATCTTACGACTAAGGTTTTAATTTTAGATGAAAAGACGTTGAAACTGAACCCCGATTTTTGGTTTGTTGCCAATGGTGTTCTGCAAGAATTCGTTTAAAATTCGCTATTTGACTTGAAAATTAGTCCTTAAAAAATATTTGACCTTCTTTGACTTTTATCTAGAAATCCTCTTGACAACAAAAGTTAAGAGTGGTAAGTTTATGTCATAATCCGTTAGCACTCATTGAGGATGAGTGCTAACAACACGGTGGGAAGGCGGTTGAGTATATGCAAATGGATGAACGAAAAAATAGAATCTTGCGCGCGATTGTCCAAGATTATATAACCACGGCTGAGCCGGTGGGTTCGCGTACGATTGCTAAAAAGTTCGATTTGGGTATCTCATCAGCGACCATCCGTAATGAAATGGCCGATATGGAGGAAATGGGACTTCTCGAGCAACCTCACACTTCTTCAGGCCGGATTCCCATGGATGCAGGATATCGCTATTATGTCAATTGTCTGATGGATCGTCCTAAGCTCAGCTCAGAAGATAAAAATGTGATTGAGCTAGAAACGACGAAACGAATTGCTGAGATTCAAGAAGTTATTTCCAATACAAGTAAACTTCTCTCCCAGCTCACCAGTTTGACGAGCATCGTCATTAGTCCTCAACGAGGGAAAAGCTCTTTTAACCAAATGCATTTTCTTCCGTACCAACCGGGGCAAGCCATCATGGTCGTTGTTAAAGAGAACGGTGTGGTTGAGAATCAGATCGTTGAAATTGGAGAAAATGTAACAGCGGAAGAACTTCAAAGAATTGCTAACGTCTTTAATGATAAGATGAAAGGCCATTCAATGATTGATGTCCGCCGTGGATTGCTTCATGAGATTTATAGTGAACTCACACGTCAACGATCGCTTATCGATCATGCTTTAGATCTGCTCACGACTGTATTCAATGAACCTGCGGATGATAAAAATAAGGTCTATCTCGGTGGAACTTTGAACATGCTTAATCAGCCCGAATTTCGGGATGTAGATAAAGTAAGAAGTCTGCTTCATGTTTTTGAAGAGGATGAACAGGTGAGAAAACTACTTATTCCAGTCGCTGATGGACTAAGTGTAACGATTGGCGGAGAAAATAGCGTTAAGGAACTGCAGGATTGCAGTGTTATCTCAGCAACGTATCAAATCGATGGAAAACCTGTCGGCTCGATTGGAGTAATTGGACCAACACGCATGGACTACGCTAAGGCGATGGCTATGGTAGATTTTATGACGAAAACGTTGACTGAACTTTTGGCGAAGCGACGAAGACTATAAGGAAGGGGCGATTAGACAATGGCCAAGTGGGGAGAAAAAACCCCAAATTTGCATCAGGAGAATGAAGAAGAAGTTGATCTCCGAGATAAAGATTTGACAGAAGGAAATCTTGCCGAGGGTGAAGTTCACGACGGCGGGGAAGAAGTCCTGGAAGATGTTCCAGAAGTATCTATGGAAGAGAAAATCCTAACCCTAGAGGCGGAGCTTAAACAAAGCAAAGAACAAGCGGATGATTATTATGCTCGCTTGCAACGTCTCCAAGCGGAATTTGATAACTTCCGGAAACGGAGTCAAAAGGAAAGAGAAGACACTTTAAAGTATGCTTCTGAACAAGTCATCGTAGCGATGCTTCCTATACTCGATAATTTTGAGCGTGCAGTGGCATCTTCACAATCCAATCAAGATTTCAAGTCCTTTTTACAGGGCGTGGAAATGATTTTGAAACAAATGAAAACAGGTTTAGAAAAAGAAGGTCTTGCTCCTATTGAAGCGGTAGGCCAGACTTTCGATCCGAAGTTACACGACGCTGTTCTGCAAGTGGATTCGGAGGAATATAAGGAAAATACTGTGGTCGAAGAGCTTCAAAGAGGATATTATCTTAAGGACAAAGTATTGCGCCCTAGCATGGTAAAAGTCTCACGCTAGCATTGATAAGGAGGAAGAATTTATTATGGGTAAAATTATTGGAATTGACTTAGGAACGACAAATTCTTGTGTAGCAGTTATGGAAGGCGGAGAAGCTGTTGTTATCCCAAATGCGGAAGGAAACCGTACCACTCCTTCAGTTGTAGGCTTCTCAAAAACAGGTGAACGTTTAGTTGGACAAGTTGCGAAACGTCAAGCCGTTTCCAACCCGGATAAAACCGTGATTTCCATTAAACGTCATATGGGTTCTGACTACAAAGTAAATATTGATGATAAAAGCTATTCCCCACAAGAAATCTCAGCGATGGTTCTGCAAAAATTAAAGGCTGATGCTGAAGCTTATCTTGGCCAGCCGGTAACTGAAGCTGTAATTACAGTACCCGCTTACTTTTCCGACGCACAACGTCAAGCGACTAAAGATGCTGGAACTATTGCTGGACTTGAAGTGAAACGGATCATTAACGAACCAACCGCTGCTGCATTGGCTTATGGCGTGGATAAACAAAACGATCAAACCGTTCTCGTTTTTGACTTGGGTGGTGGGACCTTCGACGTATCTGTTCTTGAACTGAGTCAAGGTATGGTTGAAGTTAAAGCGACCAGTGGTAATAATAAATTAGGTGGAGACGATTTTGACCAACGCTTAATTGATTATATGGTTGTTGAATTTAAAAAGACGAACGGTGTAGACCTTAGTAAAGATAAAGTGGCTCTCCAACGGTTGAAGGAAGCTGCTGAGAAAGCGAAAATCGAATTGTCAGGCGTGACGACTTCCAACGTCAACCTGCCCTTTATCACGATGACCGCTGAAGGACCTGTTCATATGGATATGAACATTTCTCGCTCGAAGTTCGATGAATTAACAGCTGATCTTGTCGAAGCTACACTTGGACCGACACGTCAAGCGCTAAGTGATTCGAAATTGACCTGGAATGATATTCACCAAGTTATCCTTGTCGGTGGATCGAGCCGTATTCCTGCGGTTCAAGATGAAATCCGAAAAATGAGTGGTAAAGAGCCAAACAAGAGCGTTAACCCTGACGAAGTGGTTGCCCTCGGTGCAGCAATTCAAGGAGGGGTTCTTGCCGGAGATGTGAAGGACATCATCCTTGTTGATGTTACCCCGCTATCTCTTGGAATCGAAACCATGGGTGGAGTCTTTACCCGGATTATTGACCGGAACACGACTGTACCCTCGACGAAAAGCCAAGTCTTCTCGACGGCTGCGGATGGTCAAACCTCGGTTGATATTCATGTCCTACAAGGAGAGCGTGAGATGGCAGCAGGCAATAAAACCTTGGGTCGTTTCCAACTCTCAGGGATTGCCCCGGCTCCTCGCGGAATTCCACAAATCGAAGTGAAATTTGATATCGATGCCAATGGTATCGTTCACGTTTCAGCTAAGGATATGGCTACGGGTAATGAACAAAAAGTAACGATTACCTCCTCGACAGGTTTAAGCAAAGATGAAATTGAAAAGATGCAAAAAGATGCTGAACTCCATGCTGATGAAGATAAAAAGCGTAAAGAGTTAGTTGATGCGAAGAACCAAGCCGATTCCATTGTTTATCAAACCGAGAAATCGCTGAAGGATTTCGAAGGAAAAGCTCCCGAAAATGAAATCGAGCCGATTAAGAAGGCAGTTGAAGAGCTCAAAGCCGTAGCTAATAGTGAAAATCTCGAAGAAATTAAGGCTAAAACTGAGGCGGTCAACAAAGTTCTCTATCCGTTTGTTGAAAAAATGTACCAACAAAATGCGGGTGCACCAGGCGCTGACGCAGGTGCAGCGGGTGCTGGAGCAAGCGGAGAAGCAAAACAAGATGACAATGTGGTTGATGCCGAATATACTGAAGTAGATCCTGATAAAAATAAATAAAATTTTTCAGAGTAAAGATTGATTTTAAAGGGTGCAGGGGAGATAAGTCTCCCCTGTGCCCCAAATTCATGTTATTGTGAATAGAGTTTCGGATGGTTAAGCAGGAGTGATGGAGGGAAAAGATGAAACACGATTATTATGAGGTGCTTGGGGTTGAAAAGACTGCGAGCGAACAAGAAATTAAACAAGCATACCGGAAGTTAGCCCGCCAGAACCATCCGGATGTTAACCCGGGGGATAAAGGAGCGGAAGAGCGATTCAAAGAGGCGACCGAAGCTTATGATGTCTTAGGTGATTCGGATAAACGTGCACGTTATGACCAATTCGGACATGCAGGGACAGACCCCAATTCAGGTGGATTCGGTGGTGCCTTTGGCGGCGGAGACTTTGGTGGTTTCGGTGACATCTTTGATATGTTTTTTGGCGGTGGTGGAGGCGGCGGACAGCGCCGTAATGGACCCACTCGCGGATCTGATCTGCGTTATGATTTGACAATTGCCTTTGAAGAAGCGGCTTTTGGTGTAGAAAAGGAAATTCAGATCCCACGACATGAAACATGTAGTGAATGTCAAGGTTCAGGGGCTGCACCGGGAACACACCCTACGCAATGTACAGAGTGTCATGGGTCAGGTCAGGTTAAAGTAAATCAGCGGACTCCATTTGGCATGGTTCAGACAGCTCGTACGTGCCCGACCTGTCATGGCGAGGGGCAGATGATCAGTTCCCCTTGTAAGGCGTGTAACGGTCAAGGTCAGGTTCGCAACGTAAAATCACTTAAAGTGAGTGTTCCGGCTGGCTCTGAGGAAGGTCTGAATCTACGCTTTAGCGGCAGTGGTGAAGGGGGTAAAAAGGGGGGGCCAGCAGGCGATCTCTATGTTGTGTTGCATGTCAAATCCCACAAATTCTTTGAACGGGATGGCAATGATATTTACTGCGAGATTCCCATTACGTTTGTGCAGGCAGCCCTGGGTACGGAAATGGAAGTACCCACTCTTGATGGCAGTGTAAAAATGAAAGTGCCAGAAGGCACTCAGACAGGGACTGTTTTCCGGTTACGTGGGCATGGGGTTCCCTATCGCCGAGGAAGTGGTCGCGGTGACCAACATGTTCGTGTCGTTGTGGCAACGCCAACCAAACTTACCGATAAACAAAAAGAACTTTTACAGGAATTTGCGGATACAACAACTCAGCAACAACAAATGGGTAAAAAGTCTTTTTTCGATAAGGTCAAGGAAAATTTACGCGATGCGATCGGGTAAAGGCAATAATGAGTAGAGGGGCCATGTGATTAATGAATTGGCGTGAAGTTGCGGTAACGGTTTCATCAGAGGGAGAGGAGGCTGTTGCCGATCTTTTTTATCAAATCGGCTGTCCAGGAGTTAGTGTCGAAGACCCTGAACTTTTACGGAACTATATTGAATCTGGAATTTGGGATTATCATAGTTTCGGAGAAGTCGCGTTGACGGGAACTTCGATCATCAAGGGATATCTATGCGAAGATGAGCATCTCACACAGCGCATGGAACGGCTGGATGAAAAGCTTCGCGAATTAGTCGAGCGCTTTCCGGAATGGGTCATCCAAGTGAAGGGCATAACCGTTCAGGAAGAAGACTGGGCTACAGCGTGGAAGGCATATTTTAAGCCCACCCGAGTTGGAAAGCGGTTCGTAATTAAACCCTCCTGGGAAGACATTAATCCCACTGTTGAGGATTTGGTGCTGGAACTTGATCCAGGCATGGCCTTTGGCACGGGGACTCATGCGACGACCACACTTTGCTTAGAGGAACTTGAGGAAATTGTTAAGCCAGGGATGAAAGTTTTTGACTTGGGAACAGGTTCTGGCATATTAGCGATTGCAGCTGCTAAGCTCGGGGCGCAAGTCGAAGCGGTTGATTTGGACCCTGTTGCGGTCAAGGTGGCACAGGAAAATGTGGATTTGAATCAAGTTTTAGCCCAGGTCAGTGTTAAACATGGCGATTTGGGTACGGTACTGAAAGGAAAAGCGGATTTAGTTGTGGCCAATATTATTGCTGATGTTATTTTAATGCTTTTGTCCGACCTTAAACGGATTATGAAACCTGAGGGAGAATTCCTGGCTTCAGGGATTATCGATAATCGAGTTGAGGATGTTGAAGTCGGTATGCGCGAGGCTGGACTCGAAGTGATTGAGAAGAAAGAAGATTCTGGGTGGGTACTTTTACGCGCGAGGTGGAAATAGATTGCATCGCTTTAAAATCACAGAACTCGGTAAAAACGCGTTTTGGCTTCGGGGGGATGAACGGGAGCATTTGGCTAGGGTTCTTCGTTTAGCCCCTGGTGATGATATTATCGGATTTGATAATACGGGAGCAGAGTATTACGCGACGATTCTTAAGATCGAAGACAAAAGCGTAACGTGCCGGATCTTAGAGACGTCTCATCCAGAGGTTGAGGCTAAAACCAAGGTCTATCTCATCGCCGGTCTCTCTAAAGGGGAGAAGATGGAATGGGTGATCCAAAAAGGGACCGAGCTGGGGATTTCCGGTTTAGTCCCTTTACGAGCAAAACGTGCGGTTATGCGTTTGGAAGGAACTAAAGCCGTTGAGCGGGTGCAGCGTTGGCAAAAAATAGCAGGCGAAGCAGCTAAACAATCTCACCGCGTTCAAGAACCTCAGATTTTTGAGGTTGCGAATTGGTCTGAACTTCAAAACCTTTTACCTGCGAATACGCAATGGCTGATTTCCTATGAAGAAGAGAAGACAGAACGTCTGCACTCGGTGCTCGATCGCTTTGATCCTCTGCAACCGATTGCCCTGATCATTGGCCCTGAAGGAGGGTTTGATGCCTCTGAAGTGTCCTGGGCACAGGAACATTTGGGGGCTATAAGTGTTTCCTTAGGTCCACGGATTCTGCGAGCAGAGACCGCCGCGATTGCGACAATGACTATGGTTCTAGCGCATTACGGGGATTTAGGATGAGTATCGCACTTGTATTTAACAATAAGCTAAAGGGGGTGACGGATATGCCTTCAGATGACACTATAGAATCATTAAAAGCAATACCTCAGAGTGTGTGTTTCTTAACTCTGGGCTGTAAAGTGAATCAGACGGAGAGTGAAGCCCTCGCCCAGTTATTCCATAATAACGGGTATGAGGTAGTAACTCCCTTAGACGAGGCGGATGTCGTTGTTGTCAATACGTGCACGGTGACGAATACGGGAGATGCTAAATCTCGTCAGGTGATTCGACGGATGATTAAATCCCATCCAGACGCTTTTGTTGTTGTTATGGGCTGCTACGCTCAAACTGCTCCAGGCGAGGTCTTAGAGATCGAAGGAGTCGATCTCGTTCTGGGAACTCAGGATCGGGGTAAAATACTCGAACTTATTGAGCAAGTTCGCCAAGAACAAAAGCCTCAGAGCCAGGTGCATACGATTTGGGATGCTCAAGAATTTGAGGAACTTCCCTTGATGGAGGGAGAAAGTCGAACTCGAGCAACTTTAAAAATTCAAGACGGCTGTAATAAGTTTTGCACCTATTGTATTATTCCCTACGCCCGTGGACCGGTTCGGAGCAGGAAACATGAGAATGTTATTGCCGAGGCGAAGAAGCTCGTCTCCGCCGGATATAAGGAGATTGTTTTGACCGGGATCCATACGGGCTCTTACGGTGAAGACAGTGGCGAAGATTGGAATCTCGCGCGCTTAGTTAAGGAACTAACCAACATCCCTGGCTTGAGTCGCTTAAGACTAAGTTCTACTGAACCCATGGAATTCACCCCAGAATTGATTGAGGTTATTCTTTCATCTTCTGGTGTCTGTTCCCATCTTCATATTCCACTTCAATGCGGGAGTGATACCATTTTATCGCGCATGAAAAGGCCTTACACCACACAGGAATTTAAGAATCTCATCGATGAATTCAATCAAAAACTTCCGGGAATCGCAATTACCACGGATGTTATCGTCGGGTTCCCCGGAGAGACGGAGCAAGACTTCCAGGATTCTCTCGAATTCGTTCGCTCCTGTCATTTTGCTGGAGTTCATGTTTTTCCGTATTCGAAACGGAAAGGTACGCCTGCTGCCAAGTATTCGGATCACCTCACTAAAAAGGTTAAAGAGCAGCGGGTTAAAGCCTTGATGGAGGTCGCCCAACAAAGTCATGAAGATTATGTTGAAAAATGTGTAGGTCAAACGCTTGAGGTTTTGATTGAGCGTGTTGGTGAGGATGGAACCGCCACTGGACACACGCGAAATTATATCCAAGTTAAACTCCCGCCGCGAAGTGATGGAAAGGCGTGGGAAAGTGGAGAACTCGTTGAATTTGTCTTTGAGAAAGATCATCTTTTGAAATAATATGCTATAATTATATCTAATATAGAAAAATTTACCTATGAGAAATGCTGAACCTATGAGGAAAATTAAGCATATACATAAGGGAGGCTTCGAGTTCATGGCAGATTGCATCTTCTGTAAAATTATTGATAAAGAAATACCGAGTGAAGTTGTCTTCGAAGATGATCAAGTGCTTGTTATCAAAGACATAAATCCTTTAGCGCCCGTACATTTGCTGTTAATCACGAAAAAACATATTGCCAGTCTGGAGGAAGTCTTACCTGTGGATGAAGGGTTGATGGGGCATATCCTCATGCTAGCTCAAAAATTAGCACGAGAATTTGGAGTCGCAGAATTGGGCTACCGTGTTGTCACTAACATTGGTGAAGAGGGTGGGCAAGCCGTCCAGCATTTGCATTTTCATGTTCTAGGGGGGAAACCTTTAGGTGTCAATATCGCCTAAACCTAGAATATATGCATTTGAGTTGAGTTCTCAAACTTGACGTTCCCGGTTTCATCTATTATAATCTAATAGTATATCTGTGATGATCCAGTGGAGGGAGGGATAAGATAATGAGTGAAATTAAAGTTGGAAAAAACGAATCCCTGGATAGCGCACTCCGCCGGTTCAAGCGTACGTGTCAAAAGGCAGGCGTTATTTCGGAAGCCCGTAAACATGAGCATTACGAAAAACCTAGCGTGAAGAGGAAGAAAAAATCCGAAGCTGCTCGTAAACGCAAGTTCAAGTAAGGAGATGCTCAAATTGTCCCTGAAGGATCGCCTCGTTGAGGATATGAAGGTTGCCATGAAGGCCAAAGAGGAGGGGAAGGTAAGACTTTCCGTCATCCGTATGGCTCGGGCCGCCATTAAGTATGGTGAAATAGACAAGAAAACGGAATTCAGCGATCAACAAGTGATTGAAATTCTCGCGCACGAAGTAAAAATGCGCCGAGATTCTATTGTAGAGTTTGCTAAGGCGAATCGCCCAGATACTGTGAAGGCTTTGGAAGAGGAAATCTCTATTCTCATGGAGTACCTTCCTCAACAGCTTTCTGAAGGGGAAATTCGTCAGCTTGCCCAAGAAGCGATTACTGAGGTAGGGGCTCAAGGGCCTAAAGACCTTGGTAAGGTGATGGGGAAGATTACTCAAAAGACCAAAGGACGCGCCGATGGAAGTCGAGTTAATCAAATCGTGCGTGAACTCTTAGGAGCTTAAGTCTTTTGAAGGCTCTAAACTGAAAACGCAATTAAAAGCCTGGCTGCTTAAAGTAGTCAGGCTTTTAACCATACATAGAAAGTTAGGGTGGAGGAAGGTTATGACTGTTCAAGCGGTTCGCGATTTTTTTGACACCAAAGATAAGGAGATCCAGATTCTTACTTTTGAAGACACGAGTACAGTTGCCAAAGCAGCGGAAAGCATAGGGGTGACGCCTGGGGAGATTGCAAAGTCCCTGCTTTTGCAAGTTAAAGATGATTTTATCATGGTTTTGATGGCAGGAGATAAACGACTCGATAATCGCAAGTTTAAAGATATGTTTAAGGCGAAGCCAAAGATGCCTGAAGTGGAACAGGTACTGGAAATTACAGGGCATCCTGTTGGTGGAGTATGTCCCTTTGGCTTAAAAGAGAAGATTCCGGTTTACCTTGATCAATCTTTGAGAGCCTATGCAAAGGTATATCCTGCTGCAGGGGCACCGAATGCTGCCGTGGGGTTGAAAGTTGAGGAGTTAGAAGCACTTGTCGCGACCGATTGGGTCGATGTAGCCCAATAACTGAGGATGTAGGGGCTGTCGCAAAACAGCTCCTTTTTCGTGCGCACAATAATTATGGACTATTACAAAAGACCCGAAACTACACGACCATAGGTTTTGCGACAGCTCCTTTTGCGCACTATTTAAGAGAAAATGGATCAACGAGAAACAACGTTAAATAATATATAGTGAAATTGAGATTTAGAATTGCAAAAAAGGAGTAGAGGAGTGATCCTTTAATCGTGAGCACAATCTACTTGGCTCTGGGGGACTCAATTACAACAGGTTATGGAGTTGGGTCGAATCAATCATTTGCTAATCTATATTATAAAAACCTTCTCTCTTTTGATCCGAGTCTTCGGTATATTAACCTTGGGGTGAATGGATTGACGAGTGAAGAGTTAGCAGCAATGGTGGGACAAAAAAGGTTCCACACCTTGATTGCACAGGCTAAATTTATTAGCCTAACGATTGGTTCCAATGACCTGCTCGCCGTCGGTAAAGGTCTTATCTCAGGTTCGGGGTCCAATATTGACCTCATCTTAGGAAACTTCAACCATAATCTCAGGTTAATCGGGGGACAGATTCGGGCGATTAATCCATCCGTTTTAGTCAAGGTAGCAACGATTTATAACCCTCTGCCCCCGATGGACAAAGAGACGGATGCTTTCGCAAAAGGTTTAGTTAAGGCCGCAAATCACAGCATTCTGAATCAAGCAAGAGAATTTCATTTTGTTGTTGTGCCCGTAGCAAAAGCGCTTAGAGAGAGAGAACAGTTGCTACTGGGCCCAGATCATCTGCATCCTAATGTTGGGGGGCATAGACTTATGGCTGACCTTTTTACAAGAAACTAATTTAATTTAAATGGAAAAACACTTTATTCTGAGTAGATCAGAATAAAGTGTTTTTAATAGGTTTCAGTCAACAATAATTTAGATATTAATTAATCTTGATACCCTGATAATTGTTGCTGTACTGAGGTTAGTGAATTGATTGCTTGTTGAATTTTGTTTTTGTTTTCTGGCTTTTCTGCAGAACTAAGTGCTTGTTGTAATGTGCTAACAGTAGTTTGTACTGCTGACATACTTTGATCAACATATTGCTTTGCGTTTCCGGGCATATGTAACACCTCCTTAAACTCAAATACAGTATTTGTAGAAATTTAAATAATTATTCAGCATAAGTTCTGGGTTTTCTTTATAACTCATGAAATCTTATCGATAGGCTAGAAACTTAGCATAGCTTCGGTAAAAGCAAATCTTTTCGAGATTTTGAGAGAATATCCAGAAATATGGAGGATTATGCAACTTGAAAGAGAGGAGCTAAGAGGAATAAGATTAAGGATGTGCGTGTTATAGTACAAGTATCAATAAATAAGGTATACGTGGACTGAAGTTGTCAGTGTTATAGTACATGATTTGGAATGGACAAAGAAGCTAAGTGGAGGAAACAGAGTATGTATAATCTCAATGTAAAAACTGAACGTGCTATACGACGAAGCACCTTCGGTTTAACCTTGATAACTGCACTCGCAGGTCTAGGTTTATTAGGGTACAATTTTTGGGGAGGCGGAGAGGTTCTAAGGTGGAAACCGGATGGACTGACCGCCTTTTTTCTTGTCATTCTCTTCCTAGGACAGGGAATATCTTCACTTTACGCTTGGAGCTACATGAAGGAATATGAGGGTAAGAAATCCCTTCTTTTGTTTGCTGTTTCTTGGCTAGCCTTTATAGGAAGCATGTTCGGCGTTCTGATGGTGAAAGATGGCTTTACGTTCTTACTCTTTTGGGAGGTTATGTCTCTCTTTTCTTTCTTTCTTGTCATGTATGAGCATGAAGAAAGCCAAAATCGGCGGGCAGCTTATATTTATCTGGTCATGACTCACCTGGGTACCGTCTTTCTAACGTCTGTTGTTTTGTATTTTTATGCAAAAACCGGAAGTTTTGCGTTTGCGTCGTGGGCTGCTTATTCTCCCAATCTAAGTATCATAGAAAAAAATCTCCTCTTTCTAGGGTTATTCATTGGGCTGGGCACTAAAGCAGGACTTGTTCCCTTTCATATCTGGTTACCCTATGCTCACCCGGTTGCGCCTACCCCTGTTTCAGCCTTGATGTCGGGAGTGATGGTCAAGATTGCTCTCTATTTGATGTTGCGGCTCATTTATCTTACGCTCGGTCCGGTCGAACTGTGGTGGGGAGGCCTTCTGTTATTAACAGGTATTATCTCCGCTTTCGTGGGGATTCTCTACGCCTCGGTTCAGCAAGATGTCAAACGGGTGCTTGCCTATTCTACGGTAGAAAATGTAGGAATTTTAGCGATAGCCCTTGGGACTGCAATGTTATCGCAAGCGCTCGGTTATCCCCAAATTGCGCAGCTCGCTTTGTTTGCATTTTTTTGGCATGTCCTTCACCATCTGTTGTTTAAATCGAGCTTATTTATGGTTGCCGGAAATCTCATCCAAGCGACTCATACGCGAAGCTTAGAGAAAATGGGAGGGTTACTGAGACGTCTTCCTTGGACAGGATTTTGGGCTATGTTTGGAGCGTTAGGACTAGCTTCATTGCCTCCCCTCGGTGGATTTTGGGGAGAATGGCTGTTATTTCAGTCGTTATATCAGACCGCGCACCAAGCGAGAGAAGGAGGGGTTAAATTTACACTCCTACTCGTGATTGCGGCGCTTGGCTTAGTTTCTGCATTAGCCTTAGCGACGATGGTAAAATGGTTTGCCAGTGCCTTTTTGGGGCAAGCTCGCAGTCCTGAGGCGAAGACGGCAGAAGAGCTTCCTAAGTCGCAAACCGGGTCTCTAGGGATTGCGATTAGCCTCACTTTTGGGGCGATTTTATGGCCTAAAGGGGTATTTCAACTGATTTCTCTTCCAGTCCAAAGCTTATTTGCTTCATCGCCTGAGCGCTTCAGTTCCGTATCAGTGGAAACCTCTAATTCACTTGTTATGTCAGGCTTTTTCGCTTCGGTGAAAATTTATGGCCTTTTATTACTGCTTATAACAGGGTTGCTCTATCTGCTCACCCGAGGACAGCGGCGACGCGTGGGTGCGACATGGAACTGCGGGACACCGCTAACCCCACGCATGCAGTATTCGAGCTTAGGGATTACGATGCCACTGCGCATTTTATTTAAGCAACTCCTGGGATCGAAGTCGAAGATTGAGAAAGAGTATTCGGAAACGCGTTATGTTGTCCGAAATCTGAGTTATACAGGGAAAACCCGAGAGCGGTATGAGGAAATCATCTATCGGCCTTTCACGCATCTTTTGCTCTGGTGTGCGGAGCGGATTCGGACGTTACAAGGGGGCAGTATTCATTTCTATCTGGGATATATGCTCATAACACTCGTCATTGTGCTGATTTGGTCATTATAAGAGGAGAGGAGATTATAAAATGTTACTCGATTTTGAAAAAGACTTAGGAACCATCTTCTTTTCGATAGGGCACGTTCTGATCCTCTTCGCTTTAGCCCCACTTTTGCAGGGGTGGATCAAAAAGGCCAAAGCATTCTGGCAGATGAGAAAAGGCCCCTCGCTTTGGCAACCTTACCGTGATCTTCGTAAGTATTGGTTTAAGGAAGAAGTGGTTTCAGAACATGCATCTTGGATTTTCCTGATCACTCCATCCCTTGTCCTGGGAAGTTCGCTTCTCGCGACTCTCGTTCTTCCAAACCCTTGGGGGTGGGCACCGATGAGTCAATACGGGACTATATTTTGGTTGGTGGCCAGCTTTGGTGTGGCTCGCTTTTTCTTAACATTAGCTGGACTTGATGTGGCTGGAGCCTTCGGAGGCATGGGAAGCAGCCGCGAATTATTCGTTGCGGCCTTGGTGGAACCTGGATTTTTATTAAGCCTGAGCGTCCTAGCGTTGATGACTGGAACAACATCTTTAACGGGACTTATTCAATACCTGCAGGGAATATCCTTGCTAGAGACTCCACGTTTGCTTGCGGTACTTGCTTTAGGGTTCATTGTGATTGCAGAAATGGGGCGAATTCCCGTGGATAATCCAGATACGCATCTGGAGCTGACGATGATTCATGAAGGCATGCTGCTTGACTATTCGGGACGTTCACTGGCCTTTTTAAATTGGGCAGAACAATTAAAACAACTCATTTTACTTGAACTGCTCGCCTTGATCATCGGAGCACAGAGCCTTGTAGCTCAAATTTTATGTGTCGCTTTATTGGGAGCCCTCTTTGCGACGATTGAAAGCTTGAATGTAAAGATGCGCCTCTTTCGAATTCCTAACTATTTGGCGGCAGCTACAGCTAGTGCAATGCTTGCGTTAGTGACATTTTTGCTGATGGAAGGAGGAATTTGAGATGGGAGTGACTATACCAGCAAATCTTGAGCCACTTTTGCTTTTTATCATTTTGGCAACAGGTTTAGCCCTTGTGGGAAGTACAAAGCTGAGTAAAGCGCTAAATTGGTGGGCTTATCAAGCTATAAGTATCGCCTTATTGGTTTTAATCGAGGGGTTTAGATCGTCCGAGTTGGAAATGATTGGAGTGGCGCTCCTGACTTTGGCTGTCAAAGGAGGGATTATTCCTTGGCTTTTGCGGCGTACCGCGAATCAATCCCATACTCAATGGGTAGGAGAGGTTTTCCTCAAACGCACCTCCTCTCTGGTCGTTGCCGCATCCTTAACGGTGCTGGCCTATGTGATCACTCAACCCTTGCTGAATTTGGTTGAGCCAGCGCTTCGCAATGGACTGGCGATCGCTTTTTCACTTCTTTTTTATGGACTCTTGTTGATGGTTATCCGCAAAGTGGCCTTGGTTCAGGTTTTAGGGATATTAATGATGGATAACGGAATTTTCTTAGCGGGATTCCTTTTGACGAAAGGGATGCCTTTACTCGTGGAAATTGGGGTTATTTTTGATATCTTGATTGGGGTCTTGATTTTCGGAGTGTTAGCACAGCGGATGATTCAGAAATTTGATTCCTTAAATGTCGAGCATCTTAATTCATTGAAAGGGTAGGAAAAGCTAATGTTTGTAGTTATTGCCTTCCTGGCAGCTCTCGCTATGATGTTTTCGGCTAAACGGCCGTATCTGAGGGGCTTAAATGGGCTAGCTCTTTTGAGTCTAACAGGGTTAGCAGGAAATATTGTCTTCAAGGTTTTTCGTGAGGGTCCCCAAAGTATTTGGAATGGCTTTTTCTATTGGGATGCTCTCAGCGCTTTGCTTTTAAGCGTTATCGTCATTATTGCTGATTATGTGGTCTTATTTTCCCTGCACTATATGGAACTTGAGGTGGAGGAAGGAAAAGTTCCCCGTAATCGTTTGCGTTGGTATTATTTTTGGATTTGGATGTTTATTGGGACGATGCTTTGGGTGGTCAGTACTCCCAATTTAGGACTCATCTGGGTCGGAATTGAAGGGACAACCTTGGCAACCGCACTTTTGGTCGGGTTCTACCGTGAAAAAGCGGCCATTGAAGCGGCGTGGAAATATATCATCTTATGTTCAGTGGGAATTAGTTTTGCTTTGCTTGGAACGCTTCTTCTGTACGCGGCAGCGGGTCAAGTCAATGGATACGGCCTCGCGTCGCTTGATTGGCGTTTACTCCAAGGGTGGGTTTTGCAATTGGATCCGGCCTTGGTTAAACTCGGTTTCCTTTTTGCCTTTATCGGGTACGGGGCTAAAGTTGGCTTTGCGCCAATGCATCCTTGGCTTCCTGATGCGCACAGTCAGGCTCCGTCACCCGTAAGTGCTCTCTTGTCCGGGGTTCTCTTAAACTGTGCGTTATATGCTATTCTGCGTTGGCATATCATTGTCCGGCAAAC
The DNA here is from genome assembly GCF_000231405.2 of Desulfitobacterium metallireducens DSM 15288. NCBI lineage: Bacteria > Bacillati > Bacillota > Clostridia > Eubacteriales > Desulfitobacteriaceae > Desulfitobacterium > Desulfitobacterium metallireducens. The sequence continues at coordinate 2,579,293 of NZ_CP007032.1, read as the reverse complement.
CTCACTCGGACCGAACTTTTCCGGGAATCTCTTGATGGTGTTCGGACTTATTTCGCTTGGTGTTATGGTTGCATTCATTCTTTTACAAAAAGATATTAAACGCTTGCTTGCGTATTCCAGTGTGGAACATATGGGGATTTTAGCGCTTGGGTTCGGATTGGGAACACCTCTGGCAATTTGGGGCGCCTGTTTGCATTTATTGCTGCATGCCCTTACGAAAGCTAATCTCTTCGTGGTCGTAGGGAGAATTGTGCACAAGACGGGGACACGTCAAATTCTAAAAATCCGTGGACTGATTTCGCTGTGGCCTTATACGGGATTTCTCCTTCTGTTGGGCTTTCTCGCCATTACAGGAACACCACCATTTGGAACATTTCGTTCGGAGATCAGTATCTTAGCCGGATTATTTAGTACTGGTCACCCGGTGCTTGGTTTTCTCGCTTCACTCTTTCTGACCCTTATTTTTGCTGGCTTCCTCTATCACTTTGTGGGCATGCTTTTCGGGAAGCCCTATGAACATCAACACGAAACTCCAGGGGAAAGTTGGAAGCCTCTCCTTCTTGGAGTTCCAGTTTTAGGGGTTCTTGTTCTAGGTCTGTTTATTCCGGAAAGTATCAATCAGGCGCTTTGGCAGGTTGTGCAGATTATTCAAGGAGGTGGAGATCATGGACAAGTTACGAGCGTACTTTCAAGCGTGCGAGGATTCTGAGATTGTTTCGTGGACGAAGCAGGAAGGGTTTGTCTGGATTAAGTCTGAACGTTTTCCAAGCGTGCTCAATGATCTCCGCGTAAGCTCTCAGGGCGAAAATCCGATTCTCCTTATTCACACGGTGAATGATGAGCGACAGCTTGGACAGGGTTTTGTTATCTACCTCGTGCTCCATTGGAGCGGGGATTTCTCGTTGACATTGGCCTCTCGAGGGATTGAAGACAGTTTCCCATCTTTGACGGCGGTTTGGCCTGCGTTAAATTGGTCTGAACGAGAAGTTCAGGATTTATTCGGACTGAAAGCAGTCGGTCACCCTGACCCGCGTCCCTTAGTTTTCCATCCCGGTTGGCCAGAGGGATTCTTTCCGTTGCGCAAGCGAGAGGCAAATTACTTAGAAAATAAGGGTTTCGTGCCAGGAGAATTACCGATTTCTCCTGCCCAGGGAGAAGGAACCTTTGAAATTTCAGTAGGTCCGATCCACGCAGGAATTATTGAACCCGGACATTTTCGTTTCCAAACGATTGGCGAGACAATTTTGCACATCGAAGCACAATTGTTTTATACCCACAAAGGAGTCGAGAAACTTCTTGAAGGGAAGGACCTCTTTGAGGGCTTAGCGATAATTGAGCATCTCTGCGGGGTGTGCACGGTCAGTCATGCTTTGGCCTATTGTGAAGCGGTCGAGAAGCTGGCAGGATTTCAACCCTCTCATACGGTTTTAGGCTGGCGTACTGTTTTAGCAGAATTGGAGCGGCTATATAATCACCTTGGAGATATTGGCAATATGTGTGCCGGTGTGGGTTTTGCGCTCGGCAATGCCAATGGCCTTCAGGCTAAAGAACACGTCCAAAGACTGAATCGAGAGATATTCGGACATCGTTTTTTGAGAGGTGCGGTAGTACCGGGTGGAGTAGATAGGATTCCCGATGAAGAACAAACAAGCATCTTAGCGGAACGTCTACGCGAGATTAGGGAGGACTCTGAGGATTGGATTTCTCTGATTCTGGAGCATGACGGCTTCCGTCAGCGGGCAGTGACAACCGGTGTCTTAAAACATGAAAGTGCTATCGATTTAGGAGTAACTGGTCCTGCGGCGCGAGCCTCTGGAGTAGCAATAGATTGGCGGCAGTGCCATGCTTATCTATTGTATCCTGAGCTAAATGTTGAGCCTCAAGTTGAAGCAGATTGTGATGTCATGTCACGCCTTATAGTACGCTCTCGTGAAGTGAAGCAAAGCTTTGAACTTTTAGAAGTTCTCTTGGAAAAGATGAAGTACTTGAGGGACTGGAAAGAAAGAGCGAATGAGCAGACCCATGAACAAGGGAAAAGCGAATTTCGGAAAGCTTGGGAAACAAATACGAAACCGCACTCATTTGCTTGGGGTTGTGCTGAATCACCACGGGGGACAGATGCTGTCTGGCTAATGGTTGATGAGAACCGGAAGATTTATCGTTGTCGGATTCGTTCAGCAGCTTATGCGAATTGGCCGGCAGTACCCTTAGCTGTCCTCGGTAACATTGTTCCCGATTTTCCTTTAATCAATAAGAGCTTTGAACTGTGTTATAGTTGCTGTGACCGTTAGAATGAACAACGTGTATAGGAGAAAAAGAGATGTGGAAGTTATTAAAGCGGAGTCTAAAAACAGGCCGACTGACGGAAAGACAAAGTGAAGCAGGCAGGACGAATCAGTCTTTGCATATTCGGCATTTAGATTGCGGATCCTGTAACGGATGTGACTGGGAGATGGGGGCCTTATTAAATTCAATCTATGATCTCCAACAGTATGGCTTTGATTTTGTCGCGTCTCCAAGGCATGCTGATCTTTTGATGTGTACTGGACCCATGACGACTCAGCTCCTCCAGGCCGCGGCAGCAACCTATGAAGCAACACCTCATCCGAAGCAGGTGATCGCCGTCGGAGATTGTGCGATTAATGGTGGCGTGTTCAAGGAAGCTTATGCAACAAACGGGGGAATTGGGGAGGTCTTACCTGTCCAAGTTGAGATCCCGGGTTGTCCGCCATCTCCAGAAGAGATTTTGCGGGTTCTCCTGACAGTAAAGAGCCTTAAGAAATAGATCATAAATTGTGTCTTGAGAGCGGGGGTGTCCCCGCTTTTTTTAGTTAAATAATTCCGAGTAAAATGATAAGGAATACTTGACATACAGTGCATTCTCAGTATAATGAATGATAGTGATAATCATTATCAATAATCCCGAGAAACATAAGAAGGATTCTGAACCGCGGCAGGATCCGTAATATGATCAAGTGTTCATCGAAAATCGAGATGAAATTTAAAAGAAGCTAGAGGAGAAGTGAGATACATGTTCAGTACGTTTATTATTACTCTGCGTGAAGGGGTAGAAATCTCAATCATTTTGGCGATTATATTAGCGTATCTTAAACAACTTGGTGCATCTCGTGCTTCAGGTAAGGTGTGGCTGGGTACAGCAGCGGCCGCACTAGTGAGTCTTCTTACAGGTGTAGTCATTTTTTTTGTCCTAGGAAAGACGGAAATGGGAGATTTTCAGGAGATATTAGAAGGAACCTTTATGCTTGTAGCGGTCGTTATTTTGACGTGGATGACTCTCTGGATGAAACGCCAAAGTGCAGATTTAAGCGGTTCACTTAAGTTAAAGGTACAGGACGCGTTAAAACACGGTTCGGGTTGGACACTGGCTACCTTAGCCTTTGTAACGGTTATACGAGAAGGTATTGAAACGGTTCTCTTTATTTCTGGAGCAGCTCAAACCTCAACTGGAGGTCAAATTTGGGAAGGAACGATCCTTGGATTTGGGTTGTCTGCGATTGTTGGCTATGTAATCTATCGAGGAACTCATCGTTTACCTCTCAAGGCGTTCTTTAATGTGATGAGTTTGTTGTTAATCTTCATGGCCGCCGGTCTTGCTTCTAATGGGATACATGCTTTCCAAGAAGTGGGTTGGATTGGCGAAGGGTTCAAGGTCTGGAATACTCAAGCCCTCCTGAGCCAAGACTCTACGGCCGGTAGTTTACTCAAGGCAATCTTTGGCTACAGAGACAATCCGAATATCGTATTGGTTACAACGTATTTGATTTATTTAATCCCAGCGTTAGTCGCTTATTTTAAGCCCGCTAAGTCAGTGAGGAGTCAGGGGTAATTCAAAGGAGAGCATATAGCTCTCCTTTTTTATTGGAACAATTAACTTCGGCTTTATTGATTTTTATCTCGTCCTTTTTGTTCCTTCTTAGTTTCCCCTAATCGATCGATTTGAGGCTCATAGATCTCTTTCTTGATTTCTTGAAAATGCTGGTCCACATCAGGAAATTTATGGGTTAACTCTTCTCTTCTTGCTTCATCTTTGCTCAAAAAGAACGCCTCCTTATAGTGATCATATTTATCTACGCTAAACAGTATTTCCTGATTTGCTGAAATGATGTTAGGATTTATATAATATGACGGAGTATATTTTATTTGCTATAATATTAATATAGATTGAAGTAGGTGTTTTGATTGATGACTTACGACTATGAAATTGCTCTAAAATTGATATTAGCGTGTATCCTGGGTGGAATTGTTGGCTGGCAACGAGAAAAAATAAATAAACCCGCTGGGATAAGAACGCATATGTTGGTTGCACTCGGTTCAGCATTGGTAACCGTTATTTCTGTATACGCTTTTAAATCCTTTGATACAGTAAATCAAGACCCTGGACGGATTATGTCAAATATTGTAACAGGGATAGGCTTCTTGGGAGCAGGGACAATCATACATGAAGGACCAACCGTAAAAGGATTAACAACGGCAGCGAGTATTTGGGTAGTAGCAGCGATTGGTATGGCTGCAGGAAGTGGTATGTATATTTCAGCCTTAGTTACTACATTTCTTGTATTTTTAATACTTGATGGTTTCTGGGAAAAGATCATCTATAGACATCATCGAGTATTAAGGCTAAAAATATCGAATGAATTTAAACTTAAGGAAATTGGAACGATCATCGAAAATAATGGAATAGTTATAAAACATGTTTCAATCCTCCCCATTAAAAATTCAAAAGATATTCCAGTTGCATTTAAGTTAAGCGCTTCAGATAAAACGGATATGAAGCAAGTGATCCTTGAAATTGGAAGTTTAGAAGGGGTCACAATTACGCATTATCAAGATGCTTCTTCAAAAGAAAAAGAAGATTACTATAGGGAGTGATTCATAACAAGAACGATTTTGTCCCACAGGCTTGGACTAATTTGACTCTTCTCTTCATAAACATGGTTTAGAAGGGAGGAGTCTTTCTATGTTTGATAAACTTTCAAAGAATGTAGGAGAAGCTTTAGATTTTCCGCCGGATGTCGCAGGCAACGGCCCAAAGATAACGATAACTGGACGCCAGGAGGTTCTGGTCGAAAATTATCAGGACATCGTGGAGTTTACGACTGAGGAAATCCGTTTAAGTACGCTTGAAGGGGAACTCTGTTTAACGGGTCGCGGCTTTATCTTAAAGACGGTTCTGGCGACAGAACTGCGTATCGAGGGTGAGCTCGATTCTCTCACGTTTCAGGGAGGGAGTGAAGGCTAATGCTTGTGAAGTTTGGCCCCTTTTATCATGGACGGGTCATCTTTGCTGCGCGCGGAGATCAACTCGCTCGCTTTGTTAATGAAGGGATTCGGGATGGTGTTGTTTTCTATAAAACTCAGAAATCGGAACGAGGGCTTAAAGCTCAGGTGAGTATTGAGGATTTTAAGAAATTGCGTCATGCCGCTCGTCATACCCATACTCGAATCCATATTCTCGCAAAGTATGGTTGGCCTTTCATTGCCCTTCGGTGGTGGCGTAGAAAAACGTTGATGGCAGGGATTTTCATTATTGGAATGAGCCTTATTGCTCTATCCCAAATGGTATTATCGATTCAAGTGACGGGAGTTAAGATGATTCCAGAGGAACAGCTTCTGCAAAGCGCTGAAATGCACGGACTTAAAACCTGGGTTTGGCAAAAAGATGTGAATACTCGTGAAATTGTTAAAGCTTTAGTGGAAGAATTTCCGGATGCCGCCTGGATCGGAATTGAGCATCAAGGAACGCGAATAAATATTAATGTTAAAGAAAAAATACGACCCGTCGTACAGACCGAACGCGGAAATCTTGTCGCGAACAAGACAGGAATCATTCACGAATTGATGGTTATTCAGGGAACTCCCTTAGTTCACGAAGGGGAAACGGTGAAAGCAGGTCAGGTTTTAATTGAGGCTCCAGTGAGTCTAGATAATCCGACGGCTCAGCCTAAACCGGGTATTGCTTCGAAGCCTAATCCAACCCTGCCTCAAGCGATTCCTGCCGCGAAAGGGTTTGCTCGGGCTCGTGTTTGGTATACATCTGAAGCAACAGTCCCTTTGAGTGAAGATAAGATCGAAGAGAGTGGACGGAGTGCTAAAGGCTGGGGTATAAAATTCGGTAACCGTGTCATAATGGTAACAACACCCGAATCGCCGTTTGATCAAGTGACGAAAGAAGTTAAGATTCACGCTTATACGTTCGGGAGGAATTGGCATTTCCCTGTCGAAATACTATCCATTACCTATAAAGAATTAGAGACCGTGCATTTTGAACGAATTAAAGAAGAAGCTCAACAGATTGCCGAGAAACAGGCCAAAGATGAAATATTATCAAAGATTTCCCCAGGGGCTAGTATCATTGAAGAGCGGGTGCGGGTCTTAGCTACCAGTGATGGAATGGAGCGAGTTCGCGTAGAAACAGAAACCTATGAAGATTTAGCGGTGTATCCGAATCCGTAAATGGAGGCGAAAGATTGACGAAAGAATCAAAGCTTATTTTGAACAATACTGCTGAAGAAATGAATTTACTGGGATTAGAAGATGCCCATTTACGTCTTTTAGAAGAACGTCTAGGAGGGCGTTGTATTGTTCGCGGGGGAGAAATGGTCATCAGCGGTGAGATGAAAGAAGTGGACAAGACGGAGAAAGCGGTCAAGGAGCTTCTTTCAATGATCCGACAAGGCCATAATTTAAACCCAACTGATGTTTCATATATCATTTCCCAGGTTGAAGAGGGACAAGATTCAGGAATGGCGGATACGCTTGCTAAAGTTTTTGCGACGACTCACCGGGGGCGGCCGATCAAGGCAAAAACCTTAGGACAGGCGGATTATCTTGAATCGATTGATAAAAACACCATTGTTTTTGGCATAGGTCCAGCAGGAACGGGCAAAACGTATTTGGCCGTCGTCATGGCGGTGCGCGCTCTACGGGCCAAGGAGGTCAATCGAATCGTGCTTACGCGTCCAGCTGTTGAAGCAGGGGAGAAATTGGGCTTTTTGCCGGGTGATCTTCAGGAAAAAATCGATCCCTATCTTCGGCCTCTTTATGATGCCTTGTACGATCTTTTAGGTCCCGAGACGGTTCAACGGTATATTGAAAAAGGAACAATTGAAATCGCGCCGCTTGCTTATATGCGAGGTCGAACGTTGGATGATTCGTTTATTATTCTGGATGAAGCTCAAAATACGACACCTGAACAAATGAAGATGTTTTTAACTCGGTTAGGTTTCGCTTCTCAGGCGGTTGTGACTGGGGATATCACCCAAGTCGATTTACCGCGGGGCCATTATTCAGGACTGGTTGAAGTGCAAAACATTTTAAAGAATATTCCTGATATTTCTTTCCATTACTTTACAGCGGCCGATGTTGTTCGTAATCCTCTGGTGCAAAAAATTATCCAGGCCTATGAACAAATGGAAGCAAGAGAAGGCCGGCGGGATCGTTCCTAGAATCCCGTTCGTGAAAGAAGGATGTATTTGAAGATTAGAGAACTAAGGCCATTAAAAGATTTAGCTGATTTCAAGAAAAACACCACTTGGCAGCCCCTGATTGCCGCTGTGGTGTATTTTCTGCTATTTACCTTTTTGTTATCTTCTGGACTTTTTACTTCGAGATTGAATATCGATTTGGGAGATCCCAGTCCACAACTGATTAAGGCACCTTGGGCAAAAGATATTGAGGACTATGATAAATATCGGCGCGATCAGGATGCAGCAGCTCAAGCAGTCAAACCCGTTTATATACCGGATGAAGATTATCTTTCCAGTGTGGCTAAGGATTTAAGTAAAGCGTTTATCGCGCTTGGGGAATCGGTTAATAGTCAAGAAGAGAATCCGGCCAAGATTAGCAAGCTTCGTCAAACGATCCCCTTTGCGGCTTTAACGGATGGGGTTTTGACAAGTTTAGTTCAATCCTCTCCTCAACTTCTTGATGAAAAGGAGCAAATTGCCACCCAAATTATTATGGGGAATGCTAGGGGAAGTGATACTGGAGCGCATGACGCCAATGAAGTTGCGACCCTTCGTGATCGAATGAAGCAGGATATTAATAAAGCGCCTTTGACGGATGACTTTAAGACCTTCTTGAGAACCTTTGTGGAATCTAAGATCACGCAGCAAACGTTACTGGTAGATGAAACGGCGACCGGAAATTTACGACAAGCTGCTCGCGCTTCAGTAAAACTTGAAGTGCATAGTTATAAAGTGGGCCAGAAAATTGTCGGGCCCGGTGAGATTGTGGACGAGAATGTGATGCGAGTTTTAGCGTCTTATGGATTGGTGGAAACCCTTTCACCTTGGCGTTCTGTTGCCGGAATTCTCCTGATCGTTTTAATCAGTATGTTATCGATGATACTTTATGCGCGTCAGTACCGACGACATATTTCACAACTGTTTCCTAAAATGATTTTAGTCGGGTTGAGTATAGTCCTGGTCTTGCTTATTGGGAAAGGAATTGTGGCTTTAAATCTTGGAGGTTCCCAATTTAATGCGCTAGTGGGGATCCTCATACCTACAGCTTGGGCAACGATGACGATTGCAATTTTAGTGGATCCAGAGACGGCGGTTTTAAGTTCCATTATTTTAGCGGTCTTCGTTGGAATTTTGGCGGATCCCATTGTGACCACTTCTTATGGTTTACAAGTGGCTATTGTGGCTTTATTTAGTGGAGTTATTGGCGTATATAGTGTTTCACGTTTAAGTCAGCGGTCAGATTTAGCGCGTGCCGGCTTATTTATCTCTGCAGTAAATATCATATCGGTCAGTGCAATCGCTCTGACTTCAGGGATGAGTCCTACAGTATGGCTTGTGGGCGTTATACTTGGCGTAGTGAATGGACTGGGTTCATCTGTTCTCACGGTTGGAACACTGCATTGGTTTGAAGCGGCTTTCCATATTACGTCTGGTATCCGTTTGTTGGAACTTTCCAATCCTAATCGTCCCCTCCTTAAACGTTTACTGGTGGAGGCTCCGGGGACCTATCATCACAGTATCCTTGTTGGCAATCTGGCGGAAGCAGCTGCTGAAGAAGTTGAAGCCGATGCGATTTTGGTACGTGTCGGAGCGATGTATCATGATATCGGGAAGCTCAAACGCCCCTATTTCTTTATTGAAAATCAATTTGCTCAGGATAACCCTCATGATAAAATTGCTCCTACGTTAAGTGCACTGATCATTACCTCCCATATTAAAGATGGGTTGGAAATGGCGAAAGAGGAAAAATTACCTCAATCGATTCAAGATATTATTTCGCAACACCATGGAGACAGCATAGTCAGCTTCTTTTATCATAAAGCAGTTGAAGATAACCCTGAAATTCAGGAAGAAACATTTCATTATGAAGGACCGCGACCTCAAACCAAAGAAGCGGCTCTGGTCATGCTTGCGGATAGCATTGAGGCAGCCGTCCGTTCGATGAAGCAAGCCACTCCAGGACGAATTGAAGGATTGGTTCGGAAAATTATTAAGGACAAGCTTAATAATGATCAACTCAATCAAAGCAATCTGACCTTCCGCGACCTGGATAAGATTGCAACCGCTTTTGTGCGAGTCCTGACGGGAATATTCCATTCCCGCGTTGAATATCCGGACCTCCCTCAGAAAACGGAGGAATCACTGCCCGTACTTGCGGGTGCGACGGAAAGTGAGCCGATTAAGGAAGAAGAGGATTCTAAAGAAGTTGTCCAGGGATATACTTTAGAGGATCCTTCAGAGGAAACAAACCAGAGGGATAATGAACCTAAAAACGAAGGGAGGGAGGAGTTGCCTTAGGGGTAACTCCTAGAATTTGTTATTAGATATCAATTGGGAAGAACAGACGATTCCCGAAGTTGAGCGGGAACGGATTCAAGGCTATTTTGAGCGGGGCATTTCGGAAGCCATTCGGGTTGCTGAGGGCCCAGAAGAAGCTGAAGTGAGTCTTACACTCGTTGATGACCGACGCATCCATGAGCTGAACAGAGAGTTCCGAGGAGTCGATCGCCCAACCGATGTGCTTTCGTTTGCGCTCCAGGATGAGGTAGAGGAAGAACCTGAAATCCTCGATTTTGAGGATGAGATTTTGGGAGATATCATTATCTCTGTGGAGAGAGCGAGATTACAGGCTGAAGAATATGGGCATTCCTTTGAGCGGGAACTGGTGTACCTAGCCGTACACGGAACCTTACATCTACTCGGGTATGATCATGAAGCTGAAGAGGATAAAGCCGAGATGCGCCGCCAGGAAGAAACGGTCATGAACCAAATTGGCCTCTTGAGAGAGTAAGGGTGGGGGATTCATGGGGAAATATCAGAAAACCCGTTCCTTCTGGCGGAGTCTCGGCCAGGCTAGCCGGGGAATTCTCTATTCCTCGAAAACACAAAAACATCTCCAATTTCATATCTTTGCGGGTAGTCTTGTTTTGGCTACAGCCTGGTGGTGTCACCTTACTCGGATAGAAGTGGTTTTACTTGTCCTCACCATTGGAAGTGTAATTACGGCTGAAGTGATGAACACGGCTATCGAACTTGTTGTGGATTTAGCGGAGCCAAATTTTCATCCGATTGCGGGAATGGCAAAAGATGTTGCTGCAGGCGCAGTTTTGGTGACTGCCCTTCAGTCGGTGGTCATTGGAGTCATTCTTTTCGGTCCGCGGTTATGGGAATGGATAAGGTATAGCTTAGAGTAGAATTTAAGATTCTCCAGAATTTTGCTATGCAACGGTCACTCTGTAAGTTCGTGGACCAGACTAATGCTCAAGTCCTTTGCTCCATCGGGACACTGGCAAAGTCGCCGTCATTGGCTCCATGCCAGTTTGGAAACGTCCTGTTTCCAACCCGTTTCCGCGACGGACTTTTCGCGAAGTCTGGTATCCACTCGCTTAGAATCCGTTCCCTTATGCAAATCAAAATTCTTCGGTGTTTTTTGGGGACAAGTCTAGATACTTGAGCCCGAGCTATATCTATTCGGAGGTGTTAAAATGGAGCATGATTTGGAAATCACACCTGAAGATCAAAAAGAACTCATTCGCCTGGCTCAGTCCGCTTACGCTGAGGCGTATGTTCCATATTCGCATTATCCGGTCGGAGCGGCCACGTTGTGGTCATCGGGGGAAATTTTCGCGGGATGCAACGTTGAGAATGCGAGTTTTGGATTAACAGTGTGTGCAGAACGAAACTCCATTTTTCAGGCTGTAGCGCAAGGCGAAAGAAAGCTAAAGGCTGTTGCAATAGCCGTTCCGACGGAAACGTTTCCCTCCCCTTGTGGAGCCTGCCGTCAGGTTTTTCGAGAATTTGCTGAGGACTGTCTGGTTATCTTAGTTAATGGGCAAGGAGAAACACAGCTGACTCATCTTAAAACGCTCCTTCCCGATTCTTTTGGACCAGAGTTTTTATAGATGAATAAAAAGAACGATTTTAGATAAAAATTAAAAATTATAATGAAACAAGGAAGTGTAATATTTTGAAGTTTACGAACCAATCTGCCGGATTTCATTCTGGCTTTGTCTCGGTCATAGGACGCCCCAATGCAGGAAAATCGACCCTTCTCAATCAACTTTTAGGGCAGAAGGTTCTGATCATGTCCGATAAACCTCAGACGACGCGTAATAAAATACAATGTATCCTTACGGAGGAGCGGGGACAGGTCATTTTTCTCGATACCCCCGGAATCCATAAACCAAAACATAAATTGGGAGAATTTATGGTGGATAGCGCCATGAATTCCTTACGTGAAGTCGACCTTGTGTTATATATGGTTGATGCTTCTGCTGAATTTGGCGGTGGTGAAGAGTATATTATCAACGCTTTAAAGCAGGTTAAAACTCCCTGTATTCTCGTCTTAAACAAAATTGATCTCCTCAAAAAGGAACACGTTCTAAAGTTGATCGAAGACTATTCTAAACTTGCTGACTTTTTAGCCATCGTGCCACTTTCAGCTAAAACGGGAGAGAACAAAGAGGAATTATTGAAGGTTATCTTTAATCAAATCCCTGCAGGTCCGATGTATTATCCTGAGGATGAGGTTACCGACCAGCCTGAACGTTTTATTATGGCGGAATTAGTACGAGAAAAAGTTCTGCAATTGACTCGTGATGAAGTTCCTCATTCCATTGCTGTTGTTGTCGAATCCGTTGAAGAAAAGAGGACGCTCGTCAAAGTTCGGGCTCTCATTATTGTGGAACGAGATTCGCAAAAAGGAATTATCATTGGTGAAGGCGGGAAACTTTTAAAAGAGATCGGGAGTCTCGCGCGGCACGATATTGAGACCTTGCTTGGGAGTAAAGTTTTCCTCGAGCTTTTTGTAAAGGTAAAAAAAGACTGGCGGAACAAGGCTGAGAATTTGCGAGAGTTTGGTTATTCCGATCGTAAATAATCATGAAGTGTAAGAAGTTAAATCGAAGAAAGAAGGGTTGTCGGAATGAATCTAGCAGGAATGATTGACCATACGTTACTGAAGCCTGACGCGACAGAGAAGGATATTGTAAAACTTTGCCACGAAGCGAAGCAATACCAATTTGCGACCGTTTGTGTGAATGGATCCTATGCGCGTACAGCCTCGAAAATTCTTCATGGGACAGGTATTGGGGTAGCGGTTGTGGTTGGATTTCCTTTAGGCGCGACCCTAACGGAGATAAAAGTGGCTGAGGTTTTTGCGGCGAAAGCCCATGGAGCACGCGAAATTGATATGGTTATGAATATCGGCTGGGCAAAGTCAGGAGACTGGGAAGCCGTTGAAAAAGATATCGTTCGCGTCGTGGAAGCTGCACATTGTTGTGGGGTTGTCGTTAAGGTAATTATTGAAACGAGTCTTCTCACTGAAGAAGAAAAACATCAAGCGGCTGAAATCGTGAAACACTCTGGTGCGGAATTCATCAAAACATCGACGGGCTTTGCGGGTGGCGGGGCCACGGTTGAGGATGTCCGCAATCTGAAGGCTTGGGTAGGCGAGGGAGTCAAAGTCAAAGCCTCAGGTGGAATTCGGACGCGCGAATTGGCCTTACAACTCGTCGAAGCTGGCGCGGAGCGAATAGGAGCTAGCGCTGGGATTGAGCTCATCAAAGAGTAGCAAGAATAAGCTAACAAGTATACTTAGTCAGCGAATGACGAACAATAATGAGGTGTAAGCGTTGAGTGTTTACCAAGCAGATGCGTTGGTGATCCGAAGTCGGGAATATGGTGAATCAGACCGCTTACTAACGCTTTTTTCACGCGAACAGGGTAAACTTCACGCCGTGGCTAAGGGAGTTCGAAAACCTAAAAGCAAACAGAGGGCTGGAGCACAACTCTTTACGTATGCCGATTTTTTGATCTATCGTGGGAGAACGCTGGATACCGTCAATCAGGCTAGTCCTAAAGAAAGCTTTTCTCATATATGGGGTGATTTAGATAAGAGCTTGGCAGCTTCGGCTATAGCAGAGTTGCTGGATATTGGAACGGTTCAGGGTCAGCCTTATCCTGAGTTATTTACCCTAACTTTATCTAGCTTTTTTCTTTTGGAGCATATTGACCCTGCCCTTTTGCAAAGTGCTTATGCTTTACGTTTGCTGACGTATTTGGGATATCGTCCCGAGTTGTTGGATTGTGCAGTCTGTGGGAAAACCATTCATGGAATACGTATCTACTTTAGTCCAGAAGAGGGTGGAGTCGTCTGTAGTGACTGTTTAGGGGATAACGCAAGACTCGGGCGGTGGCTCCAAGCAGGGAGTGTTGCTTTTATGAGGCAGCTCTTAACAAGCGATGTCACAAAATTGGATCGCTTGCGCTGGAATGACGGAATGAAAAAAGAGATTGTAACCAGTCTTCAATTTCTCTGTGAACAGACCTTTAATAAAAGACTCAAGTCATGGAGTATGGGGAACCGTTTGGCAAATGTGGGACAAAATCTGAGTGGGAAGGGCGGTAAGGTTGATGAGCGAAATATTGTGGACAGAACTGGAGAAAGTTGATGTTTTGCGTGAGCGTATGGGCGTAAGTTATGAGCGCGCACGTTTTGCCTTAGAAGCGAATCAAGGAGATCTCGTTAAGGCCTTAGCTGAACTTGAAAAAGAACATAAAGAAGAAGACGGGGCTAGCCGATGGTTCATCGATGGCGTTAAGAAGCAGATGAAACGTTTGAACAAAACTCAGCTTAATCTTAAACATGAGGATAAAACACTCCTGAGCATGTCGGCTCCCTTAGGAATCGCTTTGGCATACACGATTTGGAAGCGCCCAACTTTAAGAATGCTTGGGCTTATAGGTGCAGCAACAGCAGCCGTTAATCATTATGAACTCGAAGTAGATTCTATGGAGGAACAAACGGAAGAAGTAGAAGAATACGATGAGTATCCTTACGATATTAAAACCGTGATCGTCCCTGATGATGAATTCTCAGAAAACGAGAAAGTTGAAATTAGCGAATAAATGGCATATAATAAATTCAAACTGATTTTTCAGTGCAAGGATGAGTAGAAGATTCAACGATCCCTTTAGAGAGCCTGGTGGTGGTGGAAACTAGGTGGGTTTTGGCGAATTGGGGCAGCTCGGAGCACTTTTAACGAAGAGGATCCTTACGTTTGAGGATCAAACAGGGTGGAACCGCGGGAAAAACTCTCGTCCCTGTAGCTTAGGCTACGGGGGTGAGAGTTATTTTTATAATAATAGGGAGGTTAACTTATGAAATTTCAAGATATGATCTTGACCCTGAATCAGTTTTGGGGTGAACAAGGCTGTATTTTAGCTCAGCCTTATGATATGGAAAAAGGAGCGGGAACCTTTAACCCGAACACATTTTTGCGGGCCCTTGGTCCGGAACCCTGGAAGGTTGCTTATGTTGAACCTTCACGGCGTCCAACGGATGGCCGCTATGGCGAGAATCCAAACCGCTTACAGCATTATTTTCAGTATCAAGTGATCATAAAACCCTCACCAGATAATATTCAAGAGCTTTACCTGCAGAGTTTGGAGCGGCTTGGTATTGATGTAAAAGAACATGATATTCGGTTCGTTGAGGATAACTGGGAATCCCCGACCCTTGGTGCGTGGGGACTCGGTTGGGAAGTCTGGCTTGATGGGATGGAAGTGACTCAGTTCACCTACTTCCAGCAATGCGGGGGAATTGAATGTAAGCCGGTTTCTTCGGAAATCACGTATGGATTGGAAAGACTAGCCACCTATATTCAAAATAAAGAAAGCGTCTTCGATATCGAGTATGTCGGCGATGTAACCTATGGGGATATTTATTTACAAAACGAGATCGACTATTCTCATTACAATTTTGAAGTGGCTGATATCGAATCCCTTCAAACCTGGTTTAATATGTATGAAAAGGAAGCCACTCGCGTCGTAGAAAAAGGTTTAGTTTTGCCAGCTTATGACTATGTGCTTAAATGCTCCCATACGTTTAACCTCCTGGAAGCTCGAGGTGCTATTAGTGTTACGGAGCGTACAACGTATATTGCCCGAGTCCGTAATTTAGCGAAGCTCTGTGCCCAAGCCTATGTGGAACAACGGGAAAAACTCGGCTTCCCGCTCCTTAAAGATCAAGCCGACAAGGAGGTTAAATAAGATGGCAAAAGATTTCTTATTAGAGATTGGAACAGAAGAACTCCCTGCTAAATTTGCGCCTGGCGTGTTACAGCAGCTTGAAGATAAAGCTCGCAAGCAACTCCTAGAGTTACGTTTAGATTTTTCGGAGTTGAAGATTTATACGACCCCTCGTCGGATGGCGGTACAGGTTACCGATCTTGCAGAAAAACAAACGGATTTATCCGCTGAAGTAAAAGGTCCTGCGCTCAAAGCTGCCCATGATGCGGAAGGAAATCCGACCAAAGCAGCTCAAGGGTTTGCCCGCGGACAGGGTGTGGAGACGAAGGATCTCTTTGTCCAAGACTTAAATGGAGTTCCTTATGTTTATGCGCGTAAATTTGAAGCGGGAAAACCTGCCGCTGAACTTCTAGCTCAGTTTTGTTTAGATCTCATTAACGGCCTGCATTTCCCGAAACCGATGCGCTGGGCAGATCTTGATTTCCGTTTTGCACGTCCGATTCGCTGGATTGTTGCACTCTATGGAGCAGAAGTGATTCCTTTTGAATTTGTCGGTTTGACATCGGGTCGAGTGACTCGGGGTCAACGGACCCTGGGCCATGATCTTGAGCTTAAGGAGCCTGCACACTATGTCGAGGATTTGCGCCAAATTTATGTTATGGTTGATCCAGAAGAACGGAAAAAAGTGATCTGGGAACAGATTCAAAAATTAGCCCAAGGAGTTGCTGGAACGGTTGATGAGGATGCCGGGTTGCTCGAGGAAGTGATGCATATCGTGGAATACCCCACAGCGTTGATGGGGGAAGTGGCTGATAAATATATGCATCTGCCCGAGGCTGTGATTACGACTCCAATGAAAGATCATCAACGGTATTTCCCGGTCCGTGGAAAAGATGGCAAACTGTTACCCTACTTTATTACGGTTCGCAACGGCGGTACCCATGCTTTAGATAAAGTGCAAGCCGGAAATGAAAAGGTTTTGAAGGCCCGTTTAGAAGATGCTGCTTTCTATTATCGCGAGGATCAGAAACAACCTTTGGCTGATTTGGTCGGTAAACTCGAAAAGATTGTTTACCATGATAAGCTCGGAACGGTACGTCAGCGTGTTGAGCGGATACGCCAACTGGCACACGCCATCACAGAACAACTGGGTCTTGGCGAAGAGAAAAAATTGTGGATCGATCGCACAGCACTCCTAGCCAAAGCGGACCTTGTCACGATGATGGTCTACGATTTTCCAGAACTCCAAGGAATTATGGGTGCAGAATATGCAGCCTTAAACGGAGAACCTCAAGAGGTTGCGACTGGGATTTTAGAGCATTATCAACCGCGTTTTGCGGGAGATGTGCTTCCTCAGTCGATTACCGGTCAAGTGGTAAGTATTGCAGACAAACTCGATGCTATTGTCGGGTCGTTCGGAATTGGCCTTCAGCCGACGGGCTCTCAGGATCCCTATGCTTTACGTCGACAAGCCCAAGGGGTTGTGGGAATTCTCCTTGATGCAGGCTGGGATATTTCCTTGGAGAAGCTCTTCGCGACCTCCTATGAAAGCTTTAATCAACAAGGAGTTAAACTTGAACCTCTGGCTGAAATCTTGCCCGCACTCCATGATTTCTTCCTGCAGCGCCTGCGTTACGTTCTTCAAGAGCAAGGACTCCGTTATGACACGATTGATGCGGTGTTGGCTAACGCTGGCGACAGCATGACGCGTACAGCTAAAAAAGCTTCAGTGCTCACTGAAAAACGCGAAACTCCGGAATTCATTCCGTATACGCAAGCCTTTATTCGTTGCTTGAACTTGAGCAAAAAGGTTGAAACTCAGGCTTTAAATAGCAAAGATTTAGTGGATCCGACTGAAATTACGCTCTCGGAAGCGATTACCTTACGCAAAGAGCGCTTTGATAATCTCGTGATGATGGGAGAATATGATCAGGCGTATCATGTCGCTTCGGAACTCGTTCCGTTCATTGAGAAACTCTTCGAAGCTGTCATGATTATGGTTGAAGATGAAAAACTCAAACAAGCGCGACTGGCGCTCTTGAGCGAGTGTGTAGAAATACTCGGTTGCTTAGGAGATTTGAGTGTTTTGGCCTAAATCACTTTGAAAAATAGGCCAAAATGAATAAGTTAGTGATAGAAACGGTGGACAGATTCGTAAGAATTTGTCCACCGTTTTTTAGAGTTGGAAGGGCAATCTGCGGCTATAAATCCAAATTAAGTAAAATTATGATATTTTAGGAGGGAAATCGGGAGATTTTGTGGAATATAATACTGGATATCAAGCAAAGGGATTTTTGAACCGAACTTCTGATGCTACGAGTTATCTATCCAGAGGAGGTATTCCGATGTTCAAACGTAAAGTCCGTCTTAAAATGATTATAATATTTATAGCCTTTAATTTAGTTTTTACTGTAGTTCTTTCTCCCTTTATAATCTTCTATGGTCCATTTGAAACTTTAAAAAGTGTGGCTGTAGGTTCCGTTCTCACATCAAGGCATCCACAGGTTGTTAAGGCCTTTCTCTCCGATGAAAAAATCAATGAAATAATAAACAAAAATAATAGTGTTGGATCGGGTTCTAATGTAACAGTTCAGAGTGTAGATGCAGATGTTGACGGTATTACCATTGAAGATATTGAGGGTAATGGTTTTAAAGGGAAGGTAATGCTGATAAAGGACCCAAAATGGATTCAAGTAGCTGTTACCAAGAACATAGGCGACACAGGAGAACGGATAAGTGACTTTGTTAGAGACACAGGAGCTATTGCGGGAGTAACTGCTGGTGGATTTTACGATCTGGACGGTAGAGGCAATGGTGCATATCCCGATGGACTTACAGTGCATAATGGAGAGATTGTACATAACAATATAGGCAACAATAGTACAGATATAGTAGCGCTTGATAATAAAGGAAAATTATTCGTTGGTCAAATCACAGCGGATGACGTCAAAAAGAAAAACATCCAGGAAGCGGTTTCATTTTGGCCGGTTTTGGTAAAGGATGGAAAGCGAGGCGATTTTAACGACAATCAATGGGGACTCGCACCAAGAACAGCTATCGGACAGAAAGCCGATGGCACTGTAATTTTTATCGTAATTGATGGTCGACAACCCACACGGAGTTTGGGTGCACGTATGAGCGATCTTTATAATATTTTCTTAAAATATGGGGCAGTTAATGCAGCCAATCTAGATGGAGGTTCTTCCTCAGAACTAATATATAATGGAAAAGTTATTAATAAACTTTCGGATCCTTTCGGTGAACGCTATATAGCGACTGCATTTGTGGTTATACCGGATGAGTAACCTTTAATTAGATTAAAGCAAAAATTATACTCTGAAGTATGCATAAAAATATTTTTATATTGAATAATATATTGCAGGAAATCACGAAATTGTGTGGAATAATTAAGTGTTACATTTAAATTAGTATGTCACATTTGCATTAAGCCCAACATATATCTAAATTACACGTTAAATTGAGACGATAGTTAAAGGCAATTTTGGATTGGGGTGAAGCGGGTTGGAATTGACGGAACGTCAAACGCGTATTGTAGAAATTGTGAAAAATTCGAGTCCGATTACAGGGGAACAGATTGCAACAAAGTTGGACTTGACCCGAGCCACCTTGCGTCCCGATTTAACGATACTGACGATGGCAGGGGTTTTAGAAGCTCGTCCGAGAGTCGGTTATTTTTACAAAGAGAATCATGAACCTTCTGCTTTATTGGTACGGTTACGTCAGCTCCGAGTTGGGGACTTTAAGTCTATACCGGCCGCGATAAGACCGAATATAAGTAACTATGATGCGATTGTCACGATGTTTACCCAAAATGTCGGTAGTCTGATTGTCGTCTCCGAAGAACATGAACTTTTGGGTATGATTTCACGAAAAGATTTACTGAAAGCCGCCTTAGGAAAGACGGACCTGCAACAAGTGCCAGTGGGTGTGATCATGACTCGCATGCCCAATATCATCATGACAATGTCTGATGAACCTGTTTTGGAAGCTGCTAAAAAATTAATGCAGCACCAAATCGATACGTTACCCGTGGTGGAAACGTTCATTGATGAGCATGGAGATGAACGTTACGAAGTTGTGGGACGTTTTACAAAAACGAATGTTACGAAGATCTTAGTTCAAATTGGAACGCTGGGCCAATAGTGTGGAGGTGCTCGAGTGACAAGAGAAATACCCGTGATTTATGTAATCTCGGATGCTTTAGGAGAAACGGCAGAGTTTGTGAGCCGAGCCTCTGCAGCACAGTTTAGCGGAGTCCGAACGAGGATTCGGATGGTGCCCCATGTACGGGATGAAGCTCATATCGATGAAATTTTAGATGAAGCGGTCCAAGATAACGCGATTTTAGCCTATACTTTGGTTTTGAACAATTTGCGACATTATCTTGAAGTGAAGGCCACTGAAAAAGGATTAAGAACAGTGGATATTCTCGGCCCACTTATGAAGCTATTATCTGAAGAAACGGGCTTAGAACCTAGCAATATTCCGAACATTACGCATCGTTTAGACGAAACGTATTTCCGTAAAGTTGAAGCGATTGAGTTCGCGGTTAAATATGACGATGGGAAAGATCCACGCGGCGTACTCTTTGCTGATGTGGTGCTCATTGGAGTCTCTCGAACCTCAAAAACTCCGCTGAGTATGTACTTAGCACATAAGGGAATTAAGGCCGCTAATATTCCTCTCGTCCCTGAAGTTGCACCGCCACAGGAGTTATTCGAGGTTTCTCCACGAAAAGTCGTTGGGCTGACGTTAAGGCCAGACCATTTAAATGAGATTAGAACGGCCCGTTTAAGAACCTTGGGGCTGGGTGCTTCTGCGGATTATGCCAGTCTAGAACGTATCATGGAAGAATTAGAATATGCTCGTGGAATTATGCGTAAGGTAGGATGCCCAATTCTTGATGCCACAGGAAAAGCTGTTGAAGAAACAGCAGCCTTAATTTTAGAAATATTATATAAGGGGGAGCGAAATGTTTAAGAAGTATGTGTACTTATTTCGTGAAGGAAAAGCCTCTATGCGCGATTTGTTGGGGGGAAAAGGAGCAAACTTGGCTGAAATGACCAATATTGGGTTGCCAGTTCCTCCAGGGTTTACGATTACTACGGAAGCTTGTAACGAATACTACACCGTAGGCGCTCAATTCCCAGCAGGACTTTGGGAACAAATTACCCCCTCGTTAAAAGATATTGAAGCATCTACAGGAAAGTTGTTTGGGGATCAAAAAAATCCGCTTCTCGTTTCCGTTCGTTCGGGAGCTAAATTCTCCATGCCAGGGATGATGGATACGATTCTTAATCTGGGTTTGAATGATCAAACCGTTCAAGGACTGGCGGATTCCACCCAAAATGAACGCTTTGCTTATGATAGCTATCGTCGTTTTATCCAAATGTTTGGAAATGTGGTTCTCGAAATTGAACATCATCTCTTTGAGAGAATTTTGGATGATGCAAAATCAAAACAAGGTGTAACCTATGATTCAGAGCTTTCCACCGCTAGCTTAAAGTCAGTTGTAGAAGAGTATAAAAAATTAATTCAGAAGGAAACGGGTAATCCTTTCCCTCAAGAGCCGATGAAACAGTTGGAACAAGCGGTCCTTGCCGTTTTTCGCTCGTGGAATAATGATCGAGCTATTGTGTATCGGAAAATCAACAGCATTCCAGATGATATCGGAACAGCTGTCAATGTTCAGTCCATGGTTTTCGGAAATATGGGCAATGATTCCGGCACAGGGGTGGCCTTTACACGGAGTCCTTCCACAGGAGAAAAAGCACTTTACGGTGAATATCTGATGAACGCTCAAGGGGAAGATGTCGTTGCTGGAATTCGTACTCCACAGCCGATTAAGTCCCTTGAACAAGAGAATAAAGCGATCTACGATCAATTTGTCGAGATTTCATCACGTCTCGAAGCTCATTATCGGGATATGCAAGATATCGAATTTACGATTGAGAAGGGGCGTCTCTATTTCCTACAAACTCGGAACGGGAAACGGACAGCTGCAGCTGCGATTCGTGTGGCAGTAGAACTCTGCCGTGAAGGGGTAATCTCCAAAGAAGAAGCCATTACGCGAATTGAACCCGGACAACTGGATCAACTTTTACACCGTCGGATGGACACCCAAGCAAAACTTGAAGTTCTCGCCAAAGGCTTACCTGCCTCGCCAGGAGCTGCCTCGGGTAAAATTGTCTTTGATGCGGATGAAGCTGAACGTCTTGGCAAAAATGGCGAAAAGGTTATTTTGTTGCGGACGGAAACAACTCCCGATGATATTCATGGTATTCTTGCTGCCCAAGGAATTTTAACCAGCCGGGGTGGAATGACAAGTCATGCTGCTGTTGTTGCCCGCCATATGGGGAAACCTGCGGTTTGTGGTTGTGAAGCTTTAAAGATCGATTATGCGGAGCATACGGTTACGATTGATGGCGTAGTTTATACTGAAGGAACAGTGCTCTCGATCGATGGGGCTACAGGACGTGTAATTAAAGGTGCTGTCCCGATGATTGATCCGGAACTGAGTGAGGAATTTAAGCAGTTACTCGTTTGGGCGGATGAAGTTCGGAGTTTACGTGTGCTAGCCAATGCGGACAACCCGAAGGATGCACAAAAGGCACGTGACTTTGGCGCTCAAGGGATTGGGCTTTGCCGGACAGAACATATGTTTATGGATCCCGCTCGGATTCCGATTGTTCAAGAAATGATTCTCTCTCAAAACCTTGAGGAACGTGAAATTGCACTCGCTAAACTTTTACCCATGCAGGAAGAAGACTTCTATGGAATCCTCAAAGCGATGGCAGGCCTGCCCGTTATTATTCGTTTACTTGACCCACCGCTTCATGAATTCCTCCCTGATGTTGAAGACCTTGTTGTAGAGGTCACCAAACTCAAATTAACGGGTGCAAATCCAGCCGAACTCCAAGAGAAAGAAGCACTCTTAAGAAAAGTTCGCGCACTTGATGAGTTGAATCCGATGCTCGGACACCGGGGTTGTCGTCTAGGCGTCACCTTCCCTGAAATCTATGCGATGCAAGCTCGGGCTATCTTCCAAGCATCAGCTCGTTTAGTTAAAGAAGGATTTGAAATCCATCCGGAAGTTATGATTCCGCTTGTTATTCATGTTAAAGAATTAGAATCCCTGCGTAAACTTACCGAAGATACGGCAGCAGACGTTATGCAAGAGCAAGGTGTTAATTTTGCCTATAAGGTCGGGACGATGATCGAAGTTCCACGTGCTGCTTTGACTGCAGATGAAATCGGTAAGGTTGCAGACTTCTTCTCCTTCGGAACGAATGACCTTACGCAAACAACCTTAGGCTTCTCTCGTGATGATGCTGAAGGGAAGTTCCTTCCTGCTTACCTCGATCAAAAGATCTTGGCTCAGAACCCCTTTGCCGTGCTCGATCGTGACGGCGTAGGAAAATTGATGAAAATGGCCGTCCAACTTGGACGCGAAGCTAATCCAGACATTGAGCTTGGAATCTGTGGTGAACATGGCGGCGAACCGTCTTCCATTGAGTTCTGCCATCTGTTAGGACTCAATTATGTCTCTTGCTCCCCGTTCCGTGTGCCCCTTGCTCGTTTAGCAGCAGCACAGGCTAAGGTTAACAACTAGGGCCAATCATAAACGTAACAAATACCAATGCGTAACCTGTAATTGGGATAAAACGGGTATTGGAACTTAATTGATTTTAGGTTCCAATACCCTTATTCTTATTAAGATTTGCTTTTGTGAATATTTTTAATGCGAACTTGCAGGATCAATTGAAGGGGTTTCCAATCTTTTGAAGAAGTAAAATCTAAAGTCATTTAAAGAGCTTGGTCTTAATAGTCCAAGCTTATTTGTTTAGACAACCTATTATTTTTATTCTAGGAAGGAATATATTGCCGAATTAAAATTAATTGATTTTGAAAATATAAGGGAACCTTTCTGCTTTTAAATCAATCTATCAAATGTCTAGACAAAATTAATAATGAGAAAGTGAATAAAATTTGCAAATAGTACATAAATCCATGGTCGATTTTATTAAAATAAAGTCAGCTAAAGTTGACAAGATTGATTACAAGTGTAATAATTAACTAAAAATAACTACAAGTGTAAACGAAAAGTAAGGGGGTGTATTGTGTTGGAAAAACCTAATATATCTGATGCGGAATGGGAAGTTATGAAAATTTGTTGGTCTATAAACGCTCCTTTTACCGCCAATGAAATTGTAAAGTCTTTGGGAGAACATAACGAATGGAAGCCCAATACGATTAAAACGTTAATAGGGAGACTCGTAAAAAAAGGCGCGCTTGGTCATAAGGAGGATGGTCGAAATTACTTATACTATCCTCTTATAGCCGAAGAAGAATGTATAAAAGCTGAAAGCAAATCCTTTCTTACACGCGTATTTGGTGGAGCATTAAAACCCATGCTCGTGACCTTTCTTCAGGAGGAAAAGCTTTCTCGGGAAGAAATCGAGGAACTTAAACGAATTCTTGATGAAAGGAATGAATGACAGTGCAATTTCCGCATTTAAATTATCTTAATCTATTTAATTGGGTCTGGAGCACGTCAGCTAAAGCAAGTGTCTTAACCGTTCTTCTCTTAGTAATTAAGTTTGTTTTTAAAAGCAAAATCGGAGCACGTTTACATTATTTATTGTGGTCAGTTGTGATAATCAGTCTGATATTACCGTGGACTCCCCAAAGCTCTTTAAGCCTATACAATCTCATAAACCCAGGTAAACAACATACATCGATTATCGTTAAAGATGTGGGAAACTCTCTAATATCTAATAACATGGTTAATGGAATTTCGAGTGAAGTAGTGGCTAATTCCCCAGAGCCAATTAGTTCTGCCCAAAGCCAGAGCTTACTTCCAAGTGCAAAAGAATCAAATGCCATCTCTCCCTTAATACATAGAATATTATTCTTTATATGGATGGTGGGTATTGTCAGTTTCATGGCGATTACTATAGGAGTTAATAGAAGGTTTGCTCTGAAAATACAGGGTCAAACTGTGGTCGATATGAAATTGATAACTGCCTTTGAAGAAGCAAAAGAGAACCTCAATATCAAAAAAGAGATTCCTTTAATACAAACAGAGCATGTAACAAGCCCATCCTTATATGGGATATTCCATCCTCAGCTCTTAATACCTGTTGGCGTTTTGGAGGAATTTAATTTCGAACAGCTTTCACATGTTTTTTTGCACGAGTTGTTACATTTTAAACGAAATGACCTTTGGATTAACTGGATTACACAAGGGTTATTATTTCTACATTGGTTCAACCCTCTAGTCTGGTATGCTTTTTTAAGATTAAGGGAAGATCAAGAAATGGCTTGCGACGCACTTACCTTAGAACGCCTTGGAAGAAATAATGCAAAGAACTATGCTTACACGCTGATTACATTGTTAGAAAAGAACTCAAATAGTTCCAGGATTACTAGTCTTGCAAGTCTGTCGGGGACACAATCCCAAATAAGGAGGAGAATCGCAATGATAAAAAGTATTCATAAAACCCCAATAAAATGGTCACTTTTAGTAATAGGCGTAGTAATCGTTCTGGCATTTGTGACTTTGTCGAACGCGAAAGCGAATACTTCATCTATTGATGGAACTAAGGCTTCAGTGACGAGTAATATTCTCGAAAGTAATTCCCAAACCGCAAAAATTGAATCTAACAAATTGATAAGTAATGAGGGTTGGAGTTTAAATATTGATAAGGTGTCTAGTTTGGGTTCTACTAATGGATATGGGTGGCATTCTCCGTTCGGAGAAACGGATACTTTTAGAAGTTACTCGGTTTCCTTTATCATAGAGAATGACGAAGGAAAGGATAAAGCTTTTCTTCCTAAAGGGAAGGTTCTAGGAATAGTAGGGACTAGTGGCAAATTTTACGACTTTTTAAATGGAGAATACCCTTCTCTTGATAAATTGTATAGCGATAAACATTGGGAGACAATAGACAACCCAAATAGCCCTGAACATTGGGATTCGATGGGCAAGCCGAATAGCCCTGGCGTATTTAAATTAGGCACTCATGCGAATGTTGACCTTAACGAGCAAGGTATAATAAAAGTTGTTTATCAAGATGAGAATGGGACAAAATATGAAATTCCATTTCAGGGAAAAATATCTGTGATGTATAAGCAAGTTGATATTATCAGCCAAAAGGTAGCAAATATATATGGTGAATCCAATCCTAAAATAGTTAAGGTTAAGCCGTTCCCAGGAGAATCCGCAAATTCATCAGGATATATAGTTACATTAGAAGGATATTTCACTAATGACGGTAAAGTAGCTTCGGTTCTTGAGTTTACTATGCTTACAGATGGGACGAAAATTTGGGCATTAAGGGGTTACAATGAAGATGTAGGACAAGACCTCTGGCTTGATAATCAGGTTTCGATTTAACCTAAAGATGAAATATGGATAAGTTTAACGCTTATCTTTATTTCTTTTTTATAGATAAAATTAAATCTCTTACAGAAGTTTTAAAGATTATTGGTCACAAGAAATGTTCCATAATGTTAAAAATTGAGATTGCTCCTTTATGATAGATGTAGCCCATGCCAAAGTTAACAATTAAGACCAATAATTAAAGCAAAAGCAAAAAAAGATTAAACAGCTTTTAAAGCCTTGCGTGTGAACTCTAATTTAAGGAGTTCAATTTCCACTTTTTTTCGTATTGCTGAATTTTAAAAAGCCACTTAATTCCCCCGTATAATAAAGAGAAAGCCGATGTAAGGCACGAGTGCAGGCGACATACAGCAATTTACGGTCGAACTCGCTGGAATACTTCTCGGCCGAAGCCTGATAGACAAGCACGGCATCAAATTCCAACCCCTTAGCCATATAAGCCGATAGAATGCTTACCCCCTTGTTTAAGGTTGTGTCGCAGGTGGTAACTAGATTAAGATTAACCTTTGTGTGTTTCAATAACTGATAATAGATTGTTGTGGCATCTTGCTGAGATTTACATACAATTCCTATGGATTCATAGCCCTGGTCCAAGTATGCGTCGATGGCCTGGGCCATTTGTTGAGTGAGTGAAGCGAAGTTGTCTGCCCAGACGATTTGTGGCTCTGCTTCATGTCGTTCGAAGGATGAAGAATTTTTAACTGGACCTAAGATCTTTTGAGTGAATTCGTTGACTTCATAGGAAGAACGATAACTTTTCGTTAGAAAGAGCTTTAAAGACTTCTTCTTATTTAGAATGTTAATAACATCATCATACAGAGAAATTCCGGTGTTCTTTTCAATCGTCTGATTAATGTCACCTAACAAGGTGAAACTGGCTTTGTTAAACAAGTGTTTAAATACTTCATAATGGATGGGGTAATAATCCTGGGCTTCATCGATAATAACGTGTTTGATTTCTGATAAGGGATGACTACCCTCTACCTTAAGGGTTAAATAGAGTAGGGGTGCACAGTCTTCATAACCGATCTGTCCTTGCTTTAAAGTATGGTCCGTTGTTGATAAGATCTCCTCGATGTTTTGAGGCAGTTCTAAACCTTGAGATAGTTTAAGAAAGAGATTCTTATCAGTAAAAAGGGTTTGGTACATCTTAAAACAGTCGACTTGAGTAAAAGTCTGTATCGAGTCTAGAAATTTCTTCCCTTCTTTCAGCGAAAGTAAACGGCTAAAAGGTTTGACTTCTAACTCGTGGCCCTCGCATTGTTGGACGATTTGTTCAATTTTCTTTAGTCTTTCCTTTTGTAAGGGGTGAACTTTATCTAAAATTACCTTTTCAATTTTTTTTAGTTGCTTGGCCATTGGTATATCGATCTCGTTTTTCAGAAAGCGATTTTTGAGCTGTTGCCGAGTGGCTAGAAATACCCCGTTAAAGTATACATCTTGAAAGGGGACGATTCGCTTAGCATAATAATCGATATACCGATCAAGAATTTGCACGAACGTATGGGAGCCTTTGAACTCAATGCTCTCCCTTTTTAGGGATTTTTCTGGACCCTCTGGCAAAGAAATTAGTTTCTCGAGCTGATCGCTGCGTCCTTCGGGTTTAAGTTCTCCCGGAAAAAGTTTAAAAGCAATGGAATCGAAGGTGGTCTGTTGGACGTTTTCTTCCCCTAGTTCCGGTAAAACCGTTGAAATATATTGATTCAAAATATCATTGGGGGAAAGGATCAAAAAGTTTGAGGAGTTTAAGCCTGAGCTTAGTCCATGATAAAGAAGGAAAGCAATTCGGTGTAAGGCAATTGATGTCTTACCGCTCCCCGCTGAACCTTGAACAATGAGCAGTTCGGTCTCAACATCACGAATGATCAGGTCCTGTTCTCGTTGAATGGTTTCAACGATACTTCTCATCTGGGGAGAAGAGTTTCGGCTTAATACTTCTTGCAATACTGCATCGCTAATCGCAAGGCTGCAGTCGAAGAAGTATTTTAATTGGGAATTGAGAATTTTGAACTGTCTTTTCCGGGAGATCTCGCATTGAATCGTTCCCAATGGGGCTGAGTAGGAACCGGGGCCTAATTCATATCGATAAAATAGACCGGATAGTGGTGCGCGCCAATCATACACATAAACGCCTAAGGTTTCTTTGTCCATGATATTCATTAGCCCGATATAAATTTTGTCTACCTCCGGAAAACCTTCTTCAAGAATATCGATTCTGGCGAAATAAGGCGCTTCGAGCGCCTTTTTATATTGGTTCAAGCTCTTGTGAACATTGGCATAGTCGGTGGTTACTGAATTTATTTCCGAAATATACTTATAAATATCGATTAGGTCTTCAATATCTTGTGGCATATGAACAGTGTCATCCCACATGTCTTTTCGTGAGGCAATGAGATCGTTCTTTTTTTGGGAGAGGGCAGCTTCCTTTGAGTGTAGTTCGTTTTGGATAAAATTCACGGTCTCGTTGAGGTATGTGACTTCTTCTTGGAATTCTGCTTGATTTTCTTTCATATCTCTTGACCTCCAAAAAAGTTGTTTTTAGCCTTGACTCTTTGGTTGAAGTATGCTAGAATTATAATGTAAATTGAATAAAATGTAATAATTATGTTTATTTTTTTTATTATAGAATAGAAAGCCAGCTAAGTAAAGTTTTTTACGTTAGCTGGCTTTTTTGTGCTAACGGAAAGTATAACCTTTGTTGCAGAGTTAAAGTACCCATACCTTTATTTCAATTGCAAATCTTATCGATTTGTAATAATCTTAATCGGTGAGAAAAGGAAGAAGCCAGGTGCGTACTTTATGAGAAACTATAACCAAGAATTGTATCACCCAGTGATTCATTGGCGTGATTTTAAATTAAAGATTTTTATTGAAGGGATTATAGTCGGCATCCTTTCAGGCTCTGTTGTCGTAGCGTTTCGCTTTGTACTAGAGAAGGCAGAAACATGGAGGACAAAGCTTCTTCCCTTTTTGAAAACTCAAGGATCGTTTGCGATTCTTCTCTGGTTTGGGGTGTTAATCTCTTTAGCCTTTATTCTAAATTTCATGGGAAAGAAAGAACAAATGGCAGGGGGAAGTGGTATTCCTCAAGTAAAAGGGGAACTCATAGGGTATATTAATATGAATTGGCTAAAGGTCCTTGCGGTTAAGTTTATTGGCGGAACTTTAGCGATTGGAGCAGGATTATCTTTAGGGCGAGAGGGCCCGTCAGTGCAGTTAGGAGCGGTGACAGCTAAAGGCTTAAGCCGTTTTCTTAAGAGATTAAGGATCGAAGAAAAATATCTGATCACAAGTGGAGCGAGTGCGGGATTAGCTGCAGCATTTAATGCACCTTTAGCTGGCGTGATTTTCGCTTTGGAAGAGCTCACCAAAAATTTTTCACCAGCTGTTCTTATATCGGCAATGTCGGCTTCTTTAACCGCTGATTTTATATCCCAACAGGTTTTTGGACAAAAGCCTATATTCAATGTTTCTCATCTAATGGTGCTTCCCTTAAACCAATATGGTTATCTTATTGGCTTAGGAATTGCCACGGGTATTTTAGGGGCATTATTTAATGGGGCTTTGTTTAAATCGTTGAATCTCTATGATAGGGTAAAGCTTCCTCAAGTATTGAAACTGACCATACCTCTTTTTATGGCTGGGATTTTGGGCTTTATTCTTCCACAGATACTCGGTGGGGGCAATGCCTTAGTTGATTCTTTGACCCATGAAAACTATGGAATTGAGTTGCTTCTTATTCTTTGGCTGGGAAAATTTCTATTTACCATGCTGAGTTTTGGCTCTGGGGTGCCGGGTGGGATATTCTTGCCGTTATTAGTCATTGGAGCTTTAACTGGAGATATCTACGGTCAAGTCCTCACTTATTTATACCATTTTAATCCCCAGTATTTACAGAACTTTACCATTTTTGCTATGGCAGCATATTTCACCGCAATCGTCAAAGCGCCTGTCACAGGCAGTATTCTTATTACGGAAATGACGGGTTCATTTGAACATTTACTCGCTCTTATAACGGTGTCAATGACTGCTTATATCGTGAGTGATTTGCTTAAATCGGCACCGATTTATGATAGTCTTTTAGATCGGTTGTTAAATAAGCAATTAACACATAAAGAGGTTTCTGAGGAAAGCCCGAAAGTCATTACTGAAGTCTCTGTGGCTTTGGGTTCGGAGCTGGAAGGAAAAAGCATCAAAGATATCCTTTGGCCAGAAAATTGTCTCATCGTCAGTATAAAACGCGGAGAGAAGGAGATAATCCCAAAAGGAAAGACTAAAGTTTTAGCGGGTGACTTTATCTATGTCCTGATCGACGAGAATCAAGTTGTCCGGGCGAAAAGCCGCTTGATGAAGATGTCAGAGGGAAGAGAATAATCCTATTCGAACAAGGCGACAAAAGCCTGAAAGCACTTCCCGCAAAGGGCTGGAAGGTTTTCTTATAAAAGAAGAATGGGTACTGTCGAGCAAAATTTAGAATAAGGTGCCTCAGAAGAAAAAATCCTTCTGAGGCACTTTTGTCATATCTTAACAGCAAACAGATAGCGTATCAGCGTGAGCTACAGAGACTTGACAGCGAATCTAATTAGACTATACTCTAATTAGATATCTATGAAAATAGATTGGCTTATTTAAGATGGAGGGGAACTCATTGCAATTGAATCGAATTGTTAGTTTTCATAAGGCATTAGCTGATCCTACACGTATCCGTATTCTGGCAATTTTGGCGAAAGGGCCTCAGCATGGTCAGGACCTTGCAGAACACCTTGGATTAACGCCCCCAACGATAACTTATCATATGGCAAGACTTCGTGATGCAGGCCTTGTGAAAACGAGGCGGGAGAAGAACACGATTTATTTTTATATAGAAGAGTTGACATTACAACGCGATGCTCAGGCCACGGTAAATGTCATTCTTCAATCGGCCAAAAATACACTCAGCGGAGAAGAAGGGGGAGCAGATATTTTGGATACTAAGCAAGAAAAAGAACGAGAGGCCGTCCTCAGGAATTTTTTTACACCAGATGGTATATTGAAACAGATACCTGTTCAACGAAAGAAAAAAAGATTTGTTTTGGAAAAGCTTTTAGAGGGATTCGTGGTTGGACGAAAGTATTCGGAAAAAGAGATTAACGAGTATATTAAAACTTTTCATCCTGATTACGCCACCATTCGGCGCGAGTTCATTATCAACCATTATATGTATCGGGACAATGGGATCTATGAAATGAATCCTCCTGAATTGTGGGGAAGAGAGGATTAAATCAAGCTAAAGTTAAATAAGGGTAGGGAACTTAACTTCATTTTATTTGATTTTATGTACCCATACCCTTGTTTTTATTGCACTCGGCGTTCTAGTCTTGTTATTTATAGAAAACTTGAATGCCCATATCATCCACATATAGTAAAAAAAGTCGAAATAACACGATAATATTTCCTTGATTATGTAGAATAACAGCGTATTATAGAAAACGTTGTAGAAATTTAGTATTATTGTGGAATTGAGTGTAGTGTCGTTTTGTAAGAATGATAAAAGAATATGAAGCAATGACAAGAGCAAACCTGGCGAAAGTCAGGGACGCAAAGCTATGGGTCGTCCAGTTTGGCTGACGATTGCCAGGTTACCAAATGCGTAAAGGGGTATTGCCGTCATGATGTTTGAATATGACGGCTTATTTTTTTGGAAGGAGGTAATTTAAGTGCGTGATCGTGATGAACTGCCTATGACAGCATACGAAAACGGTTACTCGTTTAACCATTAAATTAAATAGGAGGATTAGTAAATGAAATTCTTAAATAACATAACCTGGAAACTTAAACTAATTACAGGATACATTATCGTTTCTTTTCTTGTAGGTTTGGTTGGCTATTTTGGGATTAACGATATGCAAACAATTAATACCGATGGGAGTTTGATATACACCGATAACCTGAAGCCCATAGTTACTTTGAACCAGATTAGCACGACTATTCGTGATATCACTTCTGTTACGCAATATCTTGCTACTACACAGGATAGAACAGAGCAACAAAGTGCTCGGCAACAGATAGAAACATTAAAAGCTCAGAACCTTAAATATGAACAGGATTTTGAGAAGACAGATATACCTTTACTTGCGGATGAAGAAAAAGCTAATTATACAGCGTATAAAAAGGATATAACAGACTATTGGAGTCACCAAGACCAAGTGATTCAATTGATGGACGCCGGGAAATACGCAGAGGCAGAACAGGTCTTGCACGATTCGGTCATAAAAGCGGATGACAAGGCTCTTGAAAACTTAAGCATCTTGGCTAATAAGGCAGAAAATGAAGCTCAAAATAGAAGTGATAATAATCAAAAGGTCTATTCAAGTTCAAGAAATACGATGCTTGGAATTATTGGATTCAGTGTGCTTTTAGCCTTAGCGATTGGATTATTTCTTGCCTTTAGCCTCTCTCGTCGCCTCTCACAAATCGTTCAGTTTTCAGAAGCTTTTGGACAGGGAAACCTAACTCAGGAATTAACTTTGCAAGGGCGGGATGAAGTGGGGCAACTGGGGACTGCTCTTAGTCAAGCGGTGGAAAAGGTGCGGGAACTATTAGTTGCCATTCGGGACAGTTCTCAGACGGTCAGTGCACACTCTGAGGAAACTTCAGCCACCATGGAAGAAATGTCGGCAACAATGCAGATGATTCAGCAATCCACTGAACAGATTGCCCAGGGTACTGAAGAACTGAGTGCAAGTTCGGAAGAAGTTGGGGCTTCATCCTTAGAAATGGAAACATTCACCCAACAACTGAATAAGAAAGCGAATGAAGGACAACAAAACGCCTTGGCAATTAAGGAACGGGCAAGTGCAGTCAAAATCAAAGGAACTCAGGCTGTGAATGAAGCAACAGCAATCTTTCAGGAAAAAGAAGTAAAGGTTCATGAAGCTCTGGAACAGTCGAAAGTGGTGGAAGAAATCAAGGTCATGGCGGAAACCATTGGAGGGATTGCCGAGCAGACGAACTTATTGTCTCTCAATGCTAGTATTGAGGCAGCCCGAGCAGGAGAGGCTGGACGCGGGTTTGCAGTTGTTGCCGATGAAGTCCGCAAATTGGCGGAACAATCACAAGCAGCCGTCAGTAACATTCACAAGGTCATCAATGATGTTCAAAATGCGTTCAATAATCTGATGGTGAATACGCAAGATTTACTGACCTTTATTAAAACCAAGGTGGCCCCTGATTACGGAGCGTTTGTTGAGACGGGAAACCAATATGAAGAAGATGCTAATTTTGTGACCGGAATATCGAAGGAATTAGCGGATGCAACGCTATCCATGCAAGAAATTATCAGTCAAATCGGTTCGGCTATTCAAAATGTTTCCGCAACAGCACAAGAAACTGCGGCGAGTTCCGAAGAAATCACTTCCAGCATTACTCAAACGACGACAGCCTTTGAACAGGTTACACAATCAGCACAAGGTCAAGCGGAACTGGCAACTCAACTGAGTGAACTTGTGGCGAAGTTTAAAGTTTGATAATGGTGAATTGCATTAAACTCAAAATAATAATTTTTATGCCAAGCTTAACAATTGTGTGCTATTCTAAGAATAGAATCATATCTTGAAAGGAAGTGCATACGATGATTCCAGCAATTAGCGGAAGTCACATGATGCCAGAATATATCTCTTTGACAAATTCTAATGCAGCCCTTGGTAAAGTGAACCAAGGACAGGAAATTTCTGAAACTGCAGTTCAACGGGTAGCAGAACTGAACAATAATGGGGAACAAACAGAGTCAAAGGTGGCACCAAGTGTTGCAACTTCGGGAACCTTAGGCCGTAATATTGATATTAAGGCCTGAAATCCAAAATGCTACGCTCAACTTAATTACATTCAGCCCTGTACCACTTAATCGTGTTACAGGGCTGCTTTTTGCAACAATATGTCCAAGTGCTGTAATATAATGAGGTTAGAGGGTTTAGAATATCAATGGACTCGATAGGGGGGTTTCAGGGTGTTAGAAAATATTCGTGAACGGACCGAGCGCGAAGAGCGTGAGCATCTCTCTCAATACGCGGCTAAAAGTGCTGAGGCTACACGTGAACACGAAGAGGTTGAATGCACGATTCGAAGTAAATTTCAACGGGATCGCGATCGAATTTTGCACAGCAAGCCCTTTCGCCGACTTAAACATAAGACCCAGGTTTATATTGCCCCGATGGGGGATCATTATCGAACGCGAATGACGCATAGCTTAGAAGTGTCTCAAATTTGTCGGACGATTGGGCGCGGGCTCAAACTCAATGAAGATTTGATTGAGGCCATAGCACTGGGGCATGATGTCGGACATACGCCGTTTGGTCACGTTGGGGAAGAAGCCTTGCGAAAGATTATTGGGCATTTTGAACACAACGAACAGTCTATCCGCATTCTAACGCGACTGACTCGAGGAGGTAAAGGGCTTAATCTTACTCAAGAAGTTTTAGATGGCGTACTGAATCATACAGGAGCTGGGATACCTTTTACTTTAGAAGGCCAAATCGTGAAGACAGGCGATAGAATCGCCTACCTTTGTCATGATTATGATGATGCTTTGCGCGCAGGCTTGCTCACCCCGAGCAACCTTCCTGGAGAGGTCCGACTTGTGTTGGGCCAGACTCCAAGTCAGATGATCTCAACCATGGTTATCGACATGATCGAGAGCTCTGAAGATCAAGAACAGATTCATCAATCGAAGCGCGTTTATGAGGCTATGCAGGAATTTCGCAGGTTTATGTTTAGCCGTGTTTATAATAGTGAAACCTTAAAAGAAGAACGTCGTAAAGGTGAGTACGTCGTTCAGGCCTTATTTCATCACTATTTAGATCATATAGAACTCTTATCTACCGATAATTTTAACGAAGCTGAGGGGGATAAGACGCGAGTGGTTGTGGATTATATCTCTGGACTAACGGATAACTATGCAATTGATCAGTTTCAAAACTATTTTGTTCCAAGGCATTAAATATAATTTTTTTGCTAAAATAGATAATATAGAAACAAAAAAGGTCATAAACGAATAAAACAAATAATAAAATCAAAAGGCTAGAAACTTTATCTTAAAAGTTCCTAGCCTTTTGAATAATTAGAATTGATTATTGCTTAGTAATTAAACTTTCATCTCGTTTAAGTGGACCTGAAGTATCCATCTCTCCAAGTATGGCAATCGTTTTTTCTCCGTTTAAGAGAAATTGAACACTCTGAACATTAGGAAGTGTGGTTAACGAGTTGACAATGCTATAGAGAATCATCTGTTCGCCTGTACCGCCACCTTCAAAATTGGACTTGAATTCTTTGGATAAATTGAGCGTCGCTACTCCGTCCTTAATTGAGGCGTCCAGAAGCTCAGTTCCTTTCGGAAGAACCCTTTCAAGCCCCGTAGGAGGATTGTTGAATTCGTTGAACATGGCTTTAATGACTTCCCCGTTGCTGACATTCACGGTTTTCTCAACAGCTACAAGACCACTGGCATCTGGTGTCGGAAAATAGAGTGTGACAGGAGTTGCTTGAGCGGTAGTGGAGTTAGGAGTTGGGGTGTTGTTGGCGGAAGAAGAATTTGCAACAGCGTTCGTTTCATTCGGGGTTGGAGTTGCGGTGGCTTGAGTTTGTAGATTGCTTGTCCCACAACCGGTTACTCCAAGCATCATAACGAGTACAACTATCAGAATTAAGGCGAGAGGCCGAGTTTTTCTAAGAAACATGAAATTTCCACCTTTCATATGTAATGAAGAAGATTTTTGATTGATTCGATTAAGTTTATTCTAACATGTTTTAAAGATGAAGTTAACTTAAAAATAAAGTCGAATGAGGGAGGAGAAAACAGAAGCGAAAGAGAATAGTCTAAGTATAGATAGAAATTCCTAAACTTAAGAAAGAATGATTCGCAATTCGGATTTTTACCGCGGGTAAAAAGAGGAATCCATGACTTTTTGGCGAAGAATTCAATATCAAGGGTTGACATTACAAACAAATTGTGGCATGGGTGGCGAAAAACAGTCTGTGGATTATAGAATTCCCGAAGATATCGTTGAAGACATTAGAATACATGCAGATATTGTAGAAATTATCTCTGAGTACGTTTCTTTACAGCGCAAAGGGAAAAACTTTTTAGGACTATGTCCGTTCCATTCCGAAAAAACCCCAAGTTTCACCGTGACTCCAGATAAACAGATGTATTATTGTTTTGGCTGTCATGCGGGGGGGAATGCATTTTCCTTTCTGATGAAGAAAGAAAATTGGAGTTTTCCTGAAACGCTCGAGCATTTAGCTCATAAATATGGGATTATGCTTCCTGAAAAGGAACTTTCGCCTCGAGAAAAGGAGCAACAAGCCCGTAGACATCGTTGGGAAGAGCTCCATGAACTGGCCACCGATTATTTTCATGATATTCTGATGAATCGACCTGAGGGCGAACCCGGTCGGCAGTATTTTTCGAAACGGGGAGTCGATCTCCAAACGATGAATACGTTTCGGCTGGGGTATGCACCTGAACGTTGGGAGGGATTGCTTGAGGCACTTGCGCCTCGGGGAGTCCGTCCTGAGGAATTAGCAGAAGTCGGTCTAGCCATTGAACGAGAGGCTCATGAAGGCAAAGTCAGTCGGGGATATTACGACCGCTTTCGTAATCGTGTTATTTTTGCCATTTTAGATTCACGGCAGAAACCGATTGCGTTTGGTGGACGTGTATTAGATGACGCTTTACCCAAATATTTAAACTCTCCAGAAACTGCGTTTTTTAGCAAAGGACATCATTTATATGGAATGAACCGAGCTTATCAAGGCATACGTGAATACGGATTTGCTTTGCTTTGTGAAGGGTACATGGATGTCATCGCGTTGCAAAAAGCGGGTTTTACACATGCGGTTGCTTCTTTGGGAACAGCGCTCACTAGAGATCAAGCCAAGCTTTTAAGACGCTACTCGCGACGCATTGTAGTCGTTTATGATTCAGACAAGCCGGGGATTCAAGCGACGCTTCGGGCGGGCGAGATATTGAAGGAAGAGGGCTTTCGAGTTGATGTTTTAAGCTTAGTAGGGGCCAAAGATCCTGATGAATATCTACAATCCCAAGGCTCTGAAAAGTTCAAGGAAGACTTGGATCAGGCTAAACCTTATATTGAATTTAAATATCAGGTTTATATCCAAGATCATTCAGTGCATAGTGCTCCAGAGAAAAGAGAACTCGTGAGTGCCTTAGCTGGAGATATACTTAAAGTGACGAGCCCAGTCGAAAGAGAAGGGTATGAACGCTTTTTAAGTTTGGAATTAGGTCTTACATTAGAGGCAGTTCAGTTAGAGATTGCAAGTAAAGACAGGAATAAGCCGAAAAATCTGCGAGAAAATGAATATTCCACAGCAAATCAGGATATTTCTGTGAAAAACAGAGATAATATCAATAGGTATGTAAATCCTGTTCCTTCTGCCATACCGGTACCCAGCGGAGTCATTCGGGCAGAACGAATTCTTCTACGCCTTTTGCTGGAACAGTTAGTGTCTTTCGCTCAAGTCGAAGCGGAACTCGATAAGGATTTTTGGAAAGTCCCAATCCATCAACAACTTTTTAACGCGATTGAGGAAGTTCAACTTCAAAACAGAACAGGAATTCCGATCAATGTGTCGGAAGAATTACAAAGCCAAATCGCGAATATCATGGTTGAAGAGGCAGATGTTTCTCAGCCGGAAAAGCTTTTTCAGGATTGTTTACGTCAAATTCGGTCGATCCAGTCGGAAGAAACGGTAGAAGAATTGCAGACCCGTATGGTATCTTTAGAAAAATCCGGTGATATGGCAGGGGCGATGGCCCTGTTAAAAGAGATAGGAGAGCGGTTGAAAAGTGGCGAAAAGTAAGGTTTTGAGCACGCAAAAACACAATCCCAAGGAAGGAAAGGAATCCAAGGATGATGAGCAAAAGCGGATTGATGCCGTTAAAAGTCTCATTCAAGATGGAAAGAAAAAGGGTTCCCTCACATATCACGAAATTATGGATACCCTCCAAGGAATTGAGCTCACAGCCGACCAAATCGATGAGGTATATGAGCAACTAGGGCATATGGGTATTGAAGTTATACCTGAACCAGGTGAAGAGAGTGAAGTTCTAGAAAAGACCTCTGATGATGTTGAAGATCCGCAGGAAGAGGAAGAGACTGAAGTTGATCTTTCGGTTCCTGAAGGAGTAGGCATTGATGATCCGGTTCGGATGTATTTGAAGGAAATTGGGCGGGTTCCTTTGTTGTCTGCTGAAGAAGAAATTGAACTTGCCAAAAGAATGGAGCAGGGAGATGAAAGTGCAAAACGTCGGCTAGCCGAAGCCAATCTTCGACTTGTCGTAAGTATTGCCAAACGCTATGTCGGACGTGGCATGCTTTTCCTTGATCTTATTCAAGAAGGAAATTTAGGACTAATTAAAGCGGTCGAAAAATTCGACTATCAAAAAGGATTTAAGTTCTCGACGTATGCAACATGGTGGATTCGTCAAGCGATTACGCGTGCAATTGCGGATCAAGCGCGCACCATTCGAATCCCAGTGCATATGGTTGAAACCATTAATAAATTAATTCGGATTTCAAGGCAACTCTTACAAGAATTAGGACGCGAGCCTATTCCTGAAGAAATTGCAGAACAGATGGATATCCCGGTCGAACGGGTACGGGAAATCATGAAGATTGCCCAAGAACCGGTCTCTTTGGAAACGCCAATTGGGGAAGAGGAAGATTCTCATCTGGGAGATTTTATCCCTGATGAAGATGCTCCTGCACCCGCTGATGCGGCTTCCTTTATCCTCCTCAAGGAGCAATTGGAAGAGGTCCTTGAAACGTTGACGCCTCGTGAAGAGAAGGTTCTGCGTTTACGATTTGGACTCGATGATGGGAGAACCCGTACATTGGAAGAAGTCGGCCAAGAGTTTGGTGTTACCCGGGAACGGATTCGTCAGATTGAAGCTAAAGCTCTCCGTAAACTCCGTCACCCAAGTCGGAGCAAGAAACTGAAGGATTATCTTGAATAGAAAATAGGCGTCTTGAATATTTCATTTTCTGAATGATAAAGCTTGACTCTATAGATAAAAATGCGTATAATAATCAATGCAAAGGGCATTCCTCGATAGCTCAATGGTGGAGCAACCGGCTGTTAACCGGTAGGTTGTAGGTTCGAGTCCTACTCGGGGAGCCATTTTTTTATTTCCCGCAGAAGGGCCCATAGCTCAGCGGTAGAGCTGCCGGCTCATAACCGGTTGGTCCTAGGTTCGAACCCTAGTGGGCCCACCAATTCGAAGTTTGGTGAACATACGTCATTTATGGCCCGTTGGTCAAGCGGCTCAAGACACCGCCCTTTCACGGCGGCTACACGGGTTCGAATCCCGTACGGGTCACCAATTATGATTTTTCTGAGATGTTTTATAGAAATTGACTATGGGCGATTGGCTCAGTCGGGAGAGCGCATCCTTCACACGGATGAGGTCATCGGTTCGATCCCGGTATCGCCCACCATGCGAAGACTTATATAGCAAGGGATTCAGTACTCATCGAGTGTACTGAATCCCTTGCTTTTTTGCTTCTACTCACTTGGAGCAATCTCTCCTTCGGTATAGCCTATTCGCCATTGAGCAAGTTGGGACATCGCTGCGTACCAAACATGATATTTAGAGGGATTTGTTTCAGGATCAATTGTAAATGATGCTCGATAAACGTAGCTCCCATCCCAGTTAGCCGAATTCCCTTTGGTTAAAAGAGGACGTTTCAGTGGCATGGTTATTTTTTTAGGGTCAGACATAGGTGCTTCTGCATAAAATACGCTCATATCCTTAAGCCCCTTGCCTATTGGAAAGCCTGCGATGAAAAACTCAATTTTTTGATCCCCGTAATTAGGCTTTACCTCTAAGTGCCACGGAACATAACCGCCATTCCAAGCCAGCCAAGGATAGGAGCAACGTTCCCGCTTGGACCATGTCACTCCATCGCTTGAAGTATAGATGTGAACGGTTGAGGAACCATTTGCTGTCCACATATACCATTCATTTGAACTCTTTTTCCAGACTGTCGGGGAGAGGGCTAAACCCTCTTTATCTGTCCAGGGTACTTCGACCATCAAAACTTTAGGCGCGATATTCCCTTTCTCGGAAATTTTTATTCTCAAAATCTTGTCGTATTTACCCATAAATACTTCACGCCAGAATACGTTTAAAGTATTTGTTTCCTTATCATAAAGAAGGGATGGATCAGAATTAAAGTTTTTTCTATCTTCCTTAATATCTAGAGGCTTTTCAAATCCTGGGGGTACAACCCAAGTTAGCCCATCATTGCTACTTAGAATAGAAGGATTTTCATATTTGTCATCCGAATTGGGATATGGCGTGAAGACCATCCAATATCTGTATCCGTTCCACTTTTCAATATGGTATTCAAGTTTGAAATCAATGACGCTTGGATGTGTAGCCTGTGCTGAACCATCATAGGTAGCAGTGAATAATTGCTGTTTGGCATTTGGAAGCAAGCCGGTAAGGGAATTATTGACTGAGTTATCCTTTCTCTCTTGTGCTTGTTTCTCTATTCTTCCGGTTTCCCCGCCACCAAGCAAGAAGTTTGATTTTCGAATTGTATTGCTTAATTCATCTGAACGGCTATTCTGGGTGGCCAAATTGGAGGAATTATTGTTAATTTTACCTTTGATCATCTTATTTTGATTTTCCGTAAGTATAAGTAAGAGTAGCAATCCCATGAGTAGAGTGGTCATTGCAATTGACTTTTTCATACTCTCCTCCAATAGAATAAGAATTATTTCGGATTCTATCATATCATATTGTAGTCCTATTTAAACCATGTTAGAATTGTTAGTTTACGGTAGAATGTGTTATAATATTTGACGAAAGTGCCTTTCATAATTTTTATTTTAAATTTGATGCAGAGAATTAAGCTGTAGTTGATTACTACAGTTTTTCTTTACCCAATGGCTAATAGAACATATTATGGTTAATAG
Organism: Desulfitobacterium metallireducens DSM 15288; assembly: GCF_000231405.2. Taxonomy (NCBI): domain Bacteria; kingdom Bacillati; phylum Bacillota; class Clostridia; order Eubacteriales; family Desulfitobacteriaceae; genus Desulfitobacterium; species Desulfitobacterium metallireducens. Next base: position 2,538,370 of record NZ_CP007032.1, on the reverse strand, counting down.
TGTAAATGAAGAGGTGGAATAGAATGCAAATGCAAGGGCAAGGGGGAGTTTGCCTAGGGCCGCGATTGGGACTAGTTGCATCCTTGGTACCAGAGCAAGCTAAGCTTGGGGATATTGGGACTGATCATGCTTATTTGCCGATTTTTTTATGGGAACACCAACAAATTATTCACGCTATTGCCGTGGATGTTCATGAAGGCCCGTATCAGTCAGCGCGAGCCGCTATTTACGCGCGTGGGTTGGAGAAACGGATTGATGTACGCTTCGGCGATGGACTTCAACCGATTAAACCAGGTGAGGTCGATACTTTAACTCTAGCCGGTATGGGTGGAAATACCATGCTGGAGATATTTGAGGCGAGTCCAGAAGTGTTATCACAAGTTAATACTCTGATTTTGCAACCCCAGGGAGCGGAAGGTAAGGTCAGAAAAACTCTACTAAACTCAGGGTGGTTTCTTCAAGAAGAACGATTGATTGCTGAGGAAGGCCGTATATATGGGGTTATGGTTTATGCTCGTCAGAATGGGAACTCGTTGGAAAGACTTGAGTTGCTCAAAGATAAATGGCTGCGACATCTAAAAATGACCCATGACATGGAATTTCATGAACTACTGGAAGCCTTCGATCGGGTGTTTTGGGAGATGGGTCCACTTATTTTAGAACAGCCCATTCCTGAACTGGAGCGATTAATCCAAGAACATATTGAACCCCTGCAACGCGCAATTCGCGAGATGAAAAAATCTCAAAAAGAAGAAATTAGTCAAAGAATTCAGCAACAGGAATTTACCTGTTCTTTATTAGAGGAGATGAAGAAATGTCTGTTTCCATCGGTCTGATTGCCCAAACCATTGAAAAGATTGCTCCAAAATCTTGGGCAGAAGAGTGGGACAATGTGGGTCTCTTAGTGGGAGATGCTTCAACGAAGATTGAGCGAGTCCTGCTCACACTCGATGCTACCTCGGAAGTCCTTGAGGAAGCGAAGGAACGGAAGGCCCAACTCATTTTGGCTCATCATCCGATTATCTTTAGACCGCTTAAAAATCTTCGCTCAGATAATCAAGCGGCTCAAATTCCGATTCAGCTTTTAAAAGAAGGAATCGCCTATTACGCAGCGCATACGAATTTGGATCAGTCCCTTTATTCCTCTAGTTGGACAATGGGAAAAGCGCTAGGCATAGACAAAATGGAGTTTCTTGCTCCTCAGGCTTTAGAAGATCGAGGGTATGGAGTTGTTGGTTATTTATCAACGCCTGAGCCTTTAGAACGTGCTGTAGAACGGGTAAAAGCCTTCCTGAATACTCAGACCCTAGTTCATGCAGATGCTCCCTCAAACGGGTATCGTTTCGCGGGAAACCCCCTACAAAAGATACGCAAAATTGCGATCGTCAATGGGAGTGGGGGAAGCTTCATTCCCAAAGCTCTTTTTAAAGGAGCAGATTTACTTATTACTGGCGATGTAGATCATCATGGCGTATTGGATGCTCGCGAGGCGGGCATGGCAATCCTCGATATTGGACATTTTGCGAGTGAAGCTCCAATGATAATGACTCTACAGAAATACTTAAGCGAAGAGAAAAGTTTAGTCTCGCTTGAGATTATGATGAGTTCTTCAATGCATTCTCCTTGGAATAAGTTTGATGAGGCTAAGTAGCTCAGTCGTGTATTTGACTAAGCCGTGTCGAATGATGTAAAATTATGTCGATATACAATTCTGAAACATTATAATTTTAAAAACTACTTCTCTAAAACAGCAATGGATAGTGTGACCTGAATCACAAGGGGATTGAGAAATGGCCTGTATAATTAAAATATGTTTTAGGATGTTAATATAATTTCAAGGGGGGAACGAAATGAGTCGTAGTGAAATTCTTCGTGAAGGTCGGGAAAAAATTTTGAAGCAATTATCAGGTGAACATGAGAATAAAGCCAAGCTTCTTACTGCTTTAATAGATATAGACGATGAAATGGAAAAACTTCGTCGTGATGAGAATGCAAAAAACAATTAAAATTATCCAAAAGATATGCATAATTATTTCAAGACAGGATTTGCTTGGTAAGCTAACCATCAAGAATAATTTGACCAAAACCTAAATATCAAGTAAGATAAATAAGCGAAGTCAACCGGATGGTCGCGGGGGTAAGAGCCGAAAGGCTGCCTCTGAGGAAAGTCCGGGCTCCATAGGGCACGGTGCTGGATAACGTCCAGTGGGGGAGACCCCAAGGAAAGTGCAACAGAGATATACCGCCTGGGTGTTCGTAAGGACACTCCGGTAAGGGTGGAAAGGCGAGGTAAGAGCTCACCGGCAACCTGGTGACAGGTTGGCCCTGCAAACCCCACCTGGAGCAAGACCGAATAGGGGGACTATGGAACGGCCCGTTCTCGTCCCCGGGTAAGGTCGCATGAGGTCGTTGGTAACAGCGGCCCAAGATAGATGATCATCGCCTTCCGTAAGGAAGGAGACAAAACCCGGCTTATAGGTTGACTTCGCCATACTTATGGGAAACTTGTCACACCAACCCTTGATATATCAAGGGTTTTACTTATTTAAGGCGTTCGATATCTTATTGATATTCATGAGGGTCTGATTGATGGTTTGCAAGAGCTGAAAGTTGCATTGGAGGAGAGTACGCATGGATGTAGTTAAAAAAATTAAGGAATCACCAAATATTCGTTGGTTTATTCTTGCCAATGTGGCTTTAGGGACGTTTATGGCTACTCTTGACAGCAGCATTGTCAGCGTGGCCTTGCCAACGATGTCCGATGAATTTAAGACGAATTTAGGTACATTACAATGGGTTGTAACGGCGTATTTATTGACGATTTCCAGTCTGCTCCCTGTCTTTGGCAAGTTGGCGGACATCTTGGGGCGAAAGCGGGTCTATTCAACGGGTTTTATCTTCTTTACTTTGGGTTCAGCCCTTTGCGGAATGTCCGCTAACTTATGGATGTTAGTGAGTATGCGTGTCGTTCAAGCCATAGGCGCATCCATGTTAATGGCCAATAATCAGGCTTTGCTCGTATCGGCATTTCCTCTTCATGAGCGTGGACGTGCTTTAGGTCTGAATGGAACAATGGTTGCACTCGGAGCTTTATCAGGACCAGCTCTCGGGGGTGTTTTAGTGGGATTGATGGGCTGGCGTTCCGTTTTTTATGTTAATTTACCCATTGGAATTATCGCCTTTTTGGTCGCTCAAGTCATCTTGCCACACGATCTTCCAAAACATGAGAAAATTAAATTCGACTCTACGGGTGCTCTCTTGTTTGCGGTTGGGATGATTTGTGTTCTGTATGCTATCAATAACGGGCAAGCTCAAGGTTGGGGCTCACCTTTAATTATTGGTGGTATAGTCATAGGTATCCTATTGCTGAGTATTTTTATGCGGTTTGAGCGCCGGATTACAGATCCGATTATTGATTTTGACCTCTACAAAAATAAGCCGTTTCTCATCGGAAATCTCTCGTCTTTCCTGTCTTTTACAGGTCAATTTGCCAATACCATCTTAATGCCGTTTTACCTACAACAAATTCTCAAATATTCGACGACCCAAGTCGGACTTTTGATGACGGCTTTTCCGTTAGCCATGGCGATTATTGCTCCCTTGAGCGGCTACCTCTCGGATGAGATCGGACCCATGATTTTAACAACGGGCGGTTTAATAACGATAGCCTCGGGACTTCTTTATTTAACAACCACCACAGCCCATTCTGCTTTTTGGATGATCTTTCCGGGTCCTCTTTTAATGGGTATTGGGGCAGGGATGTTTAACCCGCCGAACACAAGCAGTGTTATGAATGCTGTTCCCAAAAATAAATTGGGGATTGCAGGGGGCCTTAATGCCTTGGTTCGCAATGTCGGCATGGTCGTCGGTACAACTCTTTCGGTTACCCTCTTTGAAAATCGGGAAGCCTCCCTTTTAGCTAATATTCAACATCCTTCCGCGAGTCAGACAGTGAGTGCCTTCATGACATCCTATCATACGGTTATGCTTGTAGGGGCAATTATCATTTTGATTGCTACCGCAGTCTCTATAAATAGGGTAGTACCCCCACACAACGGAGAACAATTCTGACAATTATCACTTGCATAGCTTTAGCTCCAAGGCGCCTCTCCATAGAAATTGCGATTTCTTAGAGAGGCGTCTATTTTTGTGTTAGCTACTACTTCATTTATTAAACTCGATTATCTTCTGACTTTAACATATTCTCAATTTTCTTGATATCGCCCTCAAGAACCTGTTCCTCTACATTAAACCTTAAAACGATATTCTCAATTTCAAGGGGCAGGCTTCCTTGATTTTGGGCTACTCTATTGGCAGCGAAATCACCCCAACTTCTCCGTAAATTTCGGGCCCAAGTCCCGTGCCCAAAGCTCCAATTGACAAGAGTCTTAAATTTGGAGTGATCATTAGTTTCTGATCGAGTGCTTGTGTTCAGTCTTTCTCCAAAAACTTCTATTCCGTAGCCTTTATCATCATCAAAATACCAGATAAAATAGAGCTTTCGATACGGTTCCATAAGATCACCTCCGCAAAAATTGACGTTTGAATTCATTTTACCACCATCCAGGCTGTCTCGATTCAGAATGGATCAAATAAAACGGGGAATGATAAGTAAAACATTTTTTTGTAAGGGGTAGTGTAAAATGGATAATAAACAGAGTACGATAGATAAACGGTTTAAGAATCCCCCGAGTTCTTACTGGATCGCTTCGACACCGGAGACGGATTATCCAGCCTTGAGAGAGGATTTAAAAGTGGATGTTGCGATTGTGGGAGGAGGTATGGTTGGGATCACCTCGGCATATCTCCTTAGCCAGGAGGGACTCAAGGTGGCTGTTTTGGAGGCGGACCGGATTCTTCTCGGAACAACTGCGCATACCACGGCGAAACTCACTTCACAGCATGATTTGATTTATGCTCAACTGCAAAGAAATCTGGGTCAGGAGAAAACCAAGCAATATGCCGAGGCGAATGAAGCAGCACTCCATTTTGTCGCAAAATGTATTGAAGAGCAGCAAATCGACTGCGATTTTAGTTATCAACCGGCCTATATCTATACGGCCTCAGAGGACTACCTACAAAAGATTGAAGATGAAGTTAAGGCTGCCTCAGAATTGGGAATTAAGGCCAGTTTTGAGACGAAGTTAGAGCTACCCCTTAAAATTCGGGGAGCGGTACGATTCGAGCATCAAGCTCAGTTCCATTCACGCAAATATCTACTGGCCTTGGCTTCAAAAATCCCAGATCAAGGGGGGTTAATCTTTGAACAGACCCGAGTGGTCGATCTTGAAGGGGAAGGTCCCTATACGGTGACGACCGCTGCAGGTAATAAAGTGACAGCAACGCATATGATTATGGCGGCACACTATCCTTTTAACTTTTTCCCAGGGCTCTATTTTACGCGGCTATATACAGAACGGGCCTATGCCGTAGTGGCTAAAGCCCAGGAAAAATTTCCGGGTGGAATGTATCTCAGTGCAGAGGATCCGGGACGTTCTCTGCGCTCTTTGCCGACCACGGAAGGCGAGCGGATTTTGATTGTGGGAGAGAAGCATAAGGTAGGTCAGGGTGAAAATTTAAGGCAGCACTATGAAAACCTGATGGATTTTGGGGAACAACTTTTTACGGTTGAAGATTTCCCTTACCGCTGGTCAGCGCAGGATTGCACAAGCCTCGATGATATTCCCTATATTGGAAGAATGTCTTCGCAAAGTCCTAATCTCTATGTAGCGACCGGATTTCGAAAATGGGGAATGACGCATAGTACCGTTTCTGGACTACTCCTTCGCGACTTAATCGTAAAGGGCGAATCGCCCTGGGAGGAAGTCTATGCTCCTTCCCGGACGACTACACTGGCCTCAGTCGGTCAATTTGTGGTTCAAAATGCCGATGTGGCTGCCAATCTGATCTCAGGTAAACTCGAAGTTGCCCCGGAAGAGGTTGAGGTCATGGCCGGTGAGGGGAATGTAGAGTTAGAGGATGGTCAGCGGGTGGGCGTTTTCGAAGACGAGGCAGGCAAGGTTCATACCGTAGACACAACGTGTGCTCATTTGGGGTGTGAATTGCACTGGAATAATGCAGAACATTCCTGGGATTGCCCTTGCCACGGCTCACGGTATACAGCAGATGGTGAAATTCTTGAGGGCCCAACGGTAAAACCACTTAAAGTTCTATAATCTTAAAGCGCGATAAATTGGCTCTTGTGCATTGAATTGGTTTTCTCGTAAAATGGAGATATTAAACGTAGTTAAGGAGAAATATGAAAAGAAGGTATACGTTCTTTTTTAAAATCTCTATAGCCATGACGGTAGGCCTAGTCACTCTTCTGATCCTCTTTGTGGATAATTCGGGCTTCCTTGGAAATCTGCTTTCTGGGGCAAGACTTGACGGCGTGCAGGAACTCCAGGCTCAAACTCAACTTGAGCCTGGGGTTCCTGTGACTACTCAGAATACAGAGTCGAGTTCAGAATTGCACTTTGCCGTCATAAGCGATCTCCATGTTCGGTCGACGGACGAAAATGCTCAAGCTAAGGTTGAGAATGCGCTTAGCGATTTACTGGACCCGCAACGCTCTCCTCTTGATTTAATCGTGGTCAATGGAGATCTTGGAGATGGGCTGCCAGCTGACTATAGGGTTTTGAACCAATTGATTCAAAAGGTTCGCTCAAGGTCGACTCAGAAAACGCCCCTTCTTTTTACGATGGGCAACCATGAATTTTATAAAGCATATCACGATCCCAAGACTGAAGCTTGGAACAAAGAGACCTTTCCAAACGGAGAAACGGATGAGCAGGCTGTGCAACGTTTCTTAGATTTTTCTGGGCGAGATCAAGTGTATACAGATCGCGTGATGAAAGGCTATCACTTTATTTTTCTGGGATCGGAGAAATCGGCGATGTCTGACCCCAAGATCGGCGATGGGGTGTACCTTTCTGAAGAACAGCTTACGTGGCTAAAACAAAAGCTAGCGGAGAATGCAGATCCGCAAAAGCCGATTTTCGTTTTCCTCCATCAACCGCTATTTACAGACAAGGGCGATTCCCCGATCCATACGCAATACGTCCAGCAGCAGGAAGAATTGGCAAAAATCCTGGAAGCTTATCCTCAGGTTGTTCTTTTCTCGGGCCATTTGCATTTGAAAATTGGAGCACCCGGAACTGCCGTTCATGATGCGTTTACGCTCTTTGGAGATTCTTCAGTGACGCGCGTACGCCAAGCTACTGCCGAAGCCAGTGAAGGGCTCATGGTTACAGTTGACGGCAGCAAGGTCACTGTGCAAGGACGCGATTTTGAGTATCATCAACCTATCCCTCAATCCGATATAGCGCTTAATTATGGAACTTGAGGTATATTTGATAAAAGCACTGGGGAAGCTACTTCTTTATGAAGGAAAGATATGTTAAGGAAGTGCAGCGCTTGAGCTTGGATTTTCGTTCTTTGGGGATTGCCCTTTTTTCAATTTTTTTGGGAGCAACCGGCCAGTTCCTTTTTCGTGTCGGTATGCTTCAATATGGTCGGGTCACTGCTCAGAACATTTGGCGTCAGCTCTTCAGTATTATCTTTACGCCCGCCATCTTCGTTGGATTTATGTGTTTTGGAATGAGCTCGATCTTATGGTTGGTCGTGATTTCCAAGTGGGAACTGAGTTATGCTTATCCCATGGTCGCTTTGGGGTATGTTATCGCTATTTTTTATGGCGCAGCATTTTTAGATGAAGGGATTAATCTACCTAAGCTTTTAGGGTGCATATTGATTCTTACCGGGATTTCAATCCTTGGACTTTTTGGGCACGCTAAAAATTTTTAGAACCGTGTTTTTGATTTTTCAAGAGAGTGTAAAGATTACAAATTTCTGACGACTTAGACAGAAGATGCAAGTTGCAACTCGCTACAGAATAAGATATTATCTAGATAAGGTTAGATTGCGATGCAAAGATTCGCTCAACCTAGGTTTGTCACCTTAAAAGACTGAAGAACAGAAACGACGAGAAATAACATTCGTAAACAAAATAGGATTAAAAACTGAATATGTACTCCCAGTAACCCTTAAAACCTTAGAATACCTATGAGAGATAACGGTAAAAGGGGCGTGTGCGAACGATGAATTTTCAAGATGTGGGACGAGGCGCGCGAATTGAACTGGCGAAAATGGCGAAACAGTTGGGAATGAAGTTTATAGGGTATAACCCGACAGCTCAGCAAGTTTCTCTTGAGTACAAAGGAAAAGGATTGACCTTTCCTGTTCAACAATTTGTAGAGGAGTATGAAAAGATTTCAAAACTCGCTTAAACTTTCATAAATAAGATAACAAAGCCTGTTATAGGTTTGCATAAAATTTATAAATTCAAATGAAAGTGCCCCTGGTGGATCGGAATCCATACCAGGGGCATTTATATTAGGTTCGCTCATGAAAAGGGCGCTCACGCAGGAGTCTGTTTTCATTTACGCTGACCTGCGTTTGCGCCTCAAACTAGGGTTTGCGGGGAAGACCTTAACACAACGACGAACGACTAAGGTGACAGGTAACGGCCGATAGCGCTCAGCATGTTGTTGAGAGGCTCTTGCTCTTTCGTCTTCAAATTTGCGGTACTCTTGATAGTGGGTCATAAATTCCTCACGGCTGACAGGAAACTCCGCACCTTCTGTGAGTTGGAAGACATAACGATCATTTTCAAGATATTGGACATAACTTATGATTAGACGTTCGTGGAAAAACAAGAGAATCCCACCTTTCTCTTTATCGTTTTTCTATCTCTAATCTATAATATGAACGTGGGATTAATTCTAGTTGTGTTTCTATTCTTGTTTCTGGTAAAAGAACGATGAGACTGGCTTTAGCCCTAAGTTATTCATTCCAAAAAGGTGCTCGGTACTTCCTGTAAAGAGGATGCCGTCCTTATTTAAGGATTGGGTAAACTTCTGATAAAGCATTTCTTTGGCTTCTTCGGTAAAATAGATCACCACATTCCGGCAGGCCAAGAAATCAAAACCACTTTCAAAACGATCGGTCAGTAAGTTCTGCTGTTTAAAAGAAACTTGGCGTTTAACCGAATCTTTAATTTGATACCCTTTGTCAGTTAAGGTAAAATACTTTTGCAGGAGTTCGGGTGGAGTAGAGGCAAAATCATTCTGTTTATAAACCCCGTCTTTAGCCTGCTTTAAGACATTTACATCAATATCAGTTGCAAGTATGCTAAAGTGAGTATGCGAGAAATACTCCATCAAAGTGATTGCTAAGGAATAAGGCTCTTGACCGCTTGAACATCCAGCGCTCCAGAGCTTCAGACTCGTTTTTCCCTGTAGAAGCTTGGGTAAGATGGTTTCGCGTAAGGTTGTCCACTGGGTCGTATCCCGGAAAAATTGCGAAACATTGATTGTTAAATGTTTGAAAAAGCTATCAAAAAGGACTGAATCCTCGTTTAACGCTTTCATGAAATCCGGGAAGGTTGGGTACTTATGAGAATTCATAAAGCTTAAGATCCGTCGTTGCATCTGGTTTTGCTTATAAAAGTTTAAATCAAGTCCACTTTTAGGATGGAAAGCTTTAATAAACCACTCATAGGTATTTTCAGGGTTTAACATGTTTGAGCACCTCTTTTATATAAAGTTTAATGATAAAATGATAGGGTCAGCCTAAAAGGTCAATGATAAGCCCCCGAATTTCATCGATCTTATCTAAAAGTTCGAGTGGCTTGCTATGGGCTTCGATGACCTGATTACCGAGATCTTCTAAAGATTGGTCAATCTGCTGAATTCGGGCGAGAACCTTGGGCCTTCCGCGGAAATCCCAGAAGGTTTCTTCCGTGAGTTGGCGGCTTTGGCCAAAGGTTGAGCGCAGAAAAGACTTCACCATCGTTTTGAAATCGGCCAGATCGCCTAAGGAGAAGCTTTGAGCCAGCGCTTTCCCCTTGATATCGAACTTCTTGAGAAAATCCTGAAGTTCTTTCCGTTGCAAGTGTTGGACTTGGCCTAAGGCTTGAGTAAAATCTAATTCCCCTCGTGTTGAAGTGGAAGGGGAGCGGGTTAGGCTTTCTGATTGTGCAGTGCCATCAATACGTAAGGGCATATTAATCCTCCTTTGAAAGGATAATGTTATGAATTCACGACGCAATTTTTTAAAAATGCTCTTAGGATTATCGGCTTTGTATCTGCCGTGGACGTTCTGGCCGGGCAAAATTAATGAAGCGTTTCATAGTGCGGTTAAGCGTCCTCCAGTGAGCTTGATCACCCCTTTGCCGGAGCTTCCGCAGGGATTGATCAATGAAGAAGTTCTATACCGCAGCGCAATGGAGGATATCATAGCTCTGACTGCACCGGACATGCAAGGGCGACAAGCCGGTACGGTAGGAGAGAACAACGCGTCAAGCTATTTAGCCAAACAGATGAGCACACTTGGGTTAAAACCGATGGGGGATCAGGGAGAAAGTTTTACCCATGTTTTCACAATTCCCCCCGTTACGAAAAAGGTAATCAATGGCCGGCTTACCTTTACGGCAGGTAATCTGGGGAGCCTGCGTACCCCGAGCGCAAATCTGCTGGGAGCATTAATGGGTAAAGCACAAGATCAAGTGATTCTTGTTTCAGCTCATTACGATCATCTGGGAGTAAATGAAGGAAAGGTTTATCCAGGAGCCAATGATAATGCTTCAGGGGTCAGCTGTGTGCTGGAAGTGATCAGGCATCTCCTCCGTGATGGAAAGGTACCTCAGAAGACCTTGGTATTTGCGTTCTGGAGTGCAGAAGAAATGGGCTTTGTCGGCTCACAATCTTTTGTTCAGTCACCGACGTTCCCACTCGGGCAGATTCAGGCGATGCTGAACATCGATACTGTGGGTAATGGCATGGTTGGAAATTTTGCGCTCTGGTCGGAGAGTGAAAATAATTTAGCCTATCAGACGTTGAATGCGGCAGCGGCACAAGCTGGAGCAAGCGCTTTACATACCCCTTTCGGGGGACATAACAGTGACCAGGTGAGTTTTGCTCAGGTTGGAATTCCAGCGGCAACCTTGATGGCCAGAGATTGGCTGAATCAAAACCATACTCCTGAAGATACACCAGGCCAGATTAAACCTGAGCAACTTCAGTTGGCTAGTGATATTGTTTATCGGGCGGTACAAAGGTTAGCATTTTAGCGTTATGATGAGCTTGAAAAACAAGGGACTCGTTGCACTTTGAACTTAGAGTTCGTTGTGCAAGAGACCCTTTAATTTTTATGTGCAGGAAGCTTATCGATTCTATTTAGTAGTACTGCTTTGAGCTGAATTAGAAGAACTTGCCGCTGGGCTGCCGGGTTCAGTAGAATCATACTTCGAACGAAGAATGACTAAATCCACGCGACGATTGCGGGCACGTCCTGCATCGGTATCGTTGGAAGTTAAGGGACGGAATTCTCCATACCCTGCAGCGGAGAGACGATCAGGAGAGATCGTTCCAGGAGCGGCCATGATGTGCAAGACATTGGTGGCTCGAAGTACAGAAAGTTCCCAGTTGCTTGGGAAACGGGTGGTGCTAATCGGTAAGTTATCGGTATGGCCTTCGACTTTAATATAATTAGGAGCAGAGGCTAATACGGTATTTATTTTATCTAAAATTTCACGAGCTCGGGGTGTCACATCCGCAGAGCCACTCTCAAAGAGCAACGTTTCTTGAATACTAATGACTAAGCCGCGCTCTTCGACTGAAGAGACAAGCTGAGTTTGAATTCCATTGTCAGCCGCAAATTTGTCAAGCTTTGACTTGATTCCTTCAATGGTCATGTTCTCGGCATCTGAATTTCCCTGGCCGGGCTGTGTTCCTTGGCCTGCATTTTGGGCGTTTACTGATTTGTCGATCTCTTTATTTGTCCCCGGGTTTTGAGTATTGCTCTGGGGGTTCCCTGTCTCAAAGATTGAAGGACCGCTGGGACTTTGCCCGACATCGATTTGCGCTGTTGGACCTCCGCCCCCTAAAGCCGCATTTAAAGATTCTGCAACCGCCTTGAATTTGTTGGCATCAATTTGACTCATCGAGTAGAGGACAACAAAAAAAACCATCAGGAGTGTAATTAAGTCGGAATAGGTGAGAAGCCAGCGTTCTCCATTGTCTTTTTCTGGCTCTTCTTGACGTTTTCTTGGCATTCAATCACCTTCGCATTATTTGTAAACACTAAATAGATGCGCCTTCAGCATCTATATTGCTTACGGAATCATCCGTAGTTTTGTCCTTGGCTTTGGGCATGTTACCCATGTGGGTCTTTAATTTTTCCTTAAGAATTGAGGGGTTTTCTCCGGCTTGGATGGAGAGAATTCCATCTAAGACCATTTCCATGGCGCCGACTTCTGCTTTATCTTTTTGCTTGAGTTTAGTCGCAATAGGCAGCCATACAAGGTTAGCAGAGCCAATACCATAGAGAGTTGCTAAAAAGGCAGAGGCAATTGAACTCGAAAGAGAGGTTGGATCAGAGAGATTTCCTAAAACATGGACAAGCCCCATGACGGTCCCGATAATCCCCATGGTCGGGGCATATCCTCCTGCGGCTTCAAAAACAGAGATTCCTATCTTATGGCGCTTTTCCATCACGCTAATGTTGGATTCCAAAATCTCACGCGTGATTTCAGGATCTGTTCCATCGATAACGAGTTGCATTCCTTGTTTCGTAAAACGGTCATCGACGGATTCGAGTTCCTGTTCAAGACTTAACAATCCTTCACGACGTGCCTTTTCAGCAAAGCGAATCAGGGTTTCGTAAGCCTCATCAATACCGAAGGACTTAGAAGAAAAGGCGATCTTAAACCATTCAGGAACTCGTTTTAAGTCTTGTATCGGAAAGCTCGTTGTAACAGCACCTATAGTCCCACCAAAAACGATGAGCGCAGCCGAGACCTGAAATAAGGCTCCTATAGCTCCTCCCTCTACAAGATACCCAGCAACTAAAAAACCGAGGCCGATGACTAAACCGAGTACTGTTGATAAATCCATAAATGATTAGCCAGTGCACACTCCCAAAGGGGAAGTCGCATAGGCGTACCTCCTTTTTATATCATATTTATATTATCGACAAATGACAGGAAAACTTGAGCTTTCTTTCAGGGTTATTATACCTGAAATTAGCGGAAGCTTCTAGCACTTGAGGAAAGTTATGCAATTGAACTTGAAGCATGGAGAATTTTTGTATGGAACTTCTTAAGTTTTTTATAAGAACTGTCGATACTAAAAGTAAAGATAAAGATTACGGGAGTGAATCAGATGAAAATCGACGGAACATCAATGTCTCCGGTGGGTAGCATTCAAACCACAAACCGAGTGGCTTCCCTCGACAAGAAAACAACTGAACAGGGAACGGACGGAGTCAAAGTTTCAGATAAAGCCCAGTTCTATCAACTGCTCTTACAAAAAGTAAAAGACGTTCCCGAGATTCGCGAAGACCGTGTCCAAGAAGTCTCTCAGCAGATTAAAAATGGAGAATTCACGGTGGATGCGAACGCCATTGCGCGCAGTTTGCTTTTCGGAAAAGAGTAAAGATAAGCGTTTAATGAAAATCTCAAGGGAGGCTAGAGTTGTGCCTGTTATTCAACAGTTACATGACAATTTAACAAAGCAGGCTGAGGTGTATCGCGAGCTCAAAGATTTAGCAGACCATAAGCAAAAAGCACTCGTGGCCAATAATCTTCAAGAGCTTGAAGCAGTGACAGTGCGCGAAGAGCAACTTTTAATGGAAGCCTCTCACTTAGAAAAAGAGCGTTTGCTGTGGGCCGATCAAATGTCGCAAATGACTGGAAAATCGGCAGAAGAACTCACTTTGGCCGAGCTTGCCGTCAAATACCCGCAACTTAAAGACGTAAAAGAAGAGTTAGAGACTGTCGTTACTGGCCTTATGGATGTTAACGAGCTTAATACTCAATTACTCAAACAAGCCATGAATATCGTGAACTTTACTGTGGGGATGCTTACGCATCAAGAGAAAAATACTTATCAGAGGACGGGTATGACGGATAATCAAGGATCAAGCACATTGCGAATCCTAGATCAGAAAATCTAAAATTGAGTTTAGTAGGATTGATTACCTTATAAAAGGTATATAGGGGAGGATATTATGAGCTCCACTTTTTTTGGACTTGAACTCTCGCGGCGCGCACTTGAAGCGCAACAAACCGCTTTAAATACAACCGGACATAATATTTCTAACGCAAACACAGCAGGGTATACCCGACAGATTGCGAATTTGACGGCAACGACACCGGAAACGCTAAATACGATGGGGCATAATGTGAGTGTGGGTACAGGGGTAAAGGTTGATACTATTGGACGTGCTCGAGATGCCTTTGTCGACCGGCAGTATCGCTGGGAATCGTCAAAGCAAGGGTATTGGACAACCCAACAAGATATATTGCAAAAAGTGGAAGGCATGTTTAACGAACCATCTGATAACAGCTTGAGTTCAGATATGAATCAATTTTGGACTGCATGGAGTGATCTTGCTAAAGATCCGGAAAACATGGGGGCAAGAGCTGTCGTGCGTGAACGGGCCTTAACCTTAACGGATAGCTTCCATCACATTGCCCAACAAATAACAGACAAAAAGGGCGATATTGAGGCTGAAGTAAAGGTTCAAGTTCATCAGATCAATAATTATGGTGATCAGATTAAAAGTCTTAATGAACAAATTAAAAGGGCAGAGGTCAACGGAGATAGTCCGAATGACTTGCGCGATAAAAGAGATCAGCTTGTGGATGAATTATCTCAGATTGTTACCGTTCGGGTAGTTGAAACGAAAGATCCCAAGTTTACGGATCGTGTAGTCAACAATTACAAACTTATGATTGGCGATGAAACGTCCGCAGTGAATACTCTTGTCGATGATAGTGCAGTGCGCCATCTGATTGATCCTCCAAACCAATCTCTAACAACAGGCATGTCACTGATCGAATGGGAGGGTGCACCGGGTACAGATGTCAAGTTAGGAAATCAGATGGGTGAATTGGCAGCAAATCTAGAATTGCGAGATAATTATCTGGTAAACTTGGGAGCTCAGTTTGACACGCTAGCGCAAGGCGTTGTCGATGCGGTGAATCAGATTCATAGTCAGGGTCAGGGCTTGAAGGCGATAACTCCGCCAGCTACTGGAATTAATTTTTTTGATGTACCTACTTCCGTAATATCCGATGTTAAAGCTTCAAACATAAGCATCAATCCTATAATTTATGATGCAACTACAAATTCAGGAAATTTATCTCAAATTGCAACGGGAGTCATTACTGATCCGGTAGCGGTAGGTGATGGAACGATAGCACAAAGAATATCGGCACTCGCAAATGGCTGGTCGACGATTACATCCAAGATAGCTTCCTTAAGTTCTGCTACTTCCATCGGAGACTTTTATGGGGCTAGTATTGCTCAGCTCGGTGTAGATGTTCAACAGGCTAACCGGATGAAGTCAGGAGAGGATGTACTGGTCACGCAAATCACGAATCAACGTGAATCGAGTTCAGGAGTTTCTCTTGATGAGGAGATGACAAACCTGGTTAAATTCCAAAAAAGTTATGCAGCTGCTGCGCGTATGGTGACCATGATGGATGATATGCTCAATACGATCGTTAACGGCATGGGTATAACACGATAAGGTAGGGTGATAGTAGTGAGAATTACAAATAATATGTTGAGTCAGAACTTACTTCGCAATCTTGAAGCAGCTCAGGGGCGCATGGATAATTTACAAAACCAGCTCGGATCAGGTCAGAGAATTACCAAACCTTCAGATGACCCCGTAGGAATTGAAAATGCCTTGCGGCTTAAAACGACGATTTCAAGTGTGGATCAATGGAAGAATAATGCCAGTCAAGCCTTATCGATCATGAACACAACGGATAGCACCTTAGGTGATATGAATTCGATGCTGCAGCGGGTTCGAGAATTAACAGTACAAGCTGCCAATGGTACAAATACGGTTGAGTCTCGTCAAGCTATAGGACAAGAGGTTGATCAGATAAAGAATCAGCTTCAAATGCTAGCGAAAACTCAGATCGGAACTAAATATATTTTTGGGGGTACTCAAACGGATCAACCTCCTATCACTATAGATCCAATTACAGGGACAACGAATTGGCAAGGAAATGTACAGGATATTGCCTATCCGGTTGGTACAAATCTAAATATGCCGATTTCTGTGAACGGCAATACGCTTTTATTTAACCCAATGGATGGTAAATCTACAGGGCTATTTACTACTTTGGATAATCTAAGCAACCTTCTCAAGGATCCAACGAAAACTGGGGAAGATATTAGCAATACGCTTCCGAATATAGATGGAAATATCGATAATGTTCTAGCATTGCGTGCTGGATTAGGAGCTCGTACGAATCGTATGACTGCAATCAGCGAACAACTTGATTCTACATCAACAAATCTTGTACAAAATCTTTCGGATATTCAGGATGCGGATATGGCTAAAACAATTACCGATTTTCAAAATCAGCAGAATGTTTATAAGGCAGCTTTGTCAGTAGGAGCACAAATCATCCAGCCTTCCTTAGTTGATTTTCTGAAGTAAGGAGTGATTTTTTATGCTCCAACTCAACATCTCAACTCGGCCTCTTCAACTGGAGTATACAATTAAAAACGCCCAGTTGAACTTGCGCATCACTCAACCTTCGTTACAAATGCAGACTACTCCTCCACTGTTAGAAATTTATCAACCTCCTGGCGAACTGATAATTGATTCAACTCCTAGTCGTTACTCCATCGGACTAAAGAATAATACTGATTTTTCTCGGGATAACGCAGAATTTGCAAAGCAAACTGTTATGAACACTATCGCTCGAATTGCTCAAGAGGGACATATACTGGCTGCGATTGAGAATAAAACTAATGCAATTGCAAAGATAGCTGCTAATTCAACCTTTTCGGAAGTCCCTGCCATTACATTGGCCCCTATAGAAGCTCCACATATTAGTTACCAAGCCAATCCGGTTCAATTCAACCTCATTCCTGGAAAAATAAACTATAATTTTCAACCTGGCACAGTCCAAGGAGAATATCAGCCCGGAAGTCTCGATATTCGGGTTATACAATATCCCAGTATTACGATTTCAACAGTGGATGTTCAGGTCTAAAGGCTGCCATGCACTATGCGTAATGAGATCCCGATAGGAGGCAACACATGAAAATAGAATCAACGAGATTTGGTGAACTGGAAGTAGCCGAAGAACAAATCATTAATTTTCCCCATGGAATTCCTGGTTTTCCTGACGAGAAGACTTTTGCCTATATTTTACAGGACGATGAAAGTCCTTTTTCTTTTCTCCAGTCTACAACTGAAGTAAATTTAACGTTTTTATTAGTCAATCCTTTTGCATTTTTTAATGACTATGAATTTGTCTTAGAGGATGATATTGCAGATGAATTAGGCCTTTCCTCGGAAAATCCACCTCAAGTGTTTTTAATTGCTTCGGCAAAAGAAAAATTGGCGGATATGACAGTGAACCTGATGGCCCCTGTAATAATGAATAGGGTTAATCAAACAGGTAGGCAGGTTATTCTGGACAAATCAGAGTATTCTATTCGCCACAAACTGTTTCCTAATGGTCTGCGTAAAGAAGCGACTGAAGGGGGAAGGTAATATGCTGGCATTAACCCGTAAAGTTGGCGAGCGGATTGTTATCGGTGACAACATTGTGGTGACGGTGGTCAACATTAAAGGGGATAGCATCCGCGTGTCTATTGAGGCCCCCAAGGAAATCAAAATTTACCGTGGCGAGATTTTCGATGCTATTGCAGAGGAGAATCAACAAGCCACTGTTCCCTTGGATTTTTCAGAGCTAGATTTACTTAAAGGGTTGCAAAATAGAAAGTAAGATGTAAAGCTACATCTTACTTTCTATTTTGCAGAGAAACCGAAGAGAAGATTTTTCCCTTTGGCTTCTCTACTATTGCTCCTATATCTGATTTGAGAAACATGGTATGAAAAAAAGAGAAAATAGGAGATTAAGCGATATATTAAATACAGACAAGTTAATTTGGCCATAAATAGCCCTAAGGTAAAGACTGTGAACCTACGATACAATAAATAGGCAGATATAGTAGAAAACCTTTAGTCCGACCGGCCGGAGGCTGAAGAGTTCTACTTTTAGCCAATGAAGATGCACGGGCAAGGATGCCTGGCATAAAAATCAAGGAGGAATATATTATGATTATTAACCACAACCTAGGTGCTTTGAATGCTAACCGCAACATGGGTATTAACCAAGCAAATGCTGGCAAATCAATGGAGAAACTTTCTTCAGGCCTTAGAATCAACAGAGCTGGCGATGATGCAGCAGGACTTGCTATTTCCGAAAAGATGAGAGGACAGATTAGAGGACTTGACCAAGCTTCAGCTAATTCTCAGGATGGTATTTCCATGATTCAAACTGCTGAAGGTGCGTTAAATGAAACTCACTCAATTCTTCAAAGAATGAGAGAACTTGCAGTTCAAGCGGGTAATGATACAAACACATCCACAGATAGAACAGAAATTCAAAAAGAAATGAACCAATTAACTTCTGAAATTAACAGAATCGGAAACACGACCGAATTCAATACTCAAAAATTACTAAATGGTAACAAAACGGGTGCAGCTATTGCTACAGCTGTTACGGCTGTAATTGGTCACTATACATTAGCCGCAGCTACAACGGGGGTTCTAATCCAAGGTATAGATGGAGTTAATGTTACTACAGTTTCAGCTACTACAGTAAATGGCGGAGCGTCGAACTTGGCCACAGCTATTAATGCAAATACAACGCTTGCAGCAAAATATACAGCGACTACTTCTGGCGCAATAGTGAAAATTGCTCAAAAAATTGCTAGTGATACTCAATTGGCTGTAACAAGTGGACTTGTTGCTACAACTGTAACTGCAGGGATAGCTGCTAAAGATGTTAGAGATGGTTCAGCAACTTTACAAATTGGAGCAAACCAAAGTCAAACGTTTACTGTTGACGTTGCAGATATGAGAGCTCAGGCTTTAGGTTTAGCTTCTGTAACTGCTGGCACAAACTTTACAACTGGTACTACGAATCAATTAACTGATAAGAGTCGCGCTGCTAATGAATATGCATTGGACATTTCGACTGCAACTAAAGCAACCGCTGCGATTACTACAATTGATACTGCTATCGGTAAAGTTTCTTCTGAAAGATCTAAACTTGGTGCTTATCAGAATAGATTAGAGCACACAATTGCTAACTTAGGGACATCTAGTGAAAACTTAACTTCAGCAGAATCAAGAATTAGAGATGTTGATATGGCAAAAGAAATGTCTACTTTCTCTAAAAATAATATTCTTAGCCAAGCTGCTCAAGCGATGCTTGCTCAAGCTAACCAACAACCTCAACAAGTTCTCCAATTGCTGAGATAATTTAGAGCAGATAATAACAAAAATAGGATCAGAGGTTAGAACTCTGATCCTATTTTTGTACCAGTCAAAAGCATGGTTTCGGGTGGCATAAGTTTAACTAGGGTATCCGAAAGGTTGGTTGAAGTGAATAATGTTATAAATATGGTTGATGAAATTCAAAATTATGTATTTGATTTTAATATAAAACCTGCCATGGACATGGCGTCTAAACTGATTGAAGAGTTAATTTTACTTTCTACTAAATTAAATGTATCAAGCTTAAATAAATTGATGGGTATTCTTAATTTAATCAATATTGCTTTAGGCAGTAAGGATTATCTATTATATAATGATATTTTACAATATGAATTAAAACCCTTTTTAGAGACGGAGGGTAATGTATGAACATCTATGAAAAGAACCTTGAATTTTTTAGAGATAACCTAGAATTTGTATATAACTGTTTAATATTTGAACAGTCCAGATATAATTCGAAAATAAATGTTATAAGCGACCCATTGAATTTATGTGTAGAGAATGAAGGGAAAAAGTGTTTTATTCATAGCACCTATGACATCAATAGAGAAAATAGTAGGATGTTTTCCTCTATAAATGAAGATGTAGAAAAACTCGTTATTTTTGGCTTTGGTGTTGGCAAATGTATTGATTATATTAATAATAATTACAAAAATTTGAGAAATATTACGATCATAGAACCTGATTTAAATATTTTTAAGATTATGCTCAATTATGTAGATATGGTCAAACTGATGAATAAAATTGGGAATATTACCTTTATCGTAAATAAATCTAAAGAAGAAGCTACAGAAATATTATGGGATTGTTTGAAAGATTCACTTACGGAAAAAGTGGATCTAATTTATAATATAGCATATCGAAGCTTATATTTAGATGATTATGAATATATAAATAAAACGATTGCAAACAATGTTAAAAATTATCAAATAAATATTTCAACGGAAGATCTTTTCCTGTTTAAATGGGCTGAAAATATACTAAATAACAATAAACAAGATGCTTATTTACTGAGTAAACTTGTAGGCAAATTTAACAATGTTCCAGTTGTATTAGTTTCTGCAGGTCCATCTTTAAATTATAACATGCAATATTTAGAGCAAGTAAAGGATAAGGCTATAATAATCGCTCTAGGTTCTGCCATTAGAATACTTGATCATAATGGGATAATCCCACATTTTCGATTAGCATTTGATGGTAGTGAGGCTGAAAGAAATGTATTTAAGAATATTGACACAGAGGCGTCCGCGTTAATTTTTTCAGATATGTTAAACTATAACATCGTAAATGAGTATAAGGGCAATAAGCTGAGAATGGTTTTAGACACCGACTATATAAGTCAGTATATTCAATCCGAGGTTTATGGCAATAATTATATTTTTCAATCTGGTTTTTCAGTAGTTAATGTTGCACTAGATGTTGTGTTAAAGCTTGGATTCAAAAAAGTTATCTTTATGGGGCAAGACCTATGTTATACAGAGGGTAATGTTCATGCTAAAGGTACTTGGAGAGAAGACAATGAAGTGAATATTGATGAAAGCAAATATTCGAAGACAACTAACGTTAGAGGTGAAACAGTTTATACCGATAAACCCTTTTTAGGTATGAGAGATTTGTTAGAACAAAAAATTAAAATGAACAGTGGAAATACATATATTAACGCTACAGAGAGAGGCTTGTATATAGAGGGAACTATCAATAAGAATTTTACTGAAGTTATTAAAGAAGATTTAATTAATGATTTTGATATTGAACTTATATTAAATGAAGTATTTAGTGAAGATAGTAAGAGCAATCATAACGAAAAAATAGAAGCTCTAAATACAACTTTGACTAATAACTTAAAAGATTTAATTAAGATAAATGACGATAGACTCAAAAGATTAAAAAAGTTAAGCAGATATTATAACAAAGGGTTAGGAATAAGTAAATTAGAGATGGAACTTAACTATATTCAAACCATAGAAAATGATTTGGAAAATATCGATTTTTATAGAGTAGCCGTAAAACCTATGTTATTTAGTAAATTTAAAGCTATATACATGAACTATTCCTATAATGGGAAGGATCCGAAAATTATAGTGGAAAAGAATATAAAAGCTTTACTAGGCCAAACCGTTTCATTAAAAGAGTATTTAAGCTTTATTTATAATCTAATAGCGAATTGAAATATGTTCAAAACCGTCCCCTTAAGTTGGAAAGGGTGTAATATAACATTGAGGGCAGTATAGTAAATACTTTTGGGATAAGGGTTGATTTCGTTAACTATTTTTTGAACAAAGAAGGAATGTATAATGCCTAATAAGGTTCTAGTCACCGGTGCAGATGGCTTCATAGGGAGCCATCTTGTAGAACAACTTATAAAATCAGGTCAAAAAGTTAAGGCTTTTGTATATTATAATTCGTTCAATAGCTGGGGATGGCTCGATTCATTTCCAATAGAACTGTTGAACGAAATTGAAGTATTTACTGGTGATATTCGTGATCCTAACGGGGTTAGGACGGCAATGAAAGATGTAGATGAGGTTTTCCATCTTGCAGCTTTAATAGCAATCCCCTTTAGCTATCATTCACCTGATTCCTACGTAGACACAAATATTAAAGGCACCCTCAATGTGCTGCAGGCAGCTCGCGATATGGGAACGAAAAGAGTTTTGGTGACCTCTACGTCAGAGGTCTATGGCACTGCACAATATGTCCCCATTGATGAAAAACATCCCTTCCAAGGGCAATCCCCCTATTCAGCAACGAAAATAGGAGCTGACAGACTAGCGGAGAGTTTTTGGCGAAGCTTTAACATGCCTATTACCATAGTACGTCCCTTTAATACTTATGGGCCGCGTCAATCGGCAAGGGCAGTGATTCCAACAATTATCACCCAACTTTTATCGGGAATGACCGATATAAAGCTAGGCTCTCTTACGCCAACCCGTGATTTTAATTATGTCAAAGATACGGCTCAAGGTTTTATCGAGATAGCAAAGTCGAATACAACGATAGGACAGGAGATAAACATAGCGACGCAGCATGAGATTTCGATCGGACAGCTTGCACAAGAGCTAATCAATCAGATTAACCCTAAAGCTCAGATAATTTGTGATGAGCAAAGACTACGACCAGAAAAAAGTGAGGTTAACAGACTCCTAGGTTCTAATCAAAAAATAAAAGAACTTACAGACTGGGAGCCAAAGTATACTTTACAGAAGGGTCTCGCTGAGACTATCATGTTTTTTAAAGAGAATTTAGATAAGTATAAAACAGATATTTATAATCTGTAATTAGTGAATATAGGAAGTGCTTTTATGGATAAATTTATTCCGCTTTCTGTGCCAAACTTTAAGGGTAACGAGCTAAATTATGTAGCAGATGCGGTTAAAGCAGAATGGGTGTCCACTGGAGGTGCATATATCGACAGATATGAAAGAGAAATTGCTCATTATTTAAACATAGAGACAGCAGTAGCTTGTCAGAGCGGGACCGCTGGTTTGCACTTAGCTCTCATTTTAGCAGGGGTAAAAGCCGATGATGAAGTAATCGTACCAACGTTAACCTTTATAGCTGCAGTCAATCCTGTGACGTATTTACAGGCTCATCCCATTTTTATGGATTGTGATGATTCACTGTGCATGGATATGGATAAGTTAAGTGAGTTTTGTCAGAAGGAGTGCGATTTTAAAGATCACAAACTCATTAATAAATCGACCGGAAGACATATTAAGGCAATCGTAGTGGTGCATGTTTTCGGAAACATGGCAGATATGCCTGCAGTTATGGATGTTGCGGAACAATATAATCTCAAGGTTATTGAGGATGCGACTGAAGCGTTGGGATCATATTACACGGATGGCCCGTATCAAGGTAAATATGCAGGAACCATTGCGGATATTGGGGCATATTCCTTTAATGGAAATAAAATAATTACCTCTGGTGGAGGTGGTATGCTTGTTTCTTCAGATTTAAACATATTGAAGCAAGCAAAATATCTATCAACTCAGGCTAAAGATGATCCGGCTAACTTTACTCATGGCGATGTGGGTTATAATTATCGGATGACCAATCTACAAGCCGCTTTAGGCGTTGCTCAATTAGAGCAGCTTGAACATTTCATAACGATTAAAAAGGAAAACTATTTTCACTATAGAAACGAAATAAACTATGGATTTCAAGGCTTAAGACTATTAGACTTTAGAGAGAATGTCAGACCGAACTACTGGTTTTATTCTTTATATATAGAGGATACTGATAAATATTCGCGTGATCAAATCATTGAACGATTGAAGAACGAAAACATTCAAACTCGTCCGCTCTGGGGGTTGATTCACGAACAAAAACCGTATTTACAGGCGCAATCGTACAAGATCGAGAAGGCTTTTCACTATTATAATCGAATTGTGAATATTCCCTGCAGTAGTAACCTATCCACAGATGATGTATTTAAAGTTATTGAGGCCATCAAGTTCATATAATGAAGAGGGGGATGAGCGGTGAGCGTAGAGGCACTGTTTATTGATGAAACGCAAAATGTGCTAGAGGCGATGAAACGGATTGATGCGACCGCTAGACAAACTCTCCTTGTAGTTGAGGATAGCAAATTAAAAGGAATTATCACTGATGGAGATATTCGCAGACATTTGCTGCGTGGCGGAAAGCTGGAGGAGAAGGTCAGTAAAATAGCCAATTATCATCCTCGTTATATATACGAAAAAGATAAGGCTAAAGCGCAAAAATTAATGAAAAAATGGTCAATCCTTTCTCTACCTGTTGTGAATGAGAACCTTGAGATACAGTCTGTTCTATTTTTGAATGATAATGAAATTGGACGGAATCATTCTTTAAATGTACCTGTCGTCATTATGGCCGGTGGACTAGGGACACGACTTTATCCCTATACCAAAATATTACCCAAGCCGCTTATTCCTATTGGGGAAATACCGATTACAGAGCATATTATCAATCAATTTTTAAACTTTGATTGTGATAAATTTCATCTGATTGTTAACCATAAAAAGAATATGATCAAGGCATATTTTAATGAAGTGGAAAGGAAATATAAGATCGAATTTTATGATGAGGATACACCCTTAGGAACTGGGGGTGGACTTAGCCTTCTTAAGGGAAAGGTCAATGATACGTTTTTCTTTACGAATTGTGATGTTTTAATCAGGGCTAATTACAGAGAAATCTACGATTTCCATAAACAGAACAATAATATGATAACGATCGTTGCGGCCTTTAAACATTTGACCATTCCATATGGAGTTATCAATATGGATGGGAAGGGTGAGATTGCCGAGATGATCGAAAAACCTGAATACTCCTTCCTAACCAATACAGGCTTTTATGTGGTCGAGCCGGAAGTAATCAATGGGATAGAGGAGAACATAGCAATAGGGTTCCCTGATATCATTGAGCAGCAAAAAGAACGTGGAGGCAAGATTGGCGTTTTTCCGGTTAGCGAAAAAAGCTGGCTCGATATGGGGCAGCTTGAAGAATTGGAGAATATGAGGAAAGAACTTGGGGTTTAATATAACCACGATTGTTTGATAAGGAGTATAAGATGGCTAAGAAAGATATTGTAGTTATTGGTACAAGCGGGTTTGCAAAAGAAATACTATGGTTACTTGAAGAAAATAATAAAATATCGAATGAATGGAATATACTGGGGTTAATAGACCAATCGTATACTTATAATACTAAACCGATTCTTGGATATTCCGTTATCGGTGATGATGAGTGGTTGGCAGATTATGAGGACGAAATATATGTGGTAATTGGGATAGGGAACGCATCACTTCGGAAAAGAATTGTACAGAAGTTTAAAGACAAAGAGAATATTAAATTTCCTAACATTATATCGCGTGGTGCAACTTTATCAAACAGCGTGGAAATGGGTAAAGGTTGCATAATCTGTACGAACAGTGTTCTGACTGTGGATATTAGGCTGGGGGATTTTGTTACTATTAATTTAGATTGCACAATAGGCCATGATGCAGTTTTAGAGGACTATGTTACGTTATATCCAAGTGTAAATGTCTCTGGAAACGTTAATATAAAGTCCGCAACAGAAATCGGAACAGGAACTCAAATAATCCAAGGATTAAATATCGGGGGAAATACCTTTATTGGTGCCGGCGCGGTCGTTGTTCGCGATATATTAAGTAATTGTACCGCCGTAGGTAATCCTGCTAAAGTTATAAAAAATCACAAATTTATGGGAAAAGGTGAAAATAAGACTTTAATTATTGCAGAAGCCGGTGTTAATCATAATGGACAATTAGATACTGCTCTGAAATTAGTGGATGTGGCGGCAGAAGCCGGTGTGGATGCTATTAAGTTTCAGACATTTAAGTCAAATAATGTGGTATCTAAGTTTGCACCAAAGGCTGCATATCAAGAAAAAACGACAGGCACAGATGAAACACAGTTAGAAATGGTAAAAAAATTGGAACTCTCATTTGAAAACTTTAGGTTGATACAGAATTATTGTGATCAAAAAGACATTATTTTTTTATCAACTCCATTTGATCTTGATAGTATAGATTTTCTAGCAAGCCTAGATTTGCCTATTTATAAAGTCCCCTCAGGAGAGATAACAAATCTACCCTATTTAATGAAAATTGCTTGTTTGGATAAGCCTGTGATAATGTCAACTGGGATGAGCAATTTGGATGAGGTTGGGTTGGCATTAAATGTACTCCGGGATAATGGGGCAGGGACAGTAACCTTATTACACTGTAATACTCAGTATCCAACGCTTTTCGAGGATGCTAACCTTAAGGCAATGCTAGCATTAAAGGAAAGGTTTGGAGTTACAGTTGGCTACTCAGATCATACCTTAGGGATCGAAGCCCCTATTGCAGCAGTAGCGTTAGGAGCTACGGTAATTGAAAAGCATTTTACATTGGACAAAAATATGGAGGGACCCGATCACAAGGCAAGTCTTGATCCGCAGGAACTCAAAGCGATGGTAACGGCGATTAGAAATGTTGAAGTCGCTTTAGGAACAGGGTTAAAAGAACCCTCGGATTCTGAGTTACCCAATAGAGAAGTGGCTCGGAAAAGTATCGTTGCGAAGCGGAATATAACCAGAGGTGAATTACTTACTGAAGATAATCTAACAGTTAAGCGCCCTGGAAACGGTATTTCACCGATGAAATGGTTTGAAGTACTTGGGACAACCGCAAATCGTGATTTCTGTGAGGATGAGTTGATAGAGCTATGAAAAAAACAATCTGCATTGTAACGGGTACACGAGCTGAATACGGTCTACTCAGGACGATTATAAAAAAAATTAAAGCTAATAATGAGTTTAATATAAGAGTTGTGGCAACGGGCATGCATCTGTCTAAGGATTTTGGTCTTACCTATAAGGAGTTAGAAGCAGATGACGTTTTAATCGATGCTAAACTTAATGTATTGCAAAATGATGATTCTCAAAAGGCTATGTCAAAAGCTATCGGGACGGGTATCATTGCTTTTGCAGAGTATTTTGATAAGAGAAGGCCTGACTTAGTTATCGTTTTAGGTGATCGTTTTGAAATTTTTGCGGCAGCAACAGCTGCTGCAGTAGCTTGTATACCTATTGCTCATCTGTATGGTGGAGAAACAACGGAAGGGGCGATTGATGAGTTCTTTCGCCACTCTATTACGAAAATGAGCTATTTGCATTTTACATCCACAGAGAAGTATAGGCAGCGTGTTATAAATATGGGCGAATCACCAGATCGAGTATTTAATGTTGGTGCTATGGGTGTGGAGAATATTCTAAGCATGCCTTTACTGCCTAAAATCAAGTTGGCTCAAAGCATTAACTTTGATTTAGAAGTTCCGTATGCACTTGTAACATTTCACCCAGTAACGCTAGAAATGGATGCAGCGACTAAACAACTGGAAGAGCTTTTAGCGGCACTAGATGAAATTAATGGTTTGAATTTCATCTTTACAAAAGCGAATGCGGATGCCAATGGTCGGGCTATTAACAAAAGAATAGATGAATACTGTAAGGATAGGGAAAATACCACAGCCTTAACATCACTGGGAGTTTTACGTTATCTTTCAGCGATGAAATATTGCGAAATGGTAATTGGCAATTCCTCGAGTGGAATCATGGAAACGCCAAGTTTTAGAAAACCTACGATTAATATTGGGGACAGACAAAAAGGAAGAATCTGTGCAAAATCTGTTATTAGTTGCGAGCCGGAAAGACAAGCCATATTAGATACTATTAAGAAGGCAAGGTCACAGCAGTTTCTACTTGAAATAGAAAATCAAGAGACTCCCTATGGTGATGGAATTACTTCTGAGAAAATTATAGCCGTTATAAAGGATTTCTTAGGTAATGATAAGATAAATCTTAAGAAACGCTTTTATGATGTGAGAGGATAAATCGATGTATAAATCTAAAAGAATAATTGCTATTATTCCTGCACGAAGTGGATCTAAGGGTTTGCCCAATAAAAATATTCGTAATCTAAATGGTAAGCCTTTAATTGCCTTTAGTATCGACGGTGCGAAGGAAACCGGGATATTCGATGAAATATTTCTTTCAACAGATTCACAGAAATATGCGAATATAGCAATTGAGTATGGAGCAAACGTTCCATTTTTAAGATCGGAAAAGCTGGCTACAGATACTGCTTCGACATGGGATTGTGTAGTGGAAGCTCTCGAACAATATCATGCCATTGGCAAAGATTATGATATCTTCGTTATCTTACAACCGACATCACCCTTACGAAAAGCGGAAGACATTATAAATGCAATTGAATTGATGATAATGAATAGTGCCGATTCAGTAGTGTCCGTGTGTGAGTCTGAACACTCTCCATTGTGGTATAATACCTTACCAGAAAATAAATCGTTAAATGGATTTTTGCGTAAGGAAATTTTAACTAAACCTAGACAGGAGCTGCCAACTTACTATAGGATTAATGGAGCGATATATGCTATCAAAACAGATTATTTTCAGTAATCTCAAAACATTTATGATGGCAACTCTTTTGCTTATATAATGCCGAGAGAAAATTCAATTGATATAGATACCGCACTTGATTTTTCTATAGCGGAGTATGTCCTTACACAGAAATTGTAAAATGAAAAGATGCTTATTTTGCAACAAACATAGACTTGATTTAATAGAGGGCCAAACAAGCTGACCGTAATAAAATTTCTATTTACCCCTAATATTTCGTGGCGCTTCTTACGATATAAATAGTAAATCCACCAATCACACTGAGGTGTTTGATTGGAAATTTTTATATTCTAAAGCGGTGACGGTTGACACTACTGAAAAAATAAATATCAAAGTGAAATAGGAGGGTTAGCATATGACAATTGGATCAATCGGAGGAACTTATGGACTTTCTGGTTCGGGAATGGATATTGATGCAATCGTCAAGAAGTTAATGACGGGGCAGCAAGCAAAAGCTGATGCTTTGCTACAAAAGAAAACGATAGCGCAATGGCAGAAGGCTGCATACAATTCTATGTATGTTGATATCAATAATTTTCGCACTACCTTGTTTGATTATAAACTTCAGGGGACTTTAAGCCCAAATAAGGTTTCTTCAAGTAACCCATCTAACACATCGGTAGCAACAGTATCGGCTAGTGCGGATGCAGCGGATGTGAATCATTCCTTAGTGGTTGCTCAGTTAGCTGATGGCATAAAGCTAACTAGTACAGCGAGCCTGTCTCCTGCAGGGACTACTATAGATAGAACTTCAATTGCTACTCAATTATACGCTGGAGTGGCTATAAATGATATTTCGGTTACCATAACGAACGGTTCATCAAGTACCACCATTGCAGTTAATCCCAACGGTACACTCAATGATTTTGTGAGTCAAATTAATAACGCAGGTATCAACGTGACGGCTAATTATGACAGTACGTTAGATCGCTTTTTTCTTACTACAAACAACTCTGGCTCAAACGCGGCTATCAGCTTTGCCGGTAGTAACGCTAGCGGAATGACTTTTCTTGATAAATTAAAACTCCCTTTATTATCTGGATCTAATATATCAAGCAGCAGTCAGGTTCAAACGACTTTAGCCTATATCAATCCTGCACTTTCATTAGGTAGTCAATTTACTAATCTGACCAATTCTACGCTAAAACTTACTAATTCTAATGGAACAACGCAGATCATTAGTATTGGAACGGGTAATAGTTTAAATGATTTAATGGGAGCTATAAATGCAGGCACTAATGCAACTGCAAGTTTTGATTCCACAACCGGGAAATTTTCTATTACTCCGACTAATGGCGGGACACTTTCTATTGATGGAAGTGATCAAAGTGCTAAGGACTTATTTGCGCAATTGCATCTTCCAGCTAATTTTAACTCAGGAAAAGTTACAACGAGCATAACAGGCGTTTATACTCCTGTTGCTTTTAATGCTGGTTCGGCACTAAATACTCAATTTGGGGAATTTTCAACATTCACATCTGGACAAACTTTTACTCTGAAAATTGCTACCGGTACCGATACACCTACATCGGTAACGATTGATCCAACTGTTGATTCGTTAAATTCAATGCTGACTAAAATAAGTTCAGTAACAAATGTGAGTGCTACCTACGATTCGACTACGGGAAAGGTGATGCTGAGTTCTACAAACGGTAAGAGCCTGAATTTTACCGGAAGCGATGCAGCGGGAACTAGTTTTTTAGTCAATACATTAAAACTTCAACAATCTGGTCATGATGCCGTTTTCAAATTAGATGGAGTGTCTCTAACCGAAGCCAGTAATTCATTCAATATCTCTGGTGTTACGTATAACTTAACAGGTGTTTCAACTAACGCAGCGATGTTGTCAACCAGTGTTATGGATACTACTGTTGGGGAAGTGACCAACATTAGCGTTACAAGTGATGTTGATAAAGCAGTGGCTAGTATCCAATCCTTAGTTGACTCCTATAACAAAATTTTAGCAGAAGTCAATGGTAAATTGAATGAAACTCGGTATAAGGATTACTTACCTCTTACAGATGATCAGAAGGCGGCAATGAAGGATTCGGATATCACGGCATGGAATGCCAAGGCACAAAGTGGGATGCTCCATAATGATACTACTTTGACCAGTCTTGTGAACTCCATGCGGAATGCCTTTAGCGGGCCAGTTTCGGGCATTCCAGCCACAAATGTTAATGGCAGTTTCATAACTTATAATAGCGCAGCTTCAATTGGAATTACTACTGGTGACTATACTGAGGGCGGCAAACTATACTTAGATACGAACAAATTACGAACGGCTCTGCAAGCTAATCCCAATGTGCTAAATCAGTTATTTGGTGCTAGTGGGCAAACGACAACGGGCGGTGTAACAACAACAGATACTCAAAAGCAGGGGATCGCTGGGCGGTTGTACGATGGAATCAAGACCTCGCTGGATCAATTAGTAGAAATAGCTGGGGCATCAGCTCAAATCGATACAAAAAGTAACTATGCCAAAAAGATTTCCGACTATACAAAGCAAATTAGCAATCAAGCAGACAGGTTTAGTACGATGGAGAGTGCCTACTATAAGAAGTTTAATGCAATGGAAGTTGCATTACAGCAGATGAACTCTCAGAGTAGTTGGCTATCCTCGCAATTGAGTAGTATTGGTGGATAATCCTTATTATAAATAAGTGTATAATGTCTGGATGCAATTAGGAGGCTTTATTATGGTAAATTCGCAGATAGCGAATGCTTATAAAAATCAGCAGGTGATGACTGCTTCCCCAGAACAATTGACACTACTCCTTTATAATGGAGCCTTGCGATTTTTGAATGAAAGCATTTTGGCCATGGAGCAGGGAGACTTTCAGAAATCTCATAACGCCAATATGCGAGCTCAGGCTATCGTTCGAGAATTTATGCACACATTGGATATGAAATTCGAAATTTCTAAAGACTTGGCAAGGCTTTATGAATACACAGAATATTGTCTTATCCAAGGAAATATCAAAAAAGATGTAGAACAATTGAAACATGCTAAAGATGTGTTAGAGGATCTGCGTGAGGGTTGGACAGGGGCTATGCAACAAACCCACGTAGCACGGGCAGGAGCTAGGTGATGACGAATAAAACGTCACAAGATTTATGGCAAGATTATCAATTTCTAACCAAAGAGATGATTAAATTTCTAAATAAACCTGACATGAATCTTTTCTATGAATTGATGAATCAACGTGAGCGAATGCAAACCCTGATTGATGAAACACAAGATAAGGATTATAAAGCCACGTCAGAGGGAAACGCATTACTCTCCCAAATACAGCAAGATAATCAATACATTGCTAAACATCTGCAATTACAAATCAATCAGGGTAAGCATATTCATCAAGTCACAGAAGTCTACAATGGTTTAGGGACTGACCAAACAAGTAGGATGACCTGGAAAGGGTAATGTAGAAGGAAGGAGTAAAGTATTATGGTAAATGCGATTAATCCGCTGAATCCTATACAACTAAACAGTAATCAAAACCAGTCTCTGCCTGCGGATGTTTTTCCTGGCCAAAGGCAAGAGAAAGCGAATGATGTACCCATGTTGGTGGTAGACCGCAGGCAGGGTGTTTCTTCTGCCCGGGAGGAGGTGCCCCGCGAAGAGGTCGAGAAAGCGACTGATAAGTTAAATCGGATGATGAACATATTGGACACTCATAGGGTATTCCAAATTCATGAGGAATCCCATCGACTCATGATTAAAATTGTGGACAATAATACCAATGAAGTGCTGGATGAGATTCCATCGAAACGTCTTTTGGATATTCTTAGCGGAATTACTCAAGCGGTGGGGATTCAAGTCGACAAACGAATTTAATCAATAATGATAATGAAGAGCGCCACACATAAGGCACTCTTATTTTTTGCCCAAAAGTCCTACTCCCTAACAGACTAAAGTCATAGAGAATGTCGAAAATAGCTATTTACACCTATTCTAAAGAAATGATAGTATAAAGAATGGTATATAGGGATGCTAATATAAGATTGAATATGCACAAAGATTATCCTTATTTAGAGGAATTCAAAAAGAGATGGCGAATTACAGAACATTATAGATTCTATCATTCTCCTTAATTCGATGATGTTTTACATATTAGTGACTCTTGATTTTAGTTTTTAAAGTTAGTTTTTATTTGATATATTTACGTTTTTAGTAAGTGAGAAGATAGGGGTGGGACGAACATATGAGTGACGACGACAAACAAAATGGTGGAGTTGATTTAGGAGAATTTCTAGAATTTTATCTTTTGGATTCTCAGGAGCAGATTGAAAAGTTAGGCGCAGGGCTTTTGCAGTTGGAAAAAGAGGGTAATAATTCTGCCCTCATTAATGACTTGTTCCGATCGGCCCATAGTTTAAAAGGGGCTTCGGGGACGATGGGCTATACTTCCATTGTGGCTTTAACGCACTCAGCAGAGGATCTACTGGACCGATTGCGTCAAGGAAAAATCGAAGTTTCCATGGATTTAATCGATGTGTTGCTCTCAATGACAGACCGAGTTAAGGCGATGCTTGCGCAAGTTGAACAACATGAAGAGATTAGTGTTGAGTATCAGGATGTAGTGGATGAAATGAAAGCCCTATTGAATGGTGGGGGTAGCGCTGTACCTAAACAAGTCATTGAAGAGGTTAGTGAAAAAACGAACAATGATTTTGCCCCTCTTGATTTTTCGTTATCAGAACAAGAAAAAATGAAAATTGTGGATGCTCGAAGTTTAGGACATGGTATTTATCAGGTTGACGTACAATTTTCACCTAACACCCTGATGAAAGCGGTCCGTGCGGTTATGGCCGTTCAGCGGATGGAAAATTTGGGAACTGTGTTGAAGGCATTACCTAGTGTTGAGGAATTAGAAAACGGATCCTATGAGAGTTTTTCGATTCTCGTCTTATCGGATGAGCCTCAAGAAGAAATCCGCTCGGAAATTTTAGAGGTATCCGAAATTGACGATGTTTCTGTAAATGTATACCCAGGATTAGAAAATGAAGAATCTCAACTTGAACTGGTGCAAACATCTGCACAAGTTCAACAGGCAAAAGACGAAGCTGCTGCAACTTCAAATGCGGTTGCTACCCAAGGTGAAACTGCTGAAACGGTTCCAACCCAAAATCATCCTGTAGTTAAAGCAGCTCCTTCAGCTCCAGCAACATCTGGGGAGGGGAACCAGCAAGTCCACACGATCCGCGTCGATACCGTTCGAATGGATAATCTCATTAACCTTGTGGGTGAAATGGTGATTACTCGAACCCGACTGGTTCAAATTGGGCTCGATCTTAAAGAACAACACAAGATGGATGCCTTAGTTAATAATTTGAATGAAACGACGGTCTATCTGGGTCGTTTAATGAATGACTTGCAAGAAAGTGCTATGCGTCTGAGGATGGTACCTATCGGTACTGTTTTCAGTCGTTTTCCCCGTCTTGTCAGAGACTTATCGCGTAAAACCAGTAAGGAAATTGAACTTGTTCTCAAAGGGGAAGATACTGAGCTCGATAAAACGGTAGTTGAAGTTATTGGCGATCCTTTGATGCACTTGATCCGAAATTCTGTGGATCATGGGATTGAGCATCCGGAAGAACGTCTTGCTGCGGGAAAACCGGAAGTTGGGCAAATCACCTTGGATGCCTACCATGATGGAAACCATATTGCAATTCTCGTTGCAGATGATGGCGGTGGCTTAGACCTTCCTAAAATTCGTCAAAAAGCGGTTGAGAAGGGGCTGATTAGTGCTCAAGAAGAACTAACCGACCGTGAGATTGCAAATCTGATTTTCCTCCCTGGCTTTAGTACAGCCGATAAAGTTACGGACATATCCGGTCGTGGGGTCGGTATGGATGTTGTGAAAAAGGCCCTGAACAACCTTGGGGGTGTTGTCGATATCGATACCCGAAAAGGTTATGGAACAACATTCACGATTCGCTTGCCCTTAACGTTAGCCATTATTCAAGCCCTCTTGGTGGAAGTCGGAACGGAAATTTATGCTGTCCCGCTCTCCTCTGTCTTAGAAACTCTGCTCGTTGAGCGCAAAGAGATTAAGACCGTTGGTGGTTTACCGATGGTACAACTCCGGGGTAACACTTTACCTCTTATTTCGTTGCAGGAAAAATTTGAACTGCCGACACCTGAAACACCAAGTGCTGAAGTCTTTGTTGTTGTCGTTGGCTTAGGCGATAAAACCTTAGGCCTGATTGTCGACGGTCTCCGCGGCCAGCAAGAAATTGTCATCAAATCTTTAGGCGATGTGCTCAATAACCTTCCCGGTATCGCCGGAGCAACCATCCTTGGTGATGGAAAAGTCACCTTGATCCTAGATGTAGGAAGTCTCCTGCAAGACATCCTCGTCAAGCGGAAAAGCTGATCCACTCCTAAGCAGAAGTTTTGGCGAAGCTAAAAGCTAAAATGAGCTCAATAGCTTTATGAATGACTAAATGAAAGACTAAATATGACCCGCAAGCGTAGCTTCTCGCGCAGTAGCGAACGATTTCGCGGAGGGGCGCTGAAGCGCACAAAGCTTTCGCGGGGTAGCGGAGCCACTTGGTTCACTCAGGTACTACCCTGAGGTTTGGCGAAGCTCCCACGGAAGCATGTGTGCCAGCCCTGGAGCGCTGAGTGAGCGGATGCGCGAGAAGCTACATGACCCAAGTTGATTATATTAACTCAGAATGCAAAGAGGAGGGCTTACCCATGCCAGAAGAGCAACTCGTTACCTTTGGCCTCGGATCCGAAGAATTTGGGGTCGATATTATGCTAGTTCAAGAGATTATCCGTATTCCTCCCATTACTCGGGTCCCCAAGGCACCTAGTTTTGTCGAGGGTGTTATTAACCTCCGGGGAAATGTTATCACTGTCGTTTCTCTAAGAAATCGCTTTGGTATGGAACATGCTGAAGAAACCGATCTCAGCCGTATTATCGTCTTAGAAGTGAATAATAAGGTTTTTGGTATCCGGGTCGATGCTGTGACCGAAGTTCTTCGACTTGAAGAGGATGCGATTGAACCGCCACCGTCAGTTGCCATGGGCGTGGATTCCCACTATATTCGGGGTGTAGGAAAGATTGGAGATCGGCTTTTGATTCTGCTTGACCTCGAACATATTATGGGTGGAGAGATGAGCCATGAGTCCGGCAACTAATGCGCCAATCACGGTTCTTATTGTCGATGATTCTCCCTTTATGCGTTTAACCCTCCCTATAATATCTTGGGATTTACTTTGATTTTCTCTTGTTTTCATAGAATTCCTAACTTACCTAAAAAGCTCATCACGGATAAAATTCGCATAGAATGCATAATTCAGAGAAACTGAGTATGGCAAAGCCAACGTCTGCTATTTTTAATATGTTGGCCGTTGTAAACCCACTATACTCACGGTGGTAAACCTCCCATGTCTAACAGGGTCAAGATTAACACATCTGCCCTAAATTCCTTCGTTCCACCTATCCATGATTGGGTGTCAGTAATGCTACAAAACCGAGTCTTTGCTCTAATGGATAATATGTTGACTGACTACCAGCTCTTTTATCTTGTTAGATTACTATGATTTGGGTACATTCTGTGGTGACGCCTACCAACAGAACTGCTTATTTGCACTTTCTGTTACGCTGCTAAATACTCAACGGGACGATGGATGTCTTTAATTAGCTTTTGCGGGTCGTAGTCTATGCCTTTCGTTAATATTGCATAGAATACCCGAATCAGTTTACAGCTTAAGGCGATTAGCGATTGTTTCTTTTTGAGAGGATTCTTGTTTCTTGTCGTGTAATACTTATGTATCTCTGCAAACTCTGTGTTGTTAGAGACTAGTGGCATCACCGCTTGAAATAGAATTGCCCTCAGTCGCGCTCGCCCCCGTTTGCTGATCGTGGTCTGTCCTTTGTGCTTGCCTGAGCTGCTTTCTCGCAAGGCCAATCCGGCAAGTTTTTGAATCTGCTTCGGAGAATTAAAGCGTCTAATGTCTCCAACCTCAGAGATAAAACCAGCTACTGAAACCAGTCCCACACCTTTAATTTCAAGTAGCTTTGCTACTTCTGGTATTTGACTGCACAAACCATCAATGACCTCTGTGATCGCTTGATATTGTGCTGTTTTATTATGATAGTCTTGGAGTAATAGCTTGATTTCCATTCGGGAACAAAACTCTCCTTCGGTGCAACCAATGCTCTTTTGAGCAGCTTCATACAGGCTCTTAGCCCTTTTCATACCCACTGCCCTCAGTTTGTTGTCCCTCCAAATTTGGTTTATTCCTTCTGCTCCAAGTTTTTCAATATCGCTGGGTAGAGGGGCTTCTTGCAGCACCAGCATGCTACTTGTGGCATCAAATTTAGCAAACACCGTTTCATGCTCGGGAAAGTATATTTTTAGCCACCGCTGGATGCGATTTTTTATGCTATTCATATCCTTTTGTATGCGCATTCTGCAAGCCGTAGCTATTCGCAATTCCGCATAGATCCCTTCCGGAATGTAAGGCTCATTGAATCTGCCCTCGATCACCAGCTTAGCGATTGTTTTAGGATCCTTGGCATCCGTTTTGCTCGGAT
Source organism: Desulfitobacterium metallireducens DSM 15288 (assembly GCF_000231405.2). NCBI lineage: Bacteria > Bacillati > Bacillota > Clostridia > Eubacteriales > Desulfitobacteriaceae > Desulfitobacterium > Desulfitobacterium metallireducens. The sequence goes on along the minus strand of NZ_CP007032.1, from coordinate 2,501,458 downwards.
GATTGTCATCCAGTTCTTTACTACGTTTTACGTGAAATGGATTGACCAGGACTAGCTTAATGCTTTGCTCTTTAAAATATGATGCTAGATTGAACCAGTAATGGCCGGTTGGCTCTGCGCCTACTATTATGGAGTCCTTATGTGTCTGCCTTTTTAGCCGTTCAATCCATGCGTAGCAGTCTTTGAATCCTTCTGCAGTGTTTGCAAACTTGAATACTTTCCCTAGCTCTACTCCTCGCCAGTCGAAAGCTCTGGCATAATGAAGTTCGCTTGCGATGTCCACTCCAATGACAATACTACTTTCTGAAAGTTGATTTAGTTTCTCGTTTTGTGTAAAATTCATCTGGATGACCTCCGGTATTTTTTGATTGGATTCTGTTGGCCAACAGTGTGTCCTCTCAAAGCTTAACGTGAGGTCATCTTTTTTTCAAAGCTCATTTTTTCTTGTTACAGGAATGCTACAAAAGATTTTAAGTCAGGACCCACAGATTAAGGTGCTGGATACGGCTCGAGATGGCCGTGAGGGAATCGAAAAACTCCAAGCGTTACATCCTCAGGTCATCACGATGGATGTCGAGATGCCAGTAATGAATGGGTTACAGGCTTTGGATGAAATCATGCGTTGGAAGCCGACTCCTGTTATTATCTTAAGCGCGGTGACAACGGAAGGTACCCAAGCGACCATCAAAGCTCTGGATTATGGAGCCTTTGATGTTGTCGCAAAACCCTCTGGTAACCCAGGGGGTGACCTTCAGGTCTTGACCCGAGATTTAATCGCGAAAGTCAAAGGAGCGGCGCAGGTTGATCCAGCCCGACTCTCTAAAAAAGGAGCAATAGGCCGAACAGCTGTGAATAGCACTATGTCAACACCGCAAAGTAAAGGCGTAAATCCTTCACCTATATCGAACCGAATGTCAGCGCAGTCTGGGGAAAACCGAGGAAGTAGAAGCTCAGCGAGTCATCCTAAACATCCCGTTGAAATCGTTGCCATAGGGACATCGACCGGAGGTCCCTCGGCCTTGCAATCCGTCCTTCCCCAGCTACCCGCAAATTTTCCTGTTCCCGTGATTGTTGCCCAACATATGCCTCCAGGGTTTACAGGACCGTTAGCGCAACGCTTGAATGGATTATGTGCCTTGAATGTTCGAGAAGGGATTCATGGTGAACCTTTGAAAGCAGGCACGGTTTATGTTGCACCAGCGGGTAAACAGATCCAAGTGATGCGACGAAATGGTCAGCTCTTACTCCATATTGGGGACGAAAGTCCGATTCCGACACTCTATCATCCCTCAGTAGATGTGATGTTCCTTTCCTTAGCGAAGGAGGTAGGCAAAGGGGCCTTAGGTGTGGTCATGACCGGCATGGGTAACGATGGGCTTAAGGGGATGCGCGAAATTAAGGCTCTTGAGGGTTTCGCCATTGCTGAAGCTGAAGAAACGTGTGTTGTTTATGGAATGCCGCGCGCCATTGTCGATGCAGGCCTTGCGGACCGGGTCGTACCCCTTAATGAAATCGGGCATGTTATTGTGGAATGTGTCTAGAAAAGGAGAAGAGATATGGGATTTTTTAATGCGATTGATACGAGTGCCTCAGGTTTAACGGCACAACGCTTGCGTTTGGATCTTATTGCCAATAATGTGGCTAATATCAATACGACGCGAACGGCACAGACGACAGCTGCAGGAAACCCCATTCCTTATCAGCGTCAAGTCGCGGTATTCGTTCCCCGTTCGGCTGAAACGTCCTTTTCAACTGTGCTCAATCAAGCGATCAATCCGGCGGGAAATGGGGTTGAGGTCGCAGCGATATCGCAAGATTCGGCACCTTTTGGTGTGGAATATAATCCGGATTCACCGGATGCCGCAAAAGTGGCTGAACCAGGATTACCCGTGGGTTATGTGCGGACGCCTAATGTCAATATCGTAACCGAGATGGCTGATATGATTTCCGCGTCGCGGGCTTATGAAGCCAATGTTACAGCTCTTAATGCGTCAAAATCGATGATGTCGAAAGCCTTGGAAATTGGAAGGGGGTAATATAGATGGCGATCGCTCCAATTCCACCCATGAATCTGCTCAATCCCGTAAATGCGGTGCAGAATTCACAAGTTAATCCTGTAAGTAGTGCAGGAAACGGTACGGCTAAAGCTGGTTCGGATTTCGGACAATTTTTAACAGATGCCCTAAATCAAGTTGATGCTCTGCAAAAAAATGCAGGCGCGGCAAGTTTAGGCTTGGCGACCGGTCAAATCCAAGATGTTCATACGGTCATGATTGCTGAGCAAAAAGCAAGTCTTGCTTTGAATATGACCGTTCAAGTTCGAAATAAGGTCATCGAGAGTTACCAGGAAATCATGCGTATGCAGATCTAAGTTCGTTTATATTTAAACATTAATACGCGAGGTAAAGCAGAATTGAAGGGGACAAATCTTAGAAAAGGAGGAGCAATTGATGAATTTTTCGTGGGCAGGAATACAGCAGTCAATACGTGAATTCTGGGGTAAATTATCCCGTCCACAAAAAATAATTACCGTTATCGCTCCTCTTATCGTAACGGTAGCCTTAGTTTCTCTGATCTTATGGGCAGGGCGTCCTCAGTATGTCGCGCTGTTTTCGAATTTAGCGGATACTGATGCTGGGGCAATTACAACAAAGCTTAAAGATCTCAAAGTGAATTATCAATTGGCAAATAACGGAACAACGATCATGGTCCCGCAAAGTCAAGCCTCTGAAGTGCGTTTGGAATTAGCCAATGCTGGTCTTCCTCAAGGAAGTAAATTTAGTTTCGATTATTTGAACTCAGTTCGTTTAGGGGAAACTGATGCTGATCGAAAAATTCGTTATGTTCTCGGATTGCAGACTGAATTGGAAACGACCTTGAAGACCTTGGCCGGAGTTGAAGATGCAAGAGTTCATATTGTTATGCCAGATCCTTCTCTTTTTGCAGACAAGGAAAAACCGGCGACGGCTGCAGTGACTCTTAAAGTAGCAACCGGAACGGAGATCGCAGATGAACAAGTCAAGGCGATTGCTAATCTATTACGCGGATCTGTAGAAGGACTGCAACCGGAGAATGTGACGATTGTAGATACAAAGGGTAATACGCTTTCCGATGTTCTAAGCAGCGAAAGTGATCCTAAAAAATTAACCGTAACCCAGCTCCAGCTTCAACAAAAAGTGGAAACCGACCTTCAGAAGTCTCTTCAAAGTATGTTAGATCGTGTTTTTGGAACGGGGAAAACAGTCGTCAGAGCTAATGCAGTGCTCAATTTTGATCAAGTGTCGATCAATTCTACAAAAAACGGACCCGGTGCTGTGGTCAGTGAAAAGAACAGTACGGAAAACACGGCTAATAATGCACAAGGTGGAGCGACCCCGGGCGTAACGCCGAATGTTGCTCCGGGTTATGTGGGTACAACCGCAAATGGGTCGACCTCGACTTCTGCGAAAACGGATTCCACCCGGAATTACCAAGTGGATTCGACCCAGGAACAGCGTGTCGTAGCGCCTGGATCAGTTAAACGTTTGTCGGTTTCCATTATGGCCGATTCTGATGTAGTAACAAATGCTCAACTTGCTCAGATTCAAACGGTTGTCGCTTCAGCCAGCGGGATTGATCTCACTCGAGGAGATCAGATCGAAGTTGCCGCTTTGCCCTTCGATAAGACGGGAATAGATCAAGAGCAACAACAAAGAGATGCGGCTGCACGTAATCAACAGCTTTTAAGATATGTAGAGTTGGGAATAGGAGCTCTTCTCGCCTTGGTATTTATCTTCTTAGTTTTGCGTATGCGTTCTAAGCGAAAAGCAGAGGCTGGAGGTTTTGACTTGAGTGGTGAACTTCAACCGGTTCCGCTCGCTGCAGCCGAAGAACTTTTACTCGCCCAACAACAGGCCCAACAGCAAGCTGAGAGAGAAGCAGATCTGAAACTTGCTCAGAAAAAGAAGAAATCAGCGGAAGAAATCGAGAAGCAAAAAGTTAAGGAAGCGGTTGAGCTTTACGCAGAAAATAATCCGGATGATGTGGCGAAACTCGTTAAGACATGGTTAGCGGAGGAAAAATAGGAATGACCCAGAGTATAAATGGAATTCAGAAAGCAGCAATCCTGATGATTGCCCTAGGCCCAGATAAATCTGCAAAGATTGTACAGCATCTCACTGAGACGGAAATTGATCAATTAACGTTAGAGATGGCGAATGTTCATAAAATCTCGGCTGAGCAGCGAGATAATGTTGTAGATGAATTCCATCAAATGTGTATTGCGAATGATTATATCGCTCAAGGCGGGATTGATTATGCTCGTGATGTTTTGGAACGAGCCTTAGGTGAGCAGAAGGCGTTTGATATTATTTCCCGACTTTCTTCCTCGCTTAAGATGCGTCCATTTGATCTTGTGCGACGTACGGATCCTAAGCAACTCTTATCCTTTATACAAGGGGAGCATCCGCAAACCATTGCCTTAATTATGACGCATCTGCCATCAGATAAGGCGGCCACAATTCTTTCTAGTCTTGCTCATGAAAAGCAAGCGGATATCACCCGCCGAATCGCCTTGATGGGAAGGACTAGCCCAGATGTACTCAAGGAAATTGAAAAGATTCTCGAACGCAAGATTTCGAGTCTTGCTCCAACCGACTATACAACCTCAGGAGGGATCCAAAGCGTCGTAGATATCCTTAACCGGAGCGATCCCGGGACTCTTAAAGTGGTCATGGATGCCTTAGAAATGGATGATCCAGAACTTGCAGAACAAGTGAAACGACAAATGTTTGTCTTTGAAGATATCGTGATGCTGGATGACCGGGGAATTCAGCTGGTCCTTCGGGAAGTGGATTCGAAAGACTTGGCCTTGGCTATCAAAGGCTCGAATCCGGAAGTTGGGGAGAAGATCATGCAGAACATGTCGGCTCGCGCTTCTCAGATGCTGAAAGAAGATATAGAATTCATGGGTCCTGTCCGTTTGCGCGATGTTGAAGACGCCCAACAGCGAATTGTTAAGGTTATTCGGCGACTTGAAGAAAGTGGTGCTATTGTGATTTCGAGAGGTGGCGGCGATGAACTCATTTATTAAATCACGTGTAGTAAAAAGCCAAGCAGTTGAAGTTTCGATCCCGCGTTTAGTTGAGAATAATTTCGAGGGCTTTCAGCTCTTAGGTGGGCATCTGGCAGTTGTGAGAGATGTTATGGAATCTGAGACTGGAGTTGTCAGTTTTGGCAGTTCAATTGAACCCTTGGGTGAGCAAAAGCAAGCTAGCATTCAAGAAGCGGATCGTTCTGAATTGATGAACCAGACAAAAGCTGAAGCCCAGAGCCTTCTAGAAAAGGCGGAAGCTGAGGCTGAACACATCCGGGCACAGGCTCAGGTTGAGGCTGATGAACTAAAGCAGCGGATAAGTGAGGAAGTAACGGCTAAAGCTCAAGCTGAAGGGTATGAAAAAGGGTTTGCTCAGGGGCAGGCTGAAGGATACGCCGCCGGCAAAACTCAGGGAGAACACGAAGTCGCAGAGAAAGTGGAACAGGCCCAGATGCTTCTTCACCGTGTCCAAAACGCGGCACAAGAGGAATTTAAAAAAGTCGATAACGATCTTCTTCATCTGAGTTTGATGATCGCCGAACGGGTCGCCCGCGCAAGCCTGAATATTAATCCTGAATTACTTAAAAATCAGATCAAAGCGCTTACGTTGTTTCCACAGGAGCGGGAGGGCTGGAGATTACATGTTTCACCCGAAGATTTTGTTTGGCTCCAGAAAACCAATACTGAGACGAAGCTGAATCTTACCTATGTTGCCGATGATACCCTCCATCCGGGGGATAGCTTTTTAGAATGTTCTGAAGGGATTTTCGATTCGCGTTTAGACCTTCAATTGTCTCATCTAGAACAACTCCTGGGAGAGGAATTAAATCATGAGGGATTGGAACAGACTGGCCGATAAAGTACAGAATATGGAACCCATTATCCCACAAGGTCGTGTGGCTAAGATCATCGGCTTGATGGTTGAATCGGATGGACCTCGGGTAAGTGTTGGTGCGTACTGCAAAATTATCACCCGTGAGGGGGCAGAGATCCCCGCTGAGGTGGTTGGTTTTCGCAATTCGACGACGTTACTTATGCCTTTAGCTGAGTTAGAGGGGATCGCTCCGGGAGATCGGGTTGTTCCCCAGCAACATAAGCTCACAGTGGGGGTAGGTCCGAGCTTATTGGGCCGCATCTTAGATGGGTTAGGACATCCCTTGGATGGGCGTCCTCTGGATTGTGAAGGAGGCGAATATCCGCTTCAAAATTCACCTCCCAACGCTTTTTTACGTCCGCGTATTCGTGATCCCTTGAGTGTTGGGGTTCGAGCGGTGGATGGCCTGCTAACGATTGGAAAAGGACAGAGAATCGGGATCTTCGCGGGTTCAGGCGTGGGAAAAAGTACACTTTTGGGAATGATGGCCCGAAATTGTACCGCTGATATTAACGTTATTGCCCTCGTGGGAGAACGTGGCCGTGAACTGCGAGACTTTATTGAAAAGGATCTCGGACCTGAGGGGATGAAGCGTTCTGTCCTGGTTATAGCGACTTCCGATCAACCGGCTTTAGTACGGTTAAAAGCGGCCTACACGGCGACTGCGATTGCTGAATACTTCCGAGATCTCGGAAAAAATGTTCTCCTGATGATGGACTCCGTGACCCGTTTTGCGATGGCTCAGCGGGAAGTAGGATTAACGGCGGGGGAACCGCCAGCAACTCGGGGTTACCCTCCTTCCGTTTTCTCGCTCCTTCCTAAACTTCTTGAAAGGTCGGGAATGTCCCAGGAAGGAAGTATTACGGGGATTTACACCGTTTTAGTTGACGGGGATGATCATAACGAACCCATCGCCGACGCAGTAAGGGGGATATTGGATGGACATATCGTGCTCACGCGGGATTTGGCGGCTCAAAACCATTATCCGGCAATTGATATTATGCAATCTGTCAGTCGGGTGATGTCGGATATTGTAAACCCTGAACATCAGAACATGGCGGGGAGCTTTCGAGAATATCTCGCAGTTTACCAGGATGCTAAAGATTTGATTGACATCGGAGCCTATGTTTCGGGAAGTAGTCCGCGAATTGATGATGCTATCGCTCATAATGACGGCATTGAAGGTTTCCTTTGTCAAGGTGTGAATGAAAAAGTGAGCTTTGTAGAGATGTTAGAGCAGATGAAAGGATGCTTAAGCCATGCCGCAATTTAAGTTTCGGTTGGACGCCCCTTTACGTTTGGCCGAACGTGAGTTGGAAAATGAACGTCGGTGCTTAGCAAAAGAACTGGAGAAGCTTCACCAAAAAAAAACGTTCTGTATCGATAAGGAAAAACAATGGCAAAAGGCATTAGAAGGTCAGAGAGAAGCAGGACTCAAAGAACCCGAGCATTTAGGAAGTTGGCAAGAGTATGCAGTTAGCCTCCTTCAACAGCTTCGCAAGTTACAGCAGGAATTAGAACTTCAAGAAAAAGTTGTGGATGTGCAACGTTTACGGGTAAGAAACGCTCATCAGGAACAGGAAAAACTCAAAAAGCTCAAAGAAAAGCAAGAAGCGGCGTTTTGGCTGAAGGAACAACGTCGCGAACAGAAGGCCCTTGATGAAACAGGTCAGGTCATTTTTATCCGACAACAGGAACAACAGAAGTCTGAAACAGAGGATGGAACTTATTTATGATTTATGTGACGCGTCTCAATGGAAAGACATTTGTTCTGAACTGTGACCTGATTGAAACTATGGAAGAAACCCCGGACACGGTGATTACCTTGACGGGTGGAAATAAATATATCGTCTCAGAACGTTTGGATGAGCTGATCGCAAGAATTGCGAAGTTTCATCAGCAATGCCATCCCTTGTATTCAGAAGTAGAGGAGTCGAAGGAATGAATCTAAAGAGTCTAATGGCGAAGATACTTCCCCCTGTCTTAGGGCTTGCCATCGGAGTTGGAGGGACAATTGGGGTTCAAACCCTCTTTTTTCCGAAAACAGCAACAACGACACAAACGCAAGCAGTCGTTCAAGATGGGCCCGTTGTTGAAATTGGAGAGTTTACGGTCAATTTACAAGGAGGATCTTTCTTAAAAACGCAGATTTCTGTTGTGGGATCCGGTAAGAAATCAGATGTTGATATTAAAGCGAAAACCAGTTTTATTAAAGATCGCATCAATACGGTGTTGTCTAGTAAATCGCTAAAAGACATGCAGCCACAGAATCGGGATCAATTGAAAAAAGAACTCATTGATCAATTGAATGAAGTGACAGGAAATAAAATTCAGGACATCCTTTTCCTTACCTTCATTTATCAGTAGGTATAGCCAATATAAAGTAAACGGTTGAGAGGGGGGATCTTATGGGAGACGTTCTATCCCAGGCGGAAATTGATGCACTGCTAAGCGCACTTTCCGAAGGGGAAGTGGATGCGGAAGAAATAAAAACGACCAAGGTGCAAAAGAAAATCCGAGTTTATGATTTTAAACGACCGAATAAGTTCTCCAAAGATCAGATTCACTCTCTCCAGAATATTCATGAGAACTATTGCCGATCGCTGACCACGTATTTATCTGGACATTTGCATTCAGTAATTGAGACCAAAGTGCTTTCTATTGAACAGATTACGTATGACGAATTTATCCGGTCTCTGCCTAATCCAACGATTCTCGGGATTTTCAATTTTGAGCCCCTCGAAGGCACGTTGCTCATGGAGATGAGTCCAGGGTTAGCCTTTGTGATTATTGATTTGTTACTAGGGGGGATAGGAAATACCTCTGAAAAGAATCGGGATCTAACCGAGATCGAAAGTACGATTATGGAACATCGATTGAGTCAAATGATCGAACTACTCGAAGAATCTTGGGCTGATGTGGCAGAGCTCACCCCGAAATTCAGGACATTAGAGACGAACCCTTCATTTACACAAATCGTGGCACCCAATGAGATGGTTGTGTTGATCACGCTTGAAGTAAAAGTGGGCGAAGCGATCGGGATGATCAACTTTTGTTTACCCTATTTGGTGGTTGAACCCATCCTGGAAAAACTAAGTACCTTTTTCCTGTTCGCGACACAGGCCAAGGTGAGAAGTCCAGAACAGGTCAAAATGATCCGCAAGAAAATTCAATGGGCCAAGATTGATACGACTGTACTGCTTGGACAGACTGAAATTTCGGTCAGAGATCTCTTAGAACTTGCACCAGGAGATGTGATTCCTCTCCAGCAAGGGGTAGAAAATGCCCTCTCGATCTATGTCGGGAACTATAAAAAGTTTCGGGGAGTTCCTGGCTTAAGTGGGGAACATCTTGCTGTTCAATTAACAGAAACTGTCGAAGAAGAAGGAGGGGATATAGATGGGTAACGGGATGCTTTCCCAAGAAGAAATTGATGCTTTGCTCCGAGGAACGATGACGCCAGAGCCTTCTGCAGAGGAACCGGTCGTGGAATTTACGGAAATGGAGAAGGATGCTATTGGCGAGATTGCCAATATCTCCATGGGAACTGCAGCAACGACTTTATCCCAGCTTTTAGGTAAGAAAGTCGATATTACGACACCTAAGGTTGATGTCACAAATGCTGAACAAGTTCGCAAAGATTACCCAATTCCATCGGTCATCGTGGATGTCAAATATAAGGCAGGAATTGAAGGCTCTAATTTTCTTATCTTGTCCCAACGGGATGGATCGGTTATCGTTGATATGATGATGGGCGGGGATGGTAAAAATCCTTCACCTGAGCTTTCAGAATTACAGATTAGTGGAATTTCGGAAGCCATGAATCAAATGATGGGCTCCGCGGCTACATCGATGTCCACAATGTTTAATTCCATGGTTGATATTACGCCTCCGCAATTGGTTCTTAATGATTTAGGGGAAGAAAACCATGAATTTTTTCCGCCAAATGAACCCTTGATTCGAATTTCTTTTCGGATGGTTGTCGAGGATGTTATCGATAGTATCTTAATCCAAGTGATCCCGGTTTCGGTGGCTAAAGGGATGGTATCTAAGCTGATGGGGACGATAGAGGCTCCTGCATCTGTGGCACCAGCAAAAGCACAATCACAACCGAAGGTGCAGCCACAACCTGTTCAACCGCAGCCGGTTCAGACTCAACCCGTTCAACCGAGGACTCAAACGATGATGCCTTCTAGTCCTCCGCCCCAACCGAATTATCCGCCCACTTCGGTTCAACCGGCCCAATTTGCGCCATTGAGACCGACAAATCTTACCGTTAGTCAAGACAATCTCGGGTTGATTCTCGATGTTCCCCTTCAAGTCAGCGTCGAGCTTGGGAAGGCCAAAAAGACAATTAAAGAGATTTTGGAACTCGGTCCAGGTTCAGTGATTGAACTCGATCGTTTAGCAGGAGAACCTGTTGATATGATTGTTAATGGTAAATTAGTGGCTAAGTGCGAAGTGGTTGTCATTAATGAAACGTTCGGCATCCGGATTACAGATATTGTTCAACCCAGTGAACGGATGACAAGTATTCAATAAAGAAGCAGAACAACGTTTGAAAATTACGCCGAAGGCGATGAGGAGGAACACTTGTGAGTGCAAATGTGTTAATTGTTGATGATGCAGCGTTTATGAGGATGATGGTAAAGGATATTCTGTCTAAAAATGGATATAACGTTGTAGGTGAAGCGGAGAATGGTGCAATCGCCGTGGATAAGTATACGGAGTTAACTCCAGATCTCGTGATTATGGATATCACCATGCCAGAAATGGATGGCTTACAGGCTGTTAGGGAAATCCGTAAACGCGCCCCTGAAGCTCGTATTATTATGTGTAGTGCGATGGGTCAGCAAGCGATGGTCATTGATGCCATTCAGTCGGGTGCAAAAGACTTTATTGTGAAGCCGTTCCAAGCGGATCGCGTACTTGAGGCAGTAGCTAAGGCACTGAAATAAAGTATGTCAGATTTTGAAAGTCAACCATGGGTTCCTAGTGAGACGGTAACCCCTCAGGCTACCAGCTCTTCTTGGTGGGGCATTGTGATAACGGTACTTATCTTTTTAATTATCTTGTTTGTCGCCTTAAGAATGATTCGCCGTCTGAATAATTCGGCGATGCGGGGGATGAACGCGCCGTGGGCTAGAGTCTTAGATCGACAAATTCTTTTTGGACAACAATCGCTCTATCTGGTCGAGATTGCCGGTAAGTTACAAGTCCTGGGTGGGACAGACCATCACATTGAGAAACTTACGGAAATTGATGATCCAGAGTTGGCGACAGAAATTCTCGATGAGCTTGCAAATCGACCTGTGGAAAGAGCAGAAGGTGAAATCAGTAAACTCATGCAGAAGCTTTTCAGTGGTAAGAAACGCACAGAGAAAGATTCCTTCTCCAAGGAACTCGAACGCCTTATGAAGGAGGTTGAAAAATGAACCTCCTTAAGAGTCGCTTAATGAAATTTGCGTTAGGCTGGGGCGTTTTGGGGTTTGGAATCTTACAGCAGGCGAGCCCAGTGCTTGCTGCAGGATTATCGTTAGATTTAGGTGCAACGACCGCAGAGCAAACGAGTACATCACTGCAAATCCTATTGCTTCTAACCGTGCTCTCCATCGCTCCTGCAATTCTTGTGCTGATGACTTCGTTTACTCGGATTATCATCGTTTTGTCCTTTGTTCGTAATGCCTTAGGGACTCAACAATTGCCTCCAAACCAGGTTTTGGTTGGACTAGCCTTATTTCTTACTTTTTTTGTAATGCAACCGACGTGGAATGAAGTAAATACTCAGGCCTTACAACCCTATTTGAATAGTCAGATTACCCAGACGGAAGCCTTGAGTAAGGCAGAAGCGCCGATAAGGACCTTTATGTTTAAACAGACCCGTGAAAAGGATCTCGAATTATTTGTAGGAATGGCCAAAATAGAGCGCCCTAAAACCTATAACGATATCCCGACCTACGTCCTTATTCCTTCGTTTATTATTAGTGAATTAAAAACTGCTTTTCAAATGGGTTTTGCTATTTTTATTCCTTTTATGGTTATCGATATGATTGTGTCCAGTACACTGATGTCCATGGGGATGATGATGCTTCCTCCGATGATGATCTCCTTGCCTTTTAAGCTTTTGCTTTTTGTCTTGGTGGATGGTTGGAATTTGGTCGTTCAGTCGCTGGTTACGAGTTTTCATTAAAGGTAGCTTATCGCACATCCGTTCACTTAGTGCTCCAGAGCTGGCAATCTAGCTTTCAAGTGAGCTCTGCCAAACCTCAGGGTAATACCTGAAGTGAACCACTGGCGTCGCTACCACTCGAAAGCGACGTTTGCCTTATCGCTCCTCCACATAAATCGTTCACTTCTGTGCGATAAGCTACGGTAATAGGTCTTTTGAAGTTTGCGACAAATTTTAGGCTTTTATTTAAGAGGGGGGATGCTGATGAGCCAGAATGAAGTTTTATATCTTGCGAAAGAGGCTCTCGGCACTGCGATGCTCGTGGGTGGGCCGATCTTAGGGGTGAGCTTGCTAGTGGGTCTCGTGGTCAGCATCTTTCAAGCGATGACTTCCATCCAAGAACAAACGTTATCGTTTATTCCCAAAATCTTGGCGATTATCGCCTTGATGCTCCTTCTCGGACCGTGGATGTTGACTGTTTTAACAACCTATACCTCAAATTTGTTTAGCCAACTCGCAACGTTCGGCAACTACTAGTCGGAGATGATGACATGGGGCTCGCTCAATTTTTGCAATGGAATGTTTCTCTCTTTTTACTTATCCTATCTCGGTGGGCTGGAATGATTATGCTCGCTCCGGTTTTTGGAGCTCGAGGAGTTCCGAGCATAGTGAAGATAGGATTGGCGGGTGGACTTTCGGTTATTATGTATCCTCTGATTCAAGCCTCTGCCCCACAGATTCCTGACGATGTTTGGATGTACGCCGCGTTAGTGGTCAAAGAAGTCCTAGTTGGGCTTGTTATTGGTTTCTTAACCTATTGCATTTCCGCAATTGTCCAAGGAGCTGGGCAATTGATTGACCTTCAGATGGGATTTACGATGGGTGGCGCGATCGATCCGGTTTATGGTGTGCAAAGCGCAATGATGGGAAACTTCCAAATTATTATGGCAACGATGCTCTTGCTTGCTACGAATTCTCATCATTACCTCATTGCCGCAATGGTGAAAAGTTATGCTTATATACCAGTGAACCCAGCAGGTCTTCCGATGGGTCTCGATTATGGGGTTCATTTAATCACCTCCGTATTTACCTTATCTATCCAGCTGGCGCTTCCCATACTCGGGGCCCTGCTGATTGCTGATATAGGGGTTGGGCTTTTATCTCGAGCCGTACCGCAACTCAATATTTTTACAGTCGTTTTTCCTGTTAAAATTATTTTTGGGTTTGTTATCTTGATCTTCGCACTTCCTTTCTTTGGACAATCGGTGAGTCATTTGTTTAATACAAGTATGACGTGGATCCTCGATCTGTATAAGGGGTGGCAACAATGAGTGAAAAGACGTTACAGGCCACTCCGAAACGACGGCAGGACGCGCGTAAAAAAGGACAAGTCCTTAAGAGCCAGGAAATGGTGTCCGCTTTTATGCTCCTGGGGTTTGTGGCTCTTTTGAAATATTGGCTTCCCACGATGATTACCAAAATGAGTGGACTCTTCCAATACGTCTATGGCCTTCCTTTTGACTGGAATGTGCAGTCTATATCAACCCTCATGATCAATTTGCTTTGGGTAGGGATCCAAGTCGTCGGTCCCATTTTTATTGTTGGGGCCCTGATTGCGACAGCCAGCAACTATCTGCAGGTGAAATCCCTATTTACCCTTGAACCCCTTAAACCTCAACTTTCTCGAATTAGTCTAATCAGTGGAGCCAAAAGAATGTTTGGGGTAAAAGCCTGGGTGGAACTCTTTAAATCCTTACTTAAAGTGATCCTTATTGGATATTTTCTTTATGCCACCATACGGGATAATCTCCAAGTTTATCCCGCCTTACAACAACTGAGTATCGCTCAAGCCGCCATGTATATCGGGAACGCGCTTATGAGCCTTGCCTGGAAGATTTCCATATCCTTTGTTTTAATCGCAGTCATCGACTTTCTCTATCAATGGTGGGATTATGAGAAAAATTTACGCATGTCCCATGAAGAAATGAAGCAAGAATTTAAACAATCCGAAGGAAATCCACAAATCAAATCAGAAATTCGAAGAAAACAACGAGAAATGGCAATGAGTCGGATGATGCAGGACCTAAAATCTGCAGACGTTGTCGTTACAAACCCAACTCACTTTGCAGTCGCCCTTCGTTATGATGCTAAAAAAAATCCTGCTCCTTATGTCGTCGCCAAAGGAGCTGACCAAGTCGCCCTCAGAATCCGGGCAAATGCCAAAGAATATGGTATCATTATCTTAGAAAATAAACCGCTGGCCCGTGCGCTCTATGCCCAAGTTGAAATCGGACAAGCCGTACCTGCGGATCTCTATAAAGCCGTCGCAGAAGTCCTCGCTTTCGTCTACCGCCTAAAGAAAAAGCGCCCAACAGCGTAACTTTTCTAAACGACGATATTCTCCAAAGGAGAATAAGTGGACATGCATTAAAGCAAAGCCGAGCCGAGCTATAGATAATGCGAAGACAGGCGAAGCGATTTGCGGAGCGAAGAATTAAGCAGAGGGGCGTAAGTGAACGAAGGCAGCGGAGCGTGAAGCCGAGCTGTGGTTCACATCAGGTATTACCCTGAGGTTTAGCGAGGTAGCGGAGTCTCCAAGTGAGTAGCCCCGGGCGCCTTGATGAGCGAGCAAAGCGCTTCGCCGCCATCCCAGACAATAGACCTCAGATCACCCTTCATTACCAACTACGACTTTGCAGAAAGGAGGAGCAGATTCTTGGCAACAACCAACATTAGCAGAGGCAAACGCCTAGCAGCTAACACAGACGTCCTCGCCGCGGTCGGAATCGTATCCGTTGTCGTCATGATGGTTATTCCGCTCCCATCCTTTCTCCTTGACATCTTACTGACCCTAAGTATTTCGGGGTCTGTTCTGATCTTAATGCTCTCCATGTTTACTGTTGATCCTTTAGACTTTTCCGCACTTCCCTCATTGTTACTGATTATGACCTTGTTCAGGCTTTCCTTGAACGTTTCCACAACCCGGCTCGTTCTTTTAAATGGTTATGCAGGAGAGGTCGTACTGCAATTTGGACAGTTTGTGGTCGGGGGTAGTGTTGTCGTTGGTTTAGTCGTTTTCATTATCCTTGTTATCGTCAATTTCCTGGTTATAACCAAAGGTTCAGAGCGAGTATCTGAAGTCGCTGCTCGTTTTACCTTGGATGCAATGCCAGGTAAACAAATGGCCATCGATGCTGATTTAAATTCAGGTCTTATTAATGAGCTTCAAGCGAGAGATCGCCGAAAAAAGATTCAACAAGAAGCTGATTTTTACGGAGCTATGGATGGGGCCAGTAAGTTCGTTAAAGGGGACGCCATCGCCGGTATTATTATCCTTTTTATCAATATTATTGGTGGCTTTATCACGGGGGTTTTTTTACGGGGAGAATCGATGATGCAAGCCCTTCAAACGTATACGCTCTTGACTATTGGGGATGGCTTGGTCACTCAGATTCCCGCCCTTTTAATTTCGACTTCGACGGGTTTGATCGTAACGCGTGCTACTTCGGATACAAACCTTGGACACGACTTATCAAAACAGCTCATGAGAAGTCCAAAGGCCTTATTTATTACAGCAGGTGTACTCGTTTTCTTGGCATTCTTTGGATTGCCGATGCTTCCCTTATTCCTTGTTGCAGCAATCATGGTTGCTGCAGGAGTATACTTGCAAAAAAACACGAAACAAATCGTGGTTGATGAAAGCGCGGCAGCACGAGAGACTGAAATTGAAGAAAGTAAAAAGCCTGAAAATGTGCTTAATCTGCTTCAAGTCGATAATATGGAGCTCGAGCTGGGGTATGCTTTGATTGCCTTAGTCGATGCGCAGCAAGGCGGAGATCTCCTTGATCGAATTGTGCTGATCCGCCGTCAGGTGGCGAGTGAGCTAGGGTTCATTGTACCGGTCATTCGGGTCCGTGATAACATGAACCTTCAGCCTAATCAATATATAATTAAAATTAGAGGGGCTGAGGTGGCAAGCGGGGAGTTATTAGCTGACCATTATCTGGGCATGAGCAGTGGGATCGAGGATGAAAGTATTCCAGGTATCCCGACGAAGGAGCCTTCCTTTGGGCTTGATGCAAAATGGATTAGTGCTATTTATCGTGAGCAGGCAGAGCTCTCTGGGTATACTGTGGTTGATGCGCCTACCGTTTTGGCAACGCATTTGACTGAAGTCATCAAGAGCAATGCTTGGGAGATCTTAAGCCGTCAGGATGTTAAAATCCTACTCGATCATGCGAAGGAACAAGCCCCAGCTGCAGTAGATGATGCACTTGAGCATCTTAACTTGGGTCAGATTCAAAAAATTCTCAGCAATCTCTTACGAGAGAGAGTAACGATTCGGGATATGGTCACGATTCTCGAAACCTTGGCGGATTACGCGTCAGGAACAAAAGATATCGACCGTTTAAGCGAATATGTGCGGCAAGGGTTATCCCGACAGATTTTGCAACAATTGCTAGGGCCTGATAAAAATCTTCCTGTGCTTACGCTCGAACCGAAACTCGAGCAACAAATACTCGATAGTATTCAACCTTCAGATTTTGGAAGTTATCTGACGCTTGATCCACGCATCCTCCAGGGTTTGATGCAATCTTTGAGTAAGGAAATTGAAAAAATGATGCTCAAAGGATATAATCCAGTACTGGTTTGTGCTCCCGTGGTGCGAATCAATTTGAAGCGTGTGACGGAGAGACAACTTCCGCAATTGATCATTTTATCATATAACGAACTTGTTCATGGAGTTCAAGTACAGGCTGTAGGAATGGTGGTGGCTGGAAATGCGAGTTAAACGTTTTGTAGGAGATAATGTTGCAGAAACTATGGGTAAAGTGAAGCGGGATTTGGGATCAGACGCCGTCATTCTGCAGACACGTCAGTTCCGCGAAGGCGGCTTATTTGGCTTTTTTGGTAAGCCTAAGGTGGAAATCACGGCGGCTATCGAAGAACAGCCTGTGAGTAAGAAGCCGATAAGTTCAGGAAGTACCGTACAAACGCGTGTTACGAATGAACCTGTTTACCGACTTCAGCCTCAAATTCAAACACGGACCGAAGCACAAGTCCCTCATTTAGATTCTTCCGGGAATTCTTTAGCGCGGGAAAATTCACAAACTTCAAAAACGGTATCTCTGGAGCAAGAGTTATATTCCATGCGTAAACTTCTCGATCGAATGAACAAGCAAATGGAGGGGTTTGGCGGAGAACAGGTCATTTGGCCAGTGCCCTTACAGAAATGGGCGGATTTGCTCCAAGATCGAGGAGTACAGCCTAAATTAGTCAAACGACTGATGCGCTATTTACAGCAAAACTTAAGAGAAGAAGATTGGACAACAGATTCTCGAGTTAGAGCGAAACTGAAAGAGGAAATTCAAACGATTTGCCATAACACGGCAACGATTCAACCTGGGGTTAAAAAGCCGCGGGTCATTGCTTTAGTTGGGCCTACAGGCATAGGTAAAACGACGACGATCGGTAAATTGGCAGCTGGTTTTAGCATTGTGGATAAACGGAGTGTCGCCTTGATTACGGCAGATACCTACCGGGTTGCTGCGGTTGAGCAGTTAAAAACCTTTGGTGAAATTATCGGGGTTCCAGTGGATGTTGTGATGAGTCCCTCAGGATTAAAAGATGCAATTACGAGTCATAGCGATAAGGAACTTATCTTTGTGGATACAGCAGGTCGTAGCCCGCATCATGAACTTCACATGTCAGAGCTTAAGTCTTTTCTGGATAAAGCCCAACCGGAGTTAACCATCTTGGTTCTCAGTGCAACAATGCATTCGGCTGATCAGTTCAAAGTTTTTCGACGCTTTGAGCCCTTGTGTACGCACCTTCTTTTCACAAAACTGGATGAAACAGTGAATGGGGGTTCAATCCTCAATCTTATTGAGCAGACGAATTTACCGGTTGCCTATCTCACTAACGGTCAAAACGTCCCCGACGATATTGAGGCGGCAACCCCAGAACGGCTTGCCCGTTATATTCTTGGGGAGGAGAATCGACATGCATGATCAAGCAACCGCCTTAAGAAAAATGGCTATCCAAAAGAATCCAGCACATAAGGGCTCGCTCCGTGTGATTGCTGTGACAAGTGGTAAGGGTGGAGTTGGTAAAACGAATTTCACCGTGAATATAGCATTAGCGTTGATTGATATGGGTTACCGTGTCATCATTCTCGATGGTGATTTGGGCCTAGCCAATGTTGATATTGCTTGCGGCGTAACGCCTCATTTTACACTCGAACACCTTTTAAGTGGTGAGAAAACAATTGAAGAAATATTAGTCTATGGGCCCAAAGGACTAGGTATCTTGCCGGGTGGTTCGGGCGTACAAGATTTGGCCAATATTGAACGGGCTAATCTTGAAAATGTAATTCGCAATTTAGGGCGTTTGGAAGGGCTGACCGATATCCTGATCATCGATACGGGTGCAGGACTCGGACATACAGTGACGAATTTCTTGAAAGCGGCAGATGATATAATCCTGCTCACGACACCAGAGCCAACGGCGCTTACTGATGCCTATGGGATGCTGAAAGCGCTGAGCTCGGATGATCCGGAAGATCCGGAAGATCCGGAAGATAAAAAGATAAAAGTCAATGTGGTCGTCAACCGTGTTGCGCAGGAAACTGATGCCCGATTAACCTTTGAACGCTTAGAAAATGCTGTACATAAATTCTTACATGGGTCAGTGAGTTTACTGGGGTGGGTGTATGAAGATCCTTCAGTGGGCAAGGCCATCATGAATCAAGAGCCCTTGGCTATAGCTTATCCTACAAGCTCAGCCTACCGCTGTATCCAATGGATTGCCGGTTCAGTCTCCGGACTTTATCTCGCTCCTCCGCGCAAGGCGGCAGGAATACGGGGATTCTTGACACAGCTTTTGCGTCGTTAGTATAGATGATCAATTCTCTAATTAGGAGGTGGTGGTATGGATTACCGCAAAAAACTTGTACCCGGTCTGGCTGTTGATCTTATGATTTCCGAAGGAGAGTTAGCCGGACAGTATAAAACGCATCTTGATGAAGTGGGAGAAAAGATTATCTCTGTTTTTGCACCCATGGTGCAAGGCCAGCTTGTTCCTCTTCGGGAAGGAACCCCACTCAAAGTTATCTTTTGGGATGAAGTGGCAGCGTATGAAATAAATACGACCATTATGCAGAGGATTGCTGTCCCTGTTGCTATTTTTATATTGGAATATTCTAATGATATTCGTCGTGTCCAACGTCGCAATTATGTTAGGATTCCCGCTACTTATCTAGTAACCTTTCGTGCAGTCACAAGGCAAGGGCTAAGTGATACCCAGAAAGGAACCATGCTGGATTTGAGCGGAGGCGGAATGCGGTTCCAAACGAATGAACCCGTTGAAAAAGGGGCTATCCTGATCGCGACTCTTGATTTGCCCACTGGACCGATACAAATTTCAGCTCGAGTTTGTCGCATGGAAAAAGAGGTAGAAAGTAAAAAATACAGTATCTCGGTTGATTTTTACCAGATTCCAGAACGTGATCGCGATCGCATCATCCGCTGTGTTTTTGATTTACAGAGGGATATGCGCAAGAAAGGACTGGTCTAGCTATGGAAATCACACAACTTCAATTAGATGCCTTACGAGAGATTGGAAATATAGGCTCTGGTCATGCTGCAACGGCTTTATCGACTCTTCTGCAACGGCGCATTGATATGTCAGTTCCAGAAGTCTGGGTGGTGCCTTATGAAAATATTGAAACGATTATTGGTCAATTGGATTCGCCCCAAGCCGTGGTCTATGTAAAAGTTGAAGGAGAGGCTGAAGGTAAGGCTGTTTTTTTCTTTCCTTTAGAGAGCGCGGAAGTTGTAGTTCAAGCCTTAATTGGCACAGATCAGCCATTGGACCTTTTTGTGGATGAAATGGCACAATCCGCACTTAAGGAAGTGGGTAATATCATGGTCAGCTCTTTTTTAATCGCACTGACCAGTTTTTCAGGAATTCCTTTGCAGCCCTCTGTTCCAGCTCTTGCCGTGGATATGGTGGGTGCAATTTTTGACGCCATTATGCTAGAAGACGGTACCCTAGATGACAGTGTTTTATTTATTGACACTCAGATGACAGGAATACCCCAAATTGAGGGACAATTTATTTTTCTTCCGAACGATGGTTCGATGAAGAAACTGTTGGGAGCTTTAGGAGTATGAGCAATGTGATCACAGTAGGGATGGCAGATTATAAGACCTCGAAAACTCCGGATATTTTAATGACGGCCGGTTTAGGTTCGTGTATTGGGATCTGTGTTCATGATCCCGTGGAAAAAGTGGGCGGGATGGCCCATATCATGCTACCTACATCGAGCGGACATGCAGGAGTAAATCTGGCGAAATATGCCGATACGGCGGTTGAACTTATGATTCAAGATATCCTCCGTCTTGGAGCTAAGAAAATGCGACTCAGAGCTAAAATTGCGGGTGGTGCACAGATGTTTTCCTTTCCGGGAAAAACGACTGTCCTAAAAATCGGGGATCGCAATGCTGAGGCAGTAGAGGCGGAATTGAAACGTTTAGGTATTCCTTTGCTTGTTGCTGATGTAGGCGGAAGTTTTGGGCGGACCATTCATTTCGATGTCGGTACTGGAGAATTAAAGGTTCGGACGATTAACCATGGCGAAAAGGTGATTTGATTGAACCATGAAACTTTAAGAATTTGGGCTTGGCGATTAGCGCTTGGAACAGCAATCCTGGTGGGAATTCTCAGCTGGCAAACGAATGCAAGTTTCTTACGGATTATGATTCGAATGATTTTATCTTTTTTATTGATATATGGACTGAGTTATGGAAGTTTATACGGGTTTGAAAAAGCAGCTTCCCCCAATGAAGACTTGCCAGAAAATATCGTTAGTGAGAGTGAAGCGGATGAAGGCCGTGGCGCTTTTCTTGATGTAGCAGTGGGACAGGATGAAATAGACCCTCCCCTAGCGGGTCAAGTGGATGCTGATTTATCCGAAGGGTTGCCTGATGAAGCGAAACAAGCGGACATGGTTCGGCGCATGGGCTGGGGTGAATAAGTAATGAGCAAAGGAGGTCGATTCGCGTGATAACCAATCCTTATGAAGGAGCTACTTCCCAGGGTCATTGGAAAATTGAGCAGATTGAGAAATATTTGCCTTTGGTTAAACGGATTGCGGGCCGACTTGCGATTGCCCTTCCTCAACATGTGGATGAAGATGATTTGATCGGGTATGGTGTCTTTGGTTTGCTCGACGCGCTGGAGCGTTTTGATTTAGCCCGCGGGGTTAAGTTTGAGACTTATGCCAATTTAAGAATACGGGGATCAATGATCGATGGTTTGCGGACAATGGATTGGGTGCCCCATTCCGCTCGTCAAAAAGTAAAACATATTCAGGAAGCTTTTGCTAAAGTTGAAGCAACACTGGGGCGACCAGCCGAAGTTGATGAGGTCGCAACATACTTACAGATGGATGTACGAGAACTCGAAGGGGCTATTCAACAAGGACAGATGTTAAATTTAACTTCACTTGATGAGTTATCTACAGGAGACGAGGGAGAAAATCTGTCTCCATTAAGCATGTTAAAAGATCCTGAGGCTCAAGAGGCTTTTCAGGAAGTTGAAATTGAGGAACAACATAAAATTCTGGCGAATGCCATCGAAAAGCTTCCCGAGAAGGAAAAGTTAGTTGTGGCTTTATACTACCAGGAAGATTTAACACTTAAGGAAATCGCAGCTGTGATGAGTCTTTCTGAGTCTCGCATTTCTCAGCTCCATTCTCAAGCGATCCTACGTTTACGAGGACGCTTAAGTCGGCAGAAAAAGAATCTCTTTTAAAATGATTATCAAAACCTTAAGTTTCCGACAGGTTTTTACGATATAGAAAATAGAGTCTAATTTTGGAGGTGATGCCATGTCAGAAATTAACGTCCTTGTCAGTGGAAATTCGACGCCTAAAATTAAAGGGGCGACCCTTCCGAAGGAAGAGAGTTCAGGCACAGATCCTGTGGCAATGGAATTTGCAGCGATCTTTGGTGGTTGGATGGCTCAAGTAATGGGACAAGGACAAGACTCTGGACAACAGAGTAGTAATCCGGCAGGCAAGGAGGCCAATTCCGGACAAACAGGTATTCAGGGATTAGAGGGTATGCTTGGTTCATTACGAACAGTTGCGGGACTTAACTGGGGATCAACCCGTGGGCAAGAACAACAAAGCACACTTCTTTCCCAAGGAAACCTATTCGGAGATGTTGCTGATTCAGGGATAGGGTCAGGGCAACTTCAAACGGGAGAATTACCGTTATCGGAGTTGGATCAATATAGAGTATTGATTACACAGCTATTACAGGACATGTCAGGGGAAATCAGTAAGGTGTCTGTTAAACCTGCTGAGATCCAAGGACTGCTTACCCAATTAAGTCAGGGAATGAAGGCTGAGATGCCGAATTCGAATGGGGTATTGGGTGTTTCTCTTGAAAATCCAGATTTTGGTCTAACACAAGTAAAACAGAATGATTTTGCACAGGCTTTGAAAGCGTTGCAGTTGGTCCTGCGTAATCAGATGATAAGTCCTGATGCAGAAATAAATGCAGTTCAGAGTATGAATTTGAGTGATCTACAGACGGGAATGCCAAACCGCTTGAAGAGTAAGCTCATAGAAACTGGAACGAACGTTGATGGTCAGACAATCCAAAATAATGAGAATGGAAATCTGAATTCAAAGCGTGTTCAAATCCAAAACCTTTCGTTAGCTCAAACGCAGAAAGAGTTTCTAGTGGATGGACAACAGCTAAAAGAAAATAGTCCACACCTCAAACTTCAGACTGAAGCAGGTCAGAAGAGTGCGGAAAGTGACCTTGTTTCGTTAAATCAAGGAAATATGATTAATAATTTAAATCTGAGTTCTGTGGCAAATTCAGCAGTTAAAGCAGATACACCGGTGAACGTACCGATATGGCAGCAGGTAGCTCAAGAGTTGCAAGCTAAAGTCCTCAATCAACTTCCGGTCGTTCGCGAATTGAATATTCAACTTCATCCGGCAGAACTCGGTCAAATTTCGATTTCTGTATCCTTAGATAACGGTCAGGTTCATCTCCTGATGCATGCTTCTGAAGCAGTTACGGGACAAATCTTGCAAAATAATTTTCCAGTGCTGCGTGACTCTCTTTCACAGTCAGGGGTTCAATGCGGTCTGATGCAAATGGGGTTTGCAGATTCTAATCCTAATTTTAATCAAGGGCGGAATCAAACATTCACCTCTAGACCTAACAATCAAGATCAACATGAATCGGATGATTTATATCCGGATGAAGCACGAGAAACTGTTTCTGCGCTAAATGGTTCGAATCAGGAAATAGGTCAAAGTCATCGGATCAATGTCACGGCTTAGGAGGATATATGAGTACCATAAATGCAACAAACTCAACCCCTTCATCAGGAACCCAGAATACAACCCAAGGTAGTCAAAC
This sequence comes from Desulfitobacterium metallireducens DSM 15288, assembly GCF_000231405.2. Taxonomy (NCBI): domain Bacteria; kingdom Bacillati; phylum Bacillota; class Clostridia; order Eubacteriales; family Desulfitobacteriaceae; genus Desulfitobacterium; species Desulfitobacterium metallireducens. The sequence goes on along the minus strand of NZ_CP007032.1, from coordinate 2,477,894 downwards.
TATTTCTAATGCAGTCAATCAGACGTTGGGAAAAGATGAATTTCTTAAACTTTTGACGACTGAACTTCGAAACCAAGATCCTTTACAACCTATGGATAATAAAGATTTTATTGCTCAGATGGCTCAGTTTAGTTCATTGGAGCAAATGAACAATGTTGCTCAGTCGATGGAAAATTTAAAAGCGAGTATGACAGGTTATTTTCAACAAGGTCTTCTTACTCAGGGAGCTGCATTGATTGGGAAACAAGTCAGCGGTATGGACACTGACGGAGTAACTGTTATCAGCGGGATTGTGGACTCTGTAAAATGGCTTGATGGCAATCCTCAACTGAATTTGTTACAAGCTGACGGTTCTTTTAAGACATTAGAGATGAATCAAATCACAGAAGTTAAAAAATAAAATTGGAGGGTAACCCATTATGATGCGTTCGCTTTATGCAGCCATTTCTGGGCTGAAAAATCATCAAACCAAAATGGATGTTATCGGCAACAATATCGCTAATGTGAATACAACTGGCTTTAAACGGAGTCGTGTCACTTTTTCCACGATGTTGAGCCAAAATCTAAAAGGCGCTTCAAGTCCAGATACAACGGCCCCTGTGACCTTTGGGGGAACTAACCCAATGCAGGTTGGACTAGGCTCCAATTTGGCTTCTATCGATCAGATTATGACTCAGGGGAGTACACAGTCTACGGGCAAGCCAACAGATATGTTAATTCAGGGTTCCGGTTTTTTTGTTTTAAAGAATCAAGGCAATACGGTTTATACGCGTAACGGTTCGTTCACGTTAGATAGTGCAGGAAACTTGGTAGATCCAGGTACAGGGGCCTTAGTACAAGGGTATTTATATAAGGCAACTCAAACAGACCCTGCGGATAAGGCAGCTTTTAATGCTGCGGGTAGTATGGGAAATGTTCAGTTTCTATTGGGAGGGCAGGAACCGTCTGATACGGATCCGTTAGCTACGGGCAAATTAGCAACTGCTGGGAACATGGCCCTAACTTCTTATAGTATTGACCAAAATGGAGTGGTAACAGGGGTTTATAATAATGGAACCACTTCAGAAACGAAAAAAATTGCGCAAATTGCCATTGCTCAATTTGCCAATGATTCGGGCTTGGAGAATATTGGCTCGAGCTTTTATAAAGATACCAATAATTCCGGTCAAGCCGATGTTTACTCTGCAGGACAAGCGGGACGAGGCTCTATCGTTCCTAGTGCCATTGAAATGTCCAATGTTGACCTTTCTCAAGAATTTACGGATATGATCGTAGCTCAACGGGGTTTCCAAGCGAACTCTCGTGTTATCACCGTTTCGGATACGCTTTTACAGGAACTCATCGATCTTAAACGAAATTAACTAATTTAATGGCCCAATTGGAGGCAAGTTTATGCGTTTACTGGGAACAGCTGCGGGCGGGATCCGAGCTCAACAAGTCGCTATGGATGTCGTCGGCGATAATATAGCTAATGTGAATACACCGGGCTTCAAAGCCAGTCAACCGAGTTTTGCGGAAACACTCTCGAGTGAACTGCGTCCCGAGGGTACGACTATGAATGGGGCACCAGTGGGCGATAAAGTAAATGTTGGGGCAGGGGTGCTCTATAATGCTATTGGTACGGATTTTAAACAGGGAACGGTTGTTCCTTCAGATAATCCTCTAAATCTTGCTATCGCTGGCGATGGCTTTTTCCCGGTTCAACTCCCCAATGGAGATACTGCCTTTACCCGGGTCGGGGATTTTAGTGCAGATGCTAATGGAATGTTAGTTAACTCTGAGGGACAGGTATTAGCATTAAGAATCCCATCTGAGGTACCGAATGGTAAAGTAGATCCCTCAGGGCAGGTTACGGGTGTGCTCAACGGTGAAAATGTTGTCTTAGGTCAAGTCCTAAACAAGGTTAATGCACCGTATTCAGTAGATCAAGAAGGACGCCTTATCGATGTACAGGGTAATCTGGCCCAAACAGGGATTATCCTGCCTGCTGGGGCATCCGATTTAAGTGTCAGCTCAAACGGAATTATCCGGGGGAAAGTGAATGATGTGATGCAAACTTTAGGTGTTGTTTCCATTGTGTCTTTTCCCAATCAGGGAGGATTGGAAAGACTGGGCGGAAATTTGTTTCGTCGTTCTGGGGCTGGAACTGAGGGGATGCCTATAGTTGGATTGGGTACAATTCGTAGCCAAGCTCTTGAACAGTCCAATGTCGATCTGGCAAACTCGATGACGGATTTGATTCAGGTTCAAAGGGCCTATCAGATGAATTCTCGAATGGTATCCTATGGAGATCAGATGTGGGGTGTAGCGAACTCCATAAGGAGGTAGTAATATGTCAGGTTGGTTAAGTAATCCGATCATGACGGTGTTGGAAAAAGGGTTAGATGCATCAAGCTTGAGGCAGAAAGTACTGTCCGACAATATAGCCAACGTGGATACACCTAACTTCAAACGCTCTGATGTCGATTTTCAGCAAATCCTTGGTGAAGCTTTGGGGGAACCTGGCCCCAATCTCCCTTTAAAAATCACTTCACCTCAGCATATTCAAGGCGTTTCGGGAAAAGGCCAATCGGGTGTAGTAAAAGATGAGACGACAACGTTCAGGAATGATGGAAATAACGTGGATATTGACCGAGAAATGGCCAATGTTGCGGAAAACAGTTTATACTATAATTCTGTGACTCAAACCGTGTCGAATCAATTGGGCTTATTACGAATGGCAATTGATGGAAAATAAATCGGGGGTCAGTTCTATATAGGGAAGGCGTGAGAGCATGATTCGAGGGTTGTATACGGCGACAGCGGGTATGTTAGCGACACAAACACAAAGTGAGATTATCGGAGATAACGTCGCAAACGTTAGAACCCCTGGTTACAAGCAAGAAGACGGTATCTTAAAGGCTTTCCCCGATATGCTCATCGAGCGAACAGCTCTTACCAACGGAATGTCGGAAAATACCTTGATTGGGAGTATGGGTACAGGGGTTGTTGTTGATAGCGTTGCCCGCATGAATGTTCAGGGTGCGCTCCAGACGACGGATTTGCCTACTGATTTGGCGTTCGCCTCTCCTGGTTTTTTCACAGTTCAGACTCCTGAAGGGGAACGATATACTCGAAATGGGCGTTTTCAGATCAATGCTGAAGGTACCTTGCAAAACGCGGATGGATTTCCTGTTCTTGGTGAAAAGGGTCCGATTGGTCCACTTAGCAGCGCATTTACCGTGAGCACAAATGGGACAGTATCTGATCAAGGACAAGTAATTGACCGTTTAAGAATGGTTCGAATTCCCGAAGAAACGTTGATACGGGAAGGGCAATCCTTGTATTCTTCATCTCAACCCGCACAAATTCAAAATGCGGAAATGGGTACTGTGCAAATTCGGCAGGGTGCTATTGAAGGATCCAATGTCGATATTTCCGGTCAGATGACGAAGATGATTACGGTGATGAATGCCTATCAAGCAAATCAGAAGGTCATTCAGACTACCGATTCGACGCTAGAAAAAGCCGTTAATGAAGTAGGTAAAGTTTAAGCTGAGTTAAGAACATTGAGATGTTATGAATTCAAAGATAGGAAGTGATTCGATGGGGAAGCAAGTGGTTGTTTTTTCACTAGGGCAAGAAGAATATGCTATGCCGATTGAAGTTGTTCGTGAAATTACGCGGCTCGATAATGTCCGTCCGATCCCCCAAGCTCCGGCTTATGTCATGGGTCTTATTAATATTCGAGGCTCAGCTATTCCTCTTATCGACCTGCATTCCCGATTTGGAATTGCAAAGGAAAAGGTTTTGGTTTCTGCTGAAGGAGAAGTGGGCGTAGACCATAAATTAGCCTTGATCACCGAAGTTGACGGAGACACTGTAGCATTTTCCGTGGATCAGGTTCGGGAAGTTAGCGTTCTTGATCAAATTGCTGCGCCACCCCAGTTAGTAACAGCACCCTTTATCGGGGGGATTGTGAATTTACCCGATCGGATCATTATGTGCCTTATTCCGGAAAGGATTCTTGAAAAAGAAGAACTTCAGGGACTCCATCAATTAGCATAGAAGGGAAGGGGGAGTTATGATGAATGTAGCTGATATGCTTCTTCTTTTCCAACTTCAAAACATGAATCAAGCTTGGCAAAATAGTTCCGGAACCCCCTCAACACCGGCTGCAGATTCGTCACAGGCGCTTCTCTTTGCTACGTTGCTAGAGTCAGCTCTTGCCGGACAGGATCAAAATGCAAATTCTAGTGCTATTCTGGGTGCTCTCAGTTCAGGGCTTGGTTCCGCTTCACGTTATCAAAGTTATCAAACCTTTAGCCTACAAAACAGTCCTGGGTTTAACACGATCCAACAAGCTTACGCTGTGGGTGGTTCGGGAAATTCAGATATTGAAAGCTTAATCGCGCAAGTGGGACAGAAATATGGCGTGGATTCGAACTTGATTCGTCAAGTTGTACTCGCAGAGTCTGGCTTTGATCCGGGTGCAGTTTCACAGGCTGGTGCGATGGGCCTGATGCAGTTGATGCCTGGAACAGCACAATCCTATGGGGTGACGAACCCGATGGATCCAGCACAAAACCTGGATGGAGGGACGCATTTTCTACGGGATTTGCTCGACCGTTTTAAAGGAAATGTTCCATTAGCCGTAGCCGCCTATAATGCGGGGCCGGGAGCCGTGGATAAATATCAAGGGATTCCGCCTTATCAGGAAACACAAAACTATGTACAAAAGATCATGAATGGTATCGGGAAATTCGACATAGAAGCTTAAGGGGCTGTTGCACAATGATATGTGCGCAGCCCTTGTTTTTACGCCCACTATGACGAAGTTACGATTCTAAAAGTCCTAAAAAGACTCGATAGCGTAGCTTATCGCATAGAAGTGAACCAGCCACGGAGCGCCTGAGTGAGCGGATATGCAGCTACACGACCACAAATTGTGAAATAGCCCCTTATATATCTTATAATTTTGTGCTGGACTTCCCTTAAAACGACAAAATTTACGTTACTTCGATTTAATGAATGTCCTATAATAAGACTATTGTTTTAATACATTGAAGAAATATATCGACATTGATTAAGGAAGAAAACGATATGGCAAATGAAGATATAATCCTACTTCAACAAAATGTTCCTACATTAAGAGCAGAAGGCAAATATAAAGAATGTATTGAGGAATCATATCAACTTCTTGAAAGGGCAATGCCCTTCAAGGATTATAAGTCAATGTTGATTGCATATTATAATCAGTCGGCTTCGTACTATAGCATCGGCGAAATTGAGTTAGCTTTCAGCAGTCTTGACACATATAACGAAATTTGTCAGCAGCATGGAGATGAAGCAGACTTACTCAATTCATATAATTTATGGTTCGTACTTTATGAATGCAGTAAAGATTATGAAGAAGCGAAGAAAATGCTTGAAGAAAGTATTAAATTAGCGAAAAGGTTAAAAAAGTATAATGTTGTTGCCAATGCGTACGCTAATTATAGCCATCTTGATATGATTGATGAAGATTATTGTAAAGCCTTAGAAATGGCACAAATAGGGCTTGCTATGGCCAAGCTACATCAGCCCGCTAAGCCTATACTCGAGCTTAGAATTAAACTTAATATGGTGAAAGCACTTATTGGTTTGAATGACTTTGGTCATTCAAAATCTCTGATTGATGAAATGATCGAGAATCCTTTATTAGATTCCTTTATCCGAGAAAAAGCGGAGTGCTATGACTTACTCGGTCATTTGTACAGCAATATGAAAATATATAGAGATGCGTTTGAAGCATTCACCCAAGCCAAAACACTTGTTGAAAGCTATAATGATGTTTATTTATTGAAAAGCATTCAAGAACAGCGATGCAAGTTATGTGATCAGCTGGCTGATTATAATTTGGGTTATTCAGTCCAAAAAGAATATATTGCTCTGCTTAAAGAAATTAGTCGCAGGGAGTTAGCATTGACGGCGCTCAGGATTCAACTAAAACATAATATCGCGTCTATAATTAAGAAAGCAAATACGGATTATTTAACCGGTTTATATAATCGCAATTATATCGAAACAACGACAACGTGTTGGTTAGAACAGGCGTCTGAAAACAAGGAAAGTCTATGTTGCATGGTATTTGATATCGATGGCTTCAAATCGATTAACGATAAATATGGTCACCTTTATGGTGATGAAATTCTTAAACACATCAGTAAGGCATGCTCGTCGATGATCCGTGAAACGGACATACTGGGTCGCTATGGCGGTGATGAGTTTGTAATTATTTTGAGAGGAGTCTCGCTGGAAAAGGGGAAAATAAGAGCGAAGCAAATTTTAGAGAAGGTAAGAAGTTTAGTGATTGTGCAAAATGGAAAACAGTGTCAAGTTACAATCAGTATTGGGGTTACCGATAATTTAAATCGCACTTGCTTAAATTTTAAAGAGATATTTATGATTGCAGACAGAAGATTATATAAGGCAAAGCGGAATGGTAAAAATAAAATTTGTGCGTGGGACTAGGGACATAGATCGTTATTCATTATTGAATAGCGGTTTTTCTTTTATGAGTAGGCAATACGTCTAGATCGTGATATACTAAGGAAGAAAAGTCGTTACCCCCATGGGGTATAAAATTAGGCAATAGATAATGAATACATTTTATCGGTTAGGGAGGACTTTTGTTCGATGCAGATTGAAGTGAAAAATAAGCATACTGAAGGATGTATGATTTGTGGGGAGGAGCTAAGCTATTCTGAAAATGTTAAAACGTATCACTGTTCCCTTTGCAAGAAAGAGTTTACAAGTACGATTTCCTGTAAGCACGGACATTATATCTGCGATGAATGCCACCGCGCGGATTCAAATCAAATCATTAAGATTATTCTCGAAACGAGTTTAAGTACGAACCCGATTGAACTAGCCCGTGAAATTATGGCTGCGCCTGTTTTCCAGATGCATGGCCCAGAGCATCATTTAATGGTCCCTATGGTGTTGTTGACTGCTCTTAAGAACATGGGGATGAATATTACCGATTCACAAATTAAAAATGCGTGGTTACGTGCCAAACAACTCCCGGGTGGAAGCTGTGGAAGTTGGGGAGCGTGTGGAGCGGCCATTGGGACAGGTATTGCGCTTAGTGTTATTCGTGGGCTGACTCCGCTTAGCCAGGAAATCTGGGGGCAAACGAATCGGGATACAGGTGAAGTTTTACAAAGTGTTGGGGCTTACGGAGGGCCGAGATGCTGCAAGCGGAGTACTTATTCGTCTATACTTGCGGCAATAAAAATTCTTGAACGGGATAGCAATGTTCACTTCTCAGAAGAGGCGCATAAACTCCCTGTCTGTAAGGATTTTTGGCGTAATAAGCAATGTCTCAAAACAGAGTGCCCTTATTATCCACGTTGACCCTTTGAGGAGAACATCCTATAATGTCTCTAAGAGATGAGGGTATCCTGGGGTGAAACATGCTTAATTATTATCGCTACTTGTGGAAGATAAGCTGGCCTGAAGTTATCATGACGAGCATCATTAGCGTGTTTCTACTCGTTCGTCTGATCGAAAAGGTTAGACACGATCTAAAACAATATAAAAAATGGGGACGTCTGTTCATTATTCTCAGAGTGGGATTTTGGTCAGTCATTTTAGGGGCCTATCTTTTAATGTTTAGTCTGGATAATCCAGACTGGTTTGAACATCCCAAGGAAATTCAAGGTGAGCTTCAAGGGAAATCGTTGAGCAATAGCCAAGATAATCCGTATAGTCTTCAAGTGCAAGAGGGAACACAGACTTTAAGTCTTTGGGTGGATTATCGGACTTATAAAACTGTTAATCTAGGGGACCAAGTTAAAATAAAGGTACTGCCGAATTGCTTGGAAGTGTACCAATGTGAAGTTTTGCCTTAAGTTAAAATGTTAAGGAGTGAGGCTATATATATGAGCGCTGAGGTTTATTTTACAAACTTCCAGATTAAGAATGGGCAAAGTCTGTTGACTAAGCTCGAGAAGCTTGTGAATCGTTCGAAGATTTTAGAGGGAATTGCACCAAAGGATCTCGTCGCTTTAAAATTGCATTTTGGGGAGCGAGGAAATTTAGCCTACATTCGGCCTCAGTATGTACGCCGGGTTGTGGATCAAGTCAAGATGAAGGGAGGTCGCCCTTTTCTGACGGATGCCAATACCCTTTATGTAGGCTCCCGTTCGAATGCAGTGGATCATTTGGAAACGGCTATCGAGAATGGTTTTGATTATTCCGTCGTTGGAGCACCTCTGATGATTGCCGATGGCTTAAATGGGAAAGACTATGTATCTGTGCCGGTAGGTCTGAAACATTTCCAAGAGGTGAAAATCGGCAGTGCGGCAGTGCACGCGGATGCTTTAATTGCTATAACTCACTTTAAAGGGCACGAAGCAACCGGTTTCGGAGGTACCCTGAAAAATTTAGGGATGGGACTGGGTAGCCGTGCTGGTAAACAACAACAGCACTCGGATATTTTGCCAACGGTTAAGGAAGATGTTTGTATTGCTTGTGGAAAATGCAAGCTATGGTGCCCTGCCCAGGCGATTACAATTGAAGGCAAAGCTCATATTAATCACGAGTTGTGTATCGGTTGTGGGGAATGTGCTGTAACCTGTCCTCACAAAGCCATCACTGTAAACTGGAAGACGGAGCCGGATGTGATTCAGGAGAAAATTGTTGAATATACAGCTGGGGTTCTGAAAGGAAAAGAAGGCAAAGTTGGATTTATTACCTTTGTTAATAATGTCTCGCCCCTTTGTGACTGCTGCGGTTGGAACGATATTCCGATCGTGCACGATATTGGGATCTTAGCCTCAACCGACCCTGTTGCCATTGATCAGGCAGCTGTAGATCTTGTAAATCAGGCCCATGGCAATCCTCATTCGCTCTTAGGGAAGCATCATGGTGAAGGGGATAAGTTCCGAACGCTTCATCCCGCGGTGGACTGGTCTGTTCAATTGGCTTATGGCGAAGAAATCGGGTTAGGAACTAGGGACTACAAACTTATATCTTTGGACCCCAAAGAAGAAAAATAAAAAAACATTTTTTTAACCCCAAAGACAAGTCGTAATATGATATCATAGGAATAAACTAATTATAGATTAGGGAAGGAGAGGTGGGGGTTATGCGTATACAGAAGGTTAATGAGAGTACAATCCGCATCTTCATCTCCTTTACAGAACTTGCTGATCGCGATATCTCAATGACCGATTTATTTCAACGCTCGGCGAAATCTGAGCAGTTATTTTGGGAGTTGATTACGCAGGCAAGGGAAGAAGTGGAGTTTAACCTTGACCAACCCTTTTGGATTCAGGCAAGCGCAGCTTCAAACGATGAATTTGTAATCACCGTCATGAGGCAAGAAGATACTCTTGAAACTCCAGTTAAGGAAAAAGAGAAGAAGCGTAGCCCGCGTTCAAAAGTTCTTGAATGGATTTATGTGTTTGATGATTTTGAGGATGTTTTAGCGGCTGTCAAACGGTTCCCCGATTTTCCTCGCGTGTGGTCGAGCCTTTATGTATATGAAGGGGAATACTATTTAGTTGTGAGCCATCTCGGGTCAGGCAAGAAAAAACAATATGCTGAAGCCCTCCTTGATGAATATGGCGAGATTGTCGATATCTCAAAGGTATTCTTGGAGGAACATGGTAAAGCTATCATGCCCGAACGCGCCGTTCAAATCATGAAAAAGACGTTTTAACTGAATAGGGATCAAAAAAAGGGGATGCCTTAGTAGCTGGAGAATTTTGTTTCAGCTTAGGCATCCTTGTTTTATTTGCGTTTTATATTTTAGACCAAGCGGTTTATTCGTTTTTCCAAAAGTTTCTTTTCCCACAGAACTTCGTTATAATAATTTTAACCGCAGACGAAAAGGGTAGGAATATCTTGTAGGCAAGCTGAGCAAACGATTTGCCCCTTAAACGTTTGGAGATGAAGTGTGTCTCCGCAAAAAATACACGGTTTGGGTTGTTTCTTAGCCAATTTAGGTTTAAAGGGAAGAACGACTCCGGATTTTCGCTTGCTTTGATTAGGGCTTGGGAAAAGTGAATACATGGGGTGATGCCTCCTGTCTAGCTTGGGTTGGGATATAGAATTGTTTTCTTTATAATAAGACAAACCCGATGTCGAAATCTTAAAAAGAGTGCGGGCGAGTTGTGGGAAAATAAGTCGAGTCAAGAAATAAATGTTGAGGAGTGTTTAGCAGTGGAGAAAATAAATTCCTTACTAAGAGCCTTACCCGCAGTGCATGAGGTTCAAGCGCGCTTGGAAGCGATGGAAGAATTCACTGCATTTTTGACGAATAAAGGAGATAAACACCGTTTAACACAAGTGATTCGGGAGAGTTTGCAAAAAATCCGGAATAAAATTCTAAGGGGACAGGATGAAAGCCTTAAGGAAAGTGAAATCTGGCCTTATCTTATAGATGATGTGCGAGATGCGCTTCGAAATAAGCCGACAAGTTTAAGGCGGGTCATTAATGCAACAGGAGTCATTCTCCATACCAATTGCGGCAGGGCTTTACTTGCTCCTGAGGTCGCTGAATTTGTCGCGGAGCAGGCGCAACGTTATAGTAATCTAGAACTTGATGTTGAGACCGGAGAGCGAGGTTCGCGCTATGTTCATGTAGAAAAACTGCTTTGCCAGCTTTCGGGAGCAGAAGCAGCAATGGTCGTGAACAATAATGCGGCTGCGGTTCTTTTGGTCGTGAATACTTTTGCTCAAAATCGGAAAGTGATTGTTTCCCGGGGTGAGCTTGTGGAGATTGGAGGCTCGTTTCGGATTCCCGAGGTGTTAAAAGTCGGTGGAGCAGAGCTTGTTGAGGTTGGCGCGACGAATCGCACGTGGATATGCGATTATGAAGAGGCGATTCAGCCAGAAACAGGCCTCCTATTTAAGGCTCATACCAGCAATTATCGTATCGAAGGATTTACCCATGCTGTTTCAAGCCAGGAGCTCGTTGAATTGGGGCTAAAATACAAGTTACCCGTGGTTGAGGATTTAGGAAGTGGAAGCTTCAGAGATGGTTTGTTTTTGGGGTTGCAACCGGAACCTACGATTGCCCAAGCCGTACAATCAGGACTCAGTCTGGTCACGTTTAGTGGCGATAAATTGCTCGGAGGACCACAAGCGGGTATCATTATCGGCAAGCGTGAGCTTATTGAAAAATTAAAAAAGAATCAATTAACTCGAGCTTTGCGCATCGATAAATTGACACTGGCTGCGTTAGAAGGGACCTTGCATCTTTACGAACGAGACGAAGAAGATAAAATACCGGTCTGGAGAATGCTCTCAAAACCTGAAACAGAGCTACGCGCTGAGGCAGAGCTTTTAAAAAATGGCATTGAAGAACTTGCCTATTTTCACGTGGAAGTGCAAGCTGATTTTTCCCAGGTTGGCGGAGGCGCTTGGCCTACTGAAGAATTATCGACGTGGGTTTGTGCTGTGCGACCACGACAAGGGAGTGTCCAGGAGTTCGAAGCCTATTTGCGCACGTTTGGAGTATCGATTTTAGCTCGAATCAAAAAGGACTGGGTCCTCTTTGATCCGAGAACGTTGCTAGAAGGAGATCGGGAGGAAATACTGAGTATTCTCAGCCAGTGGACCGGAGTGTATATGGAAACTTGAAAGAAGAGGAGAAACGATATATAATTATTAAGTTATAAGTTTATATATGTATTGCTTATCGGAGGAGGGATTCACAATGATGCTGGGAAATGCTCAAGATAAAATTCGCCTGACCCAATATTCCACTAAAGCGGGTTGAGGCTGTAAAATTGGTCCTGCGGACCTGGCGCAAGTTTTGCGTCATATACCGAAAAACGTTAAAGATGCTAATCTAATTGTTGGAATTGATACCAATGATGATGCAGGGGTTTATAAGTTAAATGAGGAACAGGCGATTGTTCAAACTGCAGATTTCTTTACTCCAGTCGTCGATGACCCATACTCGTTTGGAATGATTGCAGCGGCTAATGCTTTGAGCGATATCTACGCGATGGGAGCAAAACCCTTAACGGCAATGAATCTCGTTGCTTTTCCGATCAAGGAATTAGATAAATCGATTCTTGCACAGATTTTGCAGGGAGGTTACGATAAAATCCGCGAAGCAGGTGCCATTCTGCTGGGGGGACATTCGATCGATGATCAAGAGCCTAAATACGGGCTTTCAGTTACAGGAATCGTCCATCCGCAACAGGTGCTATCCAATGCCAAAGCCCAAGTGGGTGATTATATTGTGCTTACTAAGCCTTTGGGGATCGGAATTATTACGACGGGTATCAAACGGGGTTTAGTCTCTGTTGAAGGTGAGCAAGAAGTTATTCGCGTGATGGCTGAGCTAAATAAATCCGCTTCTGAAGCGGCGATCGAGGCTAACGTGAGTTCGGTAACCGATATCACAGGTTTTGGGTTGTTAGGACACCTTCATGAAATGATGAAGGGGAGTGGCGTCGAAGCTCAGCTTCAAGCGCAGAAAATACCTATCCTTGAAGCGACTTGGGATTGCCTGAAGAAAAAAGCGATTCCTGGAGGGTCTCTTGCGAATCGAGAGTTCCTTGCGGATAAAGTGGTATTTGACAAAGAGATATCTGAGGAACTACAGCTTGTATTATGTGATGCCCAAACCTCGGGCGGGTTGTTGATCTCTGTGCCGGCGGAACGGTTAGAGGTTTTACTGGAATCTCTGAGAAAACATAAGACTCTTGTATCAGCTGTTATCGGGCAAGTTGGGTTGGGTGAACCGGGGTTAATCAAGGTCGCTATGAATTAAGAAGACAATTAAAGTGAGAAAAGGTGGATAAGGCTTTGCAGAACGATTATGTTCTACAAAGCCTTCTTTATTTCTAAAAATAAATTTTTTTGGCTAAACTGGAATTGTATAGGGAAAATAGGTACAATGAAAAGGAGCATCTCAGAAAAGTATGGAAAACGGGAATAGAAAGTTTTCGTAGCATTGGCATGGAGTTGATGATGTGAGAAGAAAAAAGGCTTTTGCATTTATAATATTAGGTATATCACTTGCTACGGCTTTAGTATGCGGGTATTTTTGGTATTGGGGATTATCTCCACTTTCTCCTAATAGTACCCCCCCGACAGAAGCCTCTGAGGCGGATATGAAGAATCGGGTTAGTGTTTTATTAGTGGGAGCCGACCAACGACCGGGGATAGAAGAGTTTAATACGGATTCATTAATCCTGGCCAGTATTGATCCTACAAGCCAGAGAATTAGCTTGCTCTCAATTCCACGCGATACGCGGGTTTCGATTCCAGGACATCCCAATATTAAAATCAACTCTGTAGCCTCCCTTGACGATATGCAAACCCTTGAAAAAGAAGTTGCTGATTTAACAGGGGTAACGGTTGCAGGATATATTCAGACGAACTTTAGCGGTTTTAAACAGATCATTGATACCCTTGGGGGAATCACGGTTGATGTTGAAAAAAACATGTACTATGAAACCGGAGATGAAACAGACGGATATATTAACCTCAAAAAAGGGGTTCAACGCTTAGATGGCTCACAAGCGCTTCAGTACGCCCGCTTTAGGTATGATGCACTAGCGGATATTTCACGGACAGCGCGTCAACAGGTTGTCTTGAAAGCAGTCGCTAAGGAAATGCTTCAGGTCTCGACTCTTCCGAAACTTCCTTGGTTAATTCCTCAACTTGACAAGGCAGTTCATACCAACTTAAGCCTAGGCGATATGCTTAAATTGTCCAAAGTAGCTGTTGGTTTTGACAATGTAGATATAGTCTCGCAAACACTTCCTGGGAAGTTTATGGACCTAGATGGTGTAAGTTATTGGGAGGTTGATCCCAAGGATGCCCAAAAAGTGATGAGCGATGTATTACAAGGGATAACCACGACAAAGATTATTGAGGATCAAGAAGTTGATTTACTAAAACCAATTGTTACAACGCCATCTAAACCCCTTCCTAAAGTTCCAGGCAATCATCAAGATCCGAACGGCCAAGAATCGACAGGATATCAGGAAGTTGAAAAAGCAGACGAAGCAGTGGAAGCGGAGATAAATTGGCCTTTAGGTCCAGATGGAGGAGCCTAGAAGAAAGGAAAAAGTTGGATAAACATATAATTTATCGAATTATCTGGAAATATCATCCCAAAGTTGCTAAAATAGTCATTAAATAGAATATAAATTGTAGTAGCAAGTCGCAGAATTAACTGGATCATTTTTGACGAGGTGTGAAAGATGAAAGAAGAGACAACGCGGGGGAAATCGATCGATGATATTCGGAGTGAATATGCCCAAAAGTGGGATTGTCAACCGGAAGATTTAGATATTGAGGTTCTGGATAAACCAGGATTCCTTTCGAGGCAATGGAAAGTCCGGGTCTGCCTGAAAGCAGAACAATCAGACTTGATGTCTACGCCGGGTATGGTCTGTGATGTGGTCGAAGTGGATGGACCTAATCTTCAAATTCAGACTGCTTGGAACGCAGCTGAAAAGAAATACACAATCCACTTGACCTCTTCGGTTCGGCAAATCATACCTTATCCTGAAGCAGGAGCCCTCCTCTGGAACGGGGAAGTACAGCTCGAGTCCTTCCGTGTGACAGAGGAGGATGAGATTGAGTTTATTCCGAATGAAAGTCTAGGTCAAAGGACTTGGGAGCTCGTCATTCGCGAAAATGGGTTGACAGCAGTGGCTAAAGTAGACCAGGAAAAACCAGGACGCTATGAGTTGCCCGAGTTGATCACAGCTGATGTTCGGTTAAGATGGGAAGATATTGTTGTTTGGAAAGAGACTCTTCCAGAGGGCGAGTATTGGGATCAAAAACACTTACAGGAGGATATCCAACGGTTGAAAATTGTCCATGGAATTCGTTCTGAAGCCTGGGCCGAAATAATGTGCGTTGAAGGTAATGGAGAAGTTGTTGTTGCCAAAGCAACATTGCCTTTGGCTCCTATACCTGCTCGTTTCGAAGATTTTGTGGGAGAATGTTCGAAGGGCTATGAAGAAAACGAAGACCGCATTGATTTTTTTGCTTCGAAGAAGAACTTTATCAATGAAGGCACAATTTTAGCACGGAAAATACCCGGAAAAGAAGGAGTAGAGGGCAAGGATGTCTTAGATCGGCCGATTCCTCCGCTGCCCTTAAAGGATATTCAATTCAAATTAAAAAAGAATGTTAAACTTTCGGAAGATGGGTTAGAAGTTGTTGCGACCTCTGCTGGAATCCCTGTTCGTGTGGATGAGATTACCTATTTGGTCGAGAATATTTATTTGCTCAATCAAGATGTGGATTTGGCGACGGGGAGCATTGAGTTTCCAAGTGAGGTTTTTGTCTATGGAAATGTCCAGGATGGGCTTCACGTTTATTCAGGGGGAAAGGTAGAGATTCAGGGTTCGGTCTCTAAAGCGGAAATTCGTGCTGAAAAGGGTCTTAAAGTCTTTCATAATGTATTAGGTGGGCATTTGGTCGTAGGAGCACGCTATGTTGTTCGTTCAGAATTGTTACGGCGTATGCGGGAGTTCCACGAAGATCTAACCCCTTGTTTGATGCAAACGACGGAGCTATTCAGTTCTCCCGAGGCAGAGCGGTTAAAACCAGGTCAGTGTTTAAAACTTATAATGGAACGCAGGTTTCCTGATCTTCCTAAGATAGCGACGGATCTCGAGAAGTTTGTTTTAGGGACGAAAGATGATCTCCTGACTCAGGAGATTGTCCTCTTGATTCGAACTGCGAAACGTTTTCTGGTCGGCTTAGGCCCTCTTGACCCTCAGGCTTTGCCCCTTTTACAACGGGTGAACCAGGCTTTAGAACAGTTAGTTTTGAACATTTCTCTCGAAGTCCCCGAAAAGTTGGAGTGCGAGGTTGATTATATTCAAGGGGCGACGGTTGAATGTGGGGGATCCTTCACCTGTTTTAAAGGGACTTATAATTCCACGATCCAAACGGGCGGAGACGTTAAAATCGAAGGCGTTTGCCGTGGAGGCAAGGTTATTTCGAGTGGAAATGTTGAAATCCGTGAATTAGGGGGGTCAGGGGTAAGCATCACGACGGTTCAATTGCCGGGCACGAAACGGTTAAAAGTTGAGTATTGCCATCCCAATGTGATGATCGTTGTGGATAAAGAAATTATTCATATTGAAGAAGGTTATCGCCAACTGGAAGTCTACCGGGAGCGAGGAAAAGTTCAGGTTGAACGACTAAAGGCGATGGCTAGGTAACAAATTCATAGCATGTTAATGAAAAAAGTTTAAACGGTTAGGTCGTTTAGACTTTTTCCTGTTTTATTTACTTTATTCATAAGAACTATTAAACTAAAATTAGATTAAGTCAAAAAATAAGTAATTTAAGGATGAAAGGGATAAATATATGGAGACTATGATCTCGTTAGAACGGGCTTGGGAAATTGTTTCACAAAAAATACAGCCGATCAAAACAGAAAAAGTTAATCTGCACGAGGCATATCATCGTATTTTGGCGGAATCCGTTACTTCTTCTATAGATATGCCTCCCTTTGATCGTTCTCCGCTAGATGGGTATACTTATGTGGCGAGTCCTTCTGATCTTATGGCTATTACGCTTCGTCAAGTGAGTGAAATTCCTGCTGGGGTGTACCCTGATCGGGACTTAGTTCAGGGTGAATGTGCGAAGATTTTTACAGGAGCACCTATTCCGCAGGGAGCAAACTGTGTGGTGCGGATGGAGGATACCGAGTCTCAGGATGATCAGGTTCTGATTCGACAGCCGGTGTTACCGGGTGCTAATATTGTTCATCAAGGTGAGGAGATCCAGAAAGGAGAAATTATCTTAACCCCTGGAAGCGTGCTTGATCCAGCATCGATAGGTCTATTAGCTGCTTTGGGCGTGGAAGAGGTGACAGTTTATCGTCGGCCACGCATTGGGCTGCTTTCGACCGGTTCTGAACTAATGGAAGTTGGTCAACCGCTTTTGCCAGGAAAAATCTATAATAGTAACACCTATACTCTACGAGGACTTCTGATGGAAGCGGGTTGCGAAGTAAAAGTGGCTTCTTTCGTTCCGGATCGTCTTCCAGAAACGATTGAAACTTTAGAATCATTTAAGGATATGGATGCGGTGGTAACGACGGGCGGCGCATCTGTAGGTGATTATGATCTGGTTCGTGAGGCGTTCGTGGGAATGGGTTGTGAACTCCTTTTTTGGAAATTGAATTTAAAACCTGGAACTCCAGCAGCAGTGGGAATTAAACAAAATCAACTCTACTTCTCCCTTTCCGGAAATCCGGCAGCCGCAATGATTACCTATGAATTGCTTGTTCGACCCGCACTGAAAAAAATGGCGGGATGTCTCGATCAAGAAGAGGTTTTTCCGGTTAAGATGGCCGGAAGTTTTGGGAAATCGGGAAAGCAGAGGCGTTTTTTACGAGCACGGGCGGTTTTACGCGAGGGTGAGATTTGGGCTGATCCGAATTATGCTCAGGGGTCAGGTATTTTACGCTCGATGGCCGGAAGTAATCTCTTGGTCGATGTTCCAGGAGGACATGGACCGGTTAAAGAAGGGGAAATGCTCTTTGCGCGCTGGATCCCATCAGAAGGAGAGTAGTAATGAACTCAATGAATTCATCACAAATTCCGGTCGTTTCGATTGTCGCCCGGCATTCAAATTCGGGAAAAACAACCTTACTCGAAAAACTCTTGCGTGAAATTAAGAAACGGGGTTGGCGGGTTGCCGTTGTAAAACATGATGCCCATGAGTTTGACATGGATAAGCCGGGGAAGGATTCTTGGCGCTTCACCCAAGCGGGGGCGGATGTAGTCGCGATTTCCTCACCTTATAAGACGGCCATTTTGGAAACAAGGGAATTAGAACGGACGCTTGATGAAGTCCTTGAACGATTGCCCGACGATGTTGACTTGATTTTTACGGAAGGGTATAAACACGGAAATAAACCTAAAATTGAGGTTTTTCGTTCAGCCGTGCATCAAGAGCTTTTTTCTAAGCCGGAAGAGCTGATTGCGATCGTAAGCGATGTTCAGTTCGAGGTAGGCGTACCTTGCTTTGACCTCGATGATGCAGTCGGGATCTGCGATTTTTTGGCGGAGAAATACCAGTTATCATAAAACGATTAGCGAAGCGATGAGGATTGATACTACATTATGTGTATCGACTCTCATCGCTTCATGTTTAGCACATTACTTTAATACCCGCGTTAAAAATCGCGTTGCCAAGGGAAGAAAGGGGAAAGCAATCAAGGAGGAAATCAGGTTGAAAATCGTATGGGCATTGGCTACCTGACGGCTGAGACTGCCTCCTAATCCTTCTAAAAGATGAGCAAGTGGGTTAAGGAAGGGTAGAAAGAGGAGAACTCCAAAGACGTTCAGCAAGACGTGGAAGAGGGCTACGCGCTGGGCAGCTCGGTTTGTGACGAGGGAAGCGAGAATTGCCGTAAAACAGGTTCCGATATTGGCTCCAAAAATAAAGGCGAGGGCTGTCGGCAGGGTCAGATATCCTCCTTCAGCAAGAAGCATAACAAGGCCTGTGGTTGCTGCAGAGGAGTGTAATAGTGCCGAAAGTAGGGTTCCGGCAAGTACCCCTTGAAGGTGATGATCCCCGAGCTGCTGTAAAAACTGTTGAACAACTGGAATTTTGGCTACTGGAGCCATTCCTGTTTCTAATAAGTGTAGAGCAAGAAACAATAACCCAAGCCCCAAGATGGAAAGGGCTAGGTAACGATAACGATTTGGGATGAAGAGGAAGCCTAGAGATCCGAGAAGGAGAATATAGGGAATAAAAGAGTCGAGAGAAAAAGCAAGGAGTTGAGTGGTCATCGTGGTTCCGATATTGCTTCCAAGGATTAGCCCGAGTGCGTTTTCAAAGGGAATCAATCCAGCATCCACAAAGGAAATCGTCATCACACTAAGGGCAGTGCTTGACTGAAGCAAAGCGGTTGCTGCTGTACCGCTCCAGAGGCCGCGCCAGGGGGTAATGGTCATTTGATGAAGCACGCGTTTAAAACGATCTGCGGCAAAACGCTCAAGCCCGAGACGGAGAATTGACATGCCATAAAGTAGGCAAAAGAGCCCGAGAAGCATCGAGAGGAGGAGGGACATAATTTTAGTCCTCCTTTAAACCTAAAATGAATCGTTATCAATATATGGATTATTTTTGCTCTACAGAACAGGCGCAATCGGGTTAACTCGTGCGTAGATTATCCCAAGGGGTGATTTTATGAGGGTTCGCCAAGGAAACGTTCGAGACTGGCCCTTTATGTTTGCTTTAGGAAAAGATGTGATACCCGCCAGCATCTCACCATGGCGCAAACAGCCTATGGAGGATACGCTCAAATATCGGGAGAAGATCTTAAAAGGGTTTTGGACGTGGATTCAGCAGACAGACTCGATGGTATTTATTGCGGAAACTGAAAAAGAAGAAGCCATGGGGTTTCTGGTCCTTTACCCTTCCTCGCAGGAAGAATTAACGGGAGTTTTGCAAGCTTGGGTTATGGATTTAGCAGTTTTGCCGAAATATCGACATCAAGGTGTTGGACGAACGCTCATGGAATCGGCAGAACAATATACACGGGAAAAAGGGATTCATTATTTGGGATTGGCCGTGAGTAGCCATAATCTTCATGCTCTACATCTGTATGAAACACTTGGCTTTGCGGAGGAACGTAAGTTAATGGTCAAAGTTTTGGAGTGAGGGGTCGTACCCCACACAATAGCGAATGATTCTGATAATTAGGAAGCCTTTCATTTTCGGATTAAATTAAGAAGTCAAAGACCATTTGAATGAGTCTTTGACTTCTTTTAAAAATAAACAAAAAAAGACTTGCGACAGGGTATGTAAATACTCTCGTCGCAAGTGAAGTAAAAGAGAGGAGTGGGGATAAAAAATTGGAAAACGTGAGACTATTCAAATTGTGTCCGTACGGGGATTAAAATATACATTCATTTTCCAAGGAATAATTTTACGGAGCGAAGCGTGGTATAATACAATACAGAATTACGTCGGAAAATGGGGGAAGACCGTGAATCGAAATGAACTTCGAGAGCTGATGGATCAGCTTTTTAAGGAAAGCCAAAGCGGATATAGTATCGTGCGATTAGAATCCAAACGAGAATGGGGTATGCGCTTAAGTAATGGGCGGTTTGAGCGGGTTTCAAGCGGTTGGGATAGTGGAATTGGCGTTCAGGCCTTTACAAAAGAGGGTGTAACAGGTTTTGCTTCCTCTGATGTTTTAAGCCTTGAGGCGGGGCAACAGGTTATGCAAAGAGCGGCCGCATTGGCAGAACGCAACGCCAAGATCGGGGCGGAAGCCAACCGGAAGATTTTTGAGGCTCCTCGTCTCGTGGAAGATGCTGAGGAACCACGGGTATATCCCTTTGAGCACTTTTCATTGGCTGAACTCCAAGAAATCGTTCTCAGTCTGCATCAACGGTTGCGGGAACGCAATCCTGAAATTGCTTGGCAGACAAGTTATCGTCAAGTTGAAGATCTATGGTATATAGGACGATCAGATGGCACTCGAGTATCTTTTGTGATTCCACGCGCAGTACTTATGCACCAGGGAACTGTCCGTGAAAACGGGCGTGCCCAAAGTACGCTGATTAGCCGAAGTGGTGTGGATGTCGAAATTTTACTTCTTGAAAAAGAAGAGGCTTCTTTAGAAAATAAAGCCCTTGAGCGCGCTGAATTTTCTAAAGAGGTTTGTCGGGCTCCTCAGCTTTCTTCAGGGCATTATCCGTTAGTCATTGATTATGGTTTAGCTAAGGGGTTAGCCCATGAAGCGTTTGGGCATGCGGTTGAATCGGATCATATGAAAGAGTCAGTGCTGGGGGAAAAAGGAAAATTGAGAAAAGGGCTCCAGGTGGCTCGCGCTGGTGTACATATTATGGATGGTCCACTCGTGGGTGACTGGGCGTATCAGCCGTATTCTGCCAATGGACTAAAACGGGAAACCGTCGAAATTGTTAAAGATGGCATTCTTTTAGCCGGACTAGGTGATATTTTTTCAGCTGAAGAGGCTGGAATGGAAGTGACGGGAGCGGGTCGGGCTGAAAGCTACGGCTATATTCCTATTCCACGGATGACGAATATCCGGCTTCTCGTTGATCAAGAGATCCTGCTTCCTCAAACGTCAAGTTTGAAAGAAGAAATTAAGAAAGTTCGTGAGGTTCTTAAAGAAAAAGGAGAACTGTGTGAAGAGGGTAAACATCTTCTTCTCCTCGGCTATCGTGGAGGACAGGTTAATCCTAAAACGGGAGATTTTGTTTTTCAATGTGATGGCATGATTGATCTGGCCGATCCGAGCTTACCGGTCTATCAACCGAGTATTTTCAGCGGGAAGATTATCTCCGCTTTGCAAGCGATTCGTGGCGGTTTGGGGCAAGGGTGTTATGATGCTATTGGCACTTGCGGAAAATCAGGACAATCGGTTCCTTCCAGTGGGGGAAGCCACCGTTATCTTTTGCTTGAACAGGATGAGCAGGTTAGTTTAGGGGGAGAACAAGGATGAAACTTATAGCACATCTGGAGGATCTTTTATATAAAGCACAAACTTCCCCAGCCGATCAGAAGCTGAAGATTCGTGATTGGCGAATTGTAGTGCACGAAGCGCAACTCATCTCTTTAGGAATTAAGGATAATGAACCGGGGAGTGTTTACACCCCTCCGAGTTATCGTCAAGGAGAAAGCGGTGAGGTCGTCATCGTTTGGGAGGATGGCCGTTTAAGCCAAGCCCGAGTTCAGGCTGTTTCAGGGAAAAATGCTCAAGTCGGTGAAGAGCAGCTGCAAGAATGGTATCAGGCGGCCTATGAAGACCCGGATGGAAGAGAAATTCCGGCTCCAGAAGCGATCCCCTTGGTTGCAGTGGAGGATCGAGCGGTTCAGAGAATTCTTGCAGGTGAGGATGAGATTCTGTTTGAACAAGTGAGTCGGTTGCTGAAGGATCGACCGGAACAGGCCGAAATGCAAGCTGGGATTCAAGCGGCTTGGGGTTATCGCCATATCCGTAATTCGAAGGGATTAGCGGTTACTTATCAGGAATCTCAATATGCTCTATCGTATTCCTTTGATAGTTTAGTCGGGGGATGGTTTGCCAAACGTCGCTTGATCAGTGAAGAAGAGTGGGTAAGAACGTGGCAGCAGACGCTGGAGTACTATCAAGCAATGCAACAGGAAGCTGACCCAGTAGGGACTCAAACTACTGTGGTCTTTTCCCCGGGAGTCCTCGACTCTTTTTTAGAGCAATTTATTGTTCCTAATTTCGTAGGGCAGAGTATTTTAGAAGGACAAAGTGCCTTTCGAGTCGAACATTTTGAAAAACAAGAGCAGGTTTTCAATGAAGGTTTAACTCTTATGGTTGACCCTCTTCGTCCTTTTGAACTAGGCTCTTATCTGGTGACTTCCGAGGGGATAGCTGCCGAACGCACTGTCCTTGTTCAGGACGGTGTTTTGAAAACCCCGTTTTTAAGGGTTAAGGATGCTCGTCGTTGGGGTGTAAAGCCAACTGCACTTCCCCAAGGAACTTCAGGGCTTTATCTCAAACATAACCAAGAAGAATCTTGGTCGGAGGTTCTCGCAGGAATTGAAGATGGAATTTTGATTCTCTCGGTGCTTGGTATGCATACACAAAATAGTGTTGCCGGGGAATATTCCTTAAGTGCTCCGCAAAGTTTAAGAATTGAAAACGGAAAAATTGTCGGCAAGACCGATGTGAAACTGTCGGGGAACTTTTTTAAAGATTTAAAATCCCCTTATACCCGGTTCGCAAAGTCTGAGCTCTTCACGAAACCTTATATTCTCGTAAAAACGGGCTTGCAAACGCTGTAACTAATAAGCTGGGACGAACACTTAAAGGCGTAAAAGAGCCATTTGTTAGAAACGAAGGCTTTTAAGTGAGACGCTCACCAAACTTGACTTAAGCTCGGGACAGGAACTTCAGCGGGACGGCGCATAGGACGTGCGCCGCCGGCAACAGAGCCAAGGATGGCGATTTAGGCGGGAATCCCCTTCTATAAATCCCGAGCTTAAGTCCTAGTTTGGTCGACGAACGCCTAGCCTGAATGGATAACAAAGGCCTCTTTCACTTCTCGTGGAAAGCAACTTCATCTGAACATTGAAGATAGAATCGCTAAGATTTTTGAGGAGAGATAGATAATGTTCGACTTACATACCCATTTAATTGGACATCAGGACAGACCCGCTAATCGCGAAAACATTCAGGAGTATTTGGAGGCTGCTCGGCGAGCGGGATTGCAGGGGATCGGCTTTTCTGATCATGATATGTACTTTGAGGACTTGGATTTGCCGTTAATCCGCGAGGTTGCTAAAGGATACCCCGACTTAAAAGTCCGCGTGGGCTTGGAAGTTGATTACCGCGTTGAGGATGAAGCGAAAATCCAGGCGCTTTTGCAGACGTTCCCCTTTGATTATGTGATTGGTTCTGTCCATGAAATCGGGAGTTGGTTATTTGATTATCCTGATCAGGCGCAGAAACATCGTGAAGAGGATCCTGATCGTCTCTATCTTACTTATTTTGATTTAGTTGAAAAAGCCGCTCAAAGTCAGCTCTTTACCACGATTGGCCATTTTGATTTGATCAAACTTTTTGGGGTAAGACCGCGTACAGATGTCCGTGACTTAGCGGAAAATGCGTTGCGGGCTATTGCTGAGAATGGTTTGGTGGCAGAGCTGAACACGGCAGGACGATATAAACCGGTTGCAGAATTTTATCCTGAGGAAAAGTTGATTCGGGAAATGGTGAATCGAGGTATTGAGTTTACGGTAGGCTCTGATGCTCATGAGGCTCGGTTTGTTGGGCGTGACCTTAAAGAAGGAGTTCAAATACTCCAAGCTTGTGGGGTCAAACGATTGATCCATTTTGAACAGAGAAAAAGACTTGCATTTTCACTATCTTGATTGCAAGCTTTCTATATCTTGAGTCAAGAGAGGGGTTAGACATAGATGTATGGTAAGGAGATTCAGCAATTTTTAAATGATTTAGCCTGGGTTGATGACGTTACCTATTATCATAGTTTAAGGGTTGCCTATCTCATGTCGGTTTTTGCAGATACCCTTGAGGGTAAACTTCTGATCAAACAGGCATGGGTTACCCGGAATGAATGGGTTGCGGCAGGTTTACTTCATGACATCGGAAAAATGCGTTGGCCGCGAGAAATCCTCTTTTCTACGGAACAATTAAGTGCCATGGAAAGTGATAATTTATTGGAGTTCTGGCGCTGCGAAATTGAGCATCCCCTCGAGTCTGAAAAATTCATTCTTGATTTTTACCAAAAAACGGGGAACCGATTCTGGGAAAGAATTGCTAAAGGCGTAGCTGGCCACCATGAAAATTATTCGGGTGGGGGCTATCCTTATAAGTTGAAGGGGACGGACATTCCATTGTTAGCACGTGGACTACGTATCTTTGATCGGTACACGACAATGATTGAAGTGAAGCGTTATCGGTTGCAGGCACAGGAACCGGAGAGTGCCATGAAGGAAATTCGAGGGCTGCTGGGGTACGAATTTGATCCTTACTGGGGAGAACGAATTCTTGAGTTTTTGCCTCAGACGCAGTCCTTTCCCAATTTGGATGATTGGTTAACAGAAGAATTAAAGAAATTTTGACTTTCCTCATCTTTTTCTAAGCATAGGTGAATCAATATCTTGGTACACTAGGAAAGGTTTTGTGTTAATCTTTGCTTGGAAAGAAGGAAGCCCTATGCCTTGGATGGAACTGATTTTAGCCCCCCAAGATAATTGGAATGAGGAGAGCTTGGAAGATTGGACAGTGGCTTTGGCCTCATTCCTCCTGGAAAAGGGAGAGAAGAAGATAAAGCCGCAAATGAATGCTTTGCCAGGTTATTATATGGTTGCCCTGGGAGAAAATGAGGAGTTGGGTGAGTTGGTCATTAGTTCAGCAGAACGACTCGTCATTCTTCTGGGTTTATCCTATGAAAATTCAATAGAAAAGGAATTGGCCCATTTCGTGACTCGGTTTGCGCGGCAGATGGGTGCTGTTGCGTTGCGAGTACCGATCCTTAACGCGAAGGAAAAGACGTTTTGGAAGCAGATGGGGGCAAATTTTTACCCAGATCCTACGCGACTTGACGAAGAGATCCAGCGTGAACAAGTGGGGGTCGAACTCTTACATCAATTCAGTCTGCAGGTGACTTATAAACAAAAACCTGCGCTTTGCTTGGAACCCATCTTTTGCAATGCTCGAGCCGAAGGGGTAGTGAGTTTAGCACAACGTCGTGCAGAACGATCGCTAGGAGGCCAACCTATTGGCTTTGCCAGTCGAATTTCAGCCCACTGTCCGTGGAAATTGGACCGCTCACAATGGAATGATTTGCTATCATTTAGTCGATTGGTCTCCTTTGAAGTGCTGGAACAATGTATCAATAATTCAGAATTTTCATAAGAATTATTTTGTGATATGATACCTCTATAAAGTAAACTCAAGAGGTGTGAGGAGGGGTATCTATCAAAATCGAGATGACATTGGATGACTTTGAGGAAGAGTTAGCACTAATAGGGTATATCACAGAGAAAAAAGATCGGATTGCCCTTACAGCTTATCTTGCCATTCAATTAGAGAAACCGATTTTAGTTGTAGGGCCTCCAGGAGTGGGAAAGACTGAGGTGGCTAAGGCTTTAAGTCAAGTTCTGGCTGCTCCTCTTATTCGCTTACAGTGTTATGAGGGCTTGGATGAAAATAAGGCGCTTTATGAATGGAATTATCAGAGACAGCTCTTAAAAATTCAGATGCAAAAGGAGAATCTTCACGAGGAAGATTTGTTTTCCGCAGAATATTTGCTTCCACGCCCTTTACTCCAGGGACTGATGAATCGAGAAGCCTCGGTTTTGCTTATTGATGAAATTGATAAGACCGATAGTGAGTTTGAGGCCTTTCTATTGGAGCTCTTAGGCGAATTTCAAGTGACGATTCCCGAGATGGGGACGATCAAAGCTCAGGAACGGCCCTTGGTCGTTTTAACCTCGAACGGGGAACGGGAGCTTTCTGATGGGCTAAAAAGACGTTGCGTTTTCCTGCATGTCGACTCTCCTTCTGTTGAAAAAGAAGTCAAGATTTTGCGCACTAAACTACCCGGGCTTCAGGATAAACTGGCTTATCAGGTGGCAAAAGCGGTAGGTGTTCTCCGGGAAAAATTGATGCTCCAAAAGGTACCTTCCGTCTCAGAAACGTTAGATTGGGCGAAGGCGCTATTAGTGATGGGTAAAACGGAGTTAGACCCCGCTTGGATTGAGGCGACACTCAATCTACTCCTTAAAAGCCAGGAGGATTTAGAACTTTTCTATGAGGAGATGGGTGCTGAACGCTTACTTTGGGAAGCTAAAGTGTGATAGGTGATCATGATGGAAAAACATGAGCTAAAAGAACGAAGTGAACTGGATCGTCACCTTCTCGAATTTGCTCGCTTGCTCCGACAAGGTGGGATTCCTGTCAGTATGAGCGAAGTCCAAGATGCATTGCAATCTTTGATATGGGTTGGCTTAGAAGATAAAGAGCGAACAGAAGGAATCCTGCAAGCTACTTTGGTCAAATCTCCACAAAATGTTCCCTGGTTCCAAGAAGCTTTTCGTGCTTTTTTTGCCCCACCAGAGCAGCAAATGAACTGGCAAAATGAAGCGCGGGAAAAAGCAGACCATATTCATAAAGGCCTCAACCAAAGCCGTAAGGAGCTAAGTTTTAAGGGGAGAGAGCTGAATTTAACCGAGGAACAATTGAGGGTCTATATACAGCTGCCTGAAAAGGAACGAGAGCGGCTTAAAGACTTCTTAGCTCGTTCTGAGCAAGGAATCCATAATGGTCTCCCCGTAGATCATTCTTTTCAGCCGATGATTGAACAGGTGATGAGGGGATCGCTCCAGTATTGGCAGCATAAACTCGGAGAAGAGCTTGATTTCTCGTTATCCTCACCTGGGGAAGGGGGAATTATCTCTGAAGTCGAACGCGCTTGGCGTGAGCAACAAATTCATTTTTTTACGCGTGATTTAAAGAATATTTCGCCTGAAGAATGGCCACAGGTCATGAAACTGATTCAACAACTCTCGCAACGACTTGCAGCCCAAGCAACGCGTAGGTATCAAGCGCGGGGTAAAAGAGGCGGGATTGATATGCGTCATACCTTGCGGGAAAACCTTCGTTATGGAGGGGTGTTGCTGAAACGACGTTTTCGTGTTCGGCGAAGAAGTCGCCCAAAGTTCGTTTTGCTCTGTGATTTATCCGGTTCAATGACGAAGTATACGGAATTCATTTTGCAGTTTATTTACGGTTTATCTTCTGTTGTAAGCGGGATCGAAACATATGCTTTTGCCGATCGTTTGGTTGAGCTGACTGGAAAAGTACGGTCAGGTCGAACGCTTCAGGAAATGCTGCAATCTGCTTTGCCTGAAGCGAGTAAAGAATGGGGCGGAGGAACGAATCTAGCGATGGCTTTAGAGGAACTCGCGAAGAAGCATGCGAAATCTTTTTCACCCCGTACAGTTTTGATTATCCTTAGTGATACTCAGACCCTCGAAGGGGAGAGGGCATCCCGCCTTTTGAAGAATTTTCGGGGAAGGGTTCGCGAGATTCTTTGGTTGAATACGCTTCCTGAAAAACGGTGGGGAGAAACTAAGACAGTCGCATATTTTCAACCCTACTGCCAGATGGTCGAGTGTTATACTCTAGGGCATTTGCAAAATATCCTGAGCTCTCGATTCAAGGCATAACCTTAAATAAATTTAAACATTATGATGAAAAACAATTAGGGTTAAGAAAGCGTTTTATTGAGCATACTAGAAGTGTTAGTTAATAGTACATAAGCTCACAATCTAGGAGGTAATACCGGTGTTGGAAAAATGTCGGTCTTGTGGTTTTGAACACGAAGATCTAACACATGTTCTATTTCGGAGAAATCATGTCAGTAATCGTACGCTACCCTATTGTTCACATTGTATGAGGAGACTTTATCAGGTTCCCTATCGGCCCGATCGAGAGATTTAGACAATCAGGGCACACTACCATGAATATTTGTTATTTTTCTGAAATGAATGATATTTTGATGTTTGGGTATAATAGTAAATTACGGCTTGCCTTTTTTCTTTCCCTTTGGTATAGTGACGTTGAATAAGGGGAGAAGGAGGTTGTTTTAAATGGCTTACAAAATTTCCTCAGACTGCATTAGCTGTGGTGCATGTGAAGCTGAGTGCCCTGTAGGTGCAATCAGTGCAGGAGACGATCAATACGTCATCAATGCTGATGCTTGCACAGAATGTGGTTCTTGTGCAGGAGTTTGTCCTGTTGGCGCTCCAGCTCAAGACTAATTCACTTCTAAGTATTAAAAGGGAGAGCAGAAGTGCTCTCCTTTTTAATTTTTAATATCTATAACTCTTAATCAAGAGTGATTCTTGACAATGAGATATAGAGCCTTTATAATGAATTTAAAATAATTATAAATAAGGTTACGATAATTCGATCTTCCTGGGGGGAAAAGTTAAGGAGGTGGGAATGATGCAAGCGATCGATATTTTAAAACAACTTAAAGAAAAAGGGGTACGGTTTACACCACAGCGCCAAGCCATTCTAGAATATCTTTTAGGTACGGATACTCATCCGACTGCTGAAGATATTTATAATCATGTGAAAGCAAAATTTCCGGGGGTAAGTCTGGGGACAATTTATAATACGCTGAATATGCTCAAAGAACATGGCCATATTCTCGAATTATCCTATGGGGATATGTCAAGCCGATTTGATGGCAATCCAGAGAACCATTATCATGTTGTGTGTACGGATTGTGGAAAAGTCGTGGATTATCATCGTCCGTTATTAACGATGGAAGATGAGGTTTCCGAAAAAACAGGTTTTAAAGTGATGGGACACCGGATCGAGTTTTACGGCGTTTGTCCAGAGTGCCAAGAAGCGTTACTTCATTAAAAAAGAGTATTTGTCGTTAGTTTTTTAACTAACGACTTATTTTTTTGCCCTAAGAAGCAAGGATTTTATTTTATTTTCGCGAAGATATGTATTAAACTCCATAGAGAATAGAAGGGGCATTACTAAAATATGTTTAAACGTCGCATTATTTTATTGATAAGTGTATTTATTTTCGCATTAGGATTTCTGGTTTGGTACTGGAGTGAAGCACCAGGGTTATCTTTAGAGGCTGGGACGGGCTCTGTCAGCGCCCAACGTTTAACGTTAGATTTGCAGGGAAGCTGGAATAGTTACCCTACTTTGAGACAAGCTTATGTTACGGAAACGCAACACGTAAATCAGGAGAACAAGAAGAATTTCCCACTAATATCTGGGAAAGCGCTAAATCTTCCTTCAGCTCAAAGGTTCCATGTTGCGGTCAAACATTTTCAAATTCTACCTGAATGGAGTGCGCGGAATGTTCTTCTCCAACTCAATGGAGTCAATGGTGAAGGAGCGATCTATCTTAATGGAATGGATAGTGCTCATCAGATTGGGAAATTCGCAAATGATGGAGGGGCTGAGGAGCTTTATCTACCAGCTAATGCGTTACGTTATGGTGAAGATAATATACTTTTAATTGAGACCTCAGCACCTCCCGCGCAAGGAAATACGCTCTTTGGTTTTGATTGGCCTGCAAAAGGACAAATCACGGGCTCCATGCAATTAGTTGCAACTATGGAAACGAGTTTGTCTGTTCATCAAGTCAGTGTGCAGTGGAATAATGAAGATGCTGTTGTCTCAGTGCAAACGCGGCTTAATCATCATTCGGTTTCGGAATACGGACCATGGGACATACAAGGTATTCTTTCTGACGGTTCTGCTGCTGTGGCAACAACTGCAACTCAAGTCAAACTTGAGGAATCACCCGTTCAAGATGTGACTCTGACATTTAACATTCCTAAGGCTCGTAAATGGACGACGAAGGATCCATTTAGCTATCAACTTTATTTGACGGCGTTGAATCCCAAAGGAGACAAGGATGACCTATCTATTCCTCTCGGATTATCCTCGGTATCGTTACAAGAGAAAACGTTTCTTCAAAATGGACAATCTTTAACGATAAAAGGACTCACTCTTTCTCCGGAGCAAGAGGCTCAAGTACGCCATACAGGGCAAGTTCAAGAATGGTTAATCAATAAAAAAAATGAAGGGTATAATCTTATCTATTTTATTGGATCTTTTCCTGATGAAGCATGGTTGGAGGCGGCTGACCAGAAGGGAATGGGAATATGGGCAGAGCTCCCTGCAAAGATGATACCTGCGAATCGACTCCCTAATCCTTCAGTTTGGGATAATTTTGTCCGAAGAGGAATGCTCCATCCTTCTCTGTGGGCGTGGACAGTTGGGACTGGTCTTGAGACTGACCCCCGATTCTCAACGTCAAGCTATATTAAGAATGTTCAATTATTAACTCAGCCGTTGCCGACGTTTGTAGCGAGCGTTGCAGGAGCCTCAGCTCCTGCTTCGATGAACAATATTCAGCTTACTCAAGCAGGCTTTGAGGGTTCATGGGGTAATGTTGAGTACAACACAGAAGCTCAAACCAAGGATTCTCTCTCCTGGCCTCAGGAAAATTGGATCGTGGGAATATGGGCAGCTTGGGTAATTATTGTTATTATCGCGAATATTGGGACCGTCAATTGGCGGTATAAAGAAATCATGGAACGGAAACCTAAACGTGCACTGCGGCGAGCGTGGCATTGGCAGGGGGTAGCCCTTTTAACCCGTGAAGGAACGCTGGCTGGCTTAGTGACGTCATTGATCTTTCATACGGAAGTTCCATGGGAAAGTTGGATACCGGTACAATGGCCCTTGAGGGATGCCTTAAAACAGCAATCGCCATTGCTTATTTGGCTCATTTTGGCGCTTACGTTTGTACTCATACGCTTATTACAAGTTGGCGTTGCGGCACCGCGTTTACCAGAAGGCCCTGCACCATTCGGTTTAGCTTTGTGGTTAGAACGCCGCTATCGCTGGATCTGGATACCTGTCATACTGTGGGTAGCTCAACCCTGGGGAGTTCCGAGTTACCTTCCCTTAGCAGTCTATATTGGATTAACTCTGCTGTATCTCCCCATCAGAATTCGGGATGTGCATAAGGTCAAAGGCCATTATCGTCCCATAATGGTCGTGTCTGGCATCTTCTTCGTAACTTTCTTAGCATTGGTTGCGTGGAGATGGACGGATGGGTATTACCTTTGGCATCTTGTTGCGGCTTTAAGAGGATAGATTCTATGCCGTTACGTAGCCTTATTCCGGGGCGGGCACACATGATTCCATGGGAGCTCTGCCAAACCCTTCTGTATTCTGCAAGCGCGTCGCTTCTGTGCGTCCATGTACTCGCGACATCAGGCCTTCCGTAGTACTCTTCAAGACGCAAAAGAGCCTTTTGTTAGGAATGAAGGTATTAAAGAGAGTCGCTCACCAAACTTGACTTAAACTCGGAACAGGATTTAGCGGGGTGGCGCATAGGACGTACGCCACCGCCAATAGAGCCAAGGAGGGTCGCCTCTCGCCATCCGTGGCTACGGCGACACTTGGTCGTCCATGACCATTCGCGTTTTGGCGGCGATGACACAGGACGTGTCAAGCGTCGAGTGTGCCACGGATGGCAAAAACACGAGACGCCCTCCCTCAAAGTCGAGATTTAGACCTAGTTTGGTCGACGAACGACTTGCCTGAATGGATAAGAAAAGGCCTCTTTCATATATTCGAGTGTAAAGGATGGGATAAAGTGAGTTTAGAAGAGAATAAAAGCCCAAATTCAAATCTAAAGACGCAGACGTGGGAACCCCACTTTTTAGCAACAGGGATCGGGAGCTTACCTCACACAGAATCGAAAGCGGCGTTGGATTTGATCTGGAAATCGGTACCCACTGCTCCTCACTGGCCTCAGCTTCCAAACTTAGGAGCGGAAAGTTCTTTTGTGGGTCAATATTTACGGCCTCTGATTGAGACAGGTGTGATTGAGGGATTTGTAACGCCACGCTTTCAAGTGGAAGTTCCGGATTGGTCGGAGAGAATGGCTCGTTTTTATGAGCTCTATTTGCGGGCGGAAAGCGGCGAAGAAGAGGCATTCGAATCTTTCGGTTTTACAGCTGAGGGGGGAGTTGGGTTTGAAAGCTTCTGTGCAGATCTGGAACATCGAGATACCCAAGGCGTTTTATTCGTTAAAGGACAATTAAGTGGCCCGTTGACGGTAGGTATGCAGATTACCGATGAAAATCGCCGGGCTAGTTATTATGATGAAATTCAGCGAGATCTTCTTGTTAAAGCGTTGGCGATGCATGCTGAGTGGCAAACTAGGCGTTTACGCCGTTTGGGCTATCCGGTGTTAATGTCGATCGATGATCCATCTCTTTACGCTTATGGATCTTCGACGCATGTGACGCTAAGACGCGAGAGCCTCATTGCTCATCTCAATGAAGTATCTGAGGGGATCCTTCGACAAGGAGGCATTCCAGCGGCTCATGTTTGTGCAGGGACAGATTGGACGCTGCTCTTTGATTCAAAGATACAGGTGATCAATTTTGATGCTTATGAGTATATGACGAGTATGATTGTTTTGGCTGGTCCATTAAATGAATTCTTGGAGCGGGGTGGGATTCTTTCATGGGGAATTGTGCCGACCTCAGCTAAGGCTTTTGAAGAAACTGTGGCGAGTTTACAGGAACGTCTTGAGGGAAACATTAATGCACTTCTCAAACGAGGAGTGAATGAGTCGCGGTTACGTGCTCAAAGTATGCTTACACCAAGCTGTGGAACGGGTACCCTTGAACTTCCTTTAGCAGAAAGAATATATGCCTTGCTTAATGGACTAGCTATGAAGATATGCTGAGCTTGTGTATTCACAGCTTATCCCTTATAATTAAATAAAACCGACCGTTTTAGTTAGAATTGATTTTGAAGGATAAAAGAAGGAGGTAATTCGCTTGATTACCAAAGAAATGACCGTTGGACAAGTTCTCAGAACCCATCCGCAAACGGTACAAATTTTTCTGGAATTGGGAATGCACTGCTTAGGTTGCCCTTCTTCCACAATGGAGAGTATTGAAGGGGCTGCTTTAACTCATGGGAAAAAACCAGATGAATTGGTGGAACAATTGAATAAAGCGATCGATCAAAAATAAGCCCAAACGGGAGGAATTAACTCGTGGCATACCAAATTGGAATTTTAGGTGGAGGCCCGGGAGGATATGTTTGTGCACTCCGCGCAGCACAATTGGGTTTATCGGTGGTTCTTGTTGAAGGGGAACGAATTGGCGGAACCTGCCTTAATAAAGGATGCATCCCTACGAAAGCGCTCGTGAAAAGTGCTGAGCTTTGGCGAGAAATTCAACATGCTGATACGTTTGGAATTAAAGTTGACAGTGCTCATTTTGATTTTTCAAAAGTAATGGCGCGCAAAGATCAGGTTGTTGAAACGTTAGTTGGTGGGGTCGAGCGTCTGATTAAAGCATCAAAGATAACCTATGTTCAAGGGTGGGGGCAAGTTCGGGAACCGGGAAAAATTGAAGTCGAAACAGAATCTGGGCTGGAAATCTACGATGTGGAGAATCTCGTCTTAGCGACTGGATCGGTTCCTGCTCGACTCCCGATCTCAGGTGTGGATTTGCCAGGTGTAATTTCGAGTGATGAAATCCTCGAGATGACAGAATTGCCTGAGCGTTTGGTGATTATTGGTGGTGGAGTTATTGGCCTGGAATTCGCCTCAATTTATCGGGAATTCGGGGTTAAAGTCACGGTTGTTGAAATGTTGCCTTCGTTACTGGCGAATATCGATGAGGAAATTCCCAAAAGGATGACTCCCCTGCTGAAAAAGTCAGGTTTAGAAATTATGACGAAAACAGCGCTTAAAGAAATTCGTCAAGATGGGTCCCAACTGCAGGTTATTGTAGAAGATGCCAAAGGTCAAAAGGAAATATTGACCGATAAGGTCCTGATAGCGACTGGCCGTAAGGCGAATTGCCGTGGAATCGATCTTGAACGTTTAGGGCTTCAGACGGAGCGAGGAACAATTGCCGTTAATCAAAAAATGCAAACCTCTCTTCCTCATGTTTATGCAATCGGTGATGTAACGGGCGGAATCATGCTGGCCCATGTCGCTTCTATGCAGGGAATGGTTGCTGCAGAGAATATTGCAGGGCAACCTTCTGAGGCAAACTATACCGCTGTCCCCAGTGCGATTTTTACTTATCCGGAAATTGCGACGGTGGGTCAAACTGAGCAAGCGCTGAAGGCTTCAGGAAGTAAATATAAAGTAAGCAAGTTCCCGTTTAGTGCGAATGGGAAGGCAATCGCTCTAGGAGAGATGGTCGGCTTAGTCAAAATTTTAGCTGATGAACAAGGGACGGTGTTGGGGGCGAGCATTATGGGTCCCCAGGCCAGCAGTATGATTGAAGAACTTGTTTTAGCCGTAGATAAAAGACTCAATTCTGAGGATTTAGTTCACACTATTCATGCTCATCCTACTTTGCCAGAGGCGGTAATGGAGGCTGCTCATGGAATTTTAGGTAAACCTATGCACCTCGCCTAAAAAACGTTGCACCTCAGTTTATTAAAAAATCCCTACCTGGGTATGCTAGGTAGAGATTTTTTAATAAACGCACGAACATTAAACGAAATATCTAGATAAATATTCGGATTTGGTGTAATATATTAACGTTGAATCTTCGTGCTAGAGAAATAAGGGATTCGAAAAAAATTTAAGGAGGAACATTGAGTGTTAGAACGGTTATTTCATCTCTCTGAACGTCGTACAGATGTCCGCACGGAAATCATGGCGGGCTTAACGACCTTCATGACGATGGCCTACATTTTGGCTGTCAATCCAAGTATTTTATCCCAAACGGGGATGGACCCCAATGCCGTATTTTTTGCAACTGCAGTCTCAGCGGGTCTTGTCACGATAGCTATGGGACTGTTTGTTAATTTCCCGATTGCGTTAGCGCCAGGCATGGGGTTAAATGCCTATTTTGCAGTTGTCGCTTCGGCGAACGGCGGGCAATTCTCTTGGCAGGTTGCTTTAGCCGCAGTTTTCATCTCCGGTATTATTTTTGTTATTTTAACAGTAACTAAGATTCGTCAAATTTTAGTTGAAGCAGTTCCGACTGGCATTAAGTCCGGTATTTCTGTAGGAATTGGCTTATTCATCACGATTATTGGTTTAAAATTATCCCATATCTTGGTTGCGGAAGTACATACTAGCCCCGATGTGATAAAGACGCTTACAGCACAGAATGGTTTTGTGAGCAGTTTGCATTTTTGGGATTGGGATTTAAAATTTGGCAGCATTTTAGCGCCAGATACGCTGACTGCTTTAATTGGGTTAGCCATTATTTCCTTCTTAATGGCGAAAAAAGTAAAAGGATCGATCCTATACGGAATTATTCTCACGACATTAATTGGAATCCCTCTTAAGGCCACTAATGTTGCCAATTTCCATTGGGCTTTACCTGATTTCAGCCATTTAGCGGTAGGTGCTCTTGATTTACAAGGAGCCATGACCACAGGAATTGGTACTTTGATTTTAACATTTACCTTTGTTGAGTTATTTGATACCTTTGGGACATTAATTGGAACCGGAAAGAAAGCCGGACTCATTGATGAACATGGGAATTCTCCAGCGATTGGAAAAGCAATGCTGGTCGACGCTTTAGGGATTAGTTTCGGGGCTCTTATGGGAACTTCGACAATAACGTCCTATGTTGAAAGTGCTGCTGGGGTTGGTGAAGGAGGACGGACGGGATTAACCTCTGTAACGACCGGTGTACTCTTCTTACTTGCACTTGTCTTAGCACCAATCTTTATTATCATTCCTGATGCAGCGACTGCGCCGGCTTTGATCACAGTTGGCTTGTTGATGATGAGCGGAATTAAAGAAATTGATTTTGATGACTTTACTGAAGCTCTACCTGCCTTTTTGACCATCATCATGATGCCTTTCACGTATAGTATTGCTAACGGTGTTTCTGCAGGTATCGTCTTCTACACCTTCTTAAAAGTCGTTACGGGTAAATTCAAAGAAATTCACTGGATGATGTGGATTTTGACCGCACTCGTTATTTATCGTTATATTGCTTTAGCTGCAGGATAAGAAGTAGAAGATTACAATAAGTACGTTCTGAATCATAAGCGATGAGGCACACTAACATTTTGTTAGTGTGCCTTTTTGTCATAGAAGAGGTATGTCTTATTGTCCGTATGCATGACATATTGTCACGCTGGAAAATCGAATTTAATAAGAATTTTCAATGAGTTGAGACGTATTTTAGGGGACTCCACAGATGGCATGGATTTTGCAATATAAGAGCTTGTAAGATTAATCACTTCTAAGTCGAATAAGTTCGAACATGCCCCAATAGAAAGGAGATTACGATATGAATAGGCGCGAATTCCTAAAATCTGTAGCTGTTGTGGGTTCATTGACGGCTACTGGCTTAGGGATGGAAAAAATGATCCCTGCTGTGCTTGCGGATGAGATGATTACCAATCCTACGCCTTATGACCATGAGGCTTTGCCGGTAGAAATGAAGATTGACCCAAAGACGGGAAGCGTAACCCTTAATCCTGATATTGCCTTAAAAAATAGCGTCTGCTTAGGTTGCTGGAGCAACTGTGGTAATCGGGTCAAAATTGATAAGAAGACAGGTAAAATTTTACGTGTTTTAGGTAACCCTTACCATCCGAGTAATGCAGAGCCGCATCTGCCCTATAAGACTCCACTTAAGGATTCCTATCTGAGTTTAGGTCAATATCAAGAGTTAGGTCATACCCAGAAAGCAACGGTTTGTCAAAGAGGAAATGCAGCTTTTCAGATGGTCTATGATCCGAATCGGATTCTTACCCCTTTAAAACGTACAGGTAAACGGGGAGAAGGAAAGTGGAAACCGATTACTTGGGAACAGGCCATCCAAGAAACTGTTGAAGGCGGCGAACTCTTTAATGAAATTGGGGAAAGCGGAATAATTGAAGGCCTTCGGCAAGTTCATGATCAAAATACCCCGCTTAACCCTGAGCAAGCTGGCTGGGGCCCAAAGGCGAATCAACTGGTCTTTATTGGTGGACGAGACGATGGACGAATGGAATTTCCCAAGCGTTTCATTACCCAATGTTATAAAACACCTAACTTTTACGGACATGGTGGGATTTGCGGAAACAGCCGACGGATTGCTTTTTTAGCCTTCTTAGATACTTGGGATAAGAAGCCTCATATGAAAGCGGATTACATGAGCTCCGAATTTGTAATGTTCTTTGGCAACGCACCCGGTCAAGCGGGGGCCCCCTTCCAGCCCATGGCTCGCAAATCAGCGCTCGGTCAGGCAGAAGGAAATATGAAAGCCGTCATCATCGATCCTGTACTCCAAAACGGGATGTATAATTCACCTGATGCAGAAGAGTCTTCCTGGGTACCTGTTCGTCCAGGTGGTGACGGGGCAATTGCTATGGCCATGGTTCGATGGGCATTCGAGCAAAAGAAAATCAATGAGACCTATCTGTCTGCTCCTACCAAAGCAGCAGCAGCGAAGAAAGGAAATCCCTCTTGGACGAATGCAACCTACCTTGTCATCCAAGAGCCGGATCATCCGGATTATGGGATGTTTCTCCGTGCTGAACAGATTGGGTTAAAGATACCGGAAAAGACACAACCTGCTGCAGCTAATGCTCAAGTAGCGGCCAATCCTCAACCGGCAGCGATCAATTATGTTGTGATGGATAAAGCAATGGGGAATCCGATGAACGCTACAGAGAGCAATGAAGGCGTCATTCTCTATAGTGGAAAGTTAAGGGTTGGCGATCAAGAGGTTCTCGTGAAGAGTTCCCTGCAGATTCTTTTGGATGAAGCCAATCGTTTTACCTTTGATCAATATGCTGAAGCCTGTGGGGTAACGAAGGAACGTATTTTCAAACTTTCTAAAGAATTCTTTAGACATGGGACGAAGGCCGCTACAGATCATCATGGTGGTGTTTCCATGCATACGAATGGTTTTTATAGCTCCCTAGCTGTGATTATGCTTAATGCGCTTGTCGGAAATATTAACCGTAAAGGCGGTTCGACCAAGAGCGGAGGAGGATATGTTGCAGTTGATAAAGGGAAACAGTATGATCTTGCGACTGTCCCGGGTGGAAAGACTAAGGGCTTCAAAATAAGCAGAGAAGGGTCAAACTACGAGGATACCCCTGAATTCAAAGCACGTAAAGCCAAAGGCGAAAATCCGTATCCAGCCACTTTACCTTGGACTCCACTTGCCGATTCTTTAGAAGGCCATGTTATTCCATCAATGATGGCAGGTTATCCTTATTCTGCGAAAATCCTGATGCTTTGGATGACGAACCCGCTTTATGCGACTCCTGGTCTCTTCCGTAAGGATGTTGAAGACTATATCAAGGACCCTAAAAATATTCCACTGATTATCGGCGTGGATGTCTTGATGGGGGATTCGACTCAATACTCTGACTACATCATTCCGGATACGACGTTTTATGAAAGTTGGGGCGTACCTACCGTTTGGAACTTGATTCTTACCAAAGTCAGTGGTGCCCGTCGCCCGGTCATTGATCCCCTTGTTCCTAAGACGAAAAGTGGGCAGCCTTATTCGCTTGAAACTTATCTCATTGAGGTAGGCAAATTACTCAACTTGCCTGGAGTAGGGGAAAACGGAATTGCCGATGCTCAAGGTGCAGCTACTCCGATGAATTCTGCTGCGGATTTCTTTTTGAAGGCGATGGCCAACATTGCATTTGATGAAACGCCTGTGCCAGATATTGATCCAGAGGAATTGGCATTATCGGGTCTTGAAGAAGATTTAAAACCTTATCAGTCTTCACTCACACCGGTAGAGTGGAAAAAGGTGTATTACCTACTCGCTCGGGGCGGGCGCTTTGAGGATTATGATAAGAATTATGATGGGGATTTCCTTCATAATCAATTTGCCAAAGTGGTCAATATTTATAATGAAAAATTAGCGTCAACCCGGAGTAGCATATCGGGTGAGCTGCTACCAGGTACGGCAACCTGGCAACCCCCAGCCTTTGCTGATGGACGAACGATCGATCAAGTCTATCCAGACCAAGATTGGCCGTTCCAAGTCATTTCTTACAAACCTCGTTATCGTACAGGCGGCTATTTGTCAAATGTCCCTGTTCTCAAAGATATGCAAGACACGAACTATATCGAGCTAAACTTAGAGGATGCCACAACGTTAGGAATTGAGAGTGGAGACAAAGTCAAGCTCGTTACCCCGTCAGGTGAGGCAGAAGGCACAGCTAAGGTCCGTCGCGGTGTACGTCAAGGTTCGATTGCTGTGGAATATGGCTATGGACATTGGGGCGCAGGGGCGAAATCGTATACTGTGGATGGGAAAGAGATACCTGTGAATCCGAAGGATGGAAAAGGTATTCTGCTGAATCTTTTGGCACTTCGAGATACCAGTATGAATAATATGCACCCCCTTGTTGATCTTGTGGGGGGCTCAGCGGATCGAAATACGATTAAGGCTCGGCTTGTTAAGCTTTAAAAGTGTGAGGGGGATAAATAAATGTTCGAAATGGATGAAAATGTGATCGATAGAGCGAGAGGTTATGAGGTTCTGGCAGAAATCTTTTTGAAAGAGCCCTCAACTGAAGGGATGGAAGGACTTAAAGCCTGGACAGACTCCGGATCAACTGAGAAACTTCTTGAACTCAAGGCTATTCTCGAGAAGATCCAAAACGAGGATTCAGAGCTTATGAATTTAACGCAAGAATACTATGATCTCTTTTTTGTTCCTGTATCGGGCCGTTTTATTCCCCCCTTCGAATCAACAATTCGTGGAGCGAAGCGTGAAAAGGGTAAGAGGATAAAATATGGAGCACATTGGGGAATGCAGGCTCATCAACTCGCAGCTCTTTATGAGAAAGTGGGATTTGATCCGGGGACCCTTGAGATCTTTGAACCGCTTAAAGAGACGAAGATACCTGATCATCTGGGATTAGAACTTCTATTTATAGCCTATCTCTGTCGGTTAGAAGACAAAGCGGCTAAATCAGGGCAAGAGATTACGGGCCTTCGCCAATTGCAAAATAGAATGCTTAACGACCATTTACTCGGCTGGCTCCCTCAGTTTACGGGAGAACTCGTGAAATTAGAGACCTCTGGATTCTATTCTTACTTCGCTATACTGGCCTTAGAATTGTGCCAGGAAGAGAGCAAATCTTTGAATGAAACGTTTTGAAAGGAGTGGCATTAGTGGCTGAGGCTGAGAAAAAGATACGCTATGCAATGGTTGTTGATTTACGAAAGTGCGTAGGTTGTAATGCATGTACCGTTTCCTGCAAGATTGAAAATCAAGTTCCGGAGGGTAATTATCGGACTTGGGTTAAGGAAATTGAGAAAGGAACGTATCCCGAGGTTACGCGCTACCGCTTACCTCGCTTATGCAACCATTGTGATAATGCTCCTTGTTTAGCGGCTTGTCCGGTAAAAGCAACCTATCGGGCTGACGATGGGACGATCCTGATCGATTATGATCATTGTATTGGCTGTAAGTATTGTATGGCAGCATGCCCTTACGATGCTCGTTTCGTTAATCCTGTCCGAAAAACAGCTGAAAAATGTACATTTTGCTATCATCGGGTTCAAGCGGGTCTTCTTCCGGCATGTGTGACGACCTGCGTAGGCGGTGCTCGTGTGTTTGGAGATTTAAATGACGCAGAGAGTCTTGTGGCAAAACTTGTAGCCAATAATCCGGTTCAAGTATTAAAACCAGAAATGAATACAGAACCTATGGTTTACTATATTGGAGCTGAGCGGGATATCATGGGTGCCCGTTATACGAACCTGGAGAAAGGAGAGAATTAGAGTGGATAATGTGACGTATATTGCCAACATCGAACATCCTGTCCAACTGGGAGCAATGATTGCCATCTATTTTTTCTATACAGGTCTAAGTGCTGGAGCTTTTGTCCTCTCTAGTTTGGGAACCGTATTCGGGATTAAAAAATATAAATCAATTGGTAAGGTCGGCGTTGTTATGGCCGTTGCTTTATTGGCAATTGCCCCACTCCATTTAATTGGAGACCTGGAGCAACCACAACGCTTCTATACTTTGTTTTTTCGCCTTAATCCTCATTCGGCGATTTCTTACGGTACATTCTTGCTCACCTTATATCCTTTGAATTCGGTAGTTTATCTTTGGTTTATGATGCGACGGGATTTTGCAAAAGGGGCTGAATCCTTAACCGGCTTCCGGCAAAGATTTTATCAGTTTTTAACGTTTGGGAAAACGGATCTTTCTGAGCAAGCCTTAGCTAACGATGATCAATGGATTAAGAGATTGGGAACGATCGGGGTGCCGTTAGCGCTTCTCGTTCATGGGTATACGGGCTTTATCCTTGCGAATATCCAAGCTCGTGCTCTCTGGCATACTGGTCTCATGCCTCTCATTTTCTTGATGTCGGCTATGGTGTCTGGAACGGGTCTCTTAATTTTAGTGCTCATCATTACCCAACGTTTTTTCTCTCCAGAAAAAATATTGACACCGGAGCGAAAAGCATTGATTTTGGACATTGCTCAGCTGATGAAGTGGTTTATTGTGGTTGATGCCACACTTATGGTTATCGACTTTATCGCTCTTTATTATACAAATGCAGCAGGATATGCAGCAGCCAAGGTCTTCTTATATGGAAGTCACAAAACGATGTTCTTAGGGGTCGAAATTGGCTTGGGTTTATTGTTACCGTTTATGATCACGGTTATATCTAAAACGAAAAAATCACTGGGCTGGATTTCCTTGGGGTCTATTTTTACCTTGCTCGGAGTCATTGCAATGCGGGTTAACTTTGTTATCGGCGGTCAACAAATACCGCTCAGTACGGATACGCTGAATCCCTATACGGTGGCGCCACAGCATTTATTGATGATTGGAATCTTTGCCCTTGCAGAGATATTCATTCTCTACCTTGCTTTTCGCTTGTTGCCGATATATGGGTTGCCTAAGAATTCAACACCTTGAACCATGGGCTCCGCTATGCTTCAGGAGCTAATACGTTGCAGTATATTCTCATAACTTACCAGGGGTTGCACAAGGTGAACACAGAGTTCATTTTGAACAACCCCTTTTGTCGTCGTTTAGATTAATGCTACACTGGAAGAAAAAAGAGAAAAATGGAGGAGGTGTATTCATGAAAAGAACCCGGTTTATGGTCTTAATCAGTATTCTCGTTATGGTCATTGTTGTCTTTTCGGTAAATATCCCCTCTAACAAGAAATCTGTTCAGAAAATCGGAATTTTGGCGGCGAATGATCTTCGCCTTTCGAAAGTTGAAGGGTTAAAATCTGAGCTTCAAAAGTTAGGATATACTGAGGGAGTGGATCTTACGTATCACGTAGAAATTGCTGAAAATGATCTCAATCAGATGCGTGATTTAGGGAATCAGCTCTTGCAAGAAAAACCAGATGTGCTTGTGGCAGCTGGGGCGGTGGAAGCTCAAGTTCTTAAGGAGCTTACGGCAGAGAGTACGGTTCAGACGCCCGTTGTTTTCATGGGTATACTATCTCCTGTGGATATTGGTTTAGTTCAAGACTTATCCCAGCCAGGAGGCAACTTAACAGGGTTGAATAACGGACACTATGAATTGACACCAAAGCGTTTGGAACTGTTGCATCGTTTGTTGCCAAAAGTCAAACGGGTAGCGGTCCTTGGTGATACACGAGTTCCTATATTCGAGCAAATTCAAAACGAATTGAATAAGGTTGCCCAAACTTTTGGGCTATCAGTGAACATTTATACTGTCGAGAATTCGAGTGAAATTCAGCAAGCTTTCGCAAGCATCGATCAGGAGGGGGCAGAAGCGATTATTTTACTTCCTGGTTTTTTCTTGGAGACGAGCACTCAGGAAATCGTGAATCAAGCTTCGCTTAAAAAGCTTCCAGTTTTCGGGGTATATCCTCTCGATACAGAAGAAGGGTGTCTAGCATCCTATGGCACCTCGAATTGGGACCAAGGGGTTCAATCCGCTCATATGGTCAGCAAGATTTTGCGCGGATACTCACCAGAAGATATTCCAGTCGAAACACCCGATCGTGTTGTTTTCTCTGTAAATTTAAAAAAAGCTCAAGAACTCGGACTGCAGCCTTCTTCTCGAGTTTTGAGTTTTGCGGATCAGGTGATTCAACCATGAAGCAAGAAAGATCTTCTTGGTGGAAGAGAATTAAAGCTCGAGTCCTTATTTTTGGGATCTTAATGTCAATTTTACCCTTGACTATTTTTGGCTTGGCTAGTTTTAACGCGGCAAGATTCTATCTGCAAAACAACATTCAGGAGCAAAATTATGAACGGGCCCAGGTTTTGTCGGGTCGCATCGAAGATTTTATGACCACAATGGCCGATAGCTTGATTCATGTTGCCTCAACGAATGCGTACGCCTTAGTTAGTTCAGAATCAAGTACGCGAGATGTCACTTTAGGGACTTTATTGAGGGAAGTACCTTATTTTGAAAGCATAGAAGTCGCCGATTCGGACTATCGGGTCCTTGGTCAGATTTCTCGGCGAGAAGTTGATTTTCCTGAAGAAGCGGGAAAGAAACTCAATAATCTTCAAATTAATTCGGAGCAAACTTTTTCTTTGAGCGGCGTATTTTTTTCATCCGATAATCGTCCCCAAGTTTATCTTACCGTGAGCATTCAAGATCCCCAGACACGTCAGAACATAGGCTATCTGCAAGCCAAAACAGATCTTAAAAGTCTTGTTACCCAGTTTACTAATTTACAGATTGGCAAAGCGGGTTATGTATACTTGACCGATGAAAAAGGGAATCTGATTGGACATACGGATTTTAGTCGAGTCTTAGTTCAGGAAAATGTAAAAGATAATCTGGCAGTACAACGTTTCTTGACAGGAAATCCTTCGAATCACCAAGAGAGTGAATATCAAAATCCCGAAGGAGTCCAAGTCATTGGGACTTATGATCGAGTGGAAACCTTAGATTGGGGTGTTTTCATCGAGCAACCGGTGAGTGAAGCCTATATTCCAGTTCGGCAGTTTGCTGTTCAGGTGTTTGGTATTATATTATTGGGAATTCTCATCGTCACTTTGATTAGTATTTATTTTGGCTTGAAATTGACTCGGCCGATTGAGCATCTTGAAGAAGGCGTAAGCCGAGTTGGGTCGACCGAGAACCTCTTAACAGAGATCCCACGGGAAAGTAATGATGAAATCGGCAATTTAGTCACGGCTTTCAATCGAATGTTACGCCAACTTTATGAAAAGAATCAAACCCTCCTCGAAGATCAGGAACTCTTTAAGACTGTGGTAAACGGAATTGGGGCAGGAATGGTATTGCTCAATGAAGATAAGCAGATTCAATGGTGGAATTCAATTTTTGCGGATTGGTTCAGTACGGAAGATTTAAATGGCGTATCCTGCGACACGATTATGCAGGGTGAAGGGAAGAACTGTTTATTTCTAGAAAATGGCAAAGTAATCCCGCTTGATGTCGGAGGAGAACGTCGGTATATTCGTCATATGTATTATGGACTTAATCCTGGAAATTCTGAGAAGGCAGCTTATCTTTTGATACTCGAGGATGTTACTCAACAAGTCGAGATGGAAGCAAGGGTTATTGAGACGGAAAAGATGGTTGCAGTAGGTTTTCTCGCATCTGGGGTTGCCCATGAGATCAATAACCCGTTAGCCATTGTTTCTGCACACAGCGAGGATTTACTCGATCGGATGCAAGAGTATGACGATCCTCCGGGAGAACAGGAGATCCAGAGAATCCTTAAAATTATTTCAGAGCAAATCGAACGCTGTAAAAAAATCACGGGACGACTCCTCCATTTTGCTCGTCAAGGACAAGGGGGAAATGATGTGATGAATGCGGGAATCGCGATTCTGCAGACGGTGGATTTATTAGCTTATCGTGCAAAGCAGAAGAAGCTAACCTTTAAAAACCAGATTGATCCAGGTTTA
This sequence comes from Desulfitobacterium metallireducens DSM 15288, assembly GCF_000231405.2. NCBI lineage: Bacteria > Bacillati > Bacillota > Clostridia > Eubacteriales > Desulfitobacteriaceae > Desulfitobacterium > Desulfitobacterium metallireducens. The sequence continues at coordinate 2,433,011 of NZ_CP007032.1, read as the reverse complement.
TGGGTTGTGGGAAATGAAAATGAATGGCAGCAGGTCCTCCTTAATATTTTAACCAATGCCATGGATGCCTCGGGGGAAGGAAAAACGATCGAAATCCATGCTTTTAGGGAAGGACATCAGGTTAAAGTCGTGGTTCGGGATTATGGCGAGGGAATTTCCAAGGAAAACTTATCGCGGGTATTTAATCCGTTTTTTACGACAAAAGGTGCGGGCCAAGGTACGGGTTTAGGTCTTTTCGTGAGTTATGGAATGGTTCAGCGAATGCAGGGGCATATGAGCATCGAAAGTGAGGAAGGTAAAGGGACTACGGTCTTCATTATGCTACCGCATAAGGGAGGGGTTGAGCGATGAAGTATTATCATAAGATCCTGATTCTTGATGATGAAGAAGAGCTGCGCGCGATTATTGCTCAGCGATTGAATCGCAGAGGCTATGAGGTTTTGGAAGCAGGAACAGCGAAGGAAGGGATGTCTTTACTCCAAGACAGTTTCTTTGATGCCGTTTTGCTAGATTTAAGGTTACCGGATGGTGATGGGCTGATGCTTCTCCCTCAAATGAAACAGCGTCAACCTGACTTACAAGTGGTGATGCTCACTGGGCATGGAACGGTAGAATCCGCTATAGAAGCGATGAAAACAGGGGCTTTTGACTACCTTATGAAGCCCTGTAATCTGTCTGAGCTTGAGATTACTCTCCAGAAGGCTTTAGAACAGCGCAAGTTGATGCTTGAAAACACAGGCCTGCGTCAAGTAGTTAATCGGCAAAACCCTGAGCTTCAGATTATTGGAGAAAGTGAAGCACTCAATTCGTTAAAGAACATAACTCGCAAGATAGCCCAGGCTGATGCACCCGTCCTGATCCAGGGAGAGAGCGGAACGGGTAAAGAGCTCTTTGCTCGTGCGTTGCACGTTTGGAGCCCGCGAAGCGGGCAAGCTTATATTCCTTTGAACTCAGGAGCAATTCCGGAAGCTTTGATGGAAAGTGAACTTTTTGGGTATGAAAAGGGAGCCTTTACTGGAGCGAGTGGGACGAAATTAGGGTTGGTCGAGATGGCTGATCGGGGAACGCTCTTCCTGGATGAGATCGGAGAAATGCCTTTTTCGCTCCAGATCAAGCTCCTTCGTTTTTTGGAAACGGGAGAATTTCGAAGAGTTGGCGATAATCGCTTGCGTCGGGTGGATGTGAGAATTGTCACGGCAACGAATCGTGATCTCAAGCAAGAGATAGAGGAGGGCCGATTTCGGCAAGATCTCTTTTATCGATTAAATGGACTAACGCTTAGTCTGCCTCCCTTACGAGAGCGCAAAGGGGACATAATCCCATTAGCACAGCACTTCCTGGACTCTTACCATAAAAAGGGGTTAAGCGAAGAAGGATATTGGCTTTCTGATGAAGGAAAACGCGCTTTGCTTAATTATGATTTTCCCGGGAATGTCCGAGAACTGGCTCATTTAATGGAACGGGCCTTGATTTTAGCGGAGGGTAATGAGATTCATTTGCAGGATTTTTGGCCGGATCAAGCTCCCCATCGAGAAGGTGAACCATTGGCAAAACAAGAAACAGCTTCTCAAGCGCAAGAAGGTAGGTCAGAGGAGCTGGTTCTAACCCTTGCTGATATTGAGCGCGAGTATATTTTGAAAATCCTGCGAAAGGAAAAGGGAAACAGGACTCGTGCTGCAAGGTTACTCGGAATAAGTGTTAGAAATCTTTACCGCAAAATCGAAGAATATGGAAAAGACATCCGTTGAGGATGTCTTTTTTTGTACATTTTGCCAATAGGACCTTCTTCCTATTTTTGATTTTTATTTTAAAAAATAGAACAAGTTAGCAGGAATTCTCTTTGAAATGGAGAATAAGTGGGGTAAAGTGGGGCAAAGTGGGGCGAAGAGTTAACGTTGTGGGGTGACGGCAATGTTCATGGGGGAATACCTCCATACAATTGATGGAAAAGGTCGGCTCATTGTTCCGGCTAAGTTCCGGGAAGCCTTGGGGGAGAAATTTATCGCCACCAAAGGCTTAGATCATTGTTTGTTTATTTATCCCGCAGACGAGTGGCAAGCCCTTGAGCAGAAGCTCCGTGCCTTACCCTTTACCCAGCCTGATGTCAGGGCTTTCGTCCGATTCTTTTTTTCTGGGGCCACTGAATGTGAAGTGGACAAGCAGGGAAGAATACTTCTCCCCGCAAATCTGCGCGAATATGCCCAATTAGAGAAAGATGTCGTTCTCGTTGGAGTCTCGTCCCGAGTTGAGATTTGGAGTCAAGCGCTTTGGACAGACTATAGCATGCAGGCCGAGGATGCCTATACTGCTGCGGCAGAGTCCTTGGTTAACCTAGGAATTTAAAGAAGGGGACGAAGGCCTTGGAATTTCATCATATTACGGTTTTACTTAAAGAAACGGTTGAGGGTATTTTTAAAGATCCCTCCGGAGTATATGTTGATTGTACTTTGGGAGGAGCCGGTCATACGCGTTTATTATTATCGAAGCTGTCAACTGAGGGAAAGCTGATTGGTTTTGATCAGGATCCTATGGCGATTGCTAATGCGCAAGAAAACTTTCACGAGGATGAACGTTTAATTTTAGTGAATAAGAATTTCGAACATCTTGAGGAGAGTTTAGAAACGCTTAAACTTATGCCGGTCCAAGGAATCTATTTCGATTTAGGTGTTTCATCACCCCAACTCGATGAAGCTGAACGGGGTTTTAGCTATATGCAGGATGCCGAGCTTGATATGAGGATGAATCCAGAAAATCCCTGGACAGCTCGACGCCTTGTGAATGAATGGAGTGCGGAACAGCTTGCGGAGATCCTTTGGAAATATGGAGAAGAAAAGTGGTCAAAGCGGATCGCTGAGTTTATCGTCAAGGCCAGAGATCAGAAGGAAATACTAACGACTGGAGAACTGGTCGAGGTGATTAAAAGCGCTATTCCAGCCGCGGCTCGGCGAGAAGGACCTCATCCCGCGAAACGCACCTTTCAGGCCTTACGGATTGCGGTGAATGATGAGCTAGGAGTATTGGAGCGAGCACTCGATCAAGTTATCGCTTGTTTAGGTCCAGGTGGGCGTGTCGGGGTGATTACGTTTCACTCCCTGGAAGACCGTATTGTTAAAGAAAAGATGAATTCTTGGCGGGGACGTTGTACTTGTCCGCCTAGTTTCCCGGTTTGTCTGTGTGGGGCTACGCCCTTAGCCAAAGTCATCACACGTAAACCCATTTTGCCATCAGCTGAAGAAATCGAGGAGAATCCTCGTTCGAGAAGTGCCAAACTCAGGATTGCCGAAAAACTTTAACGGTCTAAAGCGAAAGGAGGAAGAATACCATTGGTAGTAGCGCAGGAAAAATTGGAATGGCAGCAGCCCTTAGATGAATTACCCCGCCCGAAAAAACAACCTGTCCGAAGAAAAAAGGCACACTCTCATTGGAAAAGCGTTTTAATCTTGGGCCTGACTTTTTCTCTGGCAGCTTCACTTGCCGTGGAAACGATTAACCTGACAGTCGTTAAAGGCGCACAAATTCGAGCTATGGAGAAAGAGATTACTTCACTCGAGGCTGACAATAATTTATTGCAGGTACAAGTCGATAAGTTGCGCTCGGTAAGTCGAATTGAGAGTGAGGCCATCGCGATGGGGATGGAAAAACCTGCGGGTACAGTATATGTGGCTGGAACTTTGCCTGTCGCCAAGAGCCAAACGGGTACCGTGCCGACTCAAACAGCTTCGCAGCCAGCAACGGAACAGCCTTCGATCTTGAAGCAAATTTCCCAAAAATTTACGAGTTTTTTTGCTTCTACTCAACGCTAATAAAGGCGGTTTGGAGTACGGTGACGCCCCGACAGAAATGGGGGTGAGGACGGTGAGTCCTTTTGTAGTCATGCGTAAACGAATCGCCTTTCTTTTTTTGTGTGTTAGTGTTTTTCTAATCGTTCTGATCATCCGTTTGGGTTATGTGCAGTTGGCTCAAGGAATGCAACTTTCACAAAAAGCGGATGACACGCATTTTCGGGGTGTCCCAGTAGCACCGAAACGGGGCAATATTGAAGATCGTAACGGGAATATACTTGCGATGAGTGTGAGTACAGAGACCGTTTATGCGTTGCCTGCCGAAGTTAGAGCTTCAGGAAAGGTGACAGAGATAACTCAAAAGCTTTCCGAGCTTCTCCAAATGCCAGCTACAGAGGTTCAGACCAAGATCACTAAACGGTCCGCTTTAGAATATGTCAAGAAAAAGGTGACCCCGGAAGTGGCCACTCAAATTAGAAGCTTAGAGTTACCTGGGATTGGGGTAACTGAAGATAGTCAGCGCTATTATCCGAATGGTCCGCTAGCTGCTCATATTATTGGTTTTGCGGGGATTGACAATCAGGGGTTAGAAGGAATAGAGTTGACAAGAGATGCCCAAATGAAAGGAATTCAGGGGGCTGTTTTGTCTGAATTTGCGGCCAACGGAATCCCCTTACCTGAAGCTCAGCAGATGTATTTAGAACCTAAACAAGGGAACACGATTCGATTAACAATCGATAAAAATATTCAAGCCTTTGCCGAACGAGAACTTCAAAAGCTCATGTCTGGTCAAGGTACAAATATGAACGGTCAGGTTCCTAAGAGCGCTTCAATTCTTGTAATGAAGCCGAGCACGGGAGAAATGTTGGCCTTGGCCACTGCTCCGACTTTTGACCCAAATAAATATCAGGAATTTGATGCGAGTGCAAGGCGTAATATTGCGATTCAAAACGGCTATGAACCCGGTTCAACCTTTAAAGTCATTACTCTTGCTGCGGCCTTAGAAGAGAAAAAAATAAGCCCGACAGAAGGTTTCTTTGATCCTGGTTTTTATACAGTCCTCGGTAAGAATGTGCGCTGCTGGAAAGCGGGAGGGCACGGCTCTCAGACCTTTATGCAAGTCGCGGAAAACTCGTGTAATCCTGGTTTTATTGAAATGGGACAGCGTTTAGGTATGGATAAGTTCTATCAGTATTTAACGGCTTTTGGTTTTGGTCAAAAGACAGGAATTGAGATGTCTGGGGAAGCGTTTGGAATTTTGGCGAATAAGAAGAAAGCAACGGCACTTGATTTAGCCACAATGTCTATTGGGCAAACGAATAATGTTACAGCAATTCAACTCTTGACTGCAGTTTCAACTGTTGCCAATGGGGGAACGTTGATGAAGCCGCAACTGGTTAAGGAAATTGTCGGCCCCAGTGGTAAAGTCGTGGAACCGTTTGAAGAACAGCCTGTTCGACGTGTGATTGGTGAGGATACGTCCAAACTGGAACGTGAAATTCTTGAAGCAGTCGTAACGAATGGAACAGGACGGCGGGCATTTTTGCCGGGTTATCGGGTTGCTGGAAAGACAGGGACCGCTCAAAAAGTGGCGAATGGTGCGTATATACAAGGAGAATATGTGGCCTCCTTTGTCAGCTTTGCTCCGGCAAATGACCCTAAGTTGGCCATCCTTACGGTGATCGATGGGGTTCCCTTTTATGGAGGTGCTGTGGCTGGCCCGCCGGTACAAGCGGTAATGCTGGATTCTTTGAAGTATTTAGGAATCAAACAAGACCTGAATGCTCCTCTGACACCAAGCAAGCCGATGCCTGGTCTTGAGTTCGCCCCGATTAAAAAAGCGGCTACGGTTCCTTCCGTTTTAGGATTGCCTCTCGCAGATGCACAAAAAGTTCTGACCCAAGCCGGATTTAATGTAATGACGGAGGGAGCTGGACAGAACATTCTCGATCAAATTCCAACCGCCGACGTACAGGTGGAAGCGGGTTCAACAGTGCTTCTCTATTTGGGGAACGAGGCTGGAGCTCCAACGATGGCTCAATGGTGGGAAGATGAGGATGAGGATGTTGAAGCAATCAAAATGTTGCAGGGCCGAACGCCTCTGGTAGAGCCGTAGATGCAAGTGAAGTTCGCTTACGCTACTGTTAAAATAAAGATCAGAGGTCTGACCAGAATTTGAAACGTCTATACTACAATTGAAAGGTGTGATGAGGGTGCCAATAGTGAATAAGAAACTTGCGGACATTCTTGATGGAATTAAAGTACTGGCTTCCTCTGGAGATATGGAAGTAGGAATTAAGGGAATGACGATGGATTCTCGTCACGTTGAGACGGGAGAGCTTTATGCCTGCGTTCCTGGAGCGAACGTGGATGGGCATGATTTTGCTACTCAGGTTGTTGAAAAAGGAGCTGTAGCACTTCTCGTCGAGCGATTATTACCCATCGATGTCCCTCAGATTCAAGTTGAACATGTTCGCGATGTTCTTGGGAAAATAGCCGCAAATCTCTATAGCCATCCGAGCAGCCAATTGGAAATGGTTGGGGTAACGGGGACAAATGGAAAAACGACAATTACCCATCTTGTGGAACAGATTATGAAAAAACAAGGGAAAAAAGTAGGTTTGGTGGGGACGTTGGGGTCACGGATTGATGGGAGAGAAATCCCGGGTAGCCGGACTACGCCGGAAGCAATCGAGTTACAAAAGCTATTAGCGACCATGGTTGACGAGAAGGTTGATCTTGCCGTAATGGAAGTATCTTCTCATGCTCTGGATTTAGGACGTGTTCAGGGAATCGAATATGATGCTGCAATTTTTACTAATCTTACACAGGATCACTTAGATTATCATAAGACTATGGAGAGATATCTTCAGGCTAAGGCTCGTCTCTTTAAGGAATTGCAAGGCACAAAACAACCGAAAATTGGGGTCATTAATGGGGATGATCCAGCCGCGAAAACCCTATGTGAAGTGTCAGTTGCTCCGACAGTAACCTATGGGGTTCATGCTGAAAATTTGGATTACCGGGCTGAAAACATTCAATTATCCGCTCATGGAATTCAGATGATTGTAAGTTTTCATGGCAAATTCCAAGAAATCCATTATTCAACCCCTGGCATGTTTAGTGTTTATAATGCGCTTGCAGCCTTTGCCTGGGCCGTAGAAAGCGGTCGCGATCCTCAGCTTGCAGCTGATGCTTTGGCGGAAATTCACGGAGTACCCGGTCGGTTTGAAAATGTTCGCAGAGGACAGCCGTTCCCGGTTATCGTTGATTATGCGCATACTCCGGATGGACTTGAAAATGTATTAAAGACGGCTCGCGAATTTACCCAAGGTCGGTTAATTACGGTCTTTGGCTGTGGGGGTGATCGTGATAAAGGGAAAAGACCGCAAATGGGTGAAATTTCGGCGCGGTTGAGTGACTTTGTCATCGTAACATCAGATAACCCGCGGACAGAAGAACCAGAACAGATCATCAAAGATATTCTGGTTGGAGTATCTGGTGTGGAATATACCACGATGGTTAACCGCCGGGAAGCGATTGAAATGGCTTGTCGAAGGGCTAAACCTGGAGATACCGTTTTGATTGCGGGAAAAGGCCATGAAGACTATCAGATTATTGGTAAGGAGACGTTTCCTTTTGATGATCGGGAGGTAGCTAAAGATGCCTTAAGGGGGCGGGGCTATGTGGAATAGTCAACGTATTGCTGAAATTTTAGGGGCGGAATGTTTGGGAGATCCGAATGTGCCAGTCTTTGGATGTGTTATTGACAGCCGGCAAGCGCGAGGGGGAGAAATCTTCTTTGCGCTTGTAGGTGAAAAAGTAGATGGCCATGATTATATTGAAGTGGCCTGGAAAAATGGAGCTAATCTAGCGATTGCCGAAAAAACGAAGATGAAGGATCGGACGAAATTAAATGTGCCTGAAGGAAAGGCACTCATTCTCGTGGAATCCGGATTAAGTGCGATGCAGGAATTAGCAAAGGCTTGGCGCATGGAATTAGGGGTTAAGGTTGTAGCGATTACCGGGAGTAATGGGAAAACAACAACCAAAGACATGATTGCAACCGTTCTTGCCCAGAAATACCGCGTGCATAAGAATAAGGAAAACCAAAATAATGAACTTGGGGTGCCGATGACTCTTCTTAACGCGCCAGAGAAGACGGAAGTTTTGGTAATCGAAATGGGCATGCGCGGGCTAGGACAAATTAAAGCACTTTGCGATTTTGTTCACCCTGATACGGGTGTGATTACGAATATTGGGACAACCCATATGGAACTCCTGGGTTCTCAGGAAAACATCGCAAAGGCCAAATGGGAACTGATTGAAGCCCTTCCCATAAGGGGAATGGCAATACTCAATGGTGAGGATTTGTGGAGTGTTAAGAAAGCGGAGAAGGATCCCCATCAACAGTTCTTTTATGGGATAGAGGGCAGGTATCATCCGCTGAATATCCAAGGGACGAATCTTGAACAGACTGGGACTTTGGGAACTCAGTTCGAAATTGCGGCTCAAGCGGAGCATGCCAAGGCTTATCTGCCTCTGCCAGGTGAACACAATGTATTAGACGCATTATCTGCACTGGCTGTAGGAAAAGTTTATGGAATCTCTTTGCAGGAAGGGTGTCAGGGCTTAGCTGAGTTGGAACTTTCCAAAATGCGTCTGGAATTACATCCAGGAATCCATGGAAGTATGCTTCTCAGCGATGTTTATAATGCGAATCCAACCTCGATGCAGGCTTCGCTTAAAGTTTTAAGTCAAAGATCTAGTCAGGCTACCCTGGCTATTTTAGGTGAGATGTACGAACTTGGGGAAGCGAGTGCAAGCGGGCATAATGTGGTGGGTCAAGCGGTTGCCCAACTTGGGATCACGGAAATTATAACCGTGGGGACCTTAGCAGAGGAGATTGCTCAAGGGGCTTTGGAGTCTGGAATGGCACCAGATCGAGTGCATATTTGCTCAGATCGAGAAAGCGCGATTTCTCAGGCAAAATTGATTCTTAGCTCGCTGGGAAATGAAACTTGGGTTTTAATCAAAGCTTCACGTGGAATGAAAATGGAAAAAGTAACGGAAGCATTACAAATATCCTAAAAAGGAAGGAATCGATTCATGCTAGAACGTTTACTCATGGCTGGAGGATTAGCGCTGATCATTAGTTTGATTCTGGGCCCTTTTCTTATTCCTCTATTGCATACCCTCAAGTTTGGCCAGAACATCCGCGAGGATGGACCAAAGAGACACTTGAAAAAAGCGGGAACCCCAACTATGGGTGGGGTTATTTTTCTCGTGGGAATTGTGGCAGCTTCGTTGTTGAGCGCTGAACAGCCAACTTCAGTAGAAATGATTGCGGTTGTAGGATCGATGCTTGGTTTTGGACTTATTGGATTTATTGATGATTTTATTAAAGTCGTTATGCATCGCTCACTAGGGTTAAGAGCTTACCAAAAACTGATTGGGCAGATTGCACTAGCCTTTGGTTTGACCTGGGTGGCGGTGCAGTTGCTTGGACGGGGAACGGATCTTATTATTCCGTTTACGGCTATTCATTTTGAATTAGGCTGGTTTTACTATCCATTTGTAGCTTTCATCATTGTGGGAATTACAAATGCAGTGAATCTTACAGATGGGTTAGATGGTTTAGCAGCAGGAACAACATTGATCAGTGCCCTCTGCTATATGTTGATTGCTCTGCTCGGGGCAAACCAAGGTGGAGGGGTCGCGGTTCTAGCACATGAGTCAGACTTAGCGGTGTTTGCCGTCGCCTTAGCAGGGGGGTGTCTGGGCTTTTTGAGGTTTAACAAGTATCCAGCTCGGGTATTCATGGGAGATACCGGTTCACTCGCTTTGGGGGGAGCCTTAGTTGGGTTGGCTGTGCTAACAAAAACAGAGGTGATTCTGCTCCTGTTGGGAGGAGTTTATGTCATCGAGGCCTTTTCGGTTATTATTCAAGTCATCTCCTTTAAGACGACGGGAAAACGGGTTTTCAAGATGAGCCCGATCCACCATCATTTTGAACTCTCGGGTTGGAATGAATGGAAAGTTGTATTAACGTTTTGGGCAGCAGCGTTTGTTTTTGGAATGCTAGGAATAATTGCTTATTTGCCTTCGCTGGGGTAGATAAATAAATACTAAAAATTATTGAAGGTGATCAGTGTGAATTTAAAAGATAAAAAGGTTTTAGTTGTAGGTGCAGGTCGAAGCGGCTTGGGTGCTGTGAAAAAGTTGTTGGATTTGGGTTCAAATGTAATTTTGACGGATAACAAAGATCCTGAGAAATTGGAGGGAATTGCTGAGCTGGGGCTTAAGTCGAGCCAGCTTATTTTGGGCAGGGTTCCCGAATGGAATGAGGTTCAAGCAGATCTGGTTGTACTCTCTCCAGGAGTTTCTCCAAAGTTGCCGTTCATCTTAGAAGGAACAACTCAAGGTATACCCGTATGGAGTGAAGTCGAGCTTGCATTGCGCGATAACCCCGCAAAAAAAGTGGGTATTACTGGAACGAACGGGAAGACAACGACGACGACCTTGATTGGGGAGTTAGCAAAGAAGACGGGGCGCTCTACTCTTGTTGCTGGGAATATCGGTGTGGCCTTATGCGGAAATGTTGATGAGTTATCTGAAGAAGGAATTATTGTTGCCGAGCTTTCGAGCTTCCAGCTTGAACTGATTGATGAGCTACGATTAAATATTGCGATTTTGTTAAATATCACTCCGGATCATTTAGATCGTCATGGTACTGTCGAGAATTATTTAGCTGCAAAGGCCCGCATTTTTGAGAATCAGAGTGCGGAAGATTTGGCAATTTTGAACTGGGATGATTCATCAGTTCGTGCTCTTGCTCCAGGGCTTAAGGCAAAGATTCTCTATATTAGCCCGACGACTTATCTAGAGGAGGGGATTAGCCTCCAGGGCGAGGATATCGTGTACTCTGAAAATGGAAAGGTCACACGGATTCTTAGTCGGAAAGAATTACAAATCCGCGGTAGTCATAATCTAGAAAATGTGATGGCTTCTATCGGAGCAGCTCATGAGCTAGGTTTAAATTTTCCCGAGATTGCGGAGGGGCTTCGGCAATTTACAGGAGTGGAGCATCGTCAAGAGATTGTAGGGACGTTCGATGAAATTTTATTTGTTAACGATTCCAAAGGGACAAATCCTGATGCTGCAGAAAAGGCATTGTATGCTTTTGAAGAACAGCCGATCGTTTTGATTGCTGGAGGTAAAAATAAAGGTCTCGATTTTCACGACTTTATGAAAATCGTGAAAGAACGGGTGAAAAGTGTAGTTATTTTGGGTATGGCAGCCGATGAAATGGAGCAAGCGGCTAAGGATGTGGGGGTCCCCCGAATTGTTCGAGCAGGCGGTTTTGCGGAGGGGGTCGACCTTGCAATTGCTGAGGCTGTTGCAGGAGATGTTGTCCTTCTTTCCCCAGCTTGTACGAGTTGGGATATGTTTAAAAGTTATGAAGAAAGAGGGGAATTCTTTAAGGAGTTAGTGCGTAGGCATTATAGGGAACCCATTTGATAACTCTTAAGGGGGGACTTGAAAATGCCAAAACGCCGCCGACCAGATTGGATTTTACTAGGTGCGATACTTGCACTTCTCACTATCGGATTGGTGATGGTGTATAGTTCAAGCGCTGTTAAAGGGTATATCCAATATGATGATCCGTATCATTTTCTAAAAATGGAGGTGATATGGGTTGGTCTCGGTTTGGTAGCGATGGCTGTAACCATGCGATTGGATTTGCAGCTTTTAAGGCGTTTCGCTAAACCCGCATTGATTCTGGCGGTTGTTCTTCTCATTATGGTCAAGATACCAGGCGTGGGACGCCGAGTTAATGGTGCTGACCGGTGGATTGGTCTGGGACCGTTATCGATTCAACCTTCAGAAGTGATTAAATTATCCATGGTTTTGGTAATGGCGCATCTCTTATCCCTTAATCCGTATAAAATTCAATCATTTCGCAAGGGCCTTTTGCCGATTTTAGGATTACTGGGTTTGGTCGCAGGGTTAATAATGCTTCAACCCGATTTAGGAACGACGTTAGCAATTGCTGGAACAACGTTCTTCATGTTGATCGCTGCGGGTGCAAGGGTTAGCCATTTGCTCGCTTTAGGCGGAACAGGTATAGGTTTAGTTGTTGCCGCAATTGCTGCTGCACCCTATCGAATGCGCCGGATTACGGCTTTCTTGGATCCTTGGGCTGATCCGTCGGGTAAAGGATACCAAACGATTCAAGCGTTGTTGGCCTTAGGCCCCGGAGGACTTTTTGGGTTAGGACTAGGGCAAAGTAAACAAAAATTCCTCTATCTTCCTGAGAATCATACCGACTTTATCTTTGCGATGATCGGGGAAGAATTGGGATTTGTGGGTGCATCACTCGTGGTCATTCTTTTTTTCATGTTTGCATGGCGTGGTTTTCGCGTTGCTATGGGGGCTCCTGATGCTTTCGCAGGGCTCTTAGCCGTTGGCCTTACAGCGATGGTAAGCATCCAAGCGATGATCAATATGGGGGTTGTAAGCGGGATTTTGCCGGTTACTGGCATCACTTTACCCTTCCTAAGCTATGGAGGAACCTCGCTCGTCTTTACAATGATTGGGGTCGGAGTACTGCTCAATATTTCGCGGGAGTCACGATAAAGTTATTCTTACGATAGTTATTCTTGTGCAGGACATCGGCGTCGCTTTGGCCACGGTCGCTTGTGGCGCTCGCAGACCGAACTAGAGCTCGGAAGTCGGGCTCCGGTGGAATACCCTCCCAATTCGCCGTCCTTGGCTCACGGTCGGCCGCGCACATCGTGTGCGCGGTTCCACCTCCGCCCGACTTCTTCGCTAAGTTCGGTAAACTGCTTGCTTTAATACGCTCCCTTAGGCCAAAGCGGCGCCTGGGGTCAGCGAAGGAAAAGAACCGTAAGCATAACTTCTTCGAAGAATTGCTTGGGTATCTTTTTTAGAATTACTTAAGCAGTAACCTAAGATATAGCCAAAGGATTTTGATTTACACAAGGGAGCGACTTCAAAGCGAGCGGCAACCCAACTTCGCGAAGAGTCCGCAGCGAAGACGGGTTGGAAACAGGACGTTTCCAACTGGACAGTGAGTCAGGAGACGATTTGGACAGGGACCCGACGGAGCGAAGGACTTGAGCATTAGTCTGGTCCGCACAGCTTATAGAGCGACTGGGGTAAAGCAAAATCCTGAAGATACTAGGAATATGGATTGTAAAAAGTTAAATTGCTCAGAAAAATAGATGATAGGCAAAAACCTAGATCTTAGAATAATTAAGCGTATGAAAGGGGCAGATTCCGTGCGAGTGATTGTGACCGGAGGAGGAACTGGAGGACATATCTATCCTGCCTTAGCGATCGCTAAGGGAATGCAGTCCGCTGACCCGCAAACAGAAATCCTTTACGTGGGAACCGATACAGGAATGGAAGCAAAGCTTGTTCCCGAGGCGGGTTTAAAGTTTGCCAGTGTGCCAGGACAGGGATTACCACGCAAGCTTAGTGTGGAGACCCTTAAGGTTGGAGTTAAAAGTGTAAAAGCACTTTGGGATACAAAACAAATCCTGAAGAAATTTAAGCCTGATTTAGTGGTGGGGACAGGAGGCTATGTATCTGGGCCGGTTGTTTTAACAGCAGCACTTTTTGGAATTCCGACCTTGCTTCATGAGCAAAATGCCCTACCGGGTGTGACAAATAAAATACTAGCTCGGTTTGTGCGTAAGGTTATGGTTACCTTCCCGGATAGTATTGCTCATTTTGGAATTCAGAAAAAACTTGTCTTGACAGGTTTGCCAGTCCGGCCAGAAATAGGTCAGATGAGCCGACAGGAAGGGGCGAGCAGGCTTAGATTAGACCCTAAACGCTTGACTTTGCTCATCACGGGCGGGAGTCGAGGGGCGCGGAGTATTAACCAAGCCATGATTAAGGTGCTTAAAGAGTTATCTTCGCACCCAGAGGTCCAAGTTGTTTGGGCTACGGGAAAAGCGACTCATCAGGAAAGCCTAAAGTCATTACAAGAGGCAGGAATTCAATGGAAGAGAGAGAACTGGAAGGTGCTCGAGTACCTGGCTGATATGCCCGCAGCTTTAGCCTGTACTGATCTTTGGATTGGGCGAGCTGGAGCAGCTTCTCTCGCGGAATTGATGGTGGCAGGAAAGCCTGCAATTCTTATTCCATATCCCTATGCGGCTGAAAATCATCAAGAATACAATGCGCGGGCGTTAGAGCAAACTGGAGCTGCACGTGTTATTTTGGATAAAGACTTAAACGGGGAAACCCTTTGGCAAGCGGTTCGTGACTTGATGGGGCAAGCGGTCCAGCTCCAAGAAATGGCTGCTAAAGCGAAGGAATTAGGAGAGCCAGATGCCTTAGGCAAGATCGTGAACATTTGCTTTGAAACAGGGTGGAAATAGAAGAAATCGGCTCTCAATTCACACCTTCTTGACGGTTGGCATAACATATGACAGTCAGAAGGAAGGGAGTGGATTGTCATGTGGCCAACGCGGAAGATTCTCATACTTACGCCGCATGGTTCAGAAGAAGGGCTAGGCTTTCAAGCTTTGCTCGAGGCCTTACAGATTCAGACGATTCTCAGGCAAGTTTCGGCTGATGAGCCGTTAGATTTAACGAGCCTGATGGGGGCTAAGGACGAAGATTTCCCGGATCTTGGCCCAACAGAGATCGTTTATTGGCCGGAGTTTGAATTTGAAAATGATTATCGCCAGTGGGGAGAAAGTCAGGGCTTGCTCCAAGAGTCAGTTGAGGATTTCTTACATAGACTATGGGAGCAAGAGGTAATCCTTCCCGTTTTTGAAAGTCTGCTACAAGAGGGGCGACCTTTACTTTGGGAGCTGTTATCGGAAGCAGGTTATGAGCCTTCTCTTCTCTGGTATGGAGCGGATCGTCATTGGGTTGCTGAACAAGGACGGGGCCTGCATTGGGTGGTTTCCGAGAATTGGTTAAAAGCACTCGTTAAAGATATGCCTATAGGAAGGCAATTCAAACGCTGGTTTCCTGAAGGCGACTGGGTGATCAGTGAGGCCTTCGTGGATTTCTATGCTGAACGAGAAAATTTCCGCTACTTCGGAAGGCTTCAACGTTATCCGGAGCCTGAAGCTGAGGAAAGTATTTATCGTTCAATCCTGCTGGGTTTACAGATGGGAGTATCCTGGTGGGAAGTGAAGAAGAACATAAGGTGGAATGGGAATGCTATTGAACGGGATCGAGGGACGAATAGAGAAGAATGTTTCGTTGAAGAACCTGAGTACGTGGAGGATCGGTGGTACAGCTGAATGGGTGGTATGGCCAAAATCAGTTGCTGAAATGGAGAAGCTTTGGCGTTTTTCCCAACAGGAGAATATCCCAATCCGCCTGATTGGGCGCGGGTCAAATCTGCTTTTCCCAGACGAAGGATTGAAAGGAATTACGGTTGTCACCACGTCCTTAACTAGTGAGGTATGGGGAGAATGCAGTTTGCAGGCTGAGATGGGATGTTCCGTAGCTCGTTTAGCTCAGGAGGCAGGCGAGAAGGGCTTCAGCGGGTTAGAGTTTGCTCGGGGTATTCCAGGGACTCTTGGCGGAGCAATCGTCATGAACGCGGGTGCGCATGGCGGGGAAATCCAGAATGTGCTTTATAAAGTTATGGTCTTAACTGAGGAGGGTCAGATCGAGACTTTGAGTAAAGAGGAGCTAACCTTTGGATATCGCGAATGTTCACTGCGAGGTAAAGGTTGGATATTAGCAGCAGAACTCAAATTTAAGCCGGGAAAAATAGAAACGATTAAGGCGCAGATGGCTGAGAATCTGGCGAAACGTAAAGCAGCGCAACCTTTAGAGCTACCCAATGCAGGCAGTGTATTCCGTAATCCTCCGGGTGATTCTGCTGGTAAGCTTATTGAACAAGCGGGTTGGAAAGGCAAAGGTATAGGCGGGGCCCAAGTCGCATCTAAACATGGTAACTTCATCGTAAATGTTGGGAATGCCACAGCTGCCGATGTATTAGCTTTAATCCAAGCCATTCAGAGGGACGTTTTTGAAAAATACGGAGTTGAGCTCCGAACCGAAGTCCATTATATGACCTCATAATTTGCATAACCGCATAGAGGAGGTATTTCTATGACGATGGACCGCTACGTCATCACAGGAAAACAAAGGCTGGAAGGAAAGATACGGACCAGTGGAGCCAAAAATGCCTCATTACCTTTATTGGCGGCGACTCTTCTTGCTTCCGGGCGATCGAACCTGCTAGAAATTCCGCATCTAGCAGATATTGAACATATGATCGAAGTGTTGCAATACTTAGGAGCAGAAGTCGCATTTAACAAGGAAGGTCTGATTGTCGACTCCTCAAATCTGAAGTGCTGGGAGGTCGATGAAAATTTGATGCGCCAAATGCGAGCCTCAAATTTGATTTTAGGACCGATGCTGGCACGGAATGGTCGGGTTAGAATTTCGCGACCAGGAGGTTGTGCGATTGGCTCCCGGCCTATGGATCAGCACATCAAAGGCCTTCAGGAGTTAGGCGTTAAGGTCAAGGAGAGACATGGCTACATTGAGGCCTGGGCAGATGAGCTTAGAGGTGCAGATGTCTATTTCGATGTACCGAGTGTCGGAGCAACCGAGAATGTCATGATGGCCGCTGTATTAGCTAAGGGAACAACGCTGATCCATAATGCGGCACGTGAACCGGAAATCGTGGATTTGCAGAACTTCCTGAATAAGATGGGGGCAAAAGTTCGGGGGGCGGGTATGGATATTCTCCGGATTGACGGAGTGACTCAACTCAAGCCCACTGAGCATACGGTGATACCTGATAGAATTGAGGCTGGGACGCACATGATTGCTGCTGTTATGACTCAGGGCGATATTGAAGTCGAAAATGTAATTCCTGAGCATCTAGAACCTGTAATTGCAAAGCTTCGCCAAATCGGGGCTAAGGTCCAAATTGGGGATGATGCAGTTCGTGTCCGCAGAACAGGTAGAATCAAAGGCGTAGATTGCAAAACGATGCCTTATCCCGGATTTCCAACGGATATGCAACCTCAGTTTATGGCGTTGCTGGCTATGGCAGAGGAAACAAGCGTAATCACAGAGACGATTTTTGAAAACCGGTTTCAGCATGTCGATGAATTGCGCCGTATGGGAGCACAAATCACGATTGAAGGTCGGACAGCAATCATTCGCGGGGTTGAAAACTTAGAGGGTGCGTTTGTTGAAGCGACTGATTTAAGAGCAGGTGCTGCACTTTTTCTTGCTGCTCTGGCAGCGGAAGATGCGACGGTGCTAGAAAAGGTCGGTCATATTGATCGTGGCTATGAAAATCTCGAGGAGAAATACCGTCAAATTGGAGCCAAGCTAACTCGGGTTAAGTCTTAGTACAAAAAAGGCATGACAGTTGAGGCTGTATTCGTTATACTTGGGTCAAGGGGGAACAGACATGGCACCCATGAAAACGAATGCAGCCTTTTTTTATGTTGCAATATTGGTTATCCTACTGGTAGCGGGCTCGACACTTTTTCTTCGATCGAGTTACTTCACAATTCAAAATATCAAAGTCGAGGGTTTAGATCAGATCCCTCAGCTTGAAATTGATCGCTTGATGAGTAGTGCTAAAGGACAGAATATTATTCTTGTGGATCAGGAGAGCTTAAGAAAAAAAGTGACTCTACATCCTCTAGTTAAAAGCATTCAATTTAAACGGCAATTTCCTCAAACTCTGGTCGCTCAGGTTACGGAGCGAACCCCTGTCGCATTGGTTGTTGTTCCTAACGGTGTAGTTAAAGTTGATGATCAAGGGATCTTCCTCCAGAGAAGCGAAGGTTGGCCAGATCATAGCTATCCTGTAATTAATGGTGTTACGATACCCGATACGGCGGGTCCAGGCCAAGAACTTAAACTTCCCGGTTTGGAGGCAGCTCTACTTCTTTTACAAGAATCCCCTTCAGAAATTTTACCTTTGATTGGGGAAGTTTATGTAAACCCCATTGAGCAAATTACACTTTATTTGACCAGTGGAGTTGAAGTACGGTTAGGACAAGCTCAAGACTGGAAAGATAAATTAGCAGGGCTTTACCAACTCCTTAATGACCCGGGCTATAAAACCGTTGAAAACGGAGTGAGGTATATTGATTTTACGGCTGCCAAGCCTGTTATTGGCCGATGATGAGGAGGATTATTGATAATGTGGTTACCATTTTTAGGTTTGTTGCTGGGTTTATCGATTGGGTGGTTTAGTCCCTTTACCGTTCCGGTAGAGTACTCCAAGTATTTATCTGTTGCGATTTTAGCGGCTTTGGATTCTGTTTTAGGAGGATTGAGGTCAGCTCAAGAAGAGCATTTTGACTCAACAATTTTCCTGACCGGTTTCTTTACTAATATCCTGCTCGCAGGCTTGTTGGCCTATATCGGCGATCGGATTGGCGTGGATCTATATCTAGCTGCAGTCGTCGCCTTTGGGGTGCGTTTATTTAACAACTTGGCAATTATTAGAAGAAATTTAATAAAAAAATAAGATCCATCCTATATTTTTAGTCCTTTTAGCAGAAAAAAATGTTCGTGAAAAAAGGAATATTGGGCTTGTACATAGAACTTCTATGCAAGTCTGAAAAGGTTCGATTATGAAGATGATGGATAAATAGTTGAATTTACGAGGGGGAGAAACGCTAGATGCTTGAATTTGACATGGACTTTGATCAGTTTGCAGGGATAAAGGTCGTCGGTGTTGGTGGCGGAGGAAATAATGCGGTAAACCGCATGATTACAGCAGGGCTTAAGGGTGTTGATTTTGTATCTGTAAATACAGATGCACAGGCATTAAACCTTTCGCGGGCAGGACAAAAAGTTCAGATTGGCTTGAAACTGACGAAGGGCTTAGGAGCTGGCGCAAACCCAGAGGTTGGAGCAAAAGCGGCTGAGGAAAGTCGGGAAGAACTTCTTGAAACCTTAAAGGGTGTTGATATGGTTTTTGTCACAGCAGGCATGGGAGGCGGTACTGGAACCGGAGCTGCTCCAATTGTTGCTGAAGTGGCAAAAGAGCTAGGGGCACTCACTGTAGGGGTAGTCACCCGTCCTTTTACTTTTGAGGGACGCAAACGAGCGATGCAAGCTGAAAAAGGAATTGCTGAATTAAAAAGCAAAGTGGATACCTTAATTACGATACCGAATGATCGCTTGTTGCAAGTGGTTGATAAGAATACGACGATTCATGAGGCGTTCAGGATTGCGGATGATGTTCTGCGTCAAGGTGTTCAAGGAATCTCCGATTTAATTGCTGTTCCAGGTCTGATTAATCTAGACTTTGCTGACGTGAAAACGATTATGAGAAATACTGGCTCAGCCTTAATGGGCATTGGACAAGCCAGTGGTGAAAATCGGGCTTCAGATGCGGCACGTAAAGCAATATCTAGCCCACTCTTGGAAACCTCGATTGAAGGAGCCAAAGGTGTGCTTCTCAATATTACAGGCGGGCAAAATCTGACCTTGTTTGAAGTCAATGAAGCTTCTGAAATTATTGCTGAAGCTGCTGATCCAGAGGCAAATATTATTTTTGGAGCAGTTATTGATGAAACGTTGAAGGAAGAAGTTAGAGTTACAGTTATTGCCACGGGTTTTGATCAGACACAGAGTTCTTTCGGTAAAACTGGAACGACAGCAGAACAGGTGATTCGACCTGTAGCAGCGGCTTCATCAGATGAACTCGATATTCCTGAATTTTTACGCCGTCGTCGGTAATCAGTTAATATTAAGTTTCGATTATAAAGGAGTTAGCCTAAGGGCTAGCTCCTTTTCTATATATCTCGTCAAGACTCGCCTGCGTTTTCCTAAAAATTCCCACGTAATACGACAGGTTTTATTCACCATCTAAGGTATAATTTGAACAGAAACGTACAGGGACAAAAGGGGCTGCCTTAAAGATGGTCGTGAGGTATCTTGATCTTGATCTGATGATCAATGGAATAATGGATCTCTTTCTTCTTTATTTAACGGCCCGACTCCTCAATATCTCAACGCATGGATATCGCATGTTGGGAGGAGTGTTCCTGGGTGAGTTTTCAGTTATTCTCTCGGCGTATTGGCCAGCTTCGACATTCTTGCTTCTGAGCAAGGTCCTTACCCCTCTAGCAATGGTTTGGGTCAGTTTTGCACCGGGTGGTCGGCGAGTTTTTCTTAAACGTTTGACCTTGTTCTGGATCTTATCTGCGGGTTTGGGAGGCATCGTCTTTGCTCTGTGGGGTTGGGTAGAATTTGATGGATTAGGATCCTCTGTATTTAACTTAGGTATACGAAACTTCTGGGTATTACCCTTAGGTGTTCTCCTCTGGTGGGGCGGGCAGAAGCTTTGGATGAGATGGTTAGCAAAAGCGATGCAATTAAAGACTGTAGTTTATGATCTTGGAATTGATTTTGAAGAAGATAGCGAGCCAATTAAAGTGAGAGCAATGTTGGACACGGGCAATCAACTGAGAGATCCTCTTACGGGGACTCCCGTTCTCCTTGTCGAAGAGGATATAGCCGCAACAGCCTTGCCCGAAAACTTACGTTCCATACTTCAAGCTCCTTGGCGTGAGCTAGAGGATCCCTGGCCCTGGCTCTGGAAGGCCGATCCTATTTGGATGAGAACTTTCGTGTTTATTCCCTATCAATCCGTCGGACACCAAAGCTGGCTATTGGGAATTCGGCCGCACCGCGTTTTTTTCTATTCAGACCCTGAAGGCCAGGAAATCAAAGCAACATTAGCTTTAGTACAACAATCCTTAAGCCCGGATGGTGAATACCAGGCCTTGTTACATCCGGAACAAGTTCAAGGAAGCGGAGGTTGACCTATGAGCTGGTATAAGAAAATTTGGAATAGATTTTACATTTTATGGGGCATGCTTCTTCAAAGACTCAGCGGCCGCAAGGGAATTTATTATGTTGGCAGCAGCGAGGCTTTACCTCCTCCCTTAAGTTTAGATGAAGAAGTTGATCTGCTGGAACGGCTCGAAATGGGAGATCCAACGGTTCGTGATATTTTGATCGCGCGCAATCTTAGGTTAGTTGTGTATATTGCACGCAAATTTGAAAATACGGGTATTGGAATTGAAGATCTGGTTTCAATAGGAACAATAGGACTAATTAAGGCCGTCAATACATTTGATCCTCAAAAGAAGATTAAACTAGCTACATACGCTTCTAGATGTATCGAAAATGAGATCCTTATGTATTTGCGGAGAAATAATAAGACCCGATCAGAAGTTTCTTTTGATGAGCCTTTAAATATCGATTGGGACGGCAACGAACTCTTATTATCTGATGTTCTTGGGACAGAAAATGATATTATTTCACGGCCGATCGAAGAAGAAGTGGATCGCCAGCTTCTCCATCTCGCCATGGGACGTCTTTCTGATCGGGAAAAGCTGATCATGGAGCTCCGTTTCGGGTTAGACAACGGAGAGGAAAAAACGCAGAAAGAGGTCGCCGATCGGTTAGGAATTTCTCAATCCTATATTTCAAGGTTGGAAAAACGCATAATTAGGAGATTGAGGAAAGAGTTTTGTCGATTGGAATAACATAAAGTCAGTTAGGGCATACTCACCAAGAGGAAATCGGCTGGGAAGGTGAGTGCTCAAATGGCTTTAAACAAGGTTGAAATTTGTGGAGTGAACACCTCAAAGTTACCTGTCCTAAAGAGTAAGAAAATGACAGAGTTGTTTGTTGCTTATCAAAGTGGGGAGCGTGAAGCCAGGGAAAAATTAGTCTATGGTAATTTGCGACTGGTCCTCAGCGTGATTCAGAGATTCACGAATCGAGGAGAATATGTCGATGATCTCTTCCAGGTGGGATGCATCGGGCTAATGAAAGCAATTGATAATTTTGATTTAGGGCAAAATGTTAAATTCTCAACGTACGCTGTGCCGATGATTATTGGGGAAATCCGGCGGTACCTGCGGGATAACAATCCGATCCGGGTCAGTCGTTCTTTGCGTGATATTGCCTATAAGGCGCTTCAGGTTCGGGATCAGTTAGTGAGTGAATGTTCACGTGAACCGACCGTCTCAGAAATCGCATCCAAATTAACCGTACCTCGAGAAGAAGTCATCTTTGCACTAGATGCAATTCAAGAACCTATTTCGCTTTTTGAGCCTATTTACCATGATGGGGGAGATCCCATTTTTGTGATGGATCAAATTGGTGATGAGAAGCATTCTGATGCAAGTTGGTTAGAAGGTATTGCGGTACGTGAGGCTCTTCGGCGACTAAGTGAGCGAGAAAAGCTCATTTTATCTTTGCGCTTTTTTCATGGCAAAACGCAAATGGAAGTTGCGGATGAGATTGGGATATCCCAAGCCCAAGTTTCACGCTTGGAAAAAGCTGCACTCGGTCACATGCGTAAGTACGTATAACAACAGATAAAAATGTGAGAATCCTGAGTCTTAAACCCTAGTTCCTCTCATATGGATTAGAGAGGGGGGTATATCGATGCGGATCTCTGAACTTCGTATGTTGGATATCGTCAATATTAAGGACGGCCGAAGATTAGGACCAATTAAAGATTTGGATTTGGATTTGGAACGTGGCGTTGTGAAGGGAATTGTTGTTCCTGGAGCGTCCCGCAGTTGGGTTTTTTTTGGTGGAAACCGAACTGAAGATATTACCATTCCCTGGGATCGAGTAAAGAAGATCGGCGTGGATGTTATCTTAGTGGATGCTCAAGGCTTGCCTGACTTAAATTCGGATCCGGAGCACCATTAATTAGCCTCCGTGAAATACTGTTTATCAATATTGCTTGTTTATTTTGCTCCCTTCGGGGAGCTTTTTACGTATTCTACATAACCCAGACTTCGTCTTTTTCTGATAAAGTTAGGCTATGGAACGGGATATATCTGAGATACTGTCAGATTTCCTAGTAAAAGATAGGACTTTGGTAGGTTTTGTGACTGGAAAAATTATGGTATAGTTAAAAGTAAGATATAAAATTGTGCTATATATCTCGAAACACGAGGAGTCGAATATGAACTGGTGTTATCATCAAGGTGAAAAGCTAACTTATCTCACCCTTCCAGAGTGGGAAGAACGTGGAATTCAAGTTGGTTTTTCAACGCGCTGGGGCGGAGTGGGAGAATCTCCCTATGAATCCTTGAATTTAGGGTTACATGTGGGGGACGATCCGGAAATCGTCTTGAGAAATCGAGAGCTCTGGCTACAGGAATGGGATGCGGAGTGGAACGATTTCGTAATAGGGGAACAAGTTCATGGTGTAGAGGTTCAACACGTTGAATCAACTGATGCGGGTCGAGGAAGTAAGGATGTTAAAACGGTTTTGCCTGGAGTAGATGGGTTAATAACAACAAGCTCTCTGGGGTTAATGGCTTTCTTCGCAGACTGCGTGCCTGTATTTTTTTATCATCCAACCCTTGAGGCAATAAGTATTGCTCATGCAGGCTGGAAAGGGACAGTGGGTAAAATCGTGAATAACGTTCTCAGGGAATTTAAAAACCTGGGAGGGGATATTCGCGAATGTTGGGTGGCTCTGGGACCAAGTATTGGCCCCTGCTGTTATGAAGTGGATGAGCGCGTCATGAAGCTTTTTCAAGAGACGTTTAAGGAGACTCCTTTTATAAAGCCCTCTCGTCTTGGTCATGCTCAGCTTGATCTTTGGGAAGCAAATCGTCAATTGTTACTCGAAGCTGGAGTTCTGCCAAAAAATATTTGGAGTGATGGTATTTGTACAGCTTGTCATACAGATCGATTTTTCTCTCATCGCCAGGAAGGACCGATGACGGGGCGGATGGCGGGATGGATACGGCGCAAGGATTGATGAGGAGGGAAATGTATGGCTGTCATTCTAATCGTGGATGATGAAGAGCCCATTCAGGAGCTTTTGAAATTTAATCTTGAAAAGGAAGGCTATACGGTACTTGTGGCCTATGATGGCCCCTCCGCATTGAAGACTGTCGAAGAGAAATGTCCTGACCTAGTGATCCTTGATGTTATGCTTCCTGGAATGGATGGTATGGAAGTATGTAATCAGCTTCGACAAAATCCAAAATCACGTGATATTCCTGTGATTATGTTAACGGCTAAAGTCGAGGAAATCGATAAGGTTTTAGGCCTAGAGTTGGGAGCAGATGACTATTTGACGAAACCCTTTAGTCCGCGGGAGCTTTTAGCCCGTATCCGTGCTCGACTTCGCCGGATTAAACCCCAAATTCAAGAAAACGAATTGGTTCGTGGGGACTTGAAAATGGATTTGAATCGCTTTCAGGTGCTTGTACGTGGAGTGGAGGTCGAATTGACTCCTAAGGAATTTGAACTTCTGCGGGTTCTAGCCACACATCCAGGCAAAGTCTATTCAAGAGATGAACTCTTGGAACAGGTATGGGGTTATGAATATTCAGGGGATACCCGAACGGTAGATGTCCATGTTCGACATTTGCGGCAAAAGGTGGAAAGAGATTCCTCAAACCCTGAATATATTGAGACACTTCGGGGCATAGGCTACCGTTTAAAAGGATAAATAAAATGAAAATAAAGTGGAGAATTTTAAGCACCTATCTGCTAGCAACGTCGCTGACCTTGTTTTTGTTCTGGCTAGGAGAGAGGGCTGTAAACAGAGAAGCTATTGTTTTTGACTGGCCGACTTTTATTCTGGCCCTGATTTTGCCGGGCGGAATCGTTTATTACCTGACGAATCGCTTATGTCTTCGGTTGGATAAACTTTATACCACAGCCCGGTCAATTTCCAAAGGGGATTTTAGTGAAGTGTATTTTCTCGATTCTGCTGATGAAATTGGTAAGATTGGGAAAGAAATGATCACGCTAGCACAGGAATTTAAAATCAGCTTACAAAAAAATACGCAAGAAGCAGAGAAAGTTCAAACAATCCTAGCTGGAATGCAAGAGGGAGTAATTGCGCTTGATCAAGTGGGCCGAGTGGTCCTCGTTAATGCAACAGCGGAAAATATTTTCGATTATACTCAAGATGATTTGAAGGGCAAATATTTTATCGATGTTCAGGGTTATTCCGAATTGGAAGAACTTGTTCAAAGTGCCTTAGAGGAAGGAAAATCTGGAGTTTCAGAAATCACTTTAGGTGAAAGAATTGTTCGGGTTCAGGTTAATCCTTTTCTTGGGGAACAGGATCAAATACGTCCTCGGGGAGCTGTAATTGTTGGTTATGATGTGACAGAACTTCGCAGGTTGGAGCAAGTACGGACTGATTTTGTGGGTAATGTTTCTCATGAACTGCGAACCCCTTTAACCTCGATCAAAGGATTTGTTGAAACGTTACTTGATGGTGCAGCTGATGATCCAGCACTTCGTGAACGCTTTTTGACGATCATCCAAAGAGAAACCTTACGCTTGCAACGTTTAATCGATGATCTCTTAACCCTTTCCCGTATTGAAAATCGACGGACTGATTTAGTTGTGAGTTCAAGCCGAGTTCAGGTAGCCTATGAGAAGATAAAACCCGTGATCTCATCTTATGCAAAGGCGAAAGAACTGGAACTCGTGGTGGAGTTACCTTCCGATTTGCCTGCTGTTGCTATGGGTCCAGATTTACTTAGCCAGGTTCTTCTGAATTTGTTAGAGAATGCAGTGAAATATACAACTACAGGTAAAATTGAGTTGTCAGCATCTCAAAAAGACTCTGTTGTTTATTTAGAGTTTAAGGATACGGGATGTGGAATTCCAGAACAGGATCTCCCTCGGATTTTTGAACGATTTTATCGGGTAGATAAAGCTCGTTCTCGAGAACAAGGGGGTACAGGTTTAGGATTAAGCATTGTTAAACATATTGTTGAGGGTTCGAACGGAAAAATTGGGATTACTTCTCGGTTGGGTTTGGGATCAGTGTTTACCTGTGAATTGCCAGTCGCTGAACAGGGGGAGTTGTATGAAAAAGAAAAGTAAACATACAATGGCTAAAAGGTTGCTCTGGGGGGGGCTGCTCATGACCCTTATCGTTTGTTCCTTGGGCTGGGTGTATCGAGCAAACTGGATGACAGGTTCACTTGAAATTGAACCCGCACAAATGGGGAGTATTGACCATTATGTTAGCGTTAAAGCGATCTTCGCGAATGAAGAGCATGTCATCCCATCTCCCGCCTCAGGAAAAGTAGAATTTCTTGGAAAAGAAGGACAGAGATTCCGGCGTGGGGAAATTGTTGCTCAAATTTATCCGGAGGGAGCAGCTCCGGGGACGAATTCTAATCAGCAATCCGTTAAAGTGAGCATCCCAAAGGGTGGATTATTCTTTCAAAAAGTGGATGGCTTAGAAAGTGTGCTTACTCCTCAAAGTTTAATGGAAATGGACTTAGCGAAAATTCTTGAACAGCAAGAAAATCCCCAAACGAAAGCCGATCTAATTCAAGCGGGGGCTCCCCTGGGAAAAGTGGTCAATAACTTGATTCCAACAGAAGCCTTTGTCGAAGTACAAACGACAGAGGATTTGAGTGTGGGGAAAACGATTAAATTTAACGTTGAAGGGCAGATTTTAAGTGGAAAGATTATGCGTAAGTCAAATACACCTCAGGGAATCGTTGTTCGTTTTAATCAATACCTTGAGGGGACAGTAAACGAGAGAATGCAAGAGGTGAATTGGATAGCACGTCCTTCCGAGAACGGGGTTATCATTTCGAAAAATGCCCTTTTCACGAAGGGAGAGGAAATGGGAGTCTATGTTGTACAGGAAGGAATATTTCAGTTTCACAAAGTAAAAGTTCTGGGGGAAAATGATGCTTCTGTCTGTGTGGAAAACCTTCCTCAGGGTATCCCTGTCGTTCAAAATCCGCGTTCAGGGATTGAAGGTTTGACTGCCAATGTAAAAATCCCATCATAGAGCTGGAATTGGCAGGAAATATGGAAAAAGTGTAGAATCTTTCAGCATGGTGGTGTAATCCGTGAGTATAGAAAATAATTTGAAACAGATTTACCAAAGAATGGGTAAAGCTGCAGAAGGTGCTAGCCGGGGACTGCAAGAAATTAAACTTCTGGCCGTGAGTAAGACGATGAAGGTAGAAGCAGTTAGGGAGGCTTACCAAGCTGGGCAACGTGTTTTTGCTGAAAATCGAGTCCAAGAATGGTTAGAAAAGGCTCCTGCTTTACCGAAAGATTGTGAATGGCATTTGATTGGACGGCTGCAAACCAATAAAGTTAAATATTTGAATGATAATATTACCTTAATCCATTCTCTCGATCGCTTGAATTTACTTAAAACGCTAGAAGAACAGGGAACGAGGCGAGATATTATTTGGCCGGTACTTGTTGAGGTCAATACGGCTCGAGATCCGGATAAAGCGGGGCTAATGAGGGAAGAGCTAGAGGATTTTTTGAATGCGATTGCAGACTGTTCACACGTTCAGGCCTTCGGCTTGATGACGATTGGGGCGTTGGAGGCTACACCAGAAGAGACACAAGGGTTTTTTAGGGAATTGCACCAAATCAGAGATGTGTTGCAAAAGAAAAAAATTCCTCATGTCAATCTTGATGAGCTTTCGATGGGAATGAGCCGGGATTTTGAATTAGCCATTGCAGAGGGAGCGACGATAGTTCGGGTAGGACGACAAATTTTTGGAGATCGTCAAGCCATGAATAAACCTGCTAACATTTAAGTTAATGATAAATCAAATTTAAGGGAGGATACGTGTATGGCTAAAATATTGGACAAAGTGATTGGAATTATGGGATTTGCTGATGAAGAGGATGATGAAGAACTTTTAGAAGAGGAAGTAAGTGAGAAGGACGCTCAAGATGAGCCTCGATCTTCAAGCCGAAAAAGCGCTCAAGTTGTGAGTATACATACTCAGAAACAAGTTAAAGTTGTTGTGATAGAACCCACCTCTTTCGATGAATCTCAGAATATCGCGGATCAGCTTAAAAACCGCCGACCCGTTATTGTTAACTTAGAGAATGCAGACCACAATCTTGCGAAACGAATTGTTGATTTTGTAAGCGGCGCTACTTATGCCCTTGGGGGTAATATGCAAAAAGTGGGTCAAGGAATCTTTCTTTTCGTTCCTAATAATGTAGATATTTCAGGAGAGTCGCATGAGACAATTAAAGAAAAAGGATTCTCATGGTCATTGAGCAGTAAATAAGGAGTGTGGTCTCTATTTCTATCCTCGTGTTTGTTTATTCTGTCATAGATAAAGTTTTGATGCTTCTTGGGTATGCGATTGTCCTTGAAGCTCTTATGTCATGGGTTCCACAGTTATCTAATTCAAAATTCGGAAGTATTCTTTATGATATTACCGAACCGTTGCTAAGACCGTTTAGAAGGTTTCAAATCGGGGGAGCGGGCTTTGGAATTGATCTTTCTCCAATTATCGCTTATTTTTCGATTTATCTCATCCGAGTCATTGTTTTACCTCTAATTTTTGGCCTTTTACAAGAGCTAGGTCTATGAACCATTGGATTGACCGAAATGTATTAGGCTTTTGGCAAGAAAAAGAGATGCGTCTTGAAGCGGCGCATCTCTTAGATCTTGCGGATGAAGCAATAGATAATTCGCTTTCCGTAAGGACACCTTTTTTGGGATTGAGTTTAGCGCAATGGTTTGAGGGAGTTATCCAAAAGGAATCGTTAAGTTATAAGGCACAGGGTGGATTTTCAGATTCAGAGAGGGTATGCTATTTCCTCGGTCAAAATGGACAAGACCTAGACCAGGTACAAAATGGGATCACTCTATTAGAGGTGCTTTCAACAGATCCCCATGTCGCTTTAGAACATCGACAAATTTTAGGGTCTCTGATGGGTCTTGGCCTAAAGAGAGAACTGATTGGGGATATCCATTCTGGAATTCGTGGGATGATCGTCGCTGTTGTCGATGAAATTGCAGATTATTTGCTTCAAGAGTGGAGAATGGCGGGACGGGCCAATATTCGTGTCGAGCGAGTTCAAGGAGAACTCAATCTCCGTGAAGATCCTGGAGAAGAGCGCCGAATTACTGTTGCTTCTTCACGGATTGACGCCATAGTTGCTTCAGGTTTTAATGTTGCCCGAGGCGTTGTTCAAGAATGGATTAGACAAGGAAAGATTAAACGCAATGATCTAATGATTAGCAAACCCGATTTGGAAGTGAAGTCAGGGGATGTTATTTCTTGCCGAGGATATGGACGATTACGCCTTCGTGATGCAAGTGAGACTCGCAAAGGGCGGATTGGCTGGAGTATTATTGTTTTTCAGACACAAAAGCATTAGAAAGGGGACAGAACTATGCCGATGACTCCGATTGACATCAGGAATAAAGAGTTTCGTAAAGGGGTTCGTGGCTACCAAACGGAAGAAGTGGAGAAGTTCCTCGATATGGTCAGTAAAGAATTTGAAGTCGTTTATAGTGAGAATTTCGAACTTCGCGAAAAGGTGCAACGCTTTGAGCAAGAACTTAAACAATATAAACAGCTTGAAGGGACGTTGCAGCAGACAATGGTACTCGCTCAGCAGACAGCCGAGGAAGTGAAGCTATCTGCACGCCATGAAGCTGAACTGATGATCAAAACTGCTGAACAAGAAAAGGCGCAACGCTTTATAGAAGCGCAGAAAAAGATAACTGAGGTTAACGAGGAAATTGAAGATCTTTTCAGAAGAAGAGAGCTGATTCGGACACAATTAAAGTCATTCCTACACGCACAGCTTAATCTTGCAGAATCTTTTAATAAGGAATCCGAACTTTCAATTGATTCTCTTAAGCTAATCAAGAGTCAAGATAATGGTTTGAATCTTGCGGAATAGGTTAGAATCATGGTAGAATGTACGATATCGCTTAGACAATAGTTTATTTAGAAGGATGGCTGGTTATGAAAAGCATATTGTACACGGAACTGGCTTCCGATTTCTTGGTTGAGGGGTTAGGACTACATATTCAGGACAATAGTCTCCCTGTTGGCAAAGTGGGTCGTAGTGATATGGAACTTGTGTCAACCCTCAGTGAGTTAATTTCGTTTCCAGAGGAGATTCAAGTCCTTTATCTTGGAAAGGCTGAACCTGGACCTTTCCGCGCGGGGGATGTCCTCATGGCAGGAAGCGATGAATTGCTTGATCGTGCGTTTCAAGCACTTGATGTCATGGAGCAACGTGGAGTCGTTGTTGGTTTATCTAATGAACGTGATGCACATCAAGTCACTTTGGTTAAAGATGGACTTTATGAGATGGTAATTAACTGGAAGGAACGAAAAATTCCCTATCTTTGTTTATTTCTAGTTGAGCCGGTTGATTCTGAAGGAACAGCCAAATTAGTTGGTTTAATCCGTAAAGTTTTAGCTTAATTGTTTGCTTAATTATTTTCGGGAAAACGTGGATAAGGACAGTCCTTGAGATATCCTCTCAAGCGAGCGGGAAATGGTGCAAGCCCGCGAGGTAAGACAAGGAAATCACCTTAGAGTGAGAAGCTGAACGGTTAGAGTAAGCTTCTCCGGATCACCTCCGTTATAGGGTTCCGAGTGGCTCAATTGAGCAACAAGGGTGGCACCGCGAGAATATCCCGTCCCTTTTATGTGGACAGGGATTTTTTTAGTTTTTATCATTACTATGTATAGAATACTTAGGAGGAATCAATTTATGGATTACCGGGATACCTTAAACTTACCAGAAACGGATTTCCCGATGCGGGGCAATTTACCCCAACGTGAACCGGAAATCTTAAAAAAGTGGGAAGAAAACAATCTCTATGAGCACGTTCAAAAAGCTCGAGCAGGACATAAAAAGTTTATACTCCATGATGGGCCTCCTTATGCAAATGGAGATATTCATCTTGGGCATGCGTTAAATAAAGTGCTTAAAGATATCATTGTTAAGTATAAAACGATGATGGGGTACGATGCTCCCTATGTTCCTGGTTGGGATACACATGGTCTACCGATTGAGCAGCAGGTTATTAAGAAGGTGGGACTAAATCGACATGCCGTTTCCACCCTAGAATTTCGCGCGCATTGCAAAGAGTACGCGAAAAAGTATGTCGGTATTCAACGTGAGGGTTTTAAACGTCTAGGCGTACGTGGGGATTGGGATCACCCCTATCTAACTTTCCATAAAGAATATGAAGCTGAGCAAATCGGTGTTTTCGGCGAAATGGCGAAAAAGGGCTATATCTACAAAGGCTTAAAACCTGTGTATTGGTGTCCTTCTTGCGAGACGGCTCTAGCTGAAGCGGAGATTGAATATGCAGATCAGACCTCTTCCGCAATTTATGTAAAATTTGCTGTCAAAGAGGGTAAAGGTATTCTTAACGAAGCGAATACCTACGTTGTCATTTGGACTACGACGCCCTGGACCATTCCGGCCAATGTAGCCATCAGTTTGCATCCAGACTTTACTTATGCTCAAGTCAAGGTTGGGGATGAACATTGGATTGTCGCTGAAGGTCTTCTGGAAAGACTCCGTGCCCTTTGGAATTTGGCATTGCCTGTTGAGAAAACCTTCGTCGGTAAGGATTTAGAGTTGATTACATGTCAACATCCACTCCTCGATAGAGAATCGCTATTAATCCTCGGTGAGCATGTTACACTTGAAGCAGGAACGGGTTGCGTTCATACGGCTCCTGGTCATGGGGAAGATGACTTTATCGTTGGGAAAAAATATGATTTGCCGGTCATTTGTCCAGTCGACCATCAAGGTAAGTTTACTGAAGAAGGCGGACCTTATGTCGGACTGAAAGTTGGTAAAGCTAATCCGATCGTGATTGAAGACCTTACTAAGGCGAATGCTCTAGTACTTGAAGAAAAGATTACCCATAGTTATCCTCACTGCTGGCGCTGCAAAAATCCGATTATTTTCCGCGCAACAGAGCAATGGTTTGCATCAATCGATGGTTTCCGTAAAGAAGCCTTAGAGCAGATTGATCAAGTTCAATGGATTCCGGCTTGGGGTAGAGATCGAATTTACAATATGGTTCGAGATCGAGGAGACTGGTGCATTTCCCGACAACGGACTTGGGGTGTTCCGATCCCGATTTTTTACTGTGAGGATTGCGGCAAAGAGCTCGTTAACGATGAAACGATTGCTAAACTTCAAGAGATCTTCCGTCAAGAAGGTTCAGATGCTTGGTTTGCACATCCAGCTGAAGAACTTCTTCCGGAGGGAACGACCTGCCCTTGTGGGGGCCATGCGTTCCGCAAGGAATCGGATATCATGGATGTTTGGTTTGATTCGGGGACAAGTTATGCTGGAGTTCTCAAGCAGAGAGAGGAACTTACCTGGCCTGCTGACCTCTATTTGGAGGGCTCTGACCAGCATCGAGGTTGGTTTAACTCTTCCTTGTCGACATCTGTCGCCGCTTTTGGCAAGGCTCCCTATAAAGCCGTACTTACTCATGGATTCCTCGTGGATGAGCAAGGGCGGAAACAGTCAAAGTCTTTGGGTAATGGGGTTGATCCGCTTCAAGTCGTGAACCAAATGGGAGCAGATATCTTAAGACTCTGGGTTGCTTCAGCGGATTATAAAAACGATGTAGCAGCTTCTCAACGCATTATGAAACAGATGTCGGAAGCTTACCGAAAGATCCGGAATACTTTACGTTTTCTGCTCAGTAACCTCAATGACTTTGACCCAGCAAAGGATCAAGTTCCTTACGCTGAGCTCCCTGAGATTGATCGCTGGGCGCTTCTTCAACTTGGAAAAGTGATCGACCGTGTGCTTGAAGGGTATGAAAAATATGAGTTCCACTGGGTATATCATACCGTCCATAATTTCTGTACGATTGAGATGAGCGCTATTTATCTCGATATTGCCAAAGATCGCCTCTATGTCGAAGGGAAGAAATCCACACTGCGTCGTTCTGCGCAAACAGTTCTTTATCAGTCCTTGGATGCTCTGGTACGCTTAATTGCTCCGGTACTTACCTTCACAGCGGATGAAATTTGGCCTTATGTCTCAGGTGTAGCTGAAGGGGTAAATATTCAAGTTGAAAAAATGCCTACAGTGAAGCCGGAATGGATGGATGAACAACTTGGAGCTAAATGGGATCAAATCTTATCCTTACGTGCTGAGGTCACGAAGGCTTTGGAGAAAGCCCGTCAAGATAAGCTCATCAATCATCCGCTTACCGCTCAAGTTGATCTTTACACCCCAGCTGATCTCTATGAATTCCTGCAAGGAGTTCCTAACCTTGCGGAAATCTTCATTGTTTCTGATGTTGAGTTACATCAACCCACAGAAGAAACGCCTGTAGAGGCAACTGTAGCCGAAGATATCGAAGGCTTAAGGATTAAGGTCAGCTCAGCAGCTGGTGAAAAGTGTGAACGTTGCTGGATG